>NZ_JBFOCO010000023.1:0-538277 GCF_040907865.1 Aeromonas sp. s5
AAGTGGTACCGCACCTCCGTCGAGGGCAAGCAGGAGCACTTCTTCTCTACCGTGCTGACCGATGCCACCATCGTCGACATCGACTGCCAGATGCCGCACTGCCAGGATCCGGCGAAGTCTGACTTCACCCAGCTGATCCAGGTCTCTCTGGCCTATCGCAAGATCGATTGGGAGCACACCGTTGCCGGTACTTCCGGTGCGGATGACTGGCGCGCACCGATCGAGGCCTAATTCTCGATCTCTGATTGCCGTTATTCCTTGTAGTGCACCCCATGGCCTGGTGATGGCAGTGTCAGCCATCGTCAGGCCAGTGCAAGCTTTCTCCGACCCGTTCAGCTGGATGCGGTCGGAGCTTTTGTGTTTTGCCATATGGCTGCGAGCCGACCTTATTGCAAAGCACAACAGAGGCCAGTCGTCATGTGTTCCACCATTGCATCGTCCGGTGACATGCTCACCGATCAGGATGGGATTGCCCCATCGACAGTTGCCAGAATCGATGGCAAGCCGCTGGCCCCTTACGATAAATCCGACCATCCCCTCCGTCCGCGCCGCATCTCTGGTCACCTGCGTACTTTACTGTGTGGCGGCCAACCCATCGCCGTGACCGGTACCGCCGTCGGCTGCGGCTGCGGCGGCGTGGTGATTGGTTCAGGCAGCGGACAGGCAGGTTAAGGAGCGCTTCATGGCAGACAGCACAGGATTACAATTTACCGTCAAGGTGGGGGCCCTGCCTGAGAGCACCTTCGTGGTGGCCGAGTTTGCACTGGATGAAGCGCTCAATCGGCCGTTCAACCTGCGCCTGGAGCTGGCAAGCAGCCAGCCCGACATCGACTTTGGCGCCGTGCTGGACCAGCCGTGCGAGCTGCTGTTGTGGTACAACGGCGAGCTGCAGCGCCGGGTCTGTGGGGTGGTGAGTGACATGGCGCAGGGTGACAGCGGCTTTCGTCGCACCCGCTATCAGCTCATGGTACAGCCGGCGCTGTGGCGACTCTCTTTGCGCCAGAACTCCCGCATCTTCCAGGCACAAAAAACCGATGAAATCCTCAGCATTCTTCTGCAAGAGCACGGCATCACCGACTATGCCTTTGCCCTCAAGAACGAGCACGCCAAGCGGGAATACTGCGTCCAGTACCGGGAAACCGACCTCGATTTCGTGAACCGGCTCGCCGCCGAAGAGGGGCTGTTCTACTTCCACGAGTTTGAAGCGGGCAAGCACCGCATCGTGTTTGCCGATGATGCAGCCGCGCTGACTGCCGGCCCCGAGCTCTTCTTCAATCTCGGCAACCGCTCGCTCGAGCAGGGGCCCTATGTGCGCCAGTTCCACTACCGGGAGGCGGTACGCCCCTCGGATGTGGAGCTCAAAGATTACAGCTTCAAGACCCCGGCCTACGGTCTCTCCCACAAGAAGGTGGGCGTAGAGCTCGAGCATCAACGGGATACCTACCAGCACTTCGACTTTCCGGGTCGCTACAAGCAGGATGGCAGCGGCAAGGCCTTTGCCCAGCACAGGCTCGATGCGCTGCGCAATGATGCGGTGGCGGGCCAGGCTAAGTCCAACTGCGCGGCCTTGCAGCCGGGGCAAAGCTTCTCGCTCACCGAACACCCTAACGGCAGCCTCAACACCGACTGGCAAATCGTGCGTATTCAGCACACCGGCTGGCAGCCACAGGCGCTGGAAGAGGAGGGGGGCAGCGGCCCGACCGTCTATCACAACGAATTTGGGGTGGTTAAAGCCAGCACCACCTGGCGGGCACGCATCGGCAGCCCGGAGGCCCCTCACAAACCCATGGTGGATGGCCCGCAAATCGCCATGGTGGTGGGGCCCGAGGGGGAGGAGATTTACTGCGACGAGCACGGCCGGGTGAAGCTGCAGTTCCCGTGGGACAGATATAGTAGCTCCAATGACCAGAGCTCCTGCTGGGTGCGTGTCTCCCAGGGCTGGGCGGGCGGTCAGTATGGCATGATGGCCATCCCGCGCATCGGCCACGAAGTCATCGTGAGTTTTCTGGAAGGGGACCCGGACCAGCCCATCGTGACGGGTCGAACTTACCACGCCACCAACCGCCCGCCGTATGAGTTACCGGCCAACAAGACCCGCACCGTGCTGCGTACCGAGACCCACCAGGGTGAGGGTTTCAACGAACTGCGCTTTGAAGACCAGGCGGGGCAGGAAGAGATTTATATCCACGGTCAGAAAGACCTGAATGTACTTATCGAGAATGATGCGGCGTGGCACATCAAGCACGACCATCACACCGATATCGACAACGAGCGAGTGACCCGCATCAAGGCCAACGACCACCTGACGGTAGAGGGTGAGAAGCGCGACCAAGTGAAGGCTGACTACTCGCTGACAGTGGATGCCAGCCTGCACCAGAAGCTGGGGCAGTCCCTGCTGGTGGAAGCGGGGAGCGAGGTACATCACAAGGCGGGCATGAAGATCGTGATGGAGGCCGGTGCGGAGTTGACCCTCAAGGTCGGCGGCAGCTTTGTGAAGCTCGATGCCGGCGGCGTTACCCTCAGTGGCGGCTCCATCAAGATGAATTCAGGCGGCAGTCCGGGTTCTGGTTCCGGCTGGGGTGGCCAGATGCCCATCCAGCCCGGTGCGGTTGAAGTGGTGGCGCCACCCCCTCCCATGGACCCCGCACGTCAGATTGCGACGCTCAAGTCTGCCGAACCTGTGTGCGAGATCTGTGAGCAACTGGCCAGACAGGAGGGTGGTGGCTGATGGCCATGGCTTTAGTCGCAGAGCGTCCCGACATCGAACTGAACAGAGGTGAGCAACTCTATCTGTTGCTAGATGGGGCGCGCATTCCCGCGCTTGAGCGAGTGTTGTTCGAGCAGGACGCATCTCCTTCCTATCAGCCCGTTTACCTTCACGCCCCCTGGGACAGCTTGCGAGAAGTGAGCCCCTGTCTGATATGTGCAACGCCCAATCTGCTGGATTGGTTTATGCAAAACCGCGATGCATCATGGGGTTACCTGTTATCGTCCCCTCTTGCTCTGTTGCCGTTGGCCGAGCGACTGCGTGAGCTAATCGAGGTGGAGAGTCCCTATGGCAGCAGGATTCTACTCAAGCTGGCCATGCCGGAGACCATGTGGCGGCTGTTTATGGATGATGAACCCTGGCTCTGGCAGGGGGTGGCTCAAGTCTGGATCCCGACCCGGCAGGGGGAGGGGCAGGTGTGGCAGCACAAGGTTGCCGTGCCTGGAATGGGGTCCCCCATGGGGGAGCGCCTGCGACTTTCCGATGTGCAGTGGCGCCGTCTGGGAGAGGTGAGCTGGTTGAACACCCTCGATGGGATAAGAGCACACATGCACACCTGGTTTGGGGCTCGCATGCTGACGCTGCCAGAACCCATGGCGTGGATTGCCCATTGGGCTGATTACGCCTATGCCCAGGGATTCGAGAGCGAGCGGGATCTGCTGCTGTTTTTCAATGTGATGGGGTATCTCGGCAGTGACTGGTTTGATGAAGATGAGCATCCCCGGATCAAGGCGTTGATTACCCAGCGTTCGCCCCAGACCCCTTCGCAACGTATCGAGCAGGCCGCCGAGCTTGCTGCCGCATTGAGCAACAAGGATCAAGACGCATGAGTACGCCCAATCAAGCCGCCCAGTGTGCAAACACGACCGACAGCAAGAGCCCGGCAGGAGTCTGTCCGCTCAAGAACAAGAAGATTGCCATCATCCCGGTGCGTTATGCCCTGGATGAGCCGTTCTCCCCGCCACAAAAGCAGCCTCACCCAGTCCCCGCCGGAGCAGGCTTTGTGGTGCCTCTCAAGTTGAAAGAGAGCGGTTATGCCTTGCGCCAACTGCGTGATGGCTGGCTCTATGTGTATGACGAAAAGACCAAGACATTTGATGAGTACGAGATAAAAGGATCGACCTTCATCAACCAGAGCAAGGGAAGCAAGGGGCATCTGCTCTACCCGGCGAGCCATACCCTCTCCCTCGCTTATTCTCCCCAGCGCTGGACGGGGCGCATCAAGCATGAGATGGAAAAGAGCGGCGGTTTGCGCACCACCTGGATGCGGCAGGTGAAACTGGGCAGTTTTGCCAGCACCATGAAGGCCCCTCATTGCGGTCTGCCAGATGTGCTTGACAAGGTTGCGGACCTGGGGATGTCCAACAAGGGATTTGTGCTCTCTTCTACCCCTCTTGCCAAGCCTGCCGAAGAGGACAAGCAGGGGATCAAGTTGCTGGCTCACAAACCTGCGAGTTTACCGACTGCCTACAAGGCGGGCATACCGGATCCCAAGAGCGCCATGGTGGTCGCTCTGGAGGACCCGCTGGCCGACCTTGCCGACCTTTCCATGAAGGTCAATCAACTGCTTGCCAAGCGCGAAGCACTGCTGGGGAAAGGTGATGCCACCATCAAGGTCAACAGCCACAAGCTGATGATGGCGGAGGTCACGCGCAACCTGGCCAGGGTGCGGCTCGACGAGAAGGAGTTACCCGCCTCCGTCAGGGGCAATGTCGCCAGGACCCAGGCCTTTGAAGAGGCGCTGGATGATTATCTTGGGGATCGCTACCTCGCCGACATGGAGAGCATGACGGCAGAGCCCGGGATGGTGCGGATCAACTCCCCCATGGAGAAACGGGCTGATGAGAAGCTGAAAATCTTGCGAGAACAGTATGGTTTCAACCCATCCCAAAAACAGGTCGCCCAATGGAAAGAGCGCGCAGCCTTCCAGGATGAGGTCAACTGGAGCGGGCTCAATGCGTTTATCAAGCAGTACCAGGTGCCACTCAATGAGCTGGAGCTGGCCTTGACGCGGGCTCATGAAGATCTGTTCAACGGTGTGGCCCGCCTCAAGGCCGATCCGCTGCCCTTTGGTCTGGACAACAGAACACCCAAGGGACAAGCCTATCTGCAGACCCTGTTTGCCGAGGCCGGGCCGGTTCTCTCTCTTAGCTGCCGCACGGAGGAGAGGAAGAAAGCGCTGGAGAAACTGCTGGGCGAAAAGAGCCGCGACAACTTGCTGGCGCTAGCCCCTTATGGCTTTGATGCCGCGTTGCACAAGGGATTGAGCGAGCTGACGGTAGACAATGCCTGGCTCAGCACCTCCTCTGGCGATATGACAGCACTCTTTGGCAGACCGGCTGATCTGGAGACGCTACTGGGGGACGAGAGATTCAAGCAAAAATCCTGGTTCCAGACGATCGAAGCCGTCATTGAAGCCATGAAAGTGGCTGGAAAATCCATGGCCAAGGGGGCTCACGCCCAAATCATGGCGGCCATCTTGCCCCATGCCTGGAAGAACAGCCTGGCAGGCAACCTCAGGCTCGTATTGCTGGAATCCCTGCTCGGCGACCAGCCGCTGCAGGTGAACCGAGACTATCGGATGCTCCACAACCGCTTCCAGCAGAAGGTCTGGATCATTGTCAAAGAGATGTCGGCCATCAGCTCCCCCCCTCCCGGGCGCAGTACCACGGTGAAGGCCATCAACGGTCAGCTAAAAACCTTGCAGCAACAGCTCGATACCCTGATTGCCAGCGAAATGCCCCTGCTGGTGAAGCTGAAAGGCGATCTCTACCAGCAACAAGCCAGACAATATATCGGCGACTATCTGGCGAGCGTGCGTAGCGGCGTGAATCAACGCATCACGGCCATGAACGAGAGAATTCCCAATCTGGCGACCTTTGGCGGGCTGGTTGCCCTGCTCAACCTCTGGAATCTCACAGTGGTCATCGCAGGGACGGCGCAAAACGCCCAGTCCATCGGTCGGGAACGGGCAAATATGCAGTTGGGCTCTGCCTTCGCCTGGACGGGCAATGCCATCGCCGCGCTCTATCAGGGGGCTGTTTGGGAGAAGCTAAAACCTCTAGTAATTAACGGTAAAACACTGACATCATTGCCTATTAGTGATGTGCTGGGAAGTGAGAGTGGAGCTTTGATTAAGTCATTCTCTATGCGGATGTTAGCTTTTGCTGGATTGGGAATGGTGGCTGCCGGGGCAGAGATGTGGGACACCTTCCAGGCCAGCAAGGATCCCCTGATAAGTGATATGGAAAAGACGCTCTTGCAGATGAAAGCAGGAGTATTGCTGGGGCAAGGAATCATCTTTGGCGCACAGCTCTTCTATCTGCTGGGGAATGGATTGGGTTTCTCATCAATCGCAGCGATCTTTGCGCCCTGGATGCTGGTTGGACTCTTTGTGCTAGGTGCCGCTTATCTGGTGTTGACCGTGCTGCTCAATATTTTTAAACGCTCGGATCTGGAAAAGTGGTTATTACAATCTACCTGGGGTAAGCAGCCTGCCAATTGGTCCTCGGAAGACGAACTGGCTCGCTTTGAAATGCTGGTCAATAAGCCTGGAGCTAGCCTGACTGTAGTTCGCTCCAGGCCTCAGGGCTGGATGGATACCGGTCGCCCCCAGTGGCAGTTGCAACTCTCGCTCCCCGCCCATTTGCGAGGACAAACAATAGGGTTAAATGTCACTTCTCAACCACTTGCCAGAGCTGGCCAGATGGTGCCGGTACGCTCCAAAGAGGATCTGGCGCGCTATCAGGCTGCGATGCAGCCCAAGACGCTGGAAACACAACGAGGCCGCTGGGATGACATGGTCTATACCCTACCTTTGGGTATCGCTACCAATAGTGCCATCAAGTTGGAACTGGGATATATGGGCGGTATGGTCCAGCGGGAAATTATCTTCAAGGGCAGCGGAAATAACAACGGCCCCATCACATTGGATACAAGTAGTGGTGAACTGGAAAAAATGCCGGCTTTGGTAGTTGGCAACCAAGGAAATAAATAATGAATAAGGTGAATGTAATGGCTGAGGTAAGTGAGCAGGAAACCCCTCTTCATCAACTATCGCAGGAAGAGCAGCATGAAATCAACACTAAGAATCAGAAAAGAGTACGCGAGGCACCGACGATACATGAATGGGAAATAAGGGTTAGAGAGTCTTTTGTTCCTGTTTTTATATTTTTGTTGATCGGTACACCTATACTTATCGGTGCGGGAATGTTATGGAACAGTTCATCCAATGGCTGGGTTTTTATTATAGTGGGGGTGATTATGTTCCCCTATTTGCGCTATTTGGTTATGGCTGATAAGCATTACCATTATCGGCTAACGACAGAAGGTTTAATCACCACTTATCAAGATGCCATTCCCGAAATGGCCTACACCATAGTGCGTGGCTTGGCTTGGCTTGGGGTGGTGGTTTGCGTGATGGCTATGGCTGTATTGGGACCGTTAGCACTGGTTGGTGCAGGTGGAATGGCACTTTTTGCTGTTTTTTTTACTAACTTCGAAAAGAAAGTCTCAGTTGAATACACGGTTTTTAATAAAGATAAAAAATATGTTGTGAAAGTTGTAAAAAATAGAAGCCTTATTCGCTTTGATATCATTCCATTCAGTTGGTTTGAGTTCTCTTATTTATATTGCAATAAAGGTGAGCTATATAGGATTTTATCAAGTTTAATGAAGGAGCTTGGGTGCGATGAATATAGAGAGTTTAAAAGTGAATTATCTCTTCGCAGAGCTCCCGTTGGTGTATTGGATGTTGGCACGCCAAGAAGGCTGGATGAGATCAATAAGTAAATCCTTCGAGTAATACTTTTGTCAGATATGACAGTTATAGAGAAATTATTGGTGTCAAAAAAGTGGTGATTTCAATCAACTCTGGTGCAATCAGTCTATCGTAGATGATCTGGTTTCTTTTGAAATGCTGGTCAATAAGTCAGGGGGCAGTTTGACTGTGGTACGCACCGCACCTTAGGGCTGGATGGACACAGGTCGTTCCCAGTGACAGTTGGAACTCTCACTCCCTGCCCATTTACGAGGACAACCCATAGGGTTAAATGTCACTTTGCAATCACTTGCCAGTGCTGGCCAAATGATCCCCGCGCGCTCCAAACAGGAGCTGGACCGTTATCTGGCTGCAATGAAACCCAAGGTGATAGAGACGCTACGTGGGCGCTGGGATGACATGGTCTATTCCCTGCCGCTGGGGGTTGATACCAATTCGGCCATCAAACTGGATCTGGGTTATCTCGGGGGCATGATTCAGCGGAAGTTTCTTTTCAAGGGCAGCAGTAGCAGTGGTGGCCCAGTCACATTGAATAGCAGCAGCGGCGATCTGGGTACCATGCTCGAGTTGGTGGTCGGTAAGCAAGGGGATAAATAATGGACAAGGTAAGCGAGGTAGTTGAAGCGTGCGAGCAGGAGACCCCTTTTCATCTATTATCGCAGGAAGACCAACAGCGCATTCTCGATGCTAATCAGAAGAAAGTGCGTGAAGCCCCTACGCTACATGAGTGGAATATTAGGGTAGAAACACCTTTTGTTTGGCTAGTTATTTCAATCCCAGTTGGTATTATGATGTCTATTGGTATATGGCTAGTGTATAGCGATGATGATGCTGGTTGGGCCCCTATTATCATGGGGGCAATAGTTGCGGCCTTTACTCGTTACTTATGGTTGGCAGATAAAAACTATCATTACCGGCTCACAACAGAAGGTGTTATCGTCACCTATCAGGATGCTATTCCAGAGGCTGCCTACACTATAGTGCGTGGTTTGGCTTGGCTTGGTGTGGTGGTTTGTGTGATGGCAGTGGCTGTATTGGGGCCATTAGCCCTGGTTGGTGCAGGCGGCATGGCGCTCTTTGCGGTGTTTTTCACTGACTTTAAGAGTGAAGTTTCAGAGCATGAAACCATGTTTAGAAAAGACTGGCCCTACACGCTTTCTATTTATAATAGGAAAAAGGCACTGAGATTTGAATCCACCCCCTTTAAAGTCGCATATAGCGACAATTTATATTGTAAGTCTGAGGATTTTGAACGTGTTATTGAAATGATTAAAAACCAAATCAGGTGTGTCGATATAAAAAATATAAAAGGTCATCCAATGATTTGATTCTAATGTCTCGACTGCCATTGAGAAATAACTGTTATTGCTATTCACTAGGAGGCCAGTTTTTTCGGTGGACAAGCTGGCTTAGTATCCGGCGATCTTCTTGAGCCACAATTCGGAAGTTTGGGTGGCATGGTTTATACCCTGCCGCTGGGGATTGATACCAATTCGGCTATCAAACTGGAGTTAGTTTATTTCGAGGGTATGATTCTGCGGGAGCATATTTTCAAGAGTGGTAGTTGCAGTGGCGATCTGGGTAAAATGCCCGCGTTGGTGGTCGGCAAGCTGGGGAATAACTGATGGACAAGGTGAATGAGGTAATCGAGGTGAGCGAGCAGGAAACCCCTTTTCATGTGCTACCGCATGAGGAGCAACAACGTATTATCGATACCAATCAAAAAAGGGTGCGTGAGGCTCCTACGTTACATGAGTGGAACATTAGAGTGAGAAGCCCTCACACTTGGCTGATCATATCAATACCAATAGGGATTTTGATCTTGTTTGGTGCTTGGTTAGCGTCAGGCGATAATATGATATCTCTAGGTTGGGGATTTATTGTGATGGGCGGGGGGCTAGCCCTCTATTTTCGTTACTTGGTCATGGCGGATAAAAATTATCATTACCGACTTACCTCTGAAGGGCTTATTGCTATTTATCAGGATGCTATTCCTGATGTAGCTTATAAAGTAGTCCGAGGATTGGCTTGGTTAGGTGTACTTGTATGTGTTATGGCCGTGGCCGTATTAGGCCCGTTATCCTTGGTCGGTGCTGGTGGCATGGCCCTTTTTGCAATTTTCTTCACTGATTTCAAAAAGGAGGAAAGTGTAGAATATACATTGTTCAACAAAAATAAAGTTAATGTAATTAAAGTGGTCAGTAATATGGCCTTCGTTCAATTCGAAACTATTCCATTTGGTTACTCAGGGTTTGCAAGTTTTTACTGCTATAAAAATGAATTAAATAAAATATTGGTGTCTTTGCTTTCAATATTAAATTGCCAAGAATATAGAGAATTCAAGACTATTCTTTCATTAAATAGAGCACCTCACAGTTCTCTGGATGTAGGCGTACCAAGAAGGCTAGATGAGCTTATCAAGTAATTTTAAAGAGGCTCTCGCTTGTTGATGTTTACTTAGGTTTGCTGTGCTGTTCAATATTTTAAAATGCTCGGGGCTAGATAAATGGTTGCTGCAATCGACTTGGGGCAAGAAAAGGTCAAATTTACCTGTCAATCAAGAACTCTCGCGTTTGAGCAACTGGCGAACAAGCCTGGAGTAAGTCAAACCTGACAGTTATATACCTAGTACCCCAAGGCTGGACGGGCGCTGGCCATACCCAGTAGATATCACTGCTATATTTTCCTACTCACTTTAAAGGGCACACCATAGGTTTGATTGCCATAGAGCAACCTTTGGTGCGAGTTGGTCATGTGGGGTCGTGTGAGTGCCATAATGGAGCCGTATCGTTATCCTATCAAAAATATATGCTGACAGAGACTCTGCACAGCCTTGTAACCAGCCCCTGTCTCTAAAGTCCCCCTCTTTATCATCAAGCTCTACATGACGTTGATTCAAGGTTGGCGCGGGATCAGCCCAATCAGATGCTGCAGGCTTTTCTGGCGGGGATGACGGCGGGTGGCGAGGCTGATGCGGGTGGTGAGCGGCTCGGCGGCGATGGGGTGATAGCTGACGCCGTGGGGGTGCAGCTCACTGACCGAGCGCGGGATGATGGCGACCCCGAAACCGGCCTGCACCATGCCGACGGTGGAGATCACCTGCGGGCTCTGGCTGCCTAGGCGGGGGCTGAAGCCGGCCCGCTGGCAGCGCTGGGTGATGGCGTCGTGCAGTCCGGGCCCGATCTCGCGCGGGAACAGGATGAAGGGGTCCTGCGCCAGCGCCTCGATGGGGATGGCGCCACTGCCGGCCAGCGGATGGTGCGGGGGGAGGGCGATCAGCATCTCCTCCTCATCGATCAGGTGGTGGGCCAGCGCCGAGCTGCTGCTGCAGGGCAGGCGCAGGATGGCGGCATCCAGCTCCTCGCTCACCAGGTCGCGCACCAGGTTGGGCATGCTGTTCTCGATGGGGTGCAGGCTGACCTCCGGCCAGGCCTGGCGAAAGTCGTGGATGAGTTGCAGCACGCTCGGGTGCAGCACGGTGGAGCCGGCAAAGCCGAGGCGCAGCGAACCCAGCTGGCCGCGGGCGATGCGCCTGGCCTTCTGCATGGCCTGCTCGGTCTGCGCCAGTATCCCCTTGGCATCCTGATAGAGACTCAGCCCCGCCTCGGTCAGCTCCACACTGCGGGTCAGCCGGTGAAACAGCGGCGTGCCCACCTCCTGTTCGAATTTGCGGATCTGCTGGCTGAGCGGCGGCTGGGCCATGCCCAGCGCCTCGGCGGCGCGGGTAAAGCTCTGTTTGTCTGCCACGGCCACCAGGTAGCGCAGGTAACGGAATTCCATATCTGGTACGTCTCGAAGCTGATGGGTTTGGATATTGGTATCAAACTGTGATCTTGGTCACTATTGAATCCTGATTTGCCAACCTAACAGGATTGGAGGTGAAATCCAAATGGAAACCAATTCATCATGTGACTGCGCCATCGAGATCAGCCAGCAGTTTGCTCGCTGGCAGGCTCGCCAGGGGGGCGGCGAGGTCTACCAGAGCTCCCTGATGAGTGCCCTGCTGGCGGGGGTTTACGAGGGGGAGACCACCATGGCCGATCTGCTGCGCCACGGTGACTTCGGCCTCGGGACCTTCAACCGGCTCGACGGCGAGCTGATTGCGTTCGAACGCCAGATCCACCAGCTCAAGGCTGACGGCTCGGCCCGTCCGGCCCGCGCCGAGCAGAAGACCCCGTTTGCGGTGATGACCCACTTTCGCCCCTGCCTGCAGCGCCGCTTCGATCACCCCTTGAGTCGCGAGGAGATCCACCAGTGGGTGGATCGGTTGGTGGGCACCGACAACGTCTTTGTCGCCTTTCGACTCGACGGCCTGTTCGAGCAGGCGCAGGTGCGCACCGTTCCCTGCCAGCATCCCCCCTACAAGCCCATGCTGGAGGCCATCGAGGCACAGCCGCTGTTCTCGTTCAGCCAGCGGCGCGGCACCCTGGTCGGCTTTCGTTGCCCGCCCTTCGTGCAGGGGATCAACGTGGCCGGCTATCACGAGCACTTCATCACCGAGGATCGCCGGGGCGGCGGCCATATCCTCGACTACGCCATGGGCCACGGTCAACTGCAGCTGGCCGTGGTGCAACATCTCAATATCGAGCTGCCTCGCAATCCGGCCTTTCAGCAGGCCGACCTCAATCCCGCCGATCTGGACCGCGCCATCCGCGCCGCCGAAGGCTGAGCCCTTCGCTTAACAAGGAGTGACATCATGGAAAATCAACACTGGGCCTGTGGGGCCGAACTGGTGGTGCGCCATCTGGAGGCGCAGGGGGTCAAGCAGGTGTTCGGCATTCCCGGGGCCAAGATCGACAGGGTATTCGATGCGCTGGAGGACTCTCCCATCGAGACCATAGTGGTGCGTCACGAGGCGAATGCCGCCTTCATGGCCGCCGCGGTCGGCCGGCTGACCGGTAAGGCGGGGGTAGCGCTGGTGACCTCGGGGCCGGGTTGCGCCAACCTCATCACGGGCCTTGCCACCGCCACCTCGGAAGGGGATGCCATGGTGGCGCTGGGCGGTGCCGTGCGGCGGGCCGATGGCCTCAAGCTAACCCACCAGAGCCTGGATACCGTCAGCCTGTGCCGGCCGGTCACAAAGTTCAGCGCCCAGGTGGGCACCGGTTCGGCCCTCTCCGAAGTGATGGCCAACGCCTTTCGCAGCGCCGAGCTGGGGCGGCCCGGAGCGGCCTTCGTCAGCCTGCCGATGGACATCATCAACGAGCCGACCGACGGCGCCATCCTGGTGCCGAGCGCCATCCCTGAGCCGGGAGCAGCCGACGAGAGCGGCATCGATCGGGCGCTGAGTCTGCTGGCGCGGGCTCGCAAGCCGGTGGTATTGCTCGGCCTGCTGGCCAGCCGGCCGGAGAACTCCCTCGCGGTGCGCGCCTTCCTCGACAAGAGCCGGTTGCCGGTGACCGGTACCTATCAGGCGGCCGGGGTGGTGGATACCCACCATTTTGACGACTTCGCCGGACGGGTGGGGCTGTTCAACAACCAGCCGGGGGACAAGCTGCTGCAGGATGCGGATCTGGTGATCTGCATCGGCTACAGCCCCATCGAATACGATCCCGTGCTGTGGAACGGCACCGGTGAGCGCCAGCTGCTGCACATCGATGCGCTGCCGGCGGAGATCGACAGCAGCTACTGCCCGGCGGTGGAGCTGGTGGGCTCCATCAGCGCCAACCTGGCGCGGCTGACCCGGATGCTGCACCAGCCGCTGGCGCGGGATCCGGCCATTACCGCGCTGCTCGGCGAGATCCGCGCCCAGCGCCATCAGCTCGCCGAACATGCCGGCCGGCTGGGGGGGACCCCCATCCATCCGCTGCGCATCGTCAAGGAGCTGCAGGACATCATCGGGCAGGACATGACCCTGTGCGTGGACATGGGCAGCTTCCACATCTGGATTGCCCGCTACCTCTACAGCTTCCGGGCCCGCCAGGTGCTCATCTCCAACGGTCAGCAGACCATGGGGGTGGCGCTGCCCTGGGCCATCGGGGCTGCCATGGTGCGCCCGGGGGAGAAGATCATCTCGGTGTCCGGTGACGGCAGCTTCATGCAGTCGAGCATGGAGCTGGAGACCGCGGTGCGGCTCAAGTCCAACATAGTGCACATCATCTGGGTCGATAACGGCTACAACATGGTGGCGATGCAGGAGGAGAAAAAGTACTGCCGCAGCTCAGGGGTGAGTTTTGGCCCCATCAACTTCAAGGCCTATGCCGAGTCGTTCGGGGCGGCCGGCTTTGCCGTCACCTGCGCCGAGGATCTGCGAGCGACCCTGCGTGCCGCCATGGCGGTGAGCGGGCCGGCGGTGGTGGCCATCCCGGTGGATTACAGCGACAACCACCTGCTGATGGAGCAGCTCAGGCCCGAAATGCTCAGTTGAGCCGGAGCTTAACCGGCAGACTGCTTGCAGTTCGCCTCAAAGCAGAGCGCCCCTTGCCAATTGGCAAGGGGCGCTCTGTCATTGCGAGAGGGCAATTTACTCAGGGCATGAGCGAGGGGGCAGCACCATGGGGCCGGCCACCGCGCGGGCAGCCTCGTCACCGCGCAGCACCCGCACCAGCTCGAGGGCGAACTCAATGGCGGTGCCCGGCCCCTGGCTGGTGATGAGGTGATGAGCCTGATCGGTCACCACCCGCGCGTGACTGAGCTGCGCCGCGGGCAGACGGGCCTGAAAGCCGGGATGGCAGGTGGCGCGGGCTTCCCCCAGCAGATCGTGGTGCAGCAGCACCACGGCGGGGGCAGCGCAGATGGCTGCCCGCCAGCGCTGCGCTGCCGCCTGTGCCTTGAGCAGGGCGATGGCGCGCGGCGTATCGCGGATAACCTCGCTGCCGGGCAGGCCGCCCGGCACCACTATGGCCTCGAACTCCTGATCCGCCAGCTCGTCGAGGTGACAATCCGCTACCAGCTGTACCCCGCGGGAGGCCCTGATCTGGCGCTGCCCGGCGGGGCAGCAGGAGGCCAGCACCACCTCGATGGCCCCGCGCACCAGGGTGTCGACGATGGCGACCGTCTCGATCTCTTCCGACCCGGGGGCCACCAGTACCAGTACGCTCATCCGTTGCTCCTTGCGTTGGCGAGCCCGATGGGCTCACTGCTTCTCTTTGATGGCCTGATAGAGACCCTGATTGACCGGCACCGCGATGCCGTGGCAAGCGGCCCGGGCCAGCAGGAAGCCGGTGATGGCCTCAATCTCGGTCTCGCGCCCCTGCTCCATGTCCTGATACATGGAAGAGTAATTGTCGGCGGTGAGCTCCACCACCGTCATAACCCGGCGCAGCAGCTCGTCGCTGCCGGTCGGTTGGCCTTCGGCCTGCATCACGTCCGCCACTTCCACGCAAATCTGCTGCAGGGCATCGGCAAAGCGCGGGCCGGCCAGCTCGCCATTCTTGAGTTTGTAGAGCGCGGTGAGCGGGTTGATGGCGCAGTTGACCGCCAGCTTCTGCCACTGGCGCGCCTGGATATGCTCATCCCAGCCGGCCTGGCCGAGGGCGGCCGCCAGCTCGTCCGCGAGAGCGGCATGGGCTCTGGCCGCCTCGTTGACCGGGCCTAGCCAGGTTTCGCCCTTGCCGGTGTGGCGGAACACGAAGTGGCCGCTCTGCATGGCGCCGTGGCTGGTGACGCCGGCGATGACCGGATTGTGGGGGAACAGCGCGACCACCTGTTCGGCGATCCCCATGCCGTTGTGCAGCAGCACGATGGGCACGTCGGTTGCCAGCTGGCCCACCAGCGGGGTCAGCGCCTCGATGACCTGGCCGGCCTTGGTCATCACCAGCAACCGCTGGATCTGACCCGGCTGGTCGACGAAGCCGCGCTCGATGTTGATGAGCTGGGTGTTGCCCTCCAGCGAGGTGAAGTCGATGCCGGGGTGCAGGGTGGCGCGGTAGCGCTCGCGCAGCAAGACGCGGGTGTACTGGCTGCTTTGAGTCAACAGGGAGGCAAACACACCGCCCAGGGCGCCGCAGCCCAGCAGGGTCCATTGGGGAGAGGGGGTGTGTCGACTGTGTGTCAGGTTGTAATCGCGTGATCCGCTTGGCATGGAGAGACTCAATCAAGGTAGGGGCTGCATTCCAGTCAACCACCTGCCGGGGATAAGTGAAGATGTCGCCTGGCGGACACCTGGAACGGGTTCATGATCTTGCTGCGAGGTCGTGATCAAGGCTTGTACGAGGCTTGCGCATGTGAAGCCGGAAGCCCATGTATTCATATACAAGCGGGCTTCTGCGCTGCGCCTCACCTGGCTTTCGACCTCTCGCGACAGATACTGAACAGGTTCTAACGGGTCTCGCCATTCCTGTGCGCAGGGGATTCTAGCAGAGCAGTCCCATCGAAATCAGCAAATTTGCCGTAATTCTGGTAGATTTGCCCCCTTATAGCGCAACATGAGGAGCCCACTATGCCGTCATTCGATATTGTCTCTGAAGTCAAAATGAACGAGGTGTTGAACGCCGTCGACAACGCCAATCGTGAACTGGCGACCCGTTTCGATTTTCGTGGTGTTGAAGCCAGCTTCGAGTTGAACAAGGAAGAGGTCAAACTGGAGGCCGATGCCGATTTCCAGCTCAAGCAGATGGTCGAGATCCTGCGCGGTGCCCTGCTCAAGCGCAACATCGAGAACAGCTCCATGGACGTGGGTGACAGCGTTCACTCCGGCAAGCGCTTCCACCTGACCGTGAAGTTCAAGCAGGGGATCGACAAGGAAGTTGCCAAGAAGCTGGTGAAGCTGATCAAGGATTCCAAGATCAAGGTGCAGGCCGCCATTCAGGGCGATGAGGTACGGGTCACCGGCAAGAAGCGCGACGATCTGCAGGAGACCATGGCGCTGGTGCGTGGTGCCGAGCTGGGTCAGCCGATGCAGTTCCAGAATTTCCGCGACTGATGGATGGCCGGGGAGGGTGTGGCTCTCCCTGTTCGCCGCCATCGAGCCATAAAAAAACCGGAGCAGCTGCTCCGGTTTTTTGTATCCCTGATACCCGTTCGATTAGAACTTGTAGGTAACGGAGAAGTAGTGGCTGAAGCCAGAGCTCTTCCACGGGGTACCGTCGTAGGCGGTGGAACCGTCTTTGGTGCCGTAGGCATCCATGAAGTACTTCAGGCCGTAACCGACGGCGTAGCGGTCGGAGTGCCAGTAGATACCGTGGAAGGTAGCCAGGTTGTCGCTGGTACGGTCAGCACGGTTGTGGGTGTCCAGGTCGAAAGCGTAGTCCAGGTAACCCTGATAGGAGACGAAGCTGCCGTTGCTGAAGGTGTAGAAAGGCTTGAACCAGTTCATGGCGAACCAGTAACCGTTCCACTCACCCTCTTCTTCGGTGAAGAACTGGTTTTCGGTGGCGTGACGAGCATACAGGTTCATGCCCACTTTGCCGAACCAAGGCACTTGTACATCAGCACCCAGACCGATCATGTTTTCCATCTGGTTGTCGCCGATGTTGTTCAGAGAGGCGATGTAAACCTCTTGCACCGGACCGAAGGAGAGATCTTTACCAGTCAGCGCATCCAGAGACATACGCGGCGCAAACTTCATGAACAGGTTCTGACCCTTGTGCTTGTCGCTGTGACGGGAGTCGAAGATATCGAAGACGTCGACGTAACCGTACAGGTCAAACAGGCCGGAACGACCACCGAATTCCATTTCGAAGTAGGTGTCGTTGTAATCTTCAGCACCTGCAGTGAAAGGACGTTGGTCGATGGTGTGCATGACGTTGAACTGCATCCACTTGTAGTCATTCTTGTGGATGTCACCGCTGTAGTCAGCAGCGAAAGCCGGGGTAGCGGCGGCAGCCAGCAGACCGGCACCGATCAGAGTCTTGGTAAATTTGGCCATTTTATTGGTCTCTTGTGCGTTAGTTGAGGTTTTCCGTAGCCTGCCCACAAGGAGCGGAAGGGATTCTAGCCAAATAAATTCACCGGATAAACCAGCACCAGGGAACTTTATTCGGAAGTGTGAATCTAATCACCCCCAATTTTACGCAAACGCTTGCTATTTGTCCGATTGCGGTAACAAGGCACTTCCTCGTTTGGCAACCAACACGATCAGGATCAGCACAGGAATGCCAAGCAGGCTGGTGCTGATGAAGAAGCTGCTGTAGCCGAACTGCTCGACGAAGCGGCCGGAAAAGCCCGCCAGCAGCTTGGGCAGCAGCAGCATCACCGAGCTGAACAGGGCGTACTGGGTGGCGGAGAAGGCCACGTTGGTCAGGCTCGACAGATAGGTGACGAAGGCAGCTGTGGCGATGCCGGCACTGAGGTTGTCCAGCGAGATGATCAGGGTCAGCAGCTCGAGGTTGTGGCCCACTTCATTGAGCAGGGCAAACAGCAGGTTGGTGCTGGCGGTGAGCAGGGCGCCGAGGAACAGGATGCGCAGGGTGCCAAAACGCATCACCAGCACGCCGCCGAGGGCGGCCCCAACCAGCGTCATGATGACCCCATACACCTTGGTGATGGTGGCCACCTCGGTCTTGCTGAACTGCATGTCTACATAGAAGCTGTTGGACATCACCCCCATCACCACGTCCGAGATGCGATAGCAGGCGATGAGCCCGAGGATCAGCAGGGCGGAGCCGCCGTAACGGCGAAAGAAATCGGCAAACGGGCACCAGATTGCCTCGTAGCTCCAGGCGCCGAGACCGGCCAGCCCAGCCGGCCAGCCACGGGCGAGCAGCAGGGTCTTGCGGGTCGCCTGTTGCTCATTCTGGGCGGCGAGATCGATGACGGGTTCGTGGCAGAACAGGGTGGTGATGACGCCGAGGGACATCAGCCCCGCCATCAGCAGATAGGTGAGCTGCCAGCCGCGATAGTCGTAGCCGTCGTTGCTGCCGAGCCAGGCGGCCAGCGCCAGTGCGCCGGCACCGGCCATGATCATTGCGAGCCGGTAGCCAGTCATGTAGGAGGCCGCCATGGCCGCCTGCAGCCGCTCGGGGGCCGACTCGATGCGATAGGCATCGATGACGATGTCCTGGGTGGCGGAGGCGAAGGCCACCAGCAGGGCAAACAGGGCCAGCTGGGCGAGCTGGGTCTTGGGATCGCAGAAGGCCATGCCCACCAGCGAGGCGGCGATCAGCAACTGGGAGAAGAGCATCCAGCTGCGGCGCCGGCCCAGCCAGCGGGAGAGCAGTGGCAGCGGCAGCCGATCCACCAGCGGTGACCACAACCACTTGAAACCGTAGGCCAGTGCTACCCAGCTCATGTAGCCGATGTCGGTCAGGCTGACATCCGCTTCGCGCAGCCAGAACGAGAGGGTGCCAAACACCAGCAGCAGCGGCAGGCCGGAAGAGAACCCCATGGCAAACAGGATGAGAACCCGAGTCTCAAGGTAGACGGCGAGCGAGTCTCGCCAGCTCGGTGTACGGACAGTGTTCAAATACCTGACTCCTCTGGGAAAATTGCGCCATTTTGTCAGGTTCGGGTTGGATAGCCAAGGCAAGCCGGGTAGGGGAGGGCACTATATTCAGGGGCGCAGGCCGATGCAGTGGCGCGGCAGCGGCCCGTCCGTGGTCAGGAAATTGGCGCACTCCATCAGCTGCAGGCGCAGCCAGACGTCGGCGATGATTTGCCGTTCATCCCATTGATGCAGGCTGTGCAGGAGGTGCCAGAACACCCCCTCCTGCTCGGAGGCCGGGGTCTTGTCGGCGGGGACATGGGGCAGATCCTGCCAGTGGGACAACAGCTGCCAGCTCAGATCTTCCAGCTGCTGATAAGGGATCTCTCGTGCCAGAAAGTGACGAACCGTCTGGGCCAGCGGGATGGCGTGCTGGGCGATGTAGTCGTTGCAAGTCACCGGAACCTCCTTCTCCTCTCGTGGGCCTGGCCCCGGATATCGGGGCAAGGCCAGAGTATAGAAAGGGGCGCCGGCGACCCGGACCGCGGGGATGACGGATTGTGATCCGCTCCGCGTTATTTGTCCGCCAGCAGGACCACCTTCTTCAGGATGATCGGGCTGGTGGGCACGTCGTTGGCACGCAGGATGGGGCTGTAACCGGTCTGCACCTGGGCCAGCTTGTCCAGTACCTCCATGCCCTGCACCACCTGGCCGAACACGGTGTAACCGGCGCCGGCATTGGCGTTGAGGTTGTTGTTGTCGACCAGGTTGAAGTAGAACTGGCGAGTGGCGCTGTCGACCGCCTGGGTGCGGGCCATGGCGATGCTGCCGCGCTTGTTGGGCAGGCCGCCCTTGGACTCGTTGACCACGGGGTCGAAGGTGGGCAGTTGCTGGAACTGCTGGTTGTAGCCGCCCCCCTGCACCACAAAGTCCTGGATCACCCGGTGGAAGATGCTGCCGTCATAGCTGCCATCGGCCACGTAGCGCAGGAAGTTCTTCACCGTCTGCGGCGCCTGCTTGGAGGCCAGCTCCACTACTATGTTGCCGTGGTTGGTCTCCATCCTGACCTTGGGGCCGGCGAACGCCAGCGGGGCGATCAGCATGGCCAGTAACCAGAGTTTTTTCATTTATTCGCTCCTTGCTCAGCTCGGCTGACCCTTGAGATAACCGCGCAGGGCGGTGTCAGCCATGATCTGCTGCAGTACGCTGCCCAGCTGCTGGTTCAGGGTGGACTCCAGTTCGGCCATGCTCGGCTCGCCCGGGCCTTCCTTGCTGGAGGACATGTTGAACTGTTTGGTCAGCTTGCTGCCCTGGAAGTCGGCGATCACCTGCAGGCTGACGCGGGACTTGGTGACATAGGTGAAGGTCTTCTCTTCTACCGTGACTGCGGCAGTGGAGATGGCCAGGGTCAGGTTGGTGGTGCCGCTGTTGCCTACTTCCAGACCCTGGCTGCGCAGCCCTTCGGCGAGCTTCTCCGCCAGCAGGCTGTTGAGGGGCTGGCTGCTGTTGACCAGTACCGCGGCCTTCTCTTTTTTCTTGATGGAGAAGACGTAGGCGGCTTCACGCTTGTCCACCCCTTCCAGGGTGATGCGGTTGCCCGAGTAGTACTGCTGGTTGGAGGGGATCACCTGCGGATTGAGCAGGGCGCTCTCCGGCCAGTGAGTCGCACAACCACCCAGCATCAGGGCGGCCAGCAGCAAGAGTGACTTTTTCATCATGGGTTTCCTTTCGCGTTTGATGGCGTTTAACGTTTGATGGCTTTCAAAATAACGAATTTGCTGTTCGACGCAACGACTTGTGCGTTGGCGAACAGGCGCTTGAGCTTGTTGTGATAGTCCAGATGGCGGTTGCCCACTATCCAGAGTTCCCCCCCTTTGGGCAACACCCGGTGGGCGTCGCTGAACATCTGCCAGGCGATGTGGTCTGTGATGGCCTGCAACTGATGGAACGGCGGGTTGCAAAGGATCCGATCCGCCGAACCGGCAGGCACGCCGTCGAGACAGTTGTTGACCATAAAGTGGGCGCGGGACAGGGCCGCCGGCAGATTGTGCTCGACGTTGAGCCGGGCCGAGGCGACCGCCATGCGGGACTCGTCGACGAAGGTGACCTCCACCTCGTTGTCACGCGCCAGCAGGGAGAGCCCCAGCACGCCGTTGCCGCAGCCCAGATCGATCACCTTGCGGGCGCTGTGGATGGGCAGATTGTCCAGCATGAAGCGGGCGCCGATATCCAGGCTGGTGCGCGAGAACACGTTGGCGTGGTTGTGGATGAGCATGTCGGTGCCCTCCAGCGGCCAGACCGTGGGGAAGGGGTTGGCCAGCGCGGGGCGCTCGGCGGGCGCTGCGGCCGGGTTGCAGTGAATGAGGCGCGCCTTCTTCCAGGCGAGTGACGTGCGGGTCGGCCCCAGGTATTTCTCAAACAGCGCCAGGGTGGAGGTGTGGATGTCCTTGGCCTTGCCGGCGGCGATGACGCGGGTGGCAGGGGTAACGACCCCGCGCAGGGCCAGCAATTGCTGCTCCAGCAACGCCTGATACTTGGAGACCTTGATCACCACCAGCGCGGGGGCATCGGGCAGGGGAGCCAGCGCATCCTGCAGGCGGATGGCCGCTGGATCCAGGCCGTTCTCTGCCAGGTTGGCCAGGGTAGCCCGCTCGCTGATGTGGGAGTCGGTGACGCAGACAGGGGCATGAGCGTGCAGACTGGCGGCCAGCGCGCCGAAGCCGTCGTTCATGATGATGACGGGGCCATCCCGCTCGAGGGGCTCCTCGGCCAGGGTGTTGATCAGATACTCGTCGGCGGCATCCCAGGCCTGCAAGGGATCCTGCTGCTGACGTGGATAGCGATACAGGGTCAGGCGACAGTGGGCCGTGTCGAGAAGGGTTTGCATAGGCGAATTGTCCAGCTGAGTCATGTAACGGGCCCCGGTGGGGCGCAAAGTGGCGCTATTCTAGCGGGGGCGGAGAATTTCACCAGCCCGGCAGGGCTGCAAGCGGGATTTTCCCGCACCGTCCGATTTCGTCATCCAGCCAACCCTGGCTACAATGGCCGGACATCCATTTTGGGAGTTTTGCTCGTGACCATGCAACAACAGATCGAGGCCAAGCTGGCCGCCGCCTTGTCCCCCAGCCACCTGGAAGTGATCAACGAGAGCTACATGCACAGGGTGGCGCCGGGCTCGGAGAGTCACTTCAAGGTGGTGGTGGTGAGCCAGGCGTTTGAAGGGCAGCGCCTGCTGGGGCGCCATCGTCAGGTCAATGCGGTGCTGGCCGACGAGCTGGCGGGGGCCATTCATGCATTGGCGCTGCATACCTATACCGAGCAGGAGTGGCAACAACGGGAGCAGGCACCGAGCACCCCCAGCTGCGTCAGCAAAAACGGACTCTCTTAAGACTATTGACGAATTGATTACTCAATCTTCGACCAGTTAACAATTTCAAAACCTGTTTCGGCGACGTTTCGTACTCATGAGGGGAGCGTCGCCCTCCCACCGCGCCATCAAGATTTCTAATCCTTTTTCGAACATAAAAATTATTACCCATTTTGGGGTAATGATGGCTAACTCGAGGCCGCGCCTGAGGTTTCACGAGAAAAAGCGACGCGATTAAATTGCGATGATTTTGTGATAGAGCGGGGATTTTCCCCATTTTGCATGGCAGGAAACTTGCCATAGGTGGTAAACTCAGGCGCTTTTGAATGACTCTGTATGTTGCTGATTTGTTTATTTCTTCGACATCTTGCCGCAACATCAACGGGCTCATTCAACAACTCGTCGTGATGTATTTCTCGGCGCTAACCAACCTGTCTTCCCTTAACGGTAGTGCAAGTGAGTATGATTACAATTAAAAGAGGACTGGACATCCCCGTGCTGGGTGCTCCGGAGCAAGTAATCTACGATGGCCCGGCCATCACCCGTGTTGCTACACTCGGCGAAGAGTTCGTGGGGATGCGTCCTACTATGTTTGTCAAAGTAGGTGATCGCGTCATTAAAGGTCAGGAGCTCTTCGAAGATAAGAAGAATCCCGGCGTTAAATTCACGGCCCCCGCCACCGGTGTGGTTTCAGAGATCAACCGTGGTGCCAAGCGCATTCTGCAATCCGTTGTCATCGACATCGATGGGTCCGACGAGCAGGTGACCTTCGAGCACTTTGCCTGTGCCGAGCTGCCTAAGCTCGAACGCAGCAAGGTGCAGGAGATCCTGGTCGCGTCCGGCCAATGGACTGCGTTGCGTACCCGTCCGTTCAGCAAGGTGCCAGCCGTGGGTTCCACCCCGCGTGCCATCTTCGTCACCGCCATGGACACCAACCCGCTGGCCGCCGACGCGGAGCTGATTATCAAGGAACAGTCACAGGCGTTCCTCGACGGTCTGGCCGTGCTGACCCGCCTGACCGATGGTTCCGTCTATGTCTGCAAGGGCGAAGGCAGCCTGCCGCACGCTTCCCTGGCGCAAGTCAAGGAAGAGGTGTTCGTCGGTCCACACCCTGCCGGCCTGCCCGGTACCCACATCCACTTCCTGGACCCTGTCGGTGCCAAGAAAGTGCAGTGGCACATCAACTATCAGGACGTGATCGCCTACGGCAAGCTGTTCACCACCGGTCAGATCCATACTGACAAGGTGATCGCCCTGGCCGGCCCGAACGTGATCAAGCCGCGTCTGCTGCGTACTCGCATGGGTGCCTGCATCAGCCAGCTCACCCACAACGAGCTGCGTGCGGACGAGAATCGCGTCATTTCCGGTTCCCTGCTGAGCGGTGCCAAGGCTGAAGGGGTCCATGACTACCTGGGTCGCTACCACAATCAGGTCAGCGTACTGGGTGAAGGTCGCGAGAAAGAGTTCCTGGGTTGGGTCAATCCCAGCGCCAGCAAGTTCTCCATCACCCGTACCACCCTCTCTCACCTGGTGAAGGGCAAGCTCATCAACTTCACTACCACCACCAACGGTAGTGACCGCTCCATGGTGCCTATCGGCAACTATGAGCGCGTGATGCCGCTCGACATCCTGCCGACCCTGCTGCTGCGGGATCTGGTCTCCGGCGATACCGACAATGCGCAAGCGCTCGGCTGCCTGGAGCTGGATGAGGAAGATCTGGCGCTCTGTACCTTCGTCTGCCCCGGCAAGACCGAGTACGGCCCGATCTTGCGTGAGTGCCTGACCAAGATTGAACTGGAAGGTTAAGCGATGAGTTTCAAGCAACTTCTTGAAAATATGGAACATCACTTCGAGCCGGGTGGCAAGTACGCCAAGTACTATGCCCTGTTCGAAGCGGCGTACACCCTGTTTTATACCCCGGGTTCCGTGACCCGCAATGCCGCCCACGTCCGTGATGCGATCGATCTGAAGCGGATGATGATCATGGTGTGGCTGGCCGTGTTCCCGGCCATGTTCTGGGGCATGTACAACGTCGGCAACCAGTCCATCGCCGCCATCGCCCATCTGGGCACGGCCGCCGGTGCTGGCAGCTGGCAATATGCCCTGGCTACCCTGCTGGGTGCCTCCCTGGATCCGGCGGTGGCCGGCGTCGGCAGCAAGATGCTGATCGGTGCAGCCCACTTCTTCCCGATCTACATCACCGTCTTCATCGTCGGTGGTTTCTGGGAAGTGCTGTTCGCCATGGTGCGCAAGCACGAGATCAACGAAGGCTTCTTCGTGACCTCCATCCTGTTCGCGCTGATCGTGCCGCCCGAGCTGCCCCTGTGGCAAGCTGCCCTGGGTATAACCTTCGGCGTGGTGCTGGCCAAGGAAGTGTTCGGTGGTACCGGCAAGAACTTCCTGAACCCGGCGCTGGCGGGTCGTGCCTTCCTGTTCTTCGCCTACCCGGGTCAAATCTCCGGTGATGCGGTCTGGGTTGCCGTCGACGGCTACTCGGGCGCAACCGCGCTGAGCCAGTGGGCCCAGGGCGGCCAGATGGCGCTGATCAACGGTGCCACCGGCCAGAGCATCAGCTGGATGGACGCTTTCCTTGGCAACCTGCCCGGTTCCATCGGTGAAGTTTCCACCCTGATGATCCTGCTGGGTGCGGCCATGATCGTCTACATGCGCATCGCCTCCTGGCGCATCATCGCCGGCGTGATGATCGGCATGGTAGCTACCTCCCTGCTGTTCAACGTCATCGGTTCCGACACCAACCCCATGTTCAACATGCCGTGGCACTGGCACCTGGTGCTGGGTGGTTTCGCCTTCGGTATGGCCTTCATGGCGACCGACCCCGTCTCCGCTGCCTTCACCAACAAGGGCAAGTGGTGGTACGGCGCCCTGATCGGCGTGATGGTGGTGCTGATCCGGGTCGTGAACCCCGCCTTCCCGGAAGGCATGATGCTGGCCATTCTGTTTGCCAACCTGTTTGCCCCCTTGTTTGACCATTTCGTGGCACAGGCGAACATCAAGCGGAGGATCGCTCGTGGCGTTTAATAAAGACTCTACTACCGGCACTCTCGCCGTAGTGACCGGTCTGTGTCTGGTCTGCTCCATCGTGGTCTCCGTGGCCGCAGTTGGTCTGCGTCCGGCCCAGCTGGAAAACAAGGCGCTGGACAAGCAAAGCAACATCCTGTCCGTCGCCGGCGTCGACATCAGCGCCGTGGCCAAGCGTGACCTGGCCAAGCTGTATGGCGACAAGATTGAAGCGCGTCTGGTGGATCTGGCCACCGGTGAGTTCGTTGACGGCGATGCCGACAACTTCGACACCAAGGTCGCCGCCAAAGATCCTGCCCAGAACATTCGCCTGGCTCCGGCCGACGACAAGGCCGGTCTGCGTCAGATCTCCAAGCTGGTCCCGGTGTTCTTCGCCAAAGATGCTGAAGGCAAGGTCGACAACATCATCCTGCCGATCTACGGCCAGGGTCTGTGGTCTACCATGTATGCGTTCGTAGCGGTCGCGGCCGATGGCCAGACCATCAAGGGCATCACCTACTACGACCACGGTGAAACCCCGGGTCTGGGTGGCGAAGTCGAGAACCCGGCCTGGCGCGAGCTGTTCGTCGGCAAGAAGCTGTTCGACCAGAACGGTCAGCCTGCGCTGCGGGTGATCAAGGGTCATGCTCCGGCTGGTTCCGAGCATGAGATCGACGGCCTGTCCGGCGCGACCCTGACCGGTAACGGCGTACAGCATACCTTCGACTTCTGGATGGGTCCCAAGGGTTTCGGTCCTTTCCTGGCCAAGGTTCGTGCAGGAGAAATCAACAATGGCTGACAAGAGCGAAATGAAAAAGTTGCTGTTGACGCCTGTGCTCGGCAACAACCCCATCGCACTGCAGGTGCTGGGTGTCTGTTCCGCGCTGGCCGTTACCAGCCAGATGAAGACTGCGTTCGTGATGACGCTGGCCGTTACCGCGGTCACCGCCTTCTCCAACCTGTTCATCTCCCTGATCCGCAACCAGATCCCGAACAGCGTGCGGATCATCGCCCAGATGGCGGTGATTGCCTCGCTGGTTATCGTGGTTGACCAGGTGCTCAAAGCGTATGCCTACGACATCTCCAAGCAGCTGTCGGTGTTCGTCGGCCTCATCATCACTAACTGTATCGTGATGGGTCGTGCCGAAGCCTACGCCATGAAGAGTGCCCCGCTGCCCTCCTTCCTGGACGGTATCGGCAACGGTCTGGGTTATGGCGCCGTGCTGCTGACCGTGGCCACCGTGCGTGAAATCCTGGGCTCCGGCACCTGGTTCGGCATCGAACTGCTGCCGCTGGTGAACAATGGTGGCTGGTATGTGCCGAACGGCCTGCTGCTGCTGCCGCCGAGTGCGTTCTTCATCATTGGTCTGATCATCTGGGGCGTACGCACCAAGGATCCCAAGCAGGTGGAGGCGAAGGATTAAGGTATGGAACACTATATCAGTCTGTTGATTCGCTCGATCTTCATCGAGAACCTGGCGCTCTCCTTCTTCCTGGGGATGTGTACCTTCCTGGCGGTGTCCAAGAAGGTCAAGACCGCCATGGGCCTGGGTGTCGCCGTTATCGTGGTTCAGACCGTGGCCGTGCCGGCCAACAACCTGATCTACAACTACGTGCTCAAAGACGGTGCCCTGGTGTCCGGTCTGGATCTCAGCTTCCTGAGCTTCATCACCTTCATCGGGGTGATCGCGGCTCTGGTGCAGATCCTGGAGATGGCGCTGGACAAGTACTTCCCGGCCCTCTACAACGCGCTCGGTATCTTCCTGCCGCTCATCACAGTGAACTGCGCCATCTTCGGTGGCGTCTCCTTCATGGTGCAGCGTGACTACAACTTCGTTGAGTCCGTGGTGTATGGCGTGGGTTCTGGAGCCGGCTGGATGCTTGCCATCGTGGCGATGGCGGGGATCCGCGAGAAGATGAAGTACTCCGATGTTCCGGAAGGCCTGCGTGGTCTCGGCATCACCTTCATCACCGCGGGTCTGATGGCGCTGGGCTTCATGTCCTTCTCTGGTATTTCCCTGTAATCGGAAAGGAAATATAGATGGAAATTATTCTGGGTGTGGTCATGTTCACCGTGATCCTGCTGGCCTTGGTGGCAGTCATTCTGTTCGCCAAGTCCAAGCTGGTAACCGCCGGTGACGTGACAATCAGCATCAACGGCGACCCGGCCAAGGCTGTGACCAGCCCGGCGGGTGGCAAGCTGCTCGGCGTGCTGGCCGGCAGCGGTATCTTCGTCTCCTCCGCCTGCGGCGGCGGCGGCTCCTGTGGTCAGTGCAAGGTACGGGTGAAATCCGGCGGCGGCGACATCCTGCCGACCGAGCTGGATCACATCAGCAAGGGCGAAGCCCGTCACGGCGAGCGTCTGGCCTGTCAGGTCACCGTTCGTTCCGACATGGACATCGAGCTGCCGGAAGAGATCTTCGGCGTGAAGAAGTGGGAATGTACCGTCATCTCCAATGACAACAAGGCCACCTTCATCAAGGAGCTCAAGCTGCAGATCCCCGATGGCGAGAGCGTGCCGTTCCGCGCCGGTGGTTATATCCAGATCGAAGCGCCTGCCCACCACGTGCAGTACAAGAACTTCGATATTCCTACCGAATATCGCGGTGACTGGGATCGCTTCAAGATCTTCGAGCTGGAGTCCAAGGTCAACGAGCCGATCATCCGTGCCTACTCCATGGCCAACTATCCGGAAGAGTTCGGCATCATCATGCTGAACGTGCGGATCGCGACCCCGCCGCCCAGCAACTGGACTGCCCCTCCCGGCCAGATGTCCTCCTACATCTTCAGCCTGAAGGCGGGCGACAAGGTGACCATCTCCGGTCCGTTCGGCGAGTTCTTCGCCAAGGACACCGACGCGGAAATGGTGTTCATCGGTGGTGGTGCCGGTATGGCGCCGATGCGTTCCCACATCTTCGATCAGCTGCGCCGTCTGAAGACCAAGCGCAAGATGAGCTTCTGGTACGGTGCCCGTTCCAAGCGCGAGATGTTCTATGTCGAAGACTTCGACATGCTGCAGGCCGAGAACGACAACTTCCAGTGGCACGTGGCCCTGTCTGATCCGCAACCGGAAGACAACTGGGACGGCTACACCGGCTTCATCCACAACGTGCTGTTCGAGAACTATCTCAAGAACCACGAGGCGCCGGAAGATTGCGAGTTCTACATGTGCGGTCCTCCCGTGATGAACGCTGCCGTCATCAACATGCTGAAAAACCTCGGCGTTGAAGACGAGAACATCCTGCTGGATGACTTTGGTGGTTAATCAATGCACAGTGTTGTAAAGACCTGGCTAGCCTTCGGGCTAGCCTTTTTCTTGACTGGGTGCGGTCAGGAACAAACGGTCCAATCGAAGCCGGAAATTCACATCACCGGCAGCACCATGGGTACCTACTACTCCATCAAGGTGGCGGACAACGTCATCACAGATCCCGCCAAGTTCCAGGCCGAAGTCGATGTACTGCTGGAGCGGGTGAACGATCAGATGTCGACCTACCGGCCGGACTCCGAGCTGTCGCGCTTCAACCAGCACCGCAGCTCGACGCCCGTGGTGGTCTCCCGCGATACCGCGCGGGTGGTGACCGAGGCCATTCACATTGGCCGTGAGAGCCGCGGGGCGCTGGACGTCACCGTCGGCCCCTTGGTCAATCTGTGGGGCTTCGGACCCGACGCGCGCCCGACCAAGACGCCGTCTGACGAGCTGATCACCCAGACCCGCCAGAAGACCGGGCTCGGCAATCTGCACGTGATCACCTCCGTCGATGCCGATACCCTGCAAAAGGACATCCCTGATCTCTACGTGGATCTCTCCGCCATTGCCAAGGGCTTTGGCGTCGACAAGGTGGCCGAGTATCTGGAGTCCCTGGGTTCGCGCAACTATCTGGTTGAGATCGGCGGCGAATTGCGGATCAATGGCGTCAACGGCAAGGGTCACCCCTGGCGCGTCGCCATCGAGAAACCGACTGCCAACGCCGGCTCGGTGCAGGAGGTGATAGTGGCGGGCGACAACGGGGTGGCGACCTCGGGCGAGTACCGCAACTATTACGAGCTGGACGGCAAGCGCTTCTCCCATACCATTGATCCCATGACCGGCAAGCCTATCCAGCACCGGATGGTGTCGGTGACCGTGATCCACCCCTCCTGCATGACTGCAGACGGGCTGGCGACCGTGTTCATGGTGCTCGGACCCGAGAAGAGCCTGGCTTACGCCAAGGAGCGGGGACTGGCCATTTTCGTGATCACCAAGACGGATGAGGGTTTCGAGGAGTCTTACTCCGATGCCTTCAAACAGTATCTGGTTAGAAAATAAGGGGCGGTAACATGCAGATTTTTTTGATCACCTTCGGGGTGTTTCTGGTGGTGGTGGTGGCCATGGCAATCGGCTACATCTTCCAGAAGAAGACCATCTCCGGCTCCTGTGGCGGGCTCGGCAGCATAGGTATCGAAAAAGAGTGTGATTGCCCGGAACCCTGCGACAACCGCAAGAAGAAGATGGCCAAGGAAGAGGCCCGTCGCAAGATGCTGGCCGAGAACCGGATCATCTGAGCGGGCAGGGGCACTCGCACCCATGTCGAAAGCAAAACGGGCTGACCCTTGGGTCAGCCCGTTTTTTATGGCGAGCACTCAGTAGTCGTAGCGCTGGCACTCCTTCTTGTTGAATTCGACCCGCCAGCGTGCCAGCTCCTCCCGCGTACCCAGCTCGTCCCCCTGTTTGATGGCCTTCTCCAGCGCCTCGATGCGCTCGTGCAACCAGCTGCACTCGGCGGTCGGATTGTCCTTGCCAGTGCTCTGCAGCGGCAGCAGCAGGCAGAGGCCCAGAGCCAACCCCGGCCAGACTCCCTTCATCTCATTCTCCTTGTGCGATGGATTATAAATGGTGCCTTAAGAGTCTATGTCGGCCCGTCATTTCATGCCGATGGCAGAAATGGCAGGGCTGGGTTAGCATAGGCAGGTTACCTGTTTATTCGTACAGTAGTATGCGCAAGATCATTCACATCGACATGGACTGCTTCTATGCCGCGGTAGAGATGCGGGACAACCCGGCCCTGCGCGAGGTACCGCTGGCCATCGGCGGCTCGGCGGACAGGCGCGGTGTCATCTCGACCTGCAACTATGTGGCGCGCCGCTTCGGGGTGCGCTCCGCCATGCCGAGCGCCCTGGCACGCAAGCTCTGCCCGCCGCTGGTGCTCATTCCCGGCCGGATGGCGGTCTACAAGGAGGTCTCCCGCCAGCTGCGGGCCATTTTTCTGCGCTACACCGAGCAGGTGGAGCCGCTCTCCCTCGACGAGGCCTATCTCGACGTGACGATGAGCCCCTGCTGTGGCGGCAGTGCCACCCTGATGGCCAGCGAGATCCGCGCTGCGATCAATGCCGAACTGGGGCTGACCGCTTCGGCCGGGGTGGCGCCGAACAAGTTTCTGGCCAAGCTCGCTTCCGAGCAGCGCAAGCCGGACGGCCTGTTCGTGATCCGCCCGCAGGAGGTGGATGAGTTCGTGCGCCAGCTGCCCCTCGGCAAGCTGCCCGGCATCGGTCGCAAGACCGCGGATCGGCTGGAGTCGCTCGGCCTTTACTCCTGCGAAGATGCCCGCCAGCTCGGCAACGAGGAGCTGATCGCCCGGTTCGGCAAGCTCGGGGAGATGCTGGCCGGGCGGATCTGGGGCCACGACGAGCAGCCGGTGCAGGCCCAGCGGGTGCGCAAGACCATAGGGGTGGAGACCACGCTGGCCAGTGACGTGCTGGATGAGGCCGCCTGTTGGCAGGTGCTGAGCCGGCTCATTCCCGAGCTGGAGCAGCGATTCTCGGCCAGCCACGGCAAGGAGCAGTTGATGGGGCAGGGGATCAAGCTCAAGTTTGCCGATTTTCAGCAGACCACCGTCTATCGGCGCGGGGGTTACCAACCGGAACGGTTTCACGATCTGTTGCACGAAGGTTTGCTGCGGGCACAGGGCAAACCCATTCGGCTACTGGGATTGGTAGTCGGCCTGCCGGCGGCCGGCGAAGTGAACCAACTTGCCCTGGATTTAGCGTGATAAGGTTAAGTTTTTGTTTCTAAAACCGATACACTGATCACATCAGTATGAAGCTAGGAAATGGTGGCATGAGTTCTCTTTCTGTTCAGGGGCGGATCACCCTGATCGCCGGTTGTTGTTTGTTGGCCAGTGCCGGTGCCCTGGTGGCCTCTTCTCTCTTCAGTGCTGCCAACATGCAGGATCAGGTGCTGACCTCTACCACGGCGGAAGCCCAGAGTGCGGCCGAAAACTGGATGAAGGCGATGGGCTCGGAGCAGGCGGCCAAGGTGACCAGTTATCTGGACGAGGCCTACTTCCGGGCGACCCTGCTGGGCCAGGGGATCCTGTTCCAGCGCAAGAATGCGGCCGACAATTTCGGCTCCTCCGAATCACTGCGTACCGCCGTCAACCAGCAACTGCATGACGCGGCAGCCTCCTCCGATCACCTGCTCGGCGTCTATGCGGTGTTCGAGCCGGACCAGCTCGACGGCGAAGACAGCAACTACCACGGCTCCAGCGCGCTGGGCTCCAACGATCAGGGGCGTTTCTCCACCTACTGGGCGCGGGTCGACGGCAAGATTGAACCCGAGGTGCAGGACGAATCCGTGCTGGCGGACGAGAGCCCGACCGCGGCCGGCGGGGTGGAGAACGAGTGGTATCGCTGCAGCATTCGCAGCAAGGCCCTCTGTCTGCTGGAGCCTTATCTGGACGATGTGGGGTCGCAAAAGGTATTGATGACCTCGGTGACCGTGCCTCTGCTGGAGCAAGACAAGCTGCTCGGCATGGTCGGGGTCGATATCTCGCTGACCGCGCTGCAGAGTCTGGTCAAGGAGATGGATCAGGAGCTCTATGAGGGGCAGGGCAAGGTGCTGCTGGTGAGCAGCCAGGGCCGTGTTGCCGGGGTGGATGGCTTCGACGTCACCCTGGGCAGTCCGCTCGGTCAGCAGTATCAGACCCTGACGGCCGCCTTGCAGGGCTGGCTGGGCCAGGGGCAGGTGGCCAGTCGCTGGAGTCCGGACGGCAACCTGCTGCAGACCTTCGTACCGGTCAAGATGCGCGGTACGGAACAGAAATGGGGCATCTACATCGAGCTGCCGCGCAGCGTGGTGCTCGCCTCAGCCCTTCAACTGCAGGAGGATCTCTCCGGCCAGGCCAGCCGCAGCGTGATGACCCAGCTGCTCATCGGTGGCCTCATCTCGGCGGTGGCGCTGATCTGCATCTGGCTGATGGCCCATCAGATAGTGGCCCCCATCCGCGCCGTGGTGGCCCGTCTCAAGGACATTGCCAGCGGCGAGGGGGATCTCACCCAGCGCATCGAGCTGCGCCGTGACGACGAGATTGGCGAGCTGGCCAAGTGGTTCAACAGCTTCTTGAACAAGCTGCAGAGTACCATCAGCCAGGTCATAGATACCGTTGCCGGCACCCGGGCCAGCGCGGAGCAGGCGGCCAGCGTCGCCGAGCGCACTAGTGCCGGCATGCAGGCTCAGTATCAGGAGGTGGACCTGGTGGCGACCGCGTTCGAGGAGTTGAGCGCTACCGCCCTGCAGGTGGCCAGCAACGCCAACTCGGCGGTGGCCGCTGCCAACGAGGCCGACACGGCGGCGCAGGAGGGCAAGTACGTGGTGGCCGACACCCAGGAGGCGATGCGCAAGCTGATGGCGGTGATCAGCGATGCCAAGCCGGTGGTGGAGCACCTGTCAGCCAACAGCGAGAACATCAACGACATCCTGGTGGTGATCCAGGGGATCGCCGAGCAGACCAACCTGCTGGCGCTCAACGCCGCCATCGAGGCGGCGCGGGCCGGCGAGCAGGGCCGTGGTTTTGCGGTGGTGGCGGACGAGGTGCGCAATCTGGCGGGCCGCACCCAGAACGCCATCGTCGAGATCCAGACCCTCATCGGCCAGCTGCAATCCGGCACCGAGGCGGTGGTGAAGGCGATCATGACCGGCCACGGTCAAGCGGATCTGACGTTGACCAAGGTGGACCTGTCGGTCAGCGTGCTGGAGCAGATCATCCACGCGGTCGGCACCATTCATCAGATGAACGAGCAGATCGCCAGGGCGGCGCAGGAGCAGAGCGGGGTGGCGGACGAGATCAATCGCAACGTCAGCAACATTCGCGATGTGAGCCACACCATCCGGGCCGAGGCGGCCAGCTCCGCCGAAAATGGTCGCGAGCTGTCGGCGCTGGCCGACAAGCAGCAGCAACTGGTGGGGCAGTTCAAGGTATAGGGATAAGAAAAAAGGCGCCTTCCAACCGGAGGCGCCAAACACATTCAGATGACAGACTGGGTTAAATCGGTCCGATTTAAGCCCCTCTTCCCGCAGAGGAAGAAACACAACACCACAATCGCACTCCAGAGACTCACAAAAATCACATGTAAACCAACATGGAAGAGAAAAAGTGAGCCATATGGCAACGGATTGCGAAGCGAATTATGTTTATTCACTGGTCGACCCGCAACCGACAAATTATAATGCGGCCCATTAGAAAAACTCATCGTCGGCTGGTCTCATGTCTCGTCGTTTACCCCCGCTCAACGCACTGAAAGCGTTTGAAGCCGCGGCTCGTCATTTAAGCTTCACCCGCGCTGCGGAGGAGCTGTTCGTGACCCAGGCCGCCATCAGTCACCAGATCAAGGCGCTGGAAGAGTACCTCGGTATCAAGCTGTTTCGCCGCAAGAACCGTTCTCTGTTGCTGACCGAGGAGGGGCAGGGCTACTTCCTCGATATCAAGGACATCTTCACCTCCATCTCGGAGGCGACCGACAAGTTGCTGGCCCGCAGCGCCAAGGGCGCGCTCACCGTTTCTCTGCAGCCGAGCTTCGCCATCCAGTGGCTGGTGCCGCGGCTGGTCAAGTTCAGCGAACGTCATCCCGACATCGACGTGCGGATCAAGGCGGTGGACATGGACGAGGGCTCGCTCACCGACGACGTGGACGTGGCCATCTACTACGGACGCGGCAACTGGCCCGGCCTGCGGGCCGACAAGCTGCACACCGAGTATCTGATCCCGGTCTGTTCACCGCTGCTGCTGACCGGCCCCAAGCCGCTGCGCACCCCGGACGATCTGACCCGCCACACCCTGCTGCACGACACCTCGCGTCGCGACTGGAAGGCCTGGTTTCGCCAGCTCGACATCGATGCCCCCAACGTCAACCAGGGGCCCATCTTCAGCCACTCCACCATGGTGATCCAGGCCGCCATTCACGGCCAGGGGGTGGCCCTTGGTCACAGCGTGCTGGCCCAGCCAGAGATAGAGGCCGGTCGCCTCATCTGTCCGTTCGAGCAGGTGCTGGTGAGCAAGAACGCCTTCTATCTGGTGTGCCAGGAGCAGCAGTCCGATCAGGGTAAGATAGTCGCCTTTCGCGACTGGATGCTGGAACTGGTGGAGCAGGAGGAGGCCCGTCGTCGGGCCCGACTGGCCGATGCATGAGGTGATCCGGGAGGGGGCTGTTGATGCCCCCGTTCGCATTCTGTTGGCCCACGGCGCCGGGGCGGGCATGGAGCACGCCTTTCTGGCCGAGCTGTCACGGCTGTTGGCCGGGCCCGACATCGAGGTGGTGCGTTTCAACTTTCCCTACATGAGCAAGCGCGCCCTGGATGGCAAGCGTCGTCCGCCGGACCGGCAGCCTGTCCTGCTCGACCACTGGCGCCAGATGATCGAGGAGTTTGCCCATCCCAGACTGTTTCTGGCGGGCAAATCCATGGGTGGGCGGATGGCGGCCGAACTCTATCAGGAGAGTGAGGACGAGATGAATGCTGCAGGATTGCTCATTCTCGGGTATCCTTTCCACCCCCCGGCCAACCCCGACCGCTGGCGGGGCGAGGTGCTCAAGCAGATCAAGACGCCAACCCTGCTGTTGCAAGGGGAGCGCGATACCTTCGGCACCCGTGCCGAACTGGCTGATTTCCCCTTCTCATCCGCCGTATCGGTCCATTGGCTGACCGATGGTGATCATGGCTTCAAACCGCGCAAGAGCAGCGGTGCGAGCGAGCAGGGCAACCTGCGCCAGGCGGCCGAACGGATCAAGGATTTCATTGCGACCATCCCGGCGCGGGGTTGAGGCTGGCGCGGGACAACAAGGAGGCAAGGGATGCAATTTCATCGACATTGGCTGGTGCTGGCGGGCTTTTTCGGCCTGACGGCGACCATGCTGGGCGCCTATGGTGCCCACGGTCTGGCGGCCACCGGCATCGACCCTTCGCGTCTGGCGGCGTTCAATACCGCCGTGCAGTATCAGTTTTTTCACGCCCTGGCCCTGCTGGTGCTGGGGTGGTGCGGTGTGCGCAGTAAGGTGATCAACCTGGCTGGCTCCGCCTTTGTGCTGGGGATCCTGGGATTCTCCGGCAGTATTTACGCCATGGTGCTGCTTGGCAGCAAGGGCTTGGGGCTCATCACCCCGGCCGGTGGCCTCTGTTTTATGTTGGGATGGGCGGCCCTGATGTGGGCCGGCTGTCGTCTTGGAGGAAAGAATGAATAATCTGCTGCTTTATTGCCGCCCCGGTTTTGAGAAAGAGGCGGCGGCAGAGATCACCGAACGAGCCACTAACATGCAGTGTTATGGCTTTGCCCGGGTCAAGGACGACAGCGGCTACATCATCTTCGAATGCTACGGTGAGGAAGAGGCCGACCTGCTGGCGCGCAAGCTGCCCTTCAAGGAGCTCATCTTCATCCGCCAGATGCTGGTGGTGACCTGCGAGCTCAAGGAGCTGGATCTGGCGGATCGGATCACCCCGATCATCGAGGCGACCCGCGACTACGCCATCTGCGGCGATCTGCGGGTGGAGACGGCCGACACCAACGAGGCGAAGGAGCTCTCCGCCTTCTGCCGCAAATTCACCGTGCCGCTGCGCCAGGCGCTGCGCAGCAATGAGATCCTGACCAAGAAGGAGACCCCGAACCGTCCGGTGTTCCACGCCTTCTTCCTGGCCAACGACCACGTGTTGCTGGGTTACTCCTACTCCTTCAACAACTCCGCCTTCCACATGGGGATCCCGCGCCTGCGCTTCCCGGCCGATGCGCCAAGCCGCTCCAGCCTCAAGCTGGAAGAGGCCTTTTACGTGTTCGTACCGCGGGAAGAGTGGGACGTGCGGCTGCGCTCCGGCATGAAGGCGGTGGATCTCGGTGCTTGCCCGGGCGGCTGGACCTATCAGCTGGTGCGTCGCGACATGATGGTGACCGCGGTGGACAACGGCATGATGGCGCAATCCCTGATGGATACCGGCCAGGTCAAGCACATCCGCGATGACGGCTTTGTCTGGCGTCCCAGCAAGAAGAATATCTACTGGCTGGTGTGTGACATGGTCGACAAGCCGGCACGGGTGACCCACATGATCGCCGACTGGTTTCGCGAGGGTGATTGCCAGGAAGCCATGTTCAACCTCAAGCTGCCGATGAAGAAGCGCTACGCCGAGGCGGTGCACAACATCCAGGTGTTGCGTGAACTGCTGGCGGAGATCGACGGCGGCTTCATCATTCAGGCCAAGCAGCTCTACCACGATCGCGAAGAGATCACTGTGCACGTCTTCAACAAGTACTGGGTCTCCAAGCTCTCCCCCCAGGAGTGAAGGCTGGCTGACATGGGCTGACAAAAAGGCCGACAACCCCAAGGTTGTCGGCCTTTTTATTCGGCTTGCGTTCAGAAGCGATAGTCAAAACGCAGCGAGGATTCGCCATCGGTAAGCTTGAGCTCGATGTCGAGCGGTATGGTGCGATCGGTCGGGCTGAACTCCAGCTTGACGCCGTTGCTGCGCAGCTTGAGAGAGGTGTTCATGCCGGCGGTCTTGAACTTGATCCTGGGCTTGTGCTGCTCAAAGGAGAGGCTGACGCTCTTCTCGGCGGTCAGGTTGAGCTTCTGATAGGGAGTGACCTGACTGTTGCCATTGCTGTCGGTGACGACATCCATCCCGAAGGAGAGGGGTTTGGGGGCCTTGAGCAGGTCATTGGTATCCAGGGTGGATTGCCAGACCTGGCTGGCCGGCTGGCTGGATGGCGGCAGCTGGGGCCAGGCATTCTCGACCGGTCTGTCTATTGCCATGACATTGCTGCTGATGAGCAACAGGGTAACGATAGCGCGCATAATGGATCTCCTTATCCCTTATCTATTGAACATAGTAGCCAATCGACAAAGGGGGGAACGCGCCGTGAGATAAAACAAAGGGAGCCGAAGCTCCCTTTTTAAATCAACAAGTTGGCACCAATTACAAACGTTCGATGATGGATTGGGTGAACTCGCTGGTGGAGGCGCTGCCCCCCAGATCCCGGGTCACCCGGTCGCCGGATTCGATGGTGGCGCGCACCGCTTCGCGAATGCGCTCGGCCTTGTCCTGCATGCCCAGATACTCCAGCATCTGGATGGAGGCGAGGATCACCGAGGTGGGGTTGGCGATGTTCTTGCCAGCGATGTCCGGGGCAGAGCCGTGCACCGCTTCGAAGATGGCGGCGCCATCACCGATGTTGGCGCCCGGCGCCATGCCGAGGCCGCCGACCAGACCGGCACACAGATCCGAGAGGATGTCGCCGAACAGGTTGGTGGTGACCATGACGTCGAAGCGCTCCGGGTACATCACCAGGTTCATGCAGGCGGCATCGACGATCATCTCTTCGCTCTGGATGTCCGGGTAGCGGCTGGCCACCTCACGGGCCACTTCCAGGAACAGACCGGAGGTGGACTTGAGGATGTTGGCCTTGTGGATGATGGTGACCTTTCTGCGCCCTTCCTGACGGGCCAGCTCGAAGGCGAACTTGACGATGCGCTCGGCCCCTTCGCGGGTGATGATGCTCATCGCCTCCGCGCTCTGGTTGTCATCGCTGCGCTTCTGACCGGCACCCGAGTACATCCCTTCGGTGTTTTCACGCACCGTGATGATGTCGATGTTGTCGTAACGGCTGCGGGTGCCCTTGAAGGAGAGCACGGGACGCACGTTGGCGTAGAGGTTGAACTTCTTGCGCAGGGAGACGTTGATGGAGGTGAAACCGCCACCGACCGGGGTGGTGAGAGGCCCTTTCAGGGTGACCTTGTTCTTCTCAATCAGGTCGAGTGTGGCCTGGGGCAGCAGCTCGCCGTGTTTCTCCAGCGCCACCAGACCGGCGTCCGCGTATTCGTATTCGAAGTCACAACCGGCGTGGGTCAGGATCTGGATGGCGGATTCGATGATGCTGGGGCCGATGCCGTCGCCCGGGATGACGGTAATTTTTCTTTTTGACATGAGACGTATCCACTTCTAGGGAACAGAGGGGGAGGATTCGGCGGTTTTATACCATTTCTCCACCTAACCCTCCATGTTTCTTTACATTCTATCTGTTTTTGTCAACAGCGAGAGTGAGTCCGGTCATGCTTGGCGAGATAGCATCATCAGGCATCCGGAGCGGGCGGATAACGGATCTCCCGCAGGTTGAAGCCAAGGGGGATGTCCCGCTGCAGCCGTACCAGTCGCTGGGCCAGCAGGGCCTCATCCTGGTGCTGACGCAGCTTGAGCAAAGGCTTGGCGGCGTCCTCCTGCTGGCAGGCGGTCAGCATGGCAGCGAGATCGCCGTATTGTTGCAGCAGCTGGGTGGCTGTCTTGGGGCCGATGCCGGGCACCCCCTTGATGTTGGAGCCACCGATGCCGGTCAGGGCCCAGAAGTCCACCAGCTGGGCCGGGGCTACGCCGTATTGCTGCTCGACGAAGGCGGCATCCAGCCAGCGCTTGTTGAAGTAGTCGCGGATCCGGATCTGCGGGCAGATGAGCTGGCAGAACCCCTTGTCGGTGGAGATGATGGTGGCGCTGGCACCGTGCTGGGCAATGCCGCTGGCCAGGGTGGCGATGAGATCGTCCGCCTCGTCGGTCTGGGAGAGCAGGGCATCGACGCCGCACTCCCAGAAGGCATCCTGCAGCTCGTTCAGCCCTTCGTGCAGCTCGGCCGGCATGGGGGTTCGTCCCTCCTTGTAGGCGGGATAGACCTCCTTGCGCCAGCTGTGCACCTCGCCATCGAACACCGCGATGACGTGGGTCGGCTCGCTGCCGGCCAGCAGCTTGCGGCAGGTATTGATGAGGTTGGCACGGGTGGCGATCAACGCCTGGGCCGGAGTCAGCGCCTGCTGAGCCTGCACCGCGTGCAGCCGGCGGATGAGGTTGAGGGCATCGATGATGAGCAGGTGTGGCCTTGGGTTTGACATGGGGCACTCTTGGCAGTCGGAACGCCCCATTGTAACAAACCAGCGGGCTCAATGGGGGATTGATGGCCGAAGGGCTGGCAGCAATAAAAAAGGGGCGCGTTGCGCCCCTCGTTTCATCTGTGCTGCCCGTCAGCGCACGATTTCGTAGCAGGGCACATACTGGCTGCCCGGCAGCTTCATGCGCTGCTGTTTGACGAAGCTTTCCAGCAGCTTGTCCATCAGGTGCATCAGCTCCTTGTCACCATGGATCTTGAACGGACCCTTCTTCTCGATGGCGCGGATGCCCCCTTCCTTGACGTTGCCGGCGACGATGCCGGAGAAGGCACGGCGCAGGTTGGCCGCCAGCAGCTGGGGCGGCTGGTTGCGGTGCAGATCCAGGCTGGCCATGTTGGCGTGATCCGGCTCGAACGGCAGCTGGAACTCCGGCTCGATCTTGAGGGACCAGTTGAAGGAGTAGGCATCACCTACCGATTTGCGGTATTCGCGGATCTTAGGCATCGCCTCCTTCATCACCCGGGCCACCTCGGGCGCATCGCCGATGATGATGCGGTAGAGGCTGGTGGCCGCCTCCCCCAGGGTCGCCTTGACGAAGTCATCGATGGCGCGGAAGTAGTCGGCACTCTCTTTCGGGCCGGTCAGCACGATGGGCATGGGTTGCCGCTCGTTGGCCGGGTGCATCATGATGCCGAGCAGGTAGAGCAGCTCCTCGGCGGTGCCGACCCCGCCCGGGAAGATGATGATGCCGTGGCCGAGGCGCACGAAGGCCTCCAGCCGCTTCTCGATGTCCGGCAGGATCACCAGCTCGTTGACGATGGGGTTGGGCGGCTCGGCGGCAATGATGGAGGGTTCGGTGAGGCCGATGTAACGGCCATTGCGCACCCGCTGCTTGGCGTGGCCGACGGCGGCCCCCTTCATCGGACCCTCCATGGCGCCCGGGCCACAGCCGGTACAGATGTTGAGCTCGCGCAGTCCCAGCTCGCTGCCCACCGCACGGGTGTACTGGTACTCGATCTCGTTGATGGAGTGGCCGCCCCAGCAGACCACCAGGTTGGGGTCGGCGCCGGGCAGGATCGCCTTGGCGTTGCGCAGGATGGCGAACACCACGTTGGAGATGTGGGTGGAGCTGGTGAGGTTGACCAGCCGGTTCGACTCCAGCTGGGTCGACACATAGAGGATGTCTCGCAGCACTGAGAAGAGGTGTTCCTGAATGCCGCGAATGATCTCGCCATCGACGAAGGCGTGTTCGGGGGCGTTGAACAGCTCGAGCTTGACCCCGCGCTCGCGCCGGATCACATGAATATCAAAGGATTTGAAGCGCTCCAATATCTCTTTGGAGCTGTCGGTATGGCTGCCGGAGTTGAGTACCGCCAGCGAGCAGTTGCGAAACAGTTGATAGATATCGCTGGAGGCGGTTTGCTTGAGGCGGTCCACCTCGAGCTGGGACAGCAAGTCCATGCTGCCGACTGGATTGATGTGCGTAATCATATGTTCCCCTTTCACTCGCTTGTTATCGTTGTGCTTTTCCCTGGGGAGAAAACGGGATGCCCTGTGGCATCCCTTGAATTTGATAGTAGTTGCAAGCGGTGGGGCAGGGGAATAGGGAGAAAGTGCGTTTGCTGCTTTTTTAGGCGCTTGTCAGGCCAGATTCACCTGATCCCGACCCGAGTGCTTGGAGCTGTAAAGCGCCTTGTCGGCCCGCTCGAACGCATCCGTGGTGTGGTCCCCCTCCCTGAACAGGGTGGCTCCGATGGAGATGGTGATCTCGACCCTGGCATCCCGAAAGCGGAACGGAATGCTCTTGATGGTCTGGCGCAAGGTTTCCAGCGGTTTCTGGTACTTGTCCGGATTGATGTTCGGCAGCAACACCACGAACTCCTCGCCGCCGAAGCGGGCGATGAAGTCGGTGTCGCGCAGGGCCCCCTGCAGCGCCTTGGCCACTACCTTCAACGCCTTGTCGCCGGCCATGTGGCCGTAGTTGTCGTTGATGTTCTTGAAGTGGTCGATGTCGATGATGGCCAGGCACAGCGGGGTGCCGTAGCGCAGCCAGCGTTTGTATTCGAGCTCGAGCCGCTCGTCGAGGGCCGCCCGGTTGTGCACCTGGGTCAGGCTGTCGAGGAACAGCTTGTGCTTCTGGATGGTGAGCCGCTTCTTGTACTCGGCGGTCTCTTCCTTCATCAGTCGCAGCTTGGCCTCCATGGTGGAGAGCCGGGTCAGCAGGTGGCGTTCGCGGGCGGCCATGGCCTCCCTGTCTTGCAGCAGCAGGCTGATGGCGCCCATGTGGCCTGAGATGGCCTCCTTGAGGTCGCCCAGGGTGTCATGGCTGGCCAGGGTATGGTCGATGGCTTTGAGCTCCTGGTCGATGGCCTTGCGGGTATCCAGGGTGGCACTTTGCAGGGCCCGCCCCTCGTCGAGGGATTCGGTGAAGCTGAAGTGGACGGCCGAGAGGCTCTCGTTGAGGGTGCTGAGAAACGCCTGGGAGGCTTTGCGCTCCTCGCGGGTGCCCTCGATGATGAGCTCGATCACCTGCAGGCAGATCTCGGCCAGCAGGGGAGGGGTGATGCCATTGAGCAGCTGGCGGCGAATGTCCGCCAGGCTCTCGCCCACCGCACCGGCAAAGTCGAGCTCGGTGATGAGCCGCTGCAGCTCGTCGGCGATGTGGGCGTGGATCTTGACGTCAAATGGGGCATCCGGCTCGGGGGCGGCCAGATCGGTGACCACCTCAGGCTGACTGCTCTGGGCCAGCAGGGGCTGGCTGGGCAACAGCTGGATCTTGATTGCCTGCTGGTAGAACTCCAGCAGCCGGATCACCTTCTTCTGGTGATCGCCGATGCCATAGCCATCCGGGCTCGCCAGAAACTCCTTGAGGGATTTTCGGGTATCTTCCGGGAAGCCCTTGATCGCCTTGAGTTGCTTGGAGCCGAGTTCGATGGCGGACTTGGTCAGGGAGATGGACTCTTCCAGCGCGTTGCCGTGCTGCTGCAGCAGCTTCTCGATGATGGCGAGATCGGCGTCGAGGGAGGAGAGCGGCGGGTTGCCGTCGAGTTTCTGCTTGAGCTTGGCGAGTTTGTTGTCCAGCTCCCGGTCGTGACCGCGGCAGGCCTGCATCAGCTTGGCGATGAACTGGATGCTGCGGGCGCGCTCGGTATCGGAGAAGGAGACAATGCCGTCCAGCTCCAGCTGTTTTTGCTGAAGGGATTCCCTGAGTCTGGCCAGTTGTCCGGCTACGGCAGCGATATCATTCATTATTCAGGTCGCCCTGTTGTCATTATCGTTGTTGTGTTGGATAGCAACAGCGGTCGAACCCAGTTCCAGACCCAGTTGATTATCTATTCGTCACTGATCAACCGGCACTCTCTTCCGTGAAAGTTGAAGCCAATTAACCCATTGCTTTTCATGAGAAGAATTTACTTTTACCAGTCCCTTGTCAATTGCCATCAAGCAGCATTGCCACACATCCCCATTAAAAAATGCGGCCTGCTGGCAATCGATGGCAGCCAGCTCCAACCAGACACTTTGCTGGGATTTTTCACTGAGCTGAATGGCTCCTGCCAGCGCCAGATAGCAGAGGTCGAACAGCCCGTGATGATCGAGGGCGGTGGCCGCCTTGGGCAGGAAGGGATGGCTGACGATGCCGAGGCTGATGTGGCGATCGAGCGGATGCTGGCAAGGGAACTCGGCCAGTGCGGCGAGCAGCTCGCGGGCCAGCCGGTGCAGATCCTCCACATGACGCTGGGGCACCACATAGAGCAGATGACCCTCGCGCAGGTCGTAGATGCGGCCATCCTGCGGGGTGAGGCCGTTGACGTAGGCACCGAAGGCCTGCTCTATCTCGCGGCTCACCTGGTAGCCGTGCTGCTCCAGGCTGTTGACCAGGAAGGGGACCCGAAACAGCAGGTAGTGCAGCTTGTCGTCAAATTCGCTGCTGGGCAGCTCGCTCAGATACCAGCGCTCGGAGCGCTGCTGGCGCTTGGCCATCTCCCGTGGCCAGCGGCTCATCAGTCGCTGCCAGTTGGCCAGCCCGGTGCGTGGCTCGAGCAGCAGCGCCTCGCCCAGCTGCTTGCCCTGCAGGCGGGCGACCCGCAACTTGAGCCAGAGGGTGAAGAAGAGGTAGATGAACAGGGTCAGCAGCAGGCCGGTTATCACGCTCGACCAGAGGTAGCGATCCTGTTGATGCTTGCTGGTGCTGAGCTGCTGCTCCAGCTCCTTGATCTGCTGTTCACGCTCCACCTGGGCGTAGTTGTCGCGGATCGCCTCCTGCTCCAGATCGACCTGCTGCTGGCGGACCTGCTCGCTGCGCTGGTGGAAATTCTTGTAGCTCTCCAGCGCCTGCTGCAGATAGCCCTTCTGCTCGTAGGCGGCCGAGAGCAGGCGGAAGATCTCGAACTGGCGCTGGGTGTCGCCGATCTGGTTGGCCAGCGCCAGCGCGTTCTCCAGCTGCAGGATGGCGATGCCCGCCTCCTTCTGCTTGAGGTGCAGCTCGCCCAGCAGCAGCAGGGTGTCGATCAGCGGCTCCTTGTCATCCCCCAGCTCGTGGGACTGGCGGGCCGCGGTGAGGTAGTTGCGGGCCAGGGTCTGGTTGCCGGTTTCCAGATAGGTTTTGCCGATTTCGTACTTGAGGTTGGCGATGCGGGTGCGGTTGTTGCCCTCGTCCAGCAGATCCAGGGCGTTGAAGAAGTAGACCAGCGCCATGTTCATCTCGCCCTGCTCCCGGTTGAGGCGGGCCAGCACGATGAGGGCGTCGCTCAGCAGGGAGGGATTGCCGAGGGCGTGGAAGTAGTTGGCTGCCTCATTGGCATATTGCAGCGCCTTCTGCGGCTCCTGCTCCTCTTCATAGAGGTTCACTATCTGGTTCGACAGCAGGCCGAGGAAGAGGGGATCCTGCAGGCCCCTGGCCTGCTGCTGGGCGTCGATGTAGTCGCCCAGCGAGAGCTGCGGCTGCTTGAGGGCGTGGTAGAGATCGCCGCTCACCGCGCTGACCCAGGCGCTGGCCAGCGGGTTCTTGGTCTGATCCGCCCAGCGGCGGGCTTCGGCCAGCTGGCGTTTGGCCTCGTCGAACTGGTGCGCCTCTATGCTGGCATTGGTGCGCAGCAGCCGGCTGTAAACCTGCAGCTGGCTCTCTTTCAGGCTGGGGGTGCTGAGCAGGGTCTCCAGCTGGCCGAGCAGGCCGCTGCTGGCACCGTGGGAGCGTTCCAGCAGGTTCTGGCTGCGGATCTTGAGGTAGAGGCCGTGGGCCTGCAGCTCCAGCTGCTGCTCCTTGGCCGCCATGGCGATGCCCTGATCGAGGGACTTCTGGGCGGCCTGGAACTGGCCCAGTTGCAGCAGGCACTCCCCCTTGAGCAGGTGGGCGCCGGTGGCCTGGGCGGCGGTGCCATAGCTCAACAGTGGCTCGCGGTAGCCGTACTCCTGGCGATTGCTGATGATTTGCTTGGGATTATTGGCCGTGCGCGCAAGGAAGGCGGAGGTGATCTGCACGCATCTGGCAGGATCGGTCAGCACCAGGGTCTGGGCCTGTTGCAGATCGATGGACAACTGCTCCTTGGCCAGATCCAGATCAGGAGCGGACAGGGAGGACATCATCATTGCCAGAAAAAACAGTTGATTCATTGGATTAAGGGCAGCACGGGAGTGAGGGCATGTTATCCAAGCCCGCCCCCGTGCGTCCAGAGTTTACTGACAGATTGCGCGCCAGCCCCGTTATCCGGGCGCTGGCGGCGCAGAGCGGCGGGGGCAGGGCCTGCGGATTATTGCCGGATCAGGCGCAGGTTGGCCGGCACCACTTCCCAGTCGCTGCGAAACGGGTTGATGTCCAGGCCGCCGCGGCGGGTGTAGCGGGCGTAGACGGTCAGCTGGCTCGGTGCGCAGAAGTGCTTGAGATCGGTGAAGATCCGCTCGATGCACTGCTCGTGGAACTCGTTGTGCTGGCGAAACGAGATGAGGTAGCGCAGCAGTTTTTCCCGGTCCAGCTGCGGGCCGCGATAGTGGATCACCACGGAGCCCCAGTCCGGCTGGCTGGTCACCAGGCAGTTGGACTTGAGCAGGTGGCTGTGCAGGGTCTCCTCCACCTCCAGGCTGCCGGCCGCACCTTGCAGCAGGTCGGCATCGAACTCGTAGCAGTCCACCTCGATATCCTGCTCGTCGATGCACTCGCCCGGCAGGGCGGCAATGTGGTGCGGAGCCTGGGCCAGCGGGAACAGGGTGACGCTCACATCGCTGCCGGCACAGGCGCTCAGGTCCTTGACCAGCATGGCCTGCACCGCTTCCAGCGAGTCGCAGCGGGTCTGGTTGAAGGAGTTGAGATAGAGCTTGAACGACTTGGATTCGATGAGGTTCGCGCTGGTGGCAGGCACCGAGACCTCGCCGACGGCGACCATGGGCTTGCCTTTGGCATTGAGCCAGGAGAGTTCGTACAGGGTCCAGACGTCGCAGCCCTGGAACGGCAGCTCGCCGCCAAGACCGAGGTCGTCGCGGTTCAGACTGCGGGGCACCGGCTGCAGCAGGGCCGGGGTGTACTGGCTGATGTAGGCCGATTGCTGGCCCAGGCTCAGCCCCTGCAGGGCGCTGGCGCCGGCGTATCTATCTTGTTTGCTCATCTGTGTGACTCGAACGTTGAATGGGCGATGGCAGAGGCATGGGCCCCGCTTGGGGTGGCAAGGCGGGGAGTGCCGGCTGGCGATCCGCGCTTCACCTTGTCTGCTCATGGCTTTGATGGTGCAATAGCGGACTTTGGCAGCAATTGTGGGGAATTTCGATGTCGGATCAAGTCTTGTCTGCCCTGGAACACTTTTTTTTGCGCTGGCAGCGCGACGGCGAGGCGAGGCGAGGGCTGCCCCTGTGCGAGTGGGAGGCGGACTGGCGCTCCCCCTGCGAGCTGGATGAACCCAAGGAAGGTCGGGTCGCCTGGCGCCCGCATCGGCGCGCCGAGCCCGCCGATTTCACGGCGATGAACGAGGCGCTCGAGCTGACCCTGCACCCGGCCGCGCAGGCCCTGTTTGGTGGCTGGTTCAGCCGCCCTGTGCCCTGTCTCTACAAGGGGCTGCGGCTCGAGTTTGTGCTGCCCTGGAACGAGGCGGATCTCGACCTGCTCAAGGAGAACCTCATCGGCCATCTGCTGATGCTGCGCAAGTTGAAGCGCAGCCCCTCCCTGTTCATCGCCACCACCCGCAACGAGATGACGCTGGTATCGCTCGACAACGAGAGTGGTCAGGTGTGGCTGGAGTGGCTCGACTCGGGCCGCCGATTGGTGCTGGCGCCTTCATTGCCGGTGTTTCTCGAGCGGCTGGAGACCCTGCCGCAATAAGCGGCGTCAGCCACAATGAAAAACGCCTTGCCGACCGGCAAGGCGTTTTTGTTTGGTTCACCGCCGGGCTCAGTCCTTGAAATCCCAGGAGAGGTTGGCGACCAGCCGGCAGGGATCGCACTTGAAGTCGAAGATCTCGTGCAAGGGTTCGGCCAGCGCCCACTCGCCACCGCAGCCCGGACAGAGGCGGGCCTTCTCCTCGGCCGCACTGCGGCCGCCCACCCGGTAGAGGTAGTAGTAGGTGGGGATGCCGGTGAGGGCTTCCAGCCGCTTGCCGAGATCGCTGCCACGGCGCTGGAGCCGGCTGCCCACCTCACCGATTTCGTGCAGCGCCGCATGTTCGGCGATGGAGCCGTTCATCTGCAGCTGATCGCACGCCTCCCAATCCTCCTGCCACTTGATGATCTGCTTGTGGTCGCCGTTGGCGATGGCCGGCAGCCGATAGAGCGGGATGGGGGCGAAGTGATCGCCGCAGCGCAGCGGCGAGCAGGTGTGCAGGAAGCTGGTATAGAGCAGCATCCAGCTGGGGCGCTCGCCATCATGGCCGCAGGGGTCGGTGCTGTCAGAGAGCAGGTCCGCCCCCTGCAGGTGGAGTTTGGGGGCGAGCAGCCCGGCCTGGTGCAGGCCCTGTTCCGCCAGCTTGACCTGCTCGCTCTGGTTGTCGGGGTGCAGGCTGTCCTGCTCCGGGCAGACCACCCGGCTGACGAAGTAGCCCTCGTGCATGCTGGTGGGGAACTCCCGGCCGAGGATCTGGCCCTGATAACGCAGCATGTCGAGGTAGTTGACGATGGCTCGCTCGGCCTCGCCCAGCGAGGTGTCACGGTAGCACTCAAAGCAGAGTTCGAGGATGTACATGGCTCACGGCTTCCCTTGCTGGAGCAGCAGTTCGGTCAGCCGATCCACTTTGCGTTCGAGACGCTCGAGCCGTTCGGCAAGCTGCAGCAGGGTGGGCTCGGCGGCGGGAGCGGGGGCTTCCTGCGCCGGGCTTGCGACTTCCGGGGCGGCTGCGGGTTGCTGCTTCCACTGACTCAGCACTTTGAGCAGCTCGGCCATGGGAACGGGCTGGCCGAGGCGGGCCTTGACCATGGCGGTGGTGGGGGCGATGCCCTTGGCCGCCAGTTCATTGGCGATGCGGATGATCTCTTGGGCTGACATGAGTGCTCCTGCACGGCATGGGGATATTGGGGCTGGACGGGGCACAGAGCTTAACCAAAGCGCGGGAGACTGAAAAGCGGGAAGCGGGTCAATCGTGCCGGCGCAGCAGTACGTCCAGCTCGTCGATGGTTTCCGACCAGTCCGAATCGTTCCACAGGGCATCGCGCAGAAAATTGGCCTGGGCGCTGGTCCAGAAGGGGGCTTCCGGCAGCAGGGTCTGGTTGTCGAGGCGGTGCTCGTGAATGAAGCGGTGCAGGCTCAGCTCGTCGTTGGCCAGCCCCAGCTGGGCAAACAGGGCGGCCAGATCGTGGGTCAGGAACTCCATCTCATCTCTCCGAAAAGACATTCCAGAACAGTATAGGCTCGCCCCGAGGCGGGAGATTTACAGGCTGGGTACCCGATGTGGCGGGAGGTCAACGCCGACCACCTGCAGCCCCTGCATGCGCAGTTGCCCCAGGTAGTGGCTCTCGCCATCGCTGGAAAATTCGAACTCGTAATAGGTGAGCAGGCGCAGCGGCTGGTGGGCCAGCGCCCGGTGGCTGCGTGCCAGCGACAGCAGTTGCAGGTCGTGATGCTGGCAGTAGCGGCGCATGTATTGCCAGGCGAGTTCGGCCTGGCGCCGCTGGTGCCAGAAGGCACCTGCGCCCAGGGTCAGCAGCAAGATGGCGAGCACTTCACCCATCGCGGGCTCCTTTTGCGGTGTGTCCGTGTCGGGCGGCGCCCCGCCAGGGTGACGGGGCGCCGGTATCATCAGGCCGAGGCGAACAGGCGGCCGATGGCCTGACCCAGGGCGTCGCTGCGCTCGGGGTCGCGCAGTCTGGCCAGCATATCATTGCGCAGGGCCGGCAGGGTCACCAGTTCGGCAAATACCTGATTGAAGAACTGGGTCGGCTGCAGGGCCAGCTGCTCCAGGAACAGGCTGAGCAGGGCGGCATCCTTCAGATCGGGCCAGAGCCGGCCGGCGATGGCCAGCAACAGGGCCGGGCTCGGCTGGGTTTGCAGCAGGGTCAGCAGCTTGTTGGTGCGCATGCTGCTGCCATTGCAGGAGGCCAGCGCCCGACACAGGTAGGCCAGGGTCTCTGCGTTGGACTCGGCGCACTCCTGCTCCTTGCCGATGCGCTCGAACAGGGCGCCCTGTACGGCCGGCGGCAGCGGGGCGTTCTCTAGGCTCTGGCAGAGGGCGTAGAGCGGTTCTTGCGGCAGCTTCGGCAGTGCCTTGCACACCAGCGCCAGGTTGCTCTCATCCTGCAGCCGCTCCGCCAGATCGGCAAAGCCCTGCACGCCGAGGGTCTGCCACCCTTCGGGGGAGGGGGCGGACAGGTAGTGGCAGAGCCCTTCGAAATAGGCGGACGGGGCCTGCTCCAGCTGGCGGGCCAGCTTGGCGTGCAGGCTGGCCATCTTGGCTTCGGCTGGGCGGAAGGTGTAGGGATTCTCGGCCAGCCGCTGGGCCTTCTCCTCATCGAGCTCGCCGGTCAGCTTGTAGCCCAGAGTCTCCACTACCTGATCCATGAAGTGCTTGGGGCCGCTCGAGATGAGCAGACCGCGCTCGTCGAGGGCAAACTTGAGGAACCAGAGGTAGTGGCGCGATTCGGCCGGCTGGAAGAAGTGGACGCCGAGCCAGGCGTGCTGCTGCAGGGGCCAGGGATAGGGCTCCTGCTGCTGCTCGATGCGCACGAAGGTGTCGCTCGCCAGCGGCCGCACCTGGCGACCCATGTCGAACAGCTGAAACTGGGTATCGGCCTGGGTCAGAAAGTCAGTCAGAGTATTGATGGTGGACATGAGGTGATCCGGCTAAGGGTGATGCGGGCCGATTATAAGGCGCTGGCACAAGATAGCCAGCGGGGAGGCGTGTTGCGGCCGGCGGCGACCCGTACTGATGGCCGCCGGGGGCATGGCAGAGAGCGGGGGGGAGGGTGTATAGTAGCGCCCTTTTTTGCAAAGCCCGGTTTGCTGTTGACTGAACCGCGAACCGGGGACGTGGTGATGAGGAAGAGAGCGCAATGAATCAATATCTGCTGGTAGCCGGCCTGCTGGGCGAACTGACCGCCGAACTGCAACGTCTGGAACGTTGGCAAGCGACCCATCCGGGGGAAGAGGCCCTGGCCAGCGAGCTGCCGTTTTGCGTCGATACCCTGAGCTTCGATCAGTGGCTGCAGTTCGTGCTGATCCCGCGCATGGAGCAGTTGGTGCTGCTGCAGGCGCCGCTGCCCAGCAGCGTCTCTCTCTATCCCATGGCCAGTGAAGTCTACAAGGAAGAGCTGGCCGAGGTCGAAGCCCTGCTGCGCCTGATCGCCCGCTTCGATCTGTTGCTCTCCGGCAAAGTGGTCGAACAATGATGAGCGAGCAGACCCTGGGTCATCAGAAGAAAACGCAGATGGGTGGCGGTTCCGATGCTTGCACCACTCAAGACGACGGCGAGATGAAGCTGACCCTGCTCTACCAGGATGACTGGCTGGTGGCGGTCAACAAGCCCTCCGGTCTGCTGGTGCATCGCAGCTGGCTCGACAAGGCCGAAACCCGTTTTGCCATGCAGATGACCCGGGATCTCATCGGTGGTCGTCACGTCTACCCGGTACATCGGCTGGACAGACCCACCTCGGGGGTGCTGCTGTTTGCCCTCGATCCTGCCGTGGCCCGTACCCTGACCGAGGCCTTTGCCGCCCGTCAGGTCCACAAGGAGTATCTGGCGCTGGTGCGTGGCTGGGCTCCGGAGCAGGGGGTGATCGACTACCCCCTCAAGGAGCAGCTGGACAAGATCGCCGATGCCATGAGCGACCCGGATCGTCCGGCCCAGGAGGCGGTGACCGCGTTTCGTCGCCTGCATCAGGTCGAGCTGCCCCATGCGGTTTCCAAGAAACACCCTACCAGTCGCTACAGCCTGGTTCGGCTGTTCCCCAAGACGGGTCGCAAGCATCAGCTGCGCCGTCACCTCGATCATCTGTTCCACCCTATCGTCGGTGACACCACCCACGGCGATGGCCGCCACAACCGCTTCTTTCGCGAGTACTATGGTTGCGATCGCCTGCTGCTGGTGGCCCGCACCCTCAGCTTCCAGCATCCGGTGCTGAAGGTGCCGATGCGCATCCAGGCGCCGCTGGGGTCGCACGTGCTGCAGCTGTTTGCCGCACTGGGCTGGCTTGCCAGCGAGAGCGACTACTGAAGCGTCGGGGTGTTGCCTGACTCCGCGCTGTGGCATGCTGGGCATCCATGTTGGTCAAAGGGGGTCGTGATGGTGCAGATAGATATAGTGGTGGGAACCGTGTACGGCGCGGCAATGCTGGTGGCCGAGACGCTGGCTGCGCGGCTGGAACAGGCGGGACACGGTTGTCGGGTGTTCGAGGAGGCCGAGCTGGAAGATCTGGATGCGAGTCGATTCTTGCTGGTCATCACCGCCACCACCGGCCAGGGCGACATTCCGCCCAATCTGCAACCACTGGCTACTGCTCTGACTGATCGGGCGCCCTATATGAAAGGGTGGCGTTATGCCCTCATCGCCATGGGGGACAGCAGCTATGAGCACTTCTGCGGCGCCGGTCGCCACCTCGATGGACTGCTGCAGGAGCTTGGTGCCAGCCCTCTGCTGCCCCGCCTGGAAATAGATGCCAGCGTCGACGATGAGCCGGAAAAAGTGGCGCTAGCTTGGCTCAATGACTGGCTTAATAAACTCTAGCGACCACTCTTTTTCATCACTTATAGATCCCCGTTCAGTCCGTCTGGCGGGGATATTTATTTTGTGGGGCAGGCCAGTCTCAACTGGCCATATTTTCCCGCTATTTCTCCGGTTATTTTTCAAGCCGTTCTTTGTTTGCTCAGTGATTTATTTCGGCGCCAGCTGACATGCCGCAAATTTAAAAGTTCCCCATTGAAAGCGATTTCAGTCATGTTTTTGTCATCAATTTGAATGTTTATCACTTAATCTTCGAAGCGAATTAATTGTTGGTAGCGGTTTCATAGTGGATCTTTTTGCATTTCAGCCATAATGAATAGTGAGTTGTTGCATAAATTTACGGTTATCCATCCCATAAAACCCTCTGCGGCCAATGCTGGGCGATTTGTCGCCATTTTGTGAATCAGCTCATGTTTGTCCCGAAATTGGCTACCTATAATCGGCCTCGGTTATCACCCAAACGTTTTTACGGTGATAAGAACTTGGATATTCAGGATCACACTCCTCACAGCGGGAATAAGGAAAATGAAAATGAAAGCAAAGTGGCTCCCGATCGCTGCAGCAGTAACCGCAGCCCTGGCTTCCCAAGCCGCCTTCGCCGTTGATTTCCACGGCTACATGCGTTCCGGTGTCGGTACTTCCGATAACGGCGGCCTGCAAACCTATTCCAAGGCGAAAGTCGGTCGTCTGGGCAACGAAGCCGAGACTTACGGCGAAGTTCAGCTGGGTCAAGAGGCTTACAACAAGGACGGCAAGTCCTTCTACGTAGACTCCATGTTTGCAATGGTGGCAGGTCAGCAGGGTCGTGACTGGGAAAGCACCAGCGGCAGCGATGCCGACTTTGCTCTGCGCCAATTCAACGTCCAGGCCAAGGGCGTGCTGGGCTTCGCGCCGGAAGCTACCCTGTGGGCCGGTAAGCGTTACTATCAACGTCACGACATCCACATCTCCGACTTCTACTACTGGGATGTGTCTGGTGCCGGTGCTGGTGTAGAAAACATCCAGGCTGGTCCGGGCAAGCTCTCATTTGCATGGCTGCGTAACGACCCGTGGGAAGATTACGACAAGTTTGTAGGTGGTGTTGGTGTCGACAAGCGTGTTGATACCGACGTACTGGACCTGCGTTATGCTGGTATTCCGCTGTGGCAAGACGGCTCCCTGGAGCTGGGCTATGACTACGCCCGCGGCAACCTGACCGATGAGCAGAAAGCGGCTCTGGGCAGCAAGGATTACGAGAAAAACGGCCACATGCTGACCGCCGAGTTGACCCAATCCATGCTGGGTGGCTTCAACAAGACCGTGGTTCAGTATTTCGCCGACGGTTATGCCTCTCAGGCTGTTGACTACGGTAGCGGTTCTGGCAGCGGCCTGAGCCAATCTGCCGCCAAGGGCGATGGCTGGCGCTTCATCAACTGGGGCGTGCTGCCGGTTGGCGACAAGGTCGAGTTTGGTCACCAGCTGGTTTACGGTACTGCCAGTGACCTCGAGAATGACAGCGTTGACAAAGACACCTTCTCCGTTGTCGTTCGCCCGATGTACAAGTGGAATGACACCATGAAGACCATCGCCGAGCTTGGCTATCACCATGACAGCTACAAGCCGAACAATGGCACCGAAACCAGCACCATCGGCAAGAAATACACCCTGGCTCAGGCCTGGTCCGCTGGCTCCAGCTTCTGGGCCCGTCCGGAAATCCGTGTCTACGCTTCCTACCTGGATTCTGACGGCCAGTTCCGCCCGGATGCCAATGGCGTGAAACAGGACGATTCCTGGAACTTCGGTGTTCAAGCTGAAGCTTGGTGGTAATCTGTTGACGTCATGACTGCAAGTGCCCCCGCATGACGGGGGCTCTTTTTTTACAACACGTTTCTTAGGGTCACGCGATGAGATATTCCAGATTAGCCTTGACTGTATTCTGTTCTGTTGTGCTGGGTGGGTGCGCCACGTTGGAAACGACGGTAGCGCCGACTCAGGAGTTCAAGTCCATCATGGGAAATCGCGACGTTGCGATGAGCCAATTGGCTACGGTTAGCAGCTGCTGTCGCGATGTCTCCAGTCTGCCGTTTCAGGACATACAACCGGGCGCAACCAAGCTTATCCCCATTGATGGCAGCTCCCCCGTTTACGCTTTCAGCGAAGGGAAAAGCCACTTCGCAGCCTTCCGCTTGCCGGTCAACTCCGGTGACCTGCGCATCACGGTTGATGGCTTGATCGACAAATCGCTGTTCAACCCTACCGTCTTGATGCTTGATTCCAAATTCAATGTGACCCGCAAGTTGGGCAGCGACGTGTTCAAGTACGAGCCTGCACGCATGCTGCAGGGGGATCGCATGGAAGCCGTGTTTACCGTGGATCGCTCCTATGTCGGTAACCCCAACAACGAAAGTTACATGGTGATCTACACAGACCAGAGTGGTCTGGACAAAACAACCACCATTCTGAGCCCTTCCAAGCTGATGACCAAGTCACTGGGGGTGGTTGATTATGGTGAAAAAGACCCCGTCATTCCGCACTCCCCCTGGGGCGTGGTCAGCCTCTCTGTGGAGGACTTGAGTGGCGTCAAAACCGAGAGCAACTACTACAAGCCCGTCTATCAGGATGTGATTGATGCCAACACCCCGGTAGTCAACACGGCACCAAACAAGCTTGTCGTGCCCCTGGCGACCGCCGGTGCAGTCAAGAGCAGTGCCCCCATGCTGAGCGAAACCGAGGCCTTCTATCAATCCCAGATCGAGAAAGCGGTGAAAGCCGGTGACATCGACAAGGCGATGAGACTGGTCAGCGAAGCGGAACGGGCAGGTTCGACCAAGGCGAAATCGGTCTTTGTGGATGCGGTCAAGCGTTCCCAGAAAGGCTGAATATCGTCCGGTCTTTAAAAGATAATATTTATTTGAGGCCTCCCTTGTTGGAGGCCTTTTTAATCGGTAGACTAAAATAGAAAAAACAGCAAATGGTTACATTAAGTTACATTGCGTTTCGTGGTGTATTGTTTTGATTGGCTAAAATACAATGCGAAACAGCACTTTTCATATTTCTGGTTTAGCATGAAGATGCCGAAATATAGCTGTAATTAGCTGAAAATTCCCGCCAAAATTATCTTGTGATCTCCCCTCCAAATTTTTTATTCGCTTACCCCTGATGGAAGATATTTGCGATCTGCTGGGTTATATTCAGCTGGTCAAAATAAACAAACCCGCGTCGAATTCATGCCGATGAGAGATGATGTTCTTGGTCGTCTATAAATTGGACTGAAGCGTCTACGGTAAGACATTCCATTCAGGAGCGCACACATGTTAAAAAATGCTTTCTCTAATCTGCAAAAGGTCGGTAAGGCGCTGATGCTGCCAGTATCGGTCTTGCCCGTTGCAGGTATTCTGCTGGGGGTGGGTGCTGCCCACTTCAGCTGGTTGCCGGAAATTGTCTCCCAGCTGATGGAGCAGGCCGGTGGTTCCGTATTCGGTCAGATGGCCCTGCTGTTCGCCGTGGGCGTGGCACTCGGCTTTACCAATAACGACGGCGTATCCGGCCTGTCTGCCATCGTTGGCTACGGCATCATGAGCGCCACCCTGAAGGTGATGGCTCCCGTGATGGGCGTCGAGACCATCGAGACCGGCGTACTGGGTGGTATCCTCGCCGGTGGCGTGGCCGCCTGGGCGTTCAACCGCTTCTACAAGATTCAGTTGCCCGAGTACCTGGGCTTCTTCGCCGGCAAGCGCGCCGTGCCCATCATCACCGGTTTCGTCTCCATCGGTCTGGGCGTGATCCTGTCCGTGATTTGGCCGCCGGTAGGTGCCGCCATCGGTGCCTTCTCCGACTGGGCTGCCAACCAGAACCCGGTACTGGCCTTCGGTATCTACGGCGTGGTTGAACGTTCACTGATCCCGTTCGGTCTGCACCACATCTGGAACGTGCCGTTCTTCTATCAGGCTGGTACCTGTGTCAACGCCGCTGGCGAAACCGTACACGGTATCATGACCTGCTTCCTGACTGCTGACGACGCCTCCCGCGCTGCCGGCAACGGCTTCGGTCAGCTGGCCGGTGGCTACCTGTTCAAGATGTTCGGTCTGCCTGCCGCCGCGTTTGCCATCGCGCACTCCGCCAAGCCGGAAAACCGCGCCAAGATCGTAGGTATCATGGCCTCTGCCGCCCTGACCTCTTTCCTGACCGGTATCACCGAGCCTATCGAGTTCTCCTTCCTGTTCATCGCCCCGGTACTGTACGCCATCCACGCCGTGCTGGCCGGTCTGGCCTACGTGCTGACCAACTCCCTGGGCGTGGTACACGGCCACACCTTCTCCAACGGCTTCATCGACTTCGTGGTGCAATCCCCGCGTGCCGATCACATGCTGCTGCTGGTGGGTCTGGGTCTGGTTTATGCCGTCATCTACTACGTGGTCTTCACCGTGGTCATCCGTGCCATGAACCTGAAGACCCCGGGCCGTGAAGACGAAACTGCTGAAGAGAGCGTTGGTCAGAGCAAGGACGAGATGTCTGCCGCACTGGTCACTGCCTTCGGTGGCAAGGAGAACATCGCTTCTCTGGACGCTTGCATCACCCGTCTGCGTGTCGGCGTGAAGGATGTGGCCAAGGTTGACCAGGCCGGTCTGAAGAAACTGGGCGCCGCCGGTGTGGTGGTTGCAGGTTCTGGCGTACAAGCCATCTTCGGTACCAAGTCCGACAACCTGAAAACCGACATGGACATCTGGATGAAGAGCAACTAATCCCTGCTTTCATTCCGAGTTCCGAAAAGGGAGGCGCAAGCCTCCCTTTTTGCTGGGCCGCGTTTGGGCGGCGGGGCATGTGCGGGGCTGGCCTGATGGCGCCTGTCTGTTGTGACCCAATGAAAAAGGCGCCCGTGGGCGCCTTTGCTGCATCAGACCGGTTTAGAGCTTTTCCAGATCCCGCTCGATTTCGCTGATCTTGTTCTGCACCACTTTTTCCAGGTGGCGCAGGTCGCGCAAGATCTTCTGCTTGATGTCCGGGTCGGCCTGCACGTGCACGCCCTGGGTCAGGTTGTCGAGCTCGTCCACCACGTATTTCAGATTGGCGTTGATCTCGGTGACATCCTTGTACTCATGGGTGCCCGAATCGACCAGCATGGTCTTGCGCTGGCGCGGGTATTTGAACTTGACGCTCTTGGCGAAAAACTCACCCTTCTGCTTCTTGAAGTAGATCTTGAGGATGTCGTGGTTGGCCTCCTGGCGCAGGGTATAGCTGTCGACGGAGGCGGGATCCTGGATCCCCAGGCTCTTCAGATTCTCGTACATCAGGCTTCCTCGGTTTGAAACGATCCTGTCACGTCTATCTTAACCGAGCCGGTGTGGCTTGCCTGTGACAGGGGCGCCAAAATCAAAAGGGCGCCATCAGGCGCCCTTTTAAATCACAGCAAAACCGCTTACTCGTCGATGGAACGCAGCAGGGCGTTGATGCCGACCTTGGCGCGGGTCTTGGCATCCACCTTCTTGACGATGACGGCTGCGTAGAGGCTGTACTTGCCGCACTTGGAGGGCAGGGAGCCGGAGACGACCACCGAGCCAGCCGGCACGCGGCCGTAGTGGATCTCGCCGGTTTCACGGTCATAGATGCGAGTGGACTGGCCGATGAAGACGCCCATGGAGATGACGGAGCCTTCCTCCACGATCACCCCTTCCACCACTTCGGAGCGGGCACCGATGAAGCAGTTGTCCTCGATGATGGTCGGGTTGGCCTGCAGCGGCTCCAGCACGCCGCCGATGCCGACGCCGCCGGAGAGGTGCACGTTCTTGCCGATCTGGGCGCAGGAGCCCACGGTGGCCCAGGTGTCGACCATGGTGCCTTCATCGACGAAGGCGCCGATGTTGACGTAGGAGGGCATCAGCACGGTATTGGGCGCGATGAAGGAGCCTTTGCGGGCGGTGGCAGGGGGTACCACGCGCACACCGGCGGCCTTGAACTGCTCGGCGCTGTAGTCGGAGAACTTGAGGGGAACCTTGTCGTAGTACTGGGCATCGTCGCCCTTGATGATGCCGTTGTCATTGATGCGGAAGTAGAGCAACACCGCCTTCTTCAACCACTGGTGCACCACCCACTCGCCGGCAATCTTCTCGGCGACGCGGGCCTTGCCGGAATCCAGCAGGTCGATGGCTTGCAGGATGGCGGCCTTGGTGGCGGCATCGACGGAGCCGGGAGTGATGGAATCACGGCGCTCGAAGGCCGCTTCGATGATCTGTTGCAACTCGGTCATGACAGGTTTCCTTTAAAAAATTCCGTTTGTTGTATCACACTTTTCCAACTGTTTTTAAGGGCCCGGGCCGATTTCTTCACAAGAACGGCGATTTATTGTACTCGAGTGGCCCAACCACTTGTTCTGACTGAAAAATCAGGCTGATAAACGGGGTCTTGTGAGGCCGGCCCGGAGTGCCATGGGTCTACCCTCCAGCGCTCTCCACAGGGTTGAGCTGATTGACCAGCCGCTCTTCCAGTGCTTGCTGCTCGGTCTGGGTCAGGGGTTCGCCAGCCAGGGTGGTGAGGCTGAAGAAGTCCTCCACTCGTTCGCCGATGGTGGTGATCTTGGCGGCGTGCAGCGACAGGCCGCACTGCTGGAACACGGCGCCGATGCGGGCCAGCAGGCCCGGGGTGTCGAGTGCGGTCAGCTCCAGCAGGGTGTGGCGGTTTTCCCCCTTGTGGGGCAGAAACACCACCCGGGTCGGTACGCTGAACTGGCGATGGCGGCGCGACAGGGGCTTGCTGCGCAGCACCAGCTTGCCCGGTTCCTGCAGCGCCTTCTCCAGCGCCTTCTTGATGGTGGCGGTGCGGTTGGGGCTGATGGGCTCGCCGTTGGGCTCGAGCACCACGAAGGTATCGAGCACGTAGTCGCTGCGCGAATTCATGATCTGGGCGTCGTGGATGTTGAGGTTCTTCTGATCCAGCGCCGAGGCCACGGTGGCGAACAGATTCGGGGTGTCGCGACAGTAGATGAACACCTCGCTGCCGCCGCGGGTCGGGTGCTTGCCGATGATCACCAGCGGCGCCGGGTTGTCGCCGTGCTCGATGATCTTGCGGCAGTGCCAGGCGATCTGCTCCGGGGTGTGGCGCAGGAAATAGTCGGCCTTGAAATCGCTCCAGAGCTGGTTGATGGCCTCCTCCGGCACGTCGCGCTGGGCCAGGAACTGCTTGGCCTGGCGCTGGTTTTCACGGATCCGCAGGCGCATGTCAGGCGGGTTCTCCAGTCCCTGGCGCAACGCCTTCTGGGTGGCAAAGTAGAGCTCGCGCAGCAGGGTGCCCTTCCAGTCGTTCCAGAGGGTGTCGTTGGTGGCGCAGATATCGGCCACTGTCAGGCAGTAGAGCAGGTCGAGGTGCTGCTCGTCGCGCACCTTCTGGGCAAAATCGGTGACCACGTCCGGGTCGTAGATGTCGCGGCGCTGGGCGGTGACCGACATCAGCAGGTGGTGGCGCACCAGCCAGGCGACCAGCCGGCTTTCGTAGCGATCCAGGCCGTGCAGCTGGCAGAACTCCAGCGCATCGACGGCGCCGAGCTCGGAGTGATCGCCGCGCCGCCCCTTGGCGATGTCGTGAAAGAGGGCGGCGATGCTGAGCAGCTCTGGCTTGCGCAGCCGGGTGAACACCTCGTGGCAGAGCGGGTGAGTCTGGCGGCTGGCCGGGTTGGGAAATTGGTGGATGTTCTTGAGCAGCCGGTGGGTGTGTTCGTCCACCGTGTAGGCGTGGAACATGTCGAACTGCATCTGGCCGACGATAAGGTTCCACTGCGGCAGGTAAGCGGCCAGGATGCCGTATTTGTGCATCAGGCTGAGGGGTTGGCCGATGCCGTTGGGGTGGCGCAGCAGCGCCATGAACAGGCGGCGGCACTCCGGCAGGTCCTGCAGCCAGCAGTTGAGCTTGCGGCGCGCCTCGCGCAGCTGGCGCAGGGTGGCGGAGTGGATGCCGGCAATCTCCGGGTGCTGGGCAATCTGGTAGAAGAGGCGCAGGATGGCGGCGGGATCGCGGCCGAACAGCTCGCTATCCACCGCATCGATGAGGCGACCGCGCAGCTGGAACTCGTCGGAGAGGCGGCGCACGTCCATGGCGGTGTTGCCGAGGATCGCCTCGTCAAACAGCTGCAGCAGCATCTCGTTGAGCTCGGAGACCCGTCGCACCGTCTGATAGAAGCGCTTCATCATCTGCTCGACCGGGGCGTTGCCTTCCCCCTCGAAGCCCAGCATCTGGGCCACGGTGCGCTGGCGGTCAAACAGCAACCGGTTGTCGCCCTTGTTGATGGCCATGTGCAGGGCGAAGCGCACCTTCCAGAGGAAATTCTGGCAGTCGAGCAGCTCGCGATACTCGGCCCGGTTGAGAAAACCGTGGCTGGTCATCTCGAACAGGGTGGTGGCGCCGAAGTGGCGGCGGGCCACCCAGGCCAGGGTCTGGATGTCGCGAAGCCCCCCCGGATTGCACTTGAGATCCGGTTCGAGCTTGTAGGCTGTGCCGAGAAACTGCTGATGGCGTTGGGCCTGCTCTTCGCGCTTGGCCTTGAAGAACTGCTCGCTCGGCCAGAAGTGCTGGGGGCCGGTAGCCTCCTTGAGCTGCTGGAAGCCCGCCTCGCGGCCGGTGATGTAGCGCGCCTCGATGAGGTTGGTGGCGACCGTGATGTCGCCGCGTCCCTGCTCGATGCACTCGCGTACGTTGCGCACCGCCTGGCCCACCTCCAGCTTGAGATCCCACAACAGGGTGATGAACTCGCCGATGCGCAGCCCCAGTACCTCGTCCAGCTCGTCCCCTTCGTAGAGGATCAGCAGGTCGATGTCGGAGTGGGGGTGCAGCTCGCCGCGGCCATAGCCTCCCACCGCGATCAGGGTGAGCTCCGTCTTGTCGAAGCCGAATTTCTGCCACAGCCGGGTCAGCAGCTGGTCCATGTATTCGGAGCGGGTGGCCACCAGCTCGATGATGTTGTCACCGGCGTCGAAGCGGGCGTGCAGCCAGCCGAGAAAACGGCTCAGGTACTCCTTGCAGTTCTCGCGGGTGAGCTGATCGTCGGGCAGCAAATGGGGGGAAAGCAGGCTGGCGTCCATGGCGTCTCACACTCTTGTCGCAGGCAGAAGTGCGGGGCCTGCGGCTGATAAAAACAAAACCCCGGCGAGGGGCCGGGGTTTGATGTTAACCGTGTTTGATGAGACGGTCGATAGTGTCGTCCGGGCGCAGGGTCAGCACCTCGCAGCCATCCTCGGTCACCAGCAGGGTGTGCTCCCACTGGGCGGAGTCGCCGCCATCCTTGGTGGTCACGGTCCAGCCATCCTTCGGGTTGACCTTGCAGTGATACTTCTTGCTGTTGACCATGGGCTCGATGGTGAAGCACATGCCCGGTTTGAGCTCCAGCTTGCCGCCGTTGCGGTAGTGCAGGATCTGCGGCTCTTCGTGGAACTCGGCCCCGATGCCGTGACCGCAGTAGTCACGTACCACGGAGAAACCGGCCTTCTCGACGATGGGCTGGATCACGGCGCCGATCTCGGTGATGCACATGCCGGGGCGCACCTGCTTGATGGCGGCGTAGAGGCTCTCCTGAGCCACCTTGCAGAGCTGGCGACGCAGCGGGGTGGTCTCGCCCACGATGAACATGGCGGAGGTATCACCGTGGTAGCCATCCTTGATGACGGTGATGTCGAGGTTGATGATGTCACCCTCGCGCAGCTTCTTGTGGTTCGGGATGCCGTGGCAGATCACATCGTTCACCGAGGTGCAGATGGACTTGGGGAAGCCGTGATAGTTGAGCGGGGCAGGGATGGCCTGCTGCACGTCGACCATGTAGTTGTGGCAGATGGTGTTCAGTTCGTCGGTGGTGACGCCCGCCTTGACGTGGGGGGCGATCATGACCAGCACATCGGCGGCCAGCTGGCCGGCAACGCGCATCTTTTCAATCTCTTCCGGTGTCTTGATTTTAATGGACATGGGATCTCTCTTGGGACCTGACCGCGCACCCTGTGATGTCCGGCAATCAGGTAATGAAAAATAGATGCGTTTGCAATCAGGCCAAAATTTTATCCCCAACCCCCGTTTACTTCCAGTGTGATTGTCATCACAGCGTCAAATCGGTGCCGCAACCTGCTCGGCAGGGATCCATTTTTAGCGGTGAGGCTGGTGGTGTCCTGACCAAAGTTATGGTATAAAGCGCGCCGGAATGGGGAACTTGTCTCCCCGTACCATCACCCTTACTTAAACAACACACACACATCGACACATATGCCGGGGTGCCTTAACGGGTCGGTTATATGGGATGTGTGGAGGCCTAACCCCAATACAGAGGTATAAAATGGCTAAAGTTTCTATGCGCGACATGCTGCAAGCCGGCGTTCACTTCGGTCACCAGACTCGTTACTGGAACCCGAAAATGAAATCCTACATCTTCGGTGCCCGCAGCAAGGTTCACATCATCAACCTGGAAAAAACCGTTCCGATGTTTGACGATGCCATGAACTTCATCAGCTCCGTAGCTGCCAAGAAGGGCAAGGTACTGTTCGTAGGTACCAAGCGTGCCGCGTCTGAAGCCGTAAAAGAAGCCGCTGAGCGTTGCGACCAGTTCTATGTTAACCACCGCTGGCTGGGCGGCATGCTGACCAACTGGAAAACCGTTCGTCAGTCCATCAAGCGCCTGAAAGATCTGGAAACCCAGAGCCAAGACGGTACCTTCGACAAGCTGACCAAGAAAGAGGCGCTGATGCGTACTCGCGAAATGGAAAAGCTGGAGAAGAGCCTAGGTGGTATCAAGAACATGGGCGGCCTGCCTGACGTTCTGTTCGTTGTCGATGCCGACCACGAGCACATCGCTATCAAAGAAGCCAACAACCTGGGTATCCCGGTAGTTTCCATCGTTGATACCAACTCCAACCCGGACGGCGTTGACTATGTCATCCCGGGTAACGACGACGCTATCCGTGCCGTTCAGCTGTACCTGAATGCTGCTGCTGACACCGTACTGGAAGCTCGCGCTCAGGACATCGTTGTTCAAGCCGAACAAGATGGCTTCGTTGAAGCTGAGTAATTGATAAGGACTGCAAAGCCCTTATTAACCAAGCTGATGTAATTGGTTAGCAGGGGCCCTTGTGGCCCCTGTTTCTTGTCAATTCAAGACCGAGGATACTGGACATGGCAAACATTTCTGCCGCCCTGGTAAAAGAACTGCGCGAGCGCACCGCCGCTGGCATGATGGATTGCAAAAAAGCACTGGAAGAAGCCAACGGTGATATCGAACTGGCTATCGAAAACATGCGCAAATCCGGTCAGGCCAAAGCCGCCAAGAAAGCTGGCCGTATCGCCGCTGAAGGTGTGATCTTCGCCCGTACCGAAGGCAACGTTGCCGTCATGATCGAGCTGAACTGCGAGACTGACTTCGTTTCCAAGGATGCCGGCTTCCTGGCCATGGGTCAGAAAATCGTTGAGATCGCCGCTACCCAGAAGATTGCTGACGTTGACGCGCTGAAAGCCGCTGACTTCGGCAACGGCGAGTCCGTAGAGCTGACCATCACCAACCTGATCGCCAAGATCGGTGAGAACATGAACCTGCGTCGCGTGATGCTGGTTGAAGGTGACAACCTGGGCACCTACGTTCACGGTTCCCGTATCGGTGTTATCACCAAGCTGGTCGGCGGTACCGACGAGCTGGCCAAAGATCTGGCCATGCACGTTGCTGCCAACAGCCCGCAATTCGTCAAGCCGGAAGATGTGTCTGCCGACGTCGTTGCCAAAGAGCGCGAAATCCAGATCGACATCGCCATCAACTCCGGCAAGCCGAAAGAGATCGCCGAGAAGATGGTTGAAGGCCGCATGAAGAAGTTCACCGGTGAGGTTTCCCTGACTGGTCAGCCGTTCGTGAAGGATCCTTCCATGACCGTTGCCGAGCTGCTGAAGAAAGAAGGCGCTGACGTTGTTTCCTTCACCCGTTTCGAAGTGGGCGAAGGCATCGAGAAGCAAGAGACCGATTTCGCTGCAGAAGTAGCAGCTCAAATCGCGGCCGCTCAAAAGGCCTAATCGAACCGGTTTTTCCGTTTCCCCAGACCGCGACTTATGTCGCGGTCTTTATATGACCAGGAATCAGTGACATGAGTACCAATCCCAAGCCTGCATACAGACGTGTTCTTCTGAAGTTGAGTGGTGAAGCCCTGCAAGGATCCGAGGGTTTTGGCATTGATCCGGCGGTGCTGGATCGGATGGCCCAAGAGATCAAAGAACTGGTTGAGCTGGGTGTTCAGGTCGGTCTGGTCATCGGTGGCGGCAACCTGTTCCGTGGTGCCGGTCTTGCCAAGGCGGGCATGAACCGCGTGGTGGGCGACCACATGGGTATGCTGGCTACCGTGATGAACGGTCTGGCCATGCGTGATGCCCTGCATCGTGCTTATGTGAATGCCCGTCTGATGTCTGCCATCTCCCTGCAAGGCATCTGTGACTCCTATGTCTGGGCTGAAGCCATCAGCCAGCTGCGCGCCGGCAAGGTGGTGATCTTCTCCGCCGGTACCGGCAACCCCTTCTTCACTACCGATTCTGCGGCCTGTCTGCGCGGGATCGAGATCGAAGCTGACGTCGTGCTCAAGGCCACCAAGGTGGATGGCGTGTTCACGGATGATCCGGTCAAGAACCCGGATGCCGTGCTGTACCATGAACTGAGTTATGATGAAGTTCTTGAAAAAGAACTCAAAGTGATGGATCTTGCTGCTTTTACTCTGGCCCGCGACCACGATCTGCCGATCCGCGTGTTCAACATGAACAAGCCGGGTGCGCTGCGTCGGGTGATCATGGGTGAGCCGGAAGGTACCCTGATCCACCATGTCAGCAAGTGAGACAAGCGTGAGCTCCGGCTCGTTTGTCCATGACGCCAGCAAATAAGATAGACACGGGCCGGTAGACGGCTCGTTCGCCAAAAGGAAAACCACTGTGATCAACGAGATTAAAAACGACGCCAAGGACCGCATGGGCAAGAGTGTCGAGTCGCTCAAGACCCAGATGTCCAAGATCCGCACCGGCCGCGCTCACCCGAGCCTGCTCGATGGCATCCAGGTGGAGTATTACGGTGCTGCCACTCCTCTGAAACAGTTGGCCAACGTGGTGGCAGAAGATGCCCGCACCCTCTCCATCTCCATCTTCGATCGCTCCATGATCCAGGCGGTGGAAAAGGCCATCCTGACCTCCGATCTGGGCCTGAACCCGTCCAGCAACGGCCAGACCCTGCGCGTGCCGCTGCCGCCGCTGACCGAAGAGCGCCGTCGTGATCTGACCAAGATCGTGCGTGCCGAAGCGGAAGGTGCCCGGGTTGCCATTCGCAACATCCGTCGCGATGCCAACGCCGATCTGAAGGCCCTGCTCAAAGACAAAGAGATCTCCGAAGACGACGACCGTCGTGCCCAGGAAGAGATCCAGAAGTTGACCGATTCCTTCATCAAGCTGGTAGACGATGCACTGGCCGTGAAGGAAAAGGAGCTAATGGAAATCTAAGCCTCTGACAGGTATATTACGAGCGCCGTGTAGTGCCCCTGCACGGCGCTTTTGTCTTTGTGGGAGAAATGAATGTCGCTTTTGGCAGCCGTAGGTGATTGTGCCAATTCGTCCTTGCCTCGTCATGTGGCCATCATCATGGATGGCAACGGACGCTGGGCCCAGAACCGTGGCAAGATGCGGGTCTATGGCCACAAGGCCGGCGTGAAGTCCGTTCGCGAGGCGGTAACCTTTGCCGCGCGTGCCAAGCTGGATGCGCTCACCCTGTTTGCGTTTTCCAGCGAGAACTGGCGCCGTCCGGAAGGGGAGGTCAGTGCCCTGATGGAGCTGTTCATGACGGTGCTGGGCCGCGAGGTGCAGAAGCTGCACAGCAACGGCATTCGGCTCAAGGTGATCGGCGATACCGCCCGCTTCAGCGAACGGCTGCAGGCCAAAATCGCCAAGGCGGAGGCGCTGACCGCCAACAACAGGGGGCTGACCCTCAACATCGCCGCCAATTACGGTGGCCAGTGGGACATCACCCAGGCGGCCCGCAAGCTGGCCACGGCTGTGGCGGCAGGTGAATTGTCGGCCGACCAGATTGATGAAACCCTGCTTGGTCGCGAGATGTGCATGGCCGACCTGCCGCCGGTGGATCTGCTGATCCGTACCGGTGGCGATCATCGCATCAGCAACTTCGTGCTGTGGCAGCTCGCCTATGCCGAGCTCTATTTTACCCCGGTGCTGTGGCCCGACTTCGGCGAAGCCGAGTTCAGCGAGGCCGTGGCCTCCTTCGTCTCCCGTGAGCGCCGTTTTGGCTGCACCGGTGAACAGATCCGGGAATTGATCGCCGAGCAACAGACCGGCTAACCCCCCTCCCAAGAGAGAGGCTTCTTTTGCTAAAACAACGAATTATTACCGCATTGCTACTGGTTCCCCTGGTGTTGGGAGCCCTCTTTTTTCTGCCGTTGAAATTCTTTGCCCTGTTGGCATCTCTGGTATTTCTGTTGGCCAGCCGCGAGTGGAGCGGCTTTGTCTCCGCCAAACCGCAACAGTGGCTGCCGCTGGTCTATTGCCTGCTGCTCGGTGCCAGCCTGTTCTGGCTGCCGGTGGAGCAGTTGTGGACTCCCCATCTGCATCCGCTGGTGATGGGCGTGCTCTGGACCGCCGTCAGCTGGTGGCTGCTGGGGCTGCTGCTGGTGCTGCGCTACCCCCAGAGCGCCAAGCTGTGGAAGGAGTCCATCTGGCTCAAGTCCCTGTTCGGTCTGGTGACCCTGGTGCCCTTCTTCTGGTCCCTGGTGGCCATCCGTGGTTACAACTTCTATCACGACCCCATGATGGGAGCCTGGATCCTGCTGTTCGTGATGGGACTGGTCTGGGCGGCAGATTCTGGCGCGTATTTTTTCGGCAAGGCGTTCGGCAAACACAAGCTGGCGCCGGCCGTGAGCCCGGGTAAAACCATCGAAGGCATGTGTGGCGGCCTGTTTACCGCCAGCCTGCTGGCGGTGGGGGTGACCTGGTTCATGGGCTTCGTGCCCGCCAAGATGGCCATAGTGCTGTTCTGCTCCCTGCTGGCGGTGCTCGCCTCTGTGCTCGGTGACCTGACCGAGAGCATGTTCAAGCGCGAGGCCGGCATCAAGGATTCAGGGACCCTGCTGCCCGGTCACGGCGGCATTCTCGACCGTATCGACAGCCTGACCGCCGCCCTGCCGGTATTCCTGCTCAGCTACCTGTTGCTCAGCCAGGAGTTCTGATGGACTGCCCGATGATCCGGCAGGCCGCAGGTGCCATCCATTCGTCATACAGCGGGAGTTTTGATGCATAACCTGGTGATTCTGGGAGCCTCCGGCTCCATTGGTCAGAGTACGCTCAAGGTACTGCGGCACAATCCTGGGCGCTGGCAGGTGCTGGCGCTGACGGCGGCCCGCAGCGTGGATGCCATGCTGCGCGACTGCCTCGAGTTTTCCCCCCGTTTCGCCGTTATGGTGGACGAAACTGCGGCTACCGAGCTGGCCGGTCAACTCAAGACCCACGGCAGCGCCACCCGGGTGCTGTCCGGTCCGGCCGCCCTGTGTGACGTGGCCGCTCACCCCGATGCCCACAGCGTGATGGCGGCCATCGTCGGTGCCGCCGGCCTCGCACCCACCATGGCCGCGGTGCGGGCCGGCAAGCGCATCCTGCTGGCCAACAAGGAGGCGCTGGTGATGTCCGGTGCCTTCTTCATGGAGGCGGTACGCGAGCACGGCGCCGAGCTGCTGCCCATCGACAGCGAACACAACGCCATTTTCCAGTGCCTGCCCGAGGCCATCCAGCGCCAGCCGGGCTTTTGCGACCTGGCGGGGGCCGGGATCAGCAAGATCCTGCTGACCGGCTCCGGCGGCCCGTTCCGCTACACCGACATCGGCGAGCTGGCCCATGTCACCCCGGCCCAGGCCATCGCCCATCCCAACTGGTCCATGGGGGCCAAGATCTCGGTCGACTCCGCCACCATGATCAACAAGGGGCTGGAGTATATCGAGGCGCGCTGGCTGTTCAACGCGGCGCCCGAGCAGATCCAGGTGGTGATCCATCCCCAGTCGGTCATCCACTCCATGGTGCAGTACAAGGACGGCTCCGTGCTGGCTCAGCTCGGCAACCCGGACATGTGCACCCCCATCGCCCACGCCCTGGCCTATCCGGCTCGGGTCGAGTCCGGTGTGGAACCTTTGGACTTCTTCAGTGTCGGAGAGTTCAGCTTTATCCGTCCCGACTATGAGCGCTATCCCTGTCTGCAGCTTGCCATGCATGCCTGTCAGCAGGGTCAGGCCGCGACCACGGCCCTCAATGCCGCCAACGAGGAGGCCGTAGCGGCTTTCCTTGCAGAGCGGATCGGTTTTATGGATATTGCCAGAGTCAATGAGGCCACCATGCTCGCCCTGGGCGGCACGGATGTCGGCTCGCTGGACGATTTGATTGCGCTGGATGGGGCGGCCCGTGCCCGTGCTCACAATTTGATTGAGGAGCTTAGCTGATGAGAAGTATTTCGTGGCATTGTGCTGCCTTCACCCTGATTGTCGGAGACAGGACCATGCATGAATGCGAGGTGATGGGCTGATGGGCGGTGTGTTGTGGAACATTGGTGCCTTTATCGTTGCCCTCGGGCTGCTGGTTGCGGTACATGAATTCGGCCACTTCTGGGTGGCCCGCCGCTGCGGCGTCAAGGTCGAGCGCTTCTCCATCGGTTTTGGCAAGGCCATCTGGCGCCGGCTTGGCAAGGATGGCACCGAGTACGTGCTGGCCCTGATCCCCCTTGGCGGTTACGTCAAGATGCTGGATGGCCGGGTCGACGAGCTCAAGCCCGGTGACGAGCAATACGCCTTCAACCACAAGAGCGTCTGGGCGCGGATGGCCATCGTCGCAGCCGGCCCCATGGCCAACTTCGTGTTTGCCCTGTTCGCCCTCTGGCTGATGTTCATGATCGGCGTCCCCGCCGTCAAACCCGTGGTGGGCGAGGTGCGTCCCGCCTCCATCGTGGCGGCGGCCGGGGTGGAGCCCGGCATGGAGATCGTCGGCGTCGGCGGCGAGGAGACAGGTGACTGGGAGAGCGTGACCTATGCCCTCATCAGCCACCTTGGCGATGACTCGGTCCAGCTCAAACTCAAGGCGGCCAACACCAGTTATGCGGTGGACAAGACCCTGCAACTGGCCGGCTGGAAGTTTGATCCCGACAAGGAGTCTCCCATCGGCAGCCTCGGGATAGTGCCCCTCGGTGGCAAGGTGCTGCCGGTGGTCGAGGCTGTGGTGGCCGCGAGCGCCAGCGAGAAGGCCGGCCTCCAGGCTGGCGACCGCATCAAGCGGGTAGGGGATGAGGCGATCACCGAGTGGGTTCAGTTTGTCCACCAGGTGCAGCAGTCGCCCAGGCAGCCGCTTGAGGTGACCGTCGAGCGGGCGGGCAGCGAGCTGACCCTGACCCTGACCCCGGATGCCAAGAAGGTGCGGGGCCAGCTGGTCGGTTTCGTCGGCCTGTCGCCGCAACTGGTTCCATTACCGGATGAGTATCGGATTCTGTTACAGTATGGGCCTTTGCAAGCCCTGTGGCAGGGCGCCCAGAAGACCTGGAGCCTGACCACCCTGACCTTCGACATGATCGGCAAGCTGATCGGTGGCATCGTCTCGCTGGACAACCTGAGCGGCCCCATCTCCATTGCCAAGGGGGCGGGCAGCAGTGCCGACTATGGACTGGTCTATTTCCTCGGCTTCCTGGCGCTCATCAGCGTCAACCTGGGGATCATCAACCTGTTCCCCCTGCCGGTGCTGGACGGTGGCCATCTGGTCTACTTCCTCATCGAGGCGGTCACCGGCAAGCCGGTATCGGAAAAAATTCAGGAAGTGGGTTTCCGGATTGGCGCCGCCATTCTGATGTTACTGATGGGTATTGCGCTGTTTAATGATTTCGCTCGCCTCTGAGGCCAGAGCATCAACAAGGACACATAAGAACAAAATGGCTGTTAAAAAAGCATTGGTGTTGAGTTGCCTGCTGGGTGCCAGTTTCCTGGCCCAGGCGGCCCCTGCCTCTTTTGTGGTGCAAGATATTCAGGTTGAAGGTCTGCAGCGGGTGACCCTGGGTGCCGCCCTGTTGAACCTGCCGATCCGGGTTGGCGATTCCGTCGACTCCGTCGCGCTGGCCAACGCCATCAAGAAGCTCTATGCCTCCGGCAACTTCGAGGACGTCAAGGTCTACCGCGACGGCCAGGTACTGCAGGTGATGGTCAAGGAGCGGCCGACCATCTCCAGCATCGAATTCTCCGGCAACAAGGACATCAAGGAGGAGCAACTGACCCAGAGCCTGGAGTCCTCCGGCATCCGGGTGGGTGATCCCCTCGATCGCACCGTGCTGAGCTCCCTCGAGAAGGGGCTGGAAGATTTCTACTACGGCGTGGGCAAGTACTCCGCCAAGGTCAAGGCCATCGTCACCCCGCTGCCGCGCAACCGGGTCGACCTCAAGTTCACCTTCGTGGAAGGGGAAGCGGCCAAGATCCAGCAGATCAACATCGTCGGCAACAACGTCTTCCCGGAAGAGAAGCTGCTGGCCCAGCTCTCCCTCAAGGATGACGTGCCCTGGTGGAACTTCACCGGCGACCAGCGCTACCAGAAACAGAAGCTGGCCGGCGACATCGAAACCCTGCGCTCCTACTACATGGACCGCGGCTACATCCGCTTCCAGCAGGAGTCCACCCAGGTCTCCATGACCCCGGACAAGAAGGGGGTCTACGTCACCCTCAACGTCAAGGAAGGGGATCAGTACAAGGTCTCCGGCATCCAGCTCAAGGGCGATCTGATCGATCGCGGCGGCGAGATGAAGGGGCTCATCCCCATCGAGACCGGCAGCATCTACTCCGCCAGCCAGGTGACCCATACCGAAGAGGTGCTCTCCAAGTTCCTCGGTCGTTACGGCTACGCCTACCCGAAAGTGGTCACCTTCCCGCAGGTCAACGACCAGACCAAGGAAGTGGAGCTCATCGTCAACATCGAGCCGGGCCCGCGCGTCTATGTGCGCAACATCAACTTCAGTGGCAACGTCACCACCAAGGACGAAGTGCTGCGCCGCGAGATGCGTCAGATGGAGGGCACCTGGCTCTCCTCCGACAGCGTCGAGCAGTCCAAGACCCGTCTCAACCGCCTCGGCTTCTTCGAGAGCGCGGAAGTGGACACCAAGCGGGTGCCGGGCAGCGATGACCAGGTCGATCTGGACTTCAAGGTCAAGGAGCAGCCTGCCGGTTCCATCAACGCCGGTGTCGGCTACGGTACCGAGTCGGGCCTGAGCCTGCAGGCGGGCCTGCAGCAGGACAACTTCATGGGGACCGGCAAGAAGATCGGCATCTCCGCCAGTACCAACAAGTACTCCAAGAGCGTCGACCTCAGCTACAACGATCCCTACTTCACCGTGGACGGGGTCAGCCTGGGCGGTCGTCTCTACTACAACCAGTTCAGTGCGGCCGACGCCAACATCGTGGACTACGAGAACACCACCATCGGCTTCCGCCTCTCCAGTGGTTTCCCGGTCAACGAGAACAACCGTCTCGACTTCAGCCTCGGGGCCGAAAACAACAAACTGTCCCAGCCCAACCCCTATCTGCAGGTGGATGAGTTCTGGAAGGTGTACAGCAAGAACAAGGATGGCGACAACCGTATGGTGTTCAACACCGTCGACCTCACCGCCGGCTGGACCCGTTCCACCCTCAACAAGGGCCAGTTCCCGACCGCCGGCGATCGTCAGCGGGTCAATGCCAAGGTCACAGTGCCGGGTATGGATCTGCAGTACTTCAAGCTCAACGCCGAAGACGCGCACTACTTCCCGTTCGATGCGGATCACAAGTGGGTGCTGATGGCCAAGGCGCGTGCCTCCTACGGCAACGGCTACGGCAGCAACGGCAACTATGATCACGTACTGCCGTTCTTCGAGAACTACTTCGCCGGCGGTTTCGACACCCTGCGCGGCTTCAAGAGCAACACCGTGGGTCCGAAGGCGCTCTACTACTACAACCTGAGCGGCAACGACGTCATCCAGGGCACCGACAGCTCGGTGGGCGGCAACGCCCTGGCGGTCGCCTCCCTCGAGATGATAGTGCCGACGCCGTTTGCGTCCGAGACCTATCAGCCGCAACTGCGGACCAGCTTCTTCATCGATGCCGGCTCCGTGTGGGATACCACCTTCGACTATGACCAGTACCGCAACCGTTGCTTCAGCGGCTGCAACTATCTGGCCGACTATTCGGATCCGACCAACTACCGCGCCTCGGCCGGTCTGTCGCTGCAGTGGCTCTCCCCGATGGGTCCTCTGGTGTTCGCGATTGCCCGTCCGCTCAAGCAGTACGAGGGCGACCGGACCGAGTTCTTCTCATTCAACATCGGCCGTACCTTCTAAGGACGGACCTTGCCCCCACCCAATGGTGGGGGTATTCAATGATGGGACGCGCAGCCTGCGTGCCTCACCAGGTAACAAGTCGGTCCGGGTACCACTTGCATAATCAGGTAAATCAGGTAGCCCTCACATGAGGGAACAAGGAGTAAGTGTGAATAAAGCGTTGAAAGTAGCTGGTTTGAGTTTTGCACTGATGGCTGCCGGCATGGGCTCCGCCTTGGCCGAGACCAAGATCGCCGTGGTCGACATGGGCGAAGTCTTCCAGAAGCTGCCCCAGCGTGAAGCCGTTTCCAAGAAGCTGAAAGGCGAATTCGAGCCGCGCATGCGCGAGCTGCAGAAGCTGGAAGCCGATGGTCAGAAACTGGTCGAGAAGTTCAAGAAGGATGAAGCCTTCATGAGCGCCGACCAGAAAAAACAAAGCCAGGAGAAGCTGGCCAAGCTGCAGATGGAGTTCAACCAGAAGCGTCAGGCGTTTGAACAGGACAATGGTCGCCGTCAGTCCGAAGAGCGCAACAAGATCCTGACCAAGGTGCAGGCAGCCATCGACTCCATCGCCAAGAGCAATGGTTACGATCTGGTGTTGGAGCGCAATGCCGCCCCGTACGCCGCCAGCAAGCTGGACATCTCTGCCCAGGTTATTTCTCAGGTAAGCAAGAGCAACTAATTGATGGCATTCACTCTCGCACAGCTGGCCCAGCAACTGGGGGCCCAGGTCCATGGCGACGGAACCCTGGAAATCCGCAAGGTAGCGACACTGGAAAAGGCCGGGGAGGGGGACATCACCTTCCTGTCCAATAAAAAGTACCGGCATTATCTGGAGCAGAGCAAGGCGACCGCCGTGCTCATCACAGAAGCGGATCTGCCATTTTGTCCCACCAATGCCCTGGTGCTCAAAGACCCCTACGTGGGCTTTGCAAGGGTTGCCCAACTGCTGGACACCACGCCGCAGCCGGCCACGGATATCCATCCGAGCGCGGTGATCGCGGCGGACGTGCAACTGGGCGAGAGAGTGGCCATCGGGGCCAATGCGGTGATCGAATCCGGCGTGGTGCTGGGGGATGATGTGCGCATAGGTCCGGGCTGTTTCGTTGGCAAGAATACCCGACTGGGAGCCCGCTCCCGGTTGTGGGCCAACGTCACCCTCTATCACGACGTCACCATGGGCACCGACTGTCTGGTTCAATCCGGCACAGTGATCGGCGCCGATGGTTTCGGTTATGCCAACGAGCGCGGCGAGTGGATCAAGATCCCCCAGCTCGGCGGCGTGACCATCGGCAACCGGGTCGAAATCGGTGCCTGCACCACCATCGACCGCGGCGCGCTGGAAGATACCCGCATCGCTGACAACGTCATCATCGACAACCAGTGCCAGATCGCCCACAACGTAGAGATCGGCTACGGCACAGCCGTGGCGGGCTCCACCGTGATGGCAGGTAGTCTCAAGGTCGGCAAATACTGTATCATTGGCGGCGCCTCCGTCTTTAACGGGCATATGGAGATCTGCGACCAGGCCACCGTTACCGGCATGGCCATGGTGATGCGACCCATTACCGAGCCCGGTGTCTACTCTTCCGGCATCCCCCTGCAAACCAATAAAGAGTGGCGCAAGACCGCCGCCCGGGTGATGCGTATCGAAGAGATGCACAAGCGGTTGAGCAAGCTTGAGAAGAAGCTGGACCAAGAATAATCACGATTGGTATAGGGTACTGTTTTGACTACTGAAAAGAAGAGCCTGGGTATCCAGGAAATAATGGATCTGCTGCCCCACCGTTATCCGTTCCTGATGGTGGACAAGGTGGAAAACTACGAGATCAGCGATGAGCGCAAGACCCTGCGTGCCATCAAGAACGTCTCCTTCAACGAGCCGATCTTCCAGGGGCACTTCCCGGCCAAGCCGGTGTTCCCCGGTGTGCTGATCCTGGAAGCCATGGCACAGGCCACCGGTATCCTGGCGTTTACCATGGTGGGCAAGCCGTCCCCCAACGAACTCTATTACTTTGCCTCAATCGACAACGCTCGTTTCAAGCGTCCGGTTGGCCCCGGCGATCAGCTGGTGCTGGACGTGGAGTTCCTGAAAGAGCGTCGCGGTATCGCCAAGTTCACCGGTGTGGCCACGGTCAACGGTGAAGTGGTCTGTACCGCCGAGCTGATGTGCGCCAAACGCGAGGTTTAACACACGTGATCGACCAGACTGCCATCATTCACGATACTGCCGTCGTCCATGAGTCTGCCGTCATCGGTAAAGGGGTTGAAATCGGCCCCTTTTCTGTCATCGGTGCCGAGGTGGAAATCGGCGACAACACCTGGGTCAGCTCCCATGTGGTGATCAAGGGCCCGACCAAGATTGGTCGCGGCAACAAGATCTTCCAGCACACCTCCATCGGTGAGGATTGCCAGGACAAGAAGTACGCCGGCGAGCGCACCTTCCTCGAGATCGGCGACAACAACGTCTTTCGCGAGAACTGCACCGTGCACCGCGGCACCATCCAGGATCAGTCCCTGACCCGGATCGGCAGCGGCAACCTGTTCATGGTGAACGTCCACGTTGCCCACGACTGCATCATCGGTGACAACTGCATCTTCGCCAACAACGCGACCCTGGCGGGCCACGTGGTGATCGGCGATTTCGTGATCTTCGGCGGTCTTTCCGCGATCCACCAGTTCGGCCGCGTCGGCTCCCACGCCTTCGTCGGTGGCTGCGCCGCCCTCAACAAGGACGTGCCGCCCTACGTGATGGCCGCCGGCAACTATGCCAAACCGTTCGGGGTCAACTCCGAAGGGCTGCGTCGCCGCGGTTACACGCCTGAGGCCATCTCCGCCGTCAAACGTGCCTACAAGGAGATCTTCCGCTCCGGCAAGACCGTCGAAGAGGTGCTGCCTGTGCTGATCGAGATGGCGCAAGCCGAGCCGGCCGTCCAGCTCTATGTGGACTTCCTCAAAGACAACGAGCGCGGGATCATCCGTGCCTGATCCGGTTCGCATCGGTATCGTCGCCGGAGAGGTCTCCGGCGACATTCTGGCTGCCGGTCTGGTACGCGAGCTGCAGGCCCGCTACCCGGACGCGCAGTTCGAAGGGATCGCCGGGCCGCGCATGCAGGCCCTCGGCGTGAAGGCCCTGTTCGAGATGGAAGAGCTCTCCGTCATGGGGATCACCGAGGTGCTGGGCCGTCTGCCGCGCATCCTCAAGGTCCGCCGCGAACTGCTGCGCCACTTCATCGCCAATCCACCCGATATCTTCATCGGGGTGGATGCACCGGATTTCAATATCGGGGTGGAGCTGAAACTGCGCCGCGCCGGTATCAAGACGGTTCACTATGTCAGCCCCTCGGTGTGGGCCTGGCGCCAGAACCGCATTCACAAGATCAAGGCCGCCACCGACATGGTGCTCGCCTTCCTGCCGTTCGAGAAAGCCTTCTACGACCGCTTCGATGCCCCTTGCCGCTTCGTCGGCCACACCATGGCGGACGACATCCCGCTGGTGCCGGATCAGGCCGCGGTGCGCAGAACCCTCGGCATCGACGCCAATCGCCGCTGGCTGGCGGTGCTGCCGGGCAGCCGCACGGCGGAAGTGGGCTTCATGTCGCCGCTGTTTCTCGAGGCGTGCAAGCACCTGACGGTGCGCTACCCGGATCTCGGCTTCATCGTGCCGCTGGTCAACCAGAAGCGGCGCGAGCAGTTCATGGCCATCAAGGCCGACGTGGCGCCGGATCTCGACATGGTGCTGCTGGAAGGGCAGGGCCGCGAGGCGATGATCGCCGCCGACGTGGTGATGCTGGCCTCCGGCACCGCGGCGCTTGAAGCCATGCTGGTGAAAAAACCCATGGTGGTGGGCTACAAGCTCAAGCCCTTCAGCTACTGGCTGGCCCAGCGGCTGGTGAAGACCGAGTTCGTCTCCCTGCCCAACCTGTTGGCCGGCCGCATGCTGGTGCCCGAACTCATCCAGCACGAGTGCACCCCGGAGAACCTGGTGGTCGAGGTGAGCAAGTATTTCGAGCACGACAACAGCGCGCTGGTGAACACCTTCACCGAGCTCCATCAGCTCATTCGCTGCAATGCCGACCACCAGGCCGCCGAGGCGGTGGCCGAGCTGCTGGGCCGGTAGAGAACGGGCTGCCAGCGTGGCTGCGCCAACGCGACGCCAGGCCCTGCGGGGCCTGTTTTGATTCAAGGCTACAAGATGATGATCGATATTCCTGACGACAAGCTGGTTGCCGGTGTGGACGAAGTGGGCCGCGGCCCCCTGGTGGGAGACGTGGTCACCGCCGCCGTCATCCTCGACCCGGCCAACCCGATCGCCGGGCTCAACGACTCCAAGAAGCTCTCCGAGAAGAAGCGGCTCGCCCTGTTTGACGAGATCAAAGAGAAGGCGCTGGCCTTCGCCATCGGTCGCGCCAGCCCGGCGGAGATCGACGAGCTCAACATCCTGCACGCCACCATGCTGGCGATGCAGCGCGCCGTGGTGGGGCTCAAGGTCACGCCCGAGCTGGTCTTCATCGATGGCAACCGCTGCCCGGCTCTGCCGATGGAAGCCCGCGCCGTGGTCAAGGGCGACAGCCTGGTGGCCGCCATCAGTGCCGCCTCCATCCTCGCCAAGGTGACCCGGGATGCGGAGATGACCGAGCTGGACAGCCGCCATCCCGAATACGGCTTTGCCCGCCACAAGGGCTATCCGACCGCGGAGCACCTCGCCATCCTGGCCGAGCGCGGCCCGTTGCCGGAATATCGTCAAAGTTTCAAACCGGTGCGCCGCGCACTGGGAGTGGAATAACCCATGCTGATTTGTCTAAGCGATGGCTGCTTGCGTAATGAGAGGGCATGACGATGGCTGACCCCCGTTTCATTCACCTGCGGGTGCATACCGACTTCTCCATGGTGGATGGTCTGCAGAAGATCAACCCCATCGTCGGCGCCGCGGCGGCCGACAACATGCCGGCGCTGGCCCTGACCGACCAGATGAACATGTGCGGCCTGGTGCGCTTCTATGGCGCCGCCCACGGCAAGGGGATCAAACCCCTGGTCGGTGCAGACTTCTGGGTGCAGAGCAGTGAACTCGGCGACGAGCAGTTTCGTCTCACCCTGCTCGCCATGGACAACGACGGCTACCAGAACATCACCCTGCTCATCTCCCGTGGCTATCAGCGCGGTCATGTGCAGGGACGGCCGGTCATCGACAAGGAGTGGCTGGTCGAGCACGCCAAGGGAGTGATCGTGCTCTCCGGCGGTCGTGAGGGGGACGTGGGCAAGTTCCTGCTCAAGGGCAACCGCCAGATGACCGAGCAGTGCGTCGCCTTCTACCAGACCCACTTCCCTGACGCCTACTACCTGGAGCTGCTGCGCACTGGTCGCCCCGACGAGGAGGTCTACCTCCACATGGCGGTGAACCTCGCGAGCGAGTTCGCGCTGCCGGTGGTGGCCACCAACGAGGTGGTGTTCCTCACCGCCGATGACTTCGACGCCCACGAGATCCGGGTCGCCATCCACGACGGCTACACCCTGATGGACAAGCGTCGCCCGCGCCGCTACAGCCCGCAGCAGTACCTGCGCAGCCAGGACGAGATGTGCGAGCTGTTCGCCGACATCCCGGAGGCGCTGGAGAACACGGTGGAGATCGCCAAGCGCTGCAACGTGACGGTGCGTCTGGGTGAATACTTCCTGCCCAACTTCCCCACCGGCGACATGACCACCGAAGACTTCCTGGTGGCCAAGTCGAAAGAGGGGCTGGAGGAGCGACTCGAGTTCCTGTTCCCGGATCCGGCTGTGCGGGCCGAGCGTCGTCCCGAGTACGACGAGCGCCTCGACATCGAGCTGAAAGTGATCAACCAGATGGGCTTTCCGGGTTACTTCCTCATCGTGATGGAGTTTATCCAGTGGTCCAAGGACAACGGCATCCCGGTCGGTCCGGGCCGGGGGTCGGGTGCGGGGTCGCTGGTGGCCTACGCCCTCAAGATCACCGACCTGGATCCACTCGAATTTGACCTGCTGTTCGAACGTTTCCTGAACCCCGAGCGGGTCTCCATGCCCGACTTCGACGTCGACTTCTGCATGGACCGACGGGATGAGGTGATCGAGCACGTCTCCGAGATGTACGGCCGGGATGCGGTGTCCCAGATCATCACCTTCGGCAGCATGGCGGCCAAGGCGGTGGTACGGGACGTAGGAAGGGTGTTGGGCCACGCCTACGGTTTCGTCGATCGCATCTCGAAACTCATTCCGCCGGATCCCGGCATGACCCTGGCCAAGGCGTTCGAGGCCGAGCCCAAGTTGCCCGAGCTCTACGAGCAGGACGAGGAGGTCAAGGATCTCATCGACATGGCGCGCCGGCTGGAAGGGGTGGTGCGCAACGCCGGCAAACACGCTGGTGGCGTGGTGATCGCGCCCACCAAGATCACCGACTTTGCGCCGCTCTACTGCGATGACGAGGGCCATCACCCGGTCACCCAGTTCGACAAGAACGACGTGGAGTACGCCGGCCTGGTGAAGTTCGACTTCCTGGGTCTGCGCACGCTCACCATCATCGACTGGGCCCTTGGCATGATCAACCCGCGCCTTGCCAAAGAGGGCAAGCCGCCGGTCGACATCGCCGCCATCCCCATCGACGACAAGCGCTCGTTCGACCTGCTGCAGCGCTACGAAACCACCGCGGTATTCCAGCTCGAATCCCGCGGCATGAAGGATCTCATCAAGCGGCTGCAGCCGGACTGCTTCGAAGACATGATCGCGCTGGTGGCCCTGTTCCGGCCGGGCCCGCTCCAGTCAGGCATGGTGGACAACTTCATCGACCGCAAACACGGCAATGAAGCCATCTCCTATCCGGACGAGAAGTGGCAGCACGAGAGTCTGCAACCCATCCTGGAGCCCACCTACGGCATCATCCTCTACCAGGAGCAGGTGATGCAGATCGCCCAGACCCTGGCCGGGTACACCCTGGGGGGCGCGGATATGCTGCGCCGGGCCATGGGCAAGAAAAAGCCCGAGGAGATGGCCAAGCAGCGGGCCGGTTTTGAAGAGGGAGCCATCAAGAACGGCGTCGACGGCGAGCTGGCGATGAAGATCTTCGACCTGGTGGAGAAGTTCGCGGGCTACGGCTTCAACAAATCGCACTCCGCCGCCTATGCCCTGGTCTCCTACCAGACCCTCTGGCTCAAGACCCACTTCCCGGCCGAGTTCATGGCGGCGGTCATGACCGCCGACATGGACAACACCGACAAGATAGTGACCCTGGTGGACGAGTGTCAGCGGATGGGGCTGACGGTGATCCCGCCGGACGTCAACACCGGTCGCTACCGCTTCAGCGTCAACGAGGACGGTCATATCGTCTACGGCATAGGCGCGGTGAAGGGGGTGGGGGAAGGTCCCATCGATGCGATCCTGGAAGCACGGGATCGGGATGGCCCGTTCCGCGACCTGTTCGACTTCTGCAACCGGGTCGACATCAAGAAGCTCAACAAGCGGGTGATGGAGAAGCTTATCCTCTCCGGCGCCATGGACCGGCTCGGTCCTCACCGCGCCGCCCTGATGGCGACCCTGGAGGAGGCGATGCGCGCCGCCGAGCAGCACGCCAAGGCCCAGGCGGTGGGGCAGGTCGACATGTTCGGCGTGCTCACCGAGGAGATAGACGACGTCAAGAAGGCGTTCGCCAACGTGCCGCACTGGCCCGACAAGGTGTGGCTGGAAGGGGAGCGCGAAACCCTCGGGCTCTACCTGACCGGTCACCCCATCAACCAGTACAGCGGCGAATTACGTCGTTACACCTCGGGTCGCCTGTGCGATCTGCATCCCACCTCCCGCGATACCGTGACCACGGCAGCGGGGCTGGTGATCGCGGCGCGCAGCATGGTGACCAAGCGCGGCAACAAGATGGGGATCTTCACCCTGGACGACCGTTCCGGTCGCCTCGATGTGACCCTGTTCAGTGAAGCGCTGGAAAAATATGAAGAGTTGATGCAAAAAGACCGTATTTTGGTGGTTTCTGGACAGGTCAGCTTTGATGACTTCTCCGGTGGCCTTAAAATGTCGGCCCGTGAATTACTGGATATCAACGATGCGAGAGAGCGTTTTGCCAGGGCAATCCGCATCTCTCTCGATGAACAGCGAATCGATGATCGCTTTTTCCCGCGTTTGTGCGAGATTTTGGAGCCCGCCCGTGCCGGAGTCTGTCCGGTTCAGGTAAACTATCGTCGCCCCGGCTCCCGGGTGCGATTGACGCTCGGCACCGAGTGGCGGGTGACGCCCACCGATCAACTGATAGATGACTTGCGCGTCCTGCTGGGACGAGAGCGGGTTGAATTGGTTTTTGATTAGAGGATCTATAGTCCCTATGAGTCTTTTTCTGGATTTTGAACAGCCGATCGCCGAGTTGCAGGCACAGATCGATGAACTGCGCCATGTGAGCGAGCACAACAGTGCCGTGGATCTGAGCGAAGATATTCGTCGGCTGGAGAAGAAAAACGAAGAGCTGACCAAGAAGATCTTCGGCGATCTGGGCGCCTGGCAGGTGTCACAGATGGCGCGTCATCCACAGCGCCCCTATACCCTCGACTACATCGAGCACATCTTCACCGATTTCGACGAGCTGGCCGGCGATCGCGCCTATGCCGATGACAAGGCCATCGTCGGTGGCATCGCCCGTCTGGACGGCGAGCCTGTGATGGTCATCGGCCACCAGAAGGGGCGCGAGACCAAGGAGAAGATCAAGCGCAACTTCGGCATGCCGCGCCCGGAAGGGTACCGCAAGGCCCTGCGCCTGATGGAGATGGCCGAGCGCTTCAAGATGCCGATCATCACCTTCATCGACACCCCGGGCGCCTACCCGGGCGTCGGTGCCGAGGAGCGTGGCCAGTCCGAAGCGATTGCCCGCAACCTGAAAGTGATGGCCGGTCTGACCGTGCCGGTGGTCTGCACCGTGATCGGTGAAGGCGGCTCCGGCGGCGCCCTGGCCATCGGTGTCGGCGATCGCGTCAACATGCTGCAGTACTCCACCTACTCCGTCATCTCGCCGGAAGGGTGCGCCTCCATCCTGTGGAAGAGCGCCGACAAGGCGCCGGTGGCTGCCGATGCCATGGGCATCACGGCCCAGCGTCTGAAAGAGCTGAAGCTCATCGACAACATCGTCGAGGAGCCGCTCGGCGGCGCCCACCGCAATGTGGAGAAGATGGCCAAGCACCTGAAAGACCGCATCCAGCAGGATCTCAACGCCCTGCGTCCCCTCGACAACGAGCAGCTGCTGGAGCAGCGCTACCAGCGTCTGCTGGGCTACGGCTACTGCTGAGCCCGGTCGGGAACAAATGGATGATGAAAGGCCCTCGCACTGCGGGGGCCTTCTTTTTTATGGCGGCAGACGCCCTGTCGGCAGGGAAAGATCCTGTCCATATGGATACCTGTTGGCACGATGTTTGCCAAAACCCCCATGTTGGATCAATTCAGCGGCGATTTGTGGCCAAAAAAAGTGGGATCCCACTCCCGTTTTGCTTAAAGTGACCCTTTCCGATCGACCCGATCGGCATGCCCGCAAGGACGCTCTGCGGACGTAAACAGGCCAGCCCGGCCTGACTCACAGGAATGTTCACCCTGCCGGCGGCACTGCCTTTTGCAGCGCCCTGCTGCCCGTTCAGCCGCCCGGTGTTACGTCACTCTCATCTTGCATCGTCTCCATCTGCAGCGAGTGAATCATGAGCGAATCGGTTTTTGAGATCCACGACTGGACCCTGAGCGTCGACGACAATATGCTCTGTCGCCCCGACCGCGAGGTCTACCTCGAGCCCCGGCTGGTCAATCTGTTGCGTTTCCTGGCGAGCAACGCCGGCACAGTGTTCGGGCGCGACTGCCTGATCAACGAGGTGTGGGACGGCGCCGAGGTGACCGATCAGGTGGTCACCCAATCCATTTTCGAGCTGCGCAAGATCCTCAAGGATGGCCGCAACGACGCCGCCGACTACATAGTCACGGTGCCCAAGCGCGGCTACAAGCTGGTGGCGCCGGTGCGACCGCAGCAGGTGGTCTCGGTGGTGATGGCAGGCGAGCAGGAGAGCGTGAGTGCCCCCCGGCCGCCGCTCGCGATGCCAGACCTCGATGAAGAGGAGGAGCAGGCCAACGTCACCCCCTTCCCGGCCGGCCCGTTGACCCGCGCCGTCACCACCCATGCCAGGGAGGGGGGCAGTCGCTGGAAGCTGGTGGGGTTCGATATCTTCGTGGTGGCGATCCTGGTCGCCCTGGTCAGCCTGCTCAGCTATCAGCACACCAGTCCCCAGGTGCACTCCATGCTGGATCCCGAGCTGCTGGTGTTTCGCTTTCACTCCGGCATGGATGGTAGCAACGAGAACGTGCGCCTCGCCGACGGCATCACCCGCGCCCTGATGGGGGAGGTGGCTGCCGCCACGCCGCTGCGGGTGCAGTACGGCGCCAACACCCTGATGGGGGGCATCCTGCCCGGCAAGGAGCTGAGCGTGCGGGTCTCCCGCCAGCCGGGGGGCACCTATCTCGATCTGGAGTACCGCAACATCAACACCAACCGGGTGCTGTTCAGCCACCAGTACCAGCTCAGCCGCCACAACGTGCACGGGGTCTTGCAGGCGAGCAGCCGGGATCTGCTGAGCGCCCTCAATCAGCCCGACGCGCAGCCTGGCATGGGCTGGCCCACCGATGACGGCGCCTTGATGGCCATGATGGAGGCGCACTACTACATCAACAGCCAGGATCCGGTGGCCCTCAAGCGTGGCGTCGAGCTGCTCGACAAGTCGCTGACCAGCCAGCCGGATCAGCCGCTGCTGCTGGCGGAGCGCTATCTGGCCGGGGAGGCGCTGGCAACTCTGACGGGCACCCCCCAGAGCGACCGGTTGCAGCAGATAGGTGCTCACCTGGCCCGGGTGGTTCAGAGCCAGCCTGTGCAGCCGGCCCGGGTGTGGGAGGCGCTGACCCTGCAGGCCATTCTGGGCGGCCAGCAGCAGGAGGCCAACCGTCTGCTGGGCGAGGCCGGCAGCCGGGGCCGCTCTGTGCTCTATCACATATTGCGCGGCAAGCTGGCGGAGCTGGATGGCCACCCGGAAGCGGCGGGGGATGCCTACAGCCAAGCCTTTCTGATGGAGGCGACCGAGCAGACCTACCTGCTCTGCCAGCAGCTCGGCTTCTACAGCAACATGGAGACCCTCACCCCGGCGCTGTTCAACGCCCTGGGCCAGAGCAAGGTCAAGCTGTTCTGAGCGGCGCCGGCCGCGCGCCGCCCCGCTGTTCGCAGGCCGCCCACGGGCGGCCTGCGTGTTTCTTGCCCTCCCATGGGCACTCGGGCTTGCTCTTCTATCCCTATCCCTATCCCTATCCCTATCCCTATCCCTATCCCTATCCCTATCCCTATCCCTATCCCTATCCCTGACTCGCAACAACGACTGGCCATGGCAGGCCTGTGGCTGCGCCATCCCTCTGCTGATCAAGCCCCGACCGCCATTTGCAGCTGCAGCCTGTCGATGCCGACAGCCGTGACCGTCGCCCCGGCGACCTGGCCGCCTTAGTCGATATCGCACCGGGTCATCACTTCGTCCGTTTGGTGTGTGAGGGGGCGTTATGCCGGTCAGGTGGGCCCCGGGTCGTGCAAAGCGAGCGGTGCAATGAAGGGCGGTGAGGGGAAAAGGGGGTCGCTTTGGCATATGCAGTTCGGGGGAGAGGGGGTTGTTGGCCCAGCAGCACCGCAGCGGGTCATCAGAAAAATATCAAGGTGGTTCGGGTGGCACCGAGTGGTCTCATCAAGGGGGGGCGACGGATATCAAGATTTTATCAAGATGCTTGCGGTGCCTTCAGTCAACCTGCTGTTTTAACTCTGTTTTTATCGGCTTTGACGGGCGGACTGAAAAAGTTTGCTCATGTTTTTATCCCTTAGCGGGACTTTATGTTTTCCGGGGCGCAGAGGCCTAGTCTGTGGCCATTGATTGGCGGAAGGCTCCGCCAAGCGTGTGTTTGATGCCTTAATATCGATCCGGAGATTTTATGTCCTTAGATACGAGCAAGAAGATCGGCCTTGTCGCCTGTACAGGTGTAGTGGCCGGCAACATGATGGGGAGCGGTATCGCGCTGCTGCCCTCGGCCCTGGCCACCATAGGTTCCATCTCTGTGTTCAGCTGGGCCATCTGCCTGGTCGGCGCCATGGGGCTGGCCTTCGTGTTCGCCCGCCTCGCCACCAAGAACCCGCAGGAGGGCGGCCCCATCGCCTACGCCGGCGAGATCTCTCCGGTGTTCGGCTTCCAGACCGGTGTGCTCTACTACCATGCCAACTGGATCGGCAACCTGGCCATCGCCATCACCGGCGTCTCCTACCTCTCCGTCTTCTTCCCGATCCTCAACAGCCCGATCCCGGCCGCCGCTGCCACCATCGCCGCCGTCTGGATCTTCACCCTGGTCAACCTGCTGGGCGGCAGCTGGGTGAGCCGGCTTTGTACCCTGGGTCTGGTGCTGATCCTGCTGCCGGTGGTGGGCACCGCCCTGGTGGGTTGGGGTCACTTCGACAGCGCCGTCTACAGCCAGAACTGGAACACCACCAGCGGCAGCGACCTGCATGCGGTCATCAGCGCCGTGCTCATCTGCCTCTGGTCCTTCGTTGGGGTAGAGTCCGCTGCCGTCTCCTCCGGCATGGTGAAGAATCCCAAGCGCACCGTACCGCTCGCCACCATGCTGGGCACCGGTATCGCGGGGGTCATCTACATCCTCTCCACCCAGGTGATCAGCGGCATGTTCCCGGCCGGTGAAGTGGCGGCCTCCGGCGCGCCGTTTGCCATGGCCTCCTCCGTCATCTTCGGCAACTGGTCCGCGCCGTTCGTCTCCGCCTTTACCGCCCTGGCCTGCTTCACCTCGCTGGGCTCCTGGATGATGCTGGTGGGCGAGGCGGGCAAGCGCGCCGCCCACGACGGCAACTTCCCGAAAATCTACGGCGAAGTGGACAAGAACGGCGTCGCCAAGAAGGGTCTGATCCTGGGCTCCCTCAAGATGACTGCGCTGATGATTGGCCTGACCGCCTTCACCTCCCAGTCCGCCCACGCGGCCGATCTCTTCAACGTGCTGACCACAGATGCGGTGCTGCTGACCATGCTGCCCTACTTCTACTCCAGCATTAACCTCATTCGCTTCGAGGGCATGACCTCCCGCAGCATCGGCGCCATGATCTTCTCCGGTGTGGCCTGCGTCTTCTGCCTGATTGCCCTGATGGGCGCCAAGGGTTCCAACCTCACAGCAACCTTCGTGGTGTCGCTCATCATCCTGATGTTCTACGCCAAAAAACTGGGCCTGCGTCAGCACGATGCCCTGCTGAGCGAACAGCCCAGCAACTGATTTCCCCTTTTATCTTCCGAGCGCTCTTCACTCACCATCCCTGATGGAGAGCGCCCTCTTACGTGTGGAGCATCAAGATGAACATCATTGCCATCCTCAACCACCTCGGCGTTTTCTTTAAAGAAGAACCCATTCGTCAGCTGCAAGCCTCCCTCGAGCGCAAGGGTTTCGAGGTCGTCTATCCGGTCGATGTGGCCGACTTGCTGAAACTCATCGAGAAGAACCCCCGCGTTTGCGGCGCCATCTTCGACTGGGACAAATACTCCCTGGGTCTGTGCAAGGAGATCCACGATCGCAACGAGAAGCTGCCGATCTTCGCCTTCGCCAACGACCAGTCCACCCTGGACATTCACCTGACTGACCTGCGTCTGAACGTGCACTTCTTCGAGTACCGTCTCGGCATGGCTGACGACATCGCCCTCAAGATGGGTCAGGCCACCCAGGAGTATCAGGACGCCATCCTGCCGCCGTTCACCAAGGCGCTGTTCAAGTACGTGGAAGAGGGCAAGTATACCTTCTGTACCCCGGGTCACATGGGCGGTACCGCCTTCCAGATGAGCCCGGCCGGCAGCATCTTCTATGACTTCTACGGCCCGAACGCCTTCAAGGCCGACGTCTCCATCTCCATGCCGGAGCTGGGCTCCCTGCTGGATCACTCAGGTCCGCACAAGGAAGCCGAGGAGTACATCGCCCGTACCTTCAACGCCGATCGCTCCTACATCGTCACCAACGGCACCTCCACCGCCAACAAGATCGTCGGCATGTACTCGGCGCCGGCCGGCAGCACCGTGCTGGTGGATCGCAACTGCCACAAGTCGCTCACTCACCTGATGATGATGAATGACGTGACCCCGCTCTACTTCCGTCCGACCCGCAACGCCTATGGCATTCTGGGTGGCATCCCGCAGAGCGAATTCAGCCGCGACACCATCGCCGCCAAGGTGGCCGCCACCCCGGGTGCCCAGGCGCCGCGCTACGCCGTGATCACCAACTCCACCTATGACGGCCTGCTCTACAACACCGGCTTCATCAAGGAGGCGCTGGACACCCCCTACATCCACTTCGACAGTGCCTGGGTGCCCTACACCAACTTCAGCCCGATCTATGAAGGCAAGTGCGGCATGAGCGGCGAAGCCATGCCGGGCAAGGTGTTCTACGAAACCCAGTCCACCCACAAGCTGCTGGCGGCCTTCTCCCAGGCGTCGATGATCCACATCAAGGGTGACGTGGAGGAAGAGACCTTCAACGAAGCCTTCATGATGCACACCTCCACCTCGCCGCAGTACGGCATCGTGGCCTCTACCGAGATCTCCGCTGCCATGATGCGGGGCAACACCGGCAAGCGGCTGATCAAGGACTCCATCGATCGCGCCATCTCCTTCCGTAAAGAGATCAAACGCCTGCGTGAGCAGAGCGAAGGCTGGTTCTTCGACGTATGGCAGCCGGACGACATCGACACCGTCGAGTGCTGGAAGCTGGATCCGAAGGATGACTGGCACGGCTTCAAGGACATCGATGACGACCACATGTACCTGGATCCCATCAAGGTGACCCTGCTGACCCCGGGCATGGGCCGTGATGGCCAGCTGCTGGAGCGCGGTCTCCCGGCGTCCCTGGTCTCCAAGTTCCTGGACGAGCGCGGCATCGTGGTGGAGAAGACCGGCCCCTACAACCTGCTGTTCCTCTTCTCCATCGGTATCGATCAGTCCAAGGCGATGCAGCTGCTGCGCGCCCTGACCGAGTTCAAGCGCGGCTACGACCTGAACCTGACCATCAAGAGCATCCTGCCGAGCCTCTATCGTGAAGACCCGAGCTTCTACGAAGGGATGCGCATCCAGGAGCTGGCCCAGCGCATTCACGAGCTGACCAGCAAGTACCGTCTGCCGGAGCTGATGTTCAAGGCGTTCGATGTGCTGCCGGAGATGAAGATGACCCCGCACGCCGCCTGGCAGCAGGAGCTGGCCGGCAACGTGGTGGAAGTGCCGCTGCGCGACATGGTGGACCGCATCAGCGCCAACATGATCCTGCCCTACCCGCCGGGAGTACCGCTGGTGCTGCCGGGCGAGATGGTGACCCAGGATTCTCTGCCGGTGCTCGAGTTCCTCGAGATGCTGTGCGAGATCGGTGCCCACTACCCGGGCTTCGAGACCGACATTCACGGCCTCTATCGTCAGGCCGATGGCAGCTACACCGTCAAGGTGCTGCACTAATCACAGTGACAACAACGGGCCGCAAGGCCCGTTTTTCCCATTTTGGTTCATCCATTTTTTTGCGAGTCAGCATGAAGCGAGTTCTCTCCATCCAGTCTCACGTGGTGTTCGGTTGCGCCGGCAACAGCGCCGCCGTGTTTCCCATGCGCCGCATGGGGCTGGAGGTGTGGCCCGTCAACACGGTGCAATTTTCCAACCATACCCAGTACAGCGCAGGCTGGCAGGGGATGGTGATGCCAAACGGCCATATCCGCCAGCTGATGGCGGGGCTGGCCGACATCGGCGTACTGGGGCAGTGCGATGCGATCCTGAGCGGCTATCTCGGCTCGGCCGAGCAGGGGGAGGAGATACTGGCGGCGGTGGCTCACCTCAAGGCGCTCAATCCAAACGCCCGCTATTTTTGCGACCCCGTGATGGGGCATCCCGACAAGGGGTGCATCGTCGCGCCCGGCGTCGCCGATTTTCTGAAAAACCGGGCGCTGACCTGCGCCGACCTGCTGGCACCCAATCTGCTGGAGCTGGAGCAGCTCACCGGCCGCGAGATCCACAACCTGAGCGAGGCGCTGGCCGCCTGCCAGCAACTGCGTGACGGGGGTGTCGAGCTGGTGATGGTCAAGCATCTGGGCCGCGCCGGCTTGAGCCTGGACCGGTTCGAAATGCTGCTGGTGTGCGAAGAAGGGGCGTTTCATATCTCGCGCCCCCTCTATGAGTTTCAACGTCAGCCCATCGGGGTGGGGGATCTGCTGAGCGCCACCATGCTGGCCAACCTGCTGGCGGGCTTCACGCCGGTGGCGGCGTTCGAGCGCACCAATGCCAGCGTGGACATGGTGCTGGCCCAGACCTGGCTGGCGGGCGCCTACGAGCTGCAGCTGGTGGCCGCCCAGCAGGCGCTGGTCGAGCCCGAGATCCGCACCTGCGCCAGCCGGCTGGGTTAGCCGTGCATCAACCTGCGCGCCGTGCCAGCGTGACCTGCTGACGGGCAAGCGCCTTGGGCGAGCGCCTGGTGTGCGGGGCGCAGGCCAGCTTGAGCTGGTGCCACTCGCGCCACAGCAACCAGCACAGCGGCAGGGTCAGCAGCAGCACAGTGGTGGGCTGGGCCAGCAGCACGCCGTCGCGGCCCCACCAGAGCGGCAGCATGAAGATGAGCGGCAGCAGCAGCAGGGTCTTGGCGATGGAGATGAACAGCGCCTGACGGGTGCGCGCCATGGATTGCAGCAGCACGATGCCGAACATGATGATCCCCTCCAGCGGAATGGCGCCGAGGTTGAGGGTCAGGCTGCTGATGGCGGCCGCGAGCAGCTCGCCATCCTGATCGCCGGTGTAGAGCATGGCTACCTGGCGCGGCAGCAGCTGGATCAGCAGCCAGACCGCCAGACCGTAGACGAGCGTGATCTTGAGCCCCATCTCCATCAGGAACTTCAGATCGCGATGGCGCTTGGCGCCGGCCGCCTGACTGACCAGCGGCTGGATGCCAAAGGCCAGCCCCTGCAAGATGACGATGAACACCGCCTCTGTGTAGCCGGCCACGGTGAAGCCCGCCAGATCCTTGACCGAGCCGTGCACCATTAGCTGGCTGTTGTGCAGCATCAGCAGCAGGCCAAGGTTGAACTGGGCGATGAGGCTCGGCAGACCGGTGAACAGCAGGTTTGGCATGGCCGGCAAGCAGGGCATCAGCTGGCGCCATTCCAGCCGCAATCTGGCGTGACGGGTAAAGAAGTAACCCAGGCCCAGCAGGCTGACCACCCCTTCCGAGATGAGGGTGGCCTGAGCCGTCCCGATGAGCCCCAGCCCCAGCCGGCCCACCATGATGTAGTTGAGGATGATGTTGAGGATGGCGCCGCCGCTGACCAGCAGCATGGCGAGCCGCGGCCGGCCGTCGTTGCGCAGCAGATAGGGCACCGCCAGGTTGCAGGCCAGCAGCAGGGTGCCGCCGCCGATCCAGTAGAGGTAGTCGCTGGCCTGTTGCCAGGTGTCGGTGCCCTGCTCGATGCCCAGTGCCAGCAGGATGTCGATGTGCCAGTAGTGCAGCAGCAGCGGCGCCACCGTGCCCAGCCCCGCCAGCAGCCAGAGCGCATTGACCAGCGCCTGGCGGGCCAGCCCGGTGTTCCTGGCGCCCTGCTGGAAGGAGATGGCGGTGGCCGCCCCCATGCTGATCATGGCGGCAAGGCCGATCAGCACCATGATGACCGGGTAGACCAGGTTGATGCCGGCGAGGCCGGCGGCCCCCACGTAGTGGCCGACGAAGATGCCATCGACCAGGTAGTAGGCGCCGGATACCAGCATGGCCATGACGGAGGGGAGGGCATAGCCCCAGAAACGGCGGGTCATCGCCCGCTGGCGCAGAGTGAAATAGGCAGACATATCTGTTCTCTTGGGGAGTTCGATTATCGAGCAGACAGTCTAGATTAATATTGTTTTTGCGATAATCCGGGTTCTACTTGAAGGATTGATGAGCAATATTCAGTAATTGGTCGGCTGATAGTGGGCTTTCAGCATGTCGATGAGAGCCCGCAAGCCGCTGCCCAGCTGATGCCGGCTGGGATAGAAGAGATAAAAACCGGCAAAGGTGGGGCACCAGGGCTCCAACACGGTGAGCAGTTTCCCCTGGGCCACTTTTTGGCTCACCTCCTCTTCCAGACAGTAGGCCAGCCCCAGCCCCGCCTCGGCCGCCCCCAGATAGAGGGCCGGTGTGCTGGTGGTGAGCGGACCCGTCACCTCTATCTCCAGCAGGGATCCCTCCTCCCCGGCGAAGGCCCAGCGGTAGTGATGGGAGGGGGTGAGCCGGTAGCCGATGCAGGCGTGGCGCGACAGCTCGCGAGGGTGTTGCGGGGTGCCGTGTTCGGCCAGATAGGCGGGCGCCGCCACCACCAGATAGCGCTGGGGCGGCCCGAGCGGTACCCCGATCATCTCCTTGGGCAGCAGATCGCCGTAGAAGATAGCGGCGTCATAACCATCCTCGATGAGGCGCGGCATCAGCTCCTGTTCCACCACCTCCACCTGCATGCGCGGGTAGCGCACCAGGTAATCGATCAACACCGGGGCCAGCAGGTCGTCGATGGCCCCGCGCGGTGCACAGATCTTCAGCCGTCCCACCGGCTCGTCGCTGTGACGGGTCAGCTCGTCCAGTGCGCTCTCCAGATGGTTCAGGGTCGGCAGCAGCTGGGTCAGCAGCCGCTGGCCCGCCTCGGTGGGCACCACGGCGCGGGTGCTGCGGTTGAGCAGCCGCACCCCCAGCCGGGTCTCCAGCCCTTTCAGGCTGTGGCTCAAGGCGGATGCCGAGACCCCAAGTTCGAGGGCGGCCTTGCTGAAGCTCTGGTGACGGGCGACGGCGGCAAACACCGCCAGTTCGGCGAGGTCGGTACGGGTGATGGCCATATTAATTCAGCGGAAAAATGTTGAACAACAGGGTACGCCAGGGCGGGGCAAGGCACAACGTGGCCAACAAACAGACACATGTAGCGAAATTGTTGTACCCATAAGGATATAGATACGGGTGAAACTACCGCTATTTGTTAACGGCTGTTCACAAAATTGGGCTCGAAACGTGATCTCTGACGCCAGAAAGGCGATTCCAATCAAACTTTGGTTGATTAATTCAAAAAAACACTGTGATCGCTAAGGGGATTTAATTAGAGTCAGCTCATCGAAACAAAGGCGTGTTAGTGAGTTGTAAAAACTGACGCGTTTGCGGCCCTCGGGCCCACTCCCCACCGGTCTGTTTGTTGCAATTTGGTTGTTACATGGAGTGATGACCAGTTTGCCGGAGCGATGGGAATGAGAATAAAACAGGGATGAACTGCAGGCGTTCCAGGGAAATGGGACAGGGCATTGCGCCCGGTTGACTAGATATTTTCTATTTTCCTTGATGACAGGAACACCCCTATGTCTGACATGAACATTGCAGTAGAAGGCAACTTAGCCAGTAATGCGTCTTCCCGTGGCATCAACAAGGCCGATGTGGTCTGGATGCTGGGTCTGTACGGTACCGCCATCGGTGCCGGTGTGCTCTTCCTGCCGATCAACGCCGGTGTAGGTGGCCTGTGGCCGCTGGTTGCCATGCTGATCCTGGCCCTGCCGCTGACCTTCTTCGCCCACCGTGGCCTGACCCGCTTCGTGCTGTCCGGCTCCACCCGTGACGGCGACATCACCGAAGTAGTAGAAGAGCACTTCGGCAAGACCGCAGGCAAGTTCATCACCCTGCTCTACTTCTTTGCCATCTACCCGATCGTGCTGATGTACTCGGTCGCCATCACCAACACCGTCGAGAGCCTGATTGTTCACCAGCTGGGCATGACTGCACCTCCCCGTGCCGTCCTGTCACTGGCGCTGATCCTGGGTCTGATGGCGGTTGTTCGTCTGGGCGGCCAGGTCATCGTCAAAGCGATGAGCGTGCTGGTATTCCCGTTCGTGATCACCCTGATGGGCCTGGCGCTCTACCTGATCCCGCACTGGAATGGTGCCATCATCACCGAAGCCCCGGCGCTGGGTGATGCCTTCAACGGCGATTTCATCAAGACCCTGTGGCTGGCCATCCCGGTCATGGTGTTCTCCTTCAACCACTCCCCGATCATCTCCTCCTTCGCGGTGGACAACAAGGGTCGTTACGGTGAAGGTGCCGAGAAGAAGTGCAGCAACATCCTGCTGGGCGCCCACGTCATGATGGTGATGACCGTTATGTTCTTCGTATTCAGCTGCGTACTGAGCCTCTCTCCGGCTGACCTGGCTGCCGCCAAGGAACAGAACATCTCCATCCTGTCCTACCTGGCCAACCACTTCGACAACCCGGTCATCGCCACCGTGGCTCCGCTGATCGCCATGGTTGCCATCAGCAAATCCTTCCTGGGTCACTACCTGGGTGCGCAAGAGGGCATGAACGGCCTGATGGCCAAGGCACTGCGCGAGAAAGGCAAGAACGTTGACACCAAGCAACTGAACAAAGTCACTGCCGTGTTCATGATCCTGACCACCTGGGCCATCGCCACCATCAACCCGAGCATCCTCGGCATGATTGAAGACCTGGGCGGCCCCATCATCGCCATGCTGCTGTTCCTGATGCCGATGTACGCCATCACCAAGGTGCCGGCCATGCGCAAATACGCTGGCAACATCAGCAACGGCTTCGTGACCATCATCGGCCTGATCGCCATGTCCGGTATCATCTACAAGCTGATTGCCTGATAACACCGATTACCCGCTTGAATGAAGAAGCCGCCTCGCAAGAGGCGGCTTTTTTTATGGCCGCTGTCCAGGGCTACGGCCTTGCATAAAACCGGGCATATTCTCGCCGCCGCCCTTAACAAAGAGGCGGGGCAGGCCTAACATGGCGGGATGTTTTTCTAGACAGGACAAAAGGATATGTCTGGGTTGAAAAAGGATCTCGGGCTCTGGCAGGGGATGGGGTTGCTCGCCACCTCGCTGCTGGGCACCGGGATCTTCGTGGTGCCGGCTACCGCCGCCTCGCTGGCGGGCGGGGCCTCGCTCTGGGCCTGGTTGCTGCTGATTGCGCTGGTGCTGCCCATCGCCTTTACCTTCGCTCGCCTCGGCCGCCGCTACCCCCACGCCGGCGGGGCGCCACACCTTATCGGCCTCGCCTTTGGCAACGGCGCCGAACGCTTCTCCGCCTTCCTGTTTCTGGCGGTGTTGCCGGTGGGCCTGCCCGCCGCCCTGATGATCGCCGCCGGCTTCTGGCACGCCCTGTTCGATCTGGGGGAGTGGACTCTGTGGGCCATCCAGCTGCTCACCCTGCTCGGGGTCTTTCTGCTGGGGCTGCGCGGAGCGCGCTCCTCCGGCAACCTGCAACTGCTGATCGCGCTCGCCATTTTGGGGCTGACCCTGCTTATCTGGTTCAAGGGGGATATCAGCTGGCGCGACGCCGCCCGGCCGCTGCCGACGACGGAGGAATGGCCCGCCATGGCCACCGCGCTGGCGGTGATGTTCTGGTGTTTCGTGGGGCTCGAGGCCTTCGCCCACATGGGGGAGGAGTTCAAGCGACCGGAGCGGGACTATCCGCTGGCCCTGCTCGGTGGGGTGTTGCTGGCGGGGCTCATCTACTGGGTGCACTCGCTGGTGGTGCTCAAATATGGCCTCTACGGCGATGAGGCGACCAACGCCACCGCCATTCCGGCCCTGCTCTCGCTACTGTTCGGCCCCACCGCCAAGTGGCTGGTGGCGGTGCTTGGCTACCTCTCCTGTTTTGCCAGCATCAACATCTACATTCAGGGTTTTGCGAGGCTTATCTGGAGCATGGCGCGCGAAGGCAAGCTGCCCCCCTCGCTGGCGGTGCTTACCGCTCGCGGCGCGCCGCTGCGGGCGCTCGGTCTGGTACTGCTCATCTGCCTGCTCTGCATCACCCTCATCATCTGGTTGCGACTGCCCCTCGATGAGCTGATCCGCTACGCCAACGGCAACTTCGTGCTGGTCTATCTGCTCTGCATGGCAGCGGGCTGGCGTCTGCTCGGCGGGGTGGGCAAGGGGCTGGCGGGGATAAGCGTACTGCTCTGCGCCCTGGTGCTGGTGGCGCTCGCTTCCCAGGTGCTCTATGCCGTCGTGCTCAGTCTGGGGTATGGCTGCTTCTCGTTATGGCGACGCAGAGGTCGCTGCTCGGCGCCAGATGATCGTGTCTGCGCCATCAAGTAACCCGAAAAAAGCCCCGCAGTGCGGGGCTTTTTGCTGCCTGTCAGCGGCTGGCGGACAGGTCGCTGCGCAAGATGGCGTAGTGGCGCAGGGAGATGAAACCATCCCCCTTGCGTTCGCACTCCCGCGCGGTGCCCTCGTAGTGAAAGCCAGCCCGCTCCAGCAGGCGAGCGGAGGGGCGGTTGGGCTCCTCCACCACCGCCAGCAGCCGGTGCAGCGCTGTGGTGCGGTAAGTGAGCGGCAGCCACAGTTGCAGCGCCGCACTCATCACCCCCTTGCCCCAATGCTCGGGATAGAGCCAGTAGCCCAGCTCGGCCCGCCGGTGCTTAGGGTCGGCATCGTTGTAGCCGATGGCGCCGAGCGGTTCGCCCGTGTGCTGGTCACGAATGAGGTGCCAGGCGCCGCGGCCGGTGCGGGTCAGCTCGGCATACCAATCCATCTGGGCCTGGCACGCCGTCAGGCTGTCGTAGCTGACGCCGTAGTAGGCGACGACCCGCGGATCGGAGAGGCCGCGGTAGATGTGGGGCAGATCGGCGTCGCTGACCGGATCCAGCCTGATGTGGGGTTGTTGTGTTGCTGTCATGGTGGCTCCTTGCAGCCAACCTGAGTTGGCCGCGTGAGTTGAGTGATAAAGGATGGATGATGCTGGCTGGCGTCAGGCAAAGCCGAGCAGGTCAGCAAGGCGTGCCAGTTCGCCCTGCCACTGCTGTTGCAGGCGCGGGGTCTGGTGCCTGGGCTTGCGGGCCAGATCGGCGGCGAGCAGGGCATCGAGCTCATACCAGCGTGCCAGCAGTAACTCTTCGTCATGTGTCGGGCCGGCCAGGGCCTGCCCCATGGCGGGGGCGGCCAGGCTTGCCTTGTCTGCTGCCGGCAAGGGCGCATCGCCGAGCAACTCGGCATAGGCCCGCTCGGCACTGTGAGCCTCCCGGATGCGCCCATCCTTTATCAGCCAGAAGCGGTTGCAGCCGCGCTCGATCAGCTCCCGATCGTGGGAGACCAGCAGCACGCCCCCCGGGAAGGCGGCAATGGCCTCGGCCAGCTCCTCCTTGCCCGCCAGATCCAGGTGGTTGGTGGGCTCGTCGAGCCAGAGCATGTGGTGGCTGCCGAGCGACAGGGCGAGAAACAGCAGTCGTGCCCGCTCGCCCCCGCTCAGGGTGTGCACCTGCTGGCCGTGGCGGGCATAGGGGAAACCCGCCCGGATCAGCGCCTGCCGCCGTGCCCCTTCAGGTAGAGGGGCCAGCGGGTAGAGGGCGTCGCTCAGGGTGGCGTCGTCCGCCAGCTGCTGCAGGGACTGATCGTAATAGGCGATGCTGGCGCCGGGGTGGCAGTACCAGCCAGCCTGCGGGCTCTGCGCGGCCAGTTCTCGCCAGCACTGGCGCAGCAGGGAGGACTTGCCGGTGCCGTTGGCTCCGAGCAGGGCGACCCTGTCACCCGCCCGCAGCCAGAGCCCTTCGGCGCGCAGCAGCGGCGGCAATGCTGGTGCCGGTGCCACGTCGAGGGCCTCCAGCCGCAGCAGGGTGTCGGCGGGCAGGCTCAGTCCGCGCAGCTCGAGCCGCCAGGGGGCCAGCGCCGCCACCTGGCTCTGCTCCTCCTGCAGGCGGGCGATGCGTTTTTCCATGGACTTGGCCTGGCGCACCAGCTTCTCGTTGTCATGCTCCCGCCCCCAGATGGCGAGTCGTTTGCTGCTGGCGCTCAGGCGGTCGATCTCTTTTTGCTCGTCGGCCCGGCGCAGGCGGGCCTGCTCATCCTCGGCGGCCAGCGCCGCCCGCGCCTGGCTGCAGGGCAGGGCGAAGCGGTGCAGCTGGCCATCTCGCAGGATCAGGGTCTGCTCGGTGACTCTGTCCAGCAGGCGAGCATCGTGGGAGACCAGCACGAAGGCGCCGCGCCAGCCCAGCAGAAACTGCTCGAGCCAGAGCAGGGCGGGCAAGTCCAGGTGGTTGCTGGGCTCATCGAGCAGCAGCAGGTTGGGTTGACGCAGCAGGGCGCGCCCTATCTGCAGCCGGCTGTGCTGGCCGCCGCTCAGCGCACTGACTGGCAGCGCGGCCTGGGCCTCCAGCTGCAGCTCGGCCAGCAGCTTGTCCACCTGCCATTCGGCGGCGGGGTCGTTGCCCAGCGCATCCAGCAGCACGGCGCGGGTGCTGAGGGTTGAAAGTCTGGCCGGCAGTTGCTGGGCCACGAACTCGCAGCGGCAGGCTGCGGCCTGCACGACCCGGCCAGCCTGGGGCGTGCGCTCGCCCGCCAGCAGTGTCAGCAATGTGCTCTTGCCGCAGCCGTTGGCACCAATCAGGCCGAGCCGGTCGCCCGCGCGGATGCCAAGTTCGAGGTGGTCAAATAACGGAAGGTGCCCCGCACTCATCTGCAGGGAATGGGTACTCATCAGGGTTGTCATGCTCTTGCTCTCTTAAATCGCGGGATCAAAGATCCCTGTCATCAGGAGCGCTGGCGACAACGGCAGAGTCGAGAAAGGTCTCGGTATGGAAGGGAGTCGGCTTTGCTCGAACCCGCTATCGCAGCGCGATGGTATGCAGGCAAGAGCAGGCGAATGTGCCGAACAGGCGAGCCGAGAACATCGGACACGCTTGGATAACCATTTTTTACCTCCTTGTGTTTCGTTATGGCACTGTGCGGCGATTATAAGCGCAGAAAAAATAACCGTCTATCCGCGATGATGACGCTCCATGAGCGGGACGGGGGCATCGTCAGGTGCAGAGCAAAAAGACTATGTCCTAGTAGGTGTTGTATGGAGTACCCATGAGATATCCAGGCACATCTGATGTTTGCTTCCTTCCCGTAAGGTCCTGCCCAGATATGAATAGTTGCAACACGGCCTTCACCACAGGTGTCGTTGAGGGGGATGACGCTGATGCAAGCTCAGTAAAAATGGGAAAAGAGAGAGTAGATGTAGAAAGGCTATCACACATGACGAAGAAGGTTTTCGCGGTGATAACTAGCGTTGAGGTTCACCTTACAACACGTACTTGAGGCTGGGTCTTATTGATACTTGTAGACGCGATGTTTGGTTCTCATGTTCTGTCATGATGAGGTTCGCTTTTTCCATACCCTGTGCGGGTCGTTTTCGGCGCTCGTTTGCGGTAAAATTGCGCCGCTTTTTCTGCCACGCTGCCAATGGATGACGCTGATGAAAGACTTTCTGATTGCCCCCTCGATCCTCTCCGCCGACTTTGCCCGTCTGGGGGACGATGTCGCCAAGGTGCTGGCCGCCGGTGCCGACGTGGTCCATTTCGACGTGATGGACAACCATTATGTGCCCAACCTGACCATAGGCCCCATGGTCTGTCAGGCCCTGCGTGACTACGGTATCGAAGCCCCCATCGACGTGCACCTGATGGTCAAGCCGGTGGATCGCATCATTCCCGACTTTGCCAAGGCGGGTGCCTCCCTCATCACCTTCCATCCGGAAGCGTCCGACCACGTCGACCGCTCCCTGGGCCTCATCAAGGAGCAGGGCTGCCAGGCCGGTCTGGTGCTGAACCCGGCCACCCCGCTCACCTGCCTGGAGTACGTGATGGACAAGCTGGACGTGATCCTGCTGATGTCGGTCAACCCGGGCTTCGGTGGCCAGAGCTTCATTCCTGGCACCCTCGACAAGCTGCGCCAGGTGCGCCGCCTGATCGACGAGAGCGGCCGTGACATCCGTCTCGAGATCGACGGCGGGGTCAAGGTGGAGAACATCCGTGAAGTTGCCCAGGCGGGTGCCGACATGTTCGTGGCCGGCTCTGCCATCTTCAGCCGCCCGGACTACAAGGCGGTGATCGACGAGATGCGGGCGGAGCTCTCTCATGTCAAACGCTGAACGTGATTTTGACCTGGTGCTGTTCGATCTGGACGGCACCCTGATCGACAGCGCCCCGCAACTGGCGCTGGCGGTCAACCGTACGCTGACCGAACTCGGGCTGGCCGAGGCCGACGAGGCCGTGGTGCGGACCTGGGTCGGCAACGGTGCCGACAAGCTGATCCAGCGGGCGCTGGACTATCGCGCGGCGCCCGAGCTGTTTGCCAGCGCCCGTCCGCTGTTTGACCGTCACTATCAGGCCTGCCTGCTGGAAGGGCTGGCCATGTATGACGGGGTCGAGCAGAGCCTGCGCCGCCTGCAGGCGCTGGGCTACCGGCAGGGGATCGTGACCAACAAGCCGAGCCACTTCGTGCAGCCGATCCTCGATGCCCTCGGCATCGCCGATTGCTTCGCGTTCTGGCTGGGGGGCAACTGCGTGCCCGTCAAGAAACCGAGCCCGGAACCGCTGCTGCTGGCCTGTCACGAGCTGGGCGTCAGCCCGTCGCGCACCCTGATGGTGGGCGACTCCGAAAATGACGTGCTGGCCGCTCAGGCCGCCGGCATGAAGGTGGTGGGGCTGACCTACGGCTACAACTACGGTCGTCCCATCGCAGATTCCCGCCCGGACTGGGTATGCGAACAGTTTGCCCAGCTCGACGCGCTGCTGGCCGAATAAGCTGGCCAGGCAGGCCGAATAACAAGGATCAACACTCTGATGACTAAACCTATCGTATTGAGCGGGGCCCAACCGTCGGGCCAGCTGACCATCGGCAACTACATGGGGGCCCTGCGTCAGTGGGTCAACATGCAGGATGACTTCGACTGCCTCTACTGCATCGTCGATCTGCACGCCATCACCACCCGCCAGGATCCGGTCGCCCTGCGCAAGGCCTGCCTGGACGCCGCCGCCCTCTATCTGGCGGTGGGGATCGATCCGGCCAAGAGCACCGTGTTCATCCAGTCCCACGTGCCGCAGCACGCGGAGCTCGGCTGGATCCTGAACTGCTACACCCAGATGGGCGAGCTGTCGCGCATGACCCAGTTCAAGGACAAGTCCGCCCGTTTCGAGAACAACGTCAACGTCGGCCTGTTCGGTTATCCGGTGCTGATGGCGGCCGACATTCTGCTCTATCAGGCCAATCAGGTGCCGGTGGGCAACGACCAGAAGCAGCACCTGGAGCTGACCCGCGACATCTGCACCCGCTTCAACAACCTCTACGGCGAGGTGTTCACCCTGCCGGAACCCTTCATTCCGACCGAAGGCGCCCGGGTGATGAGCCTGCAGGATCCGACCAAGAAGATGTCCAAGTCGGATGACAACGAGGCCAACTTCATCGGCCTGCTGGAAGATCCCAAACAGATCGTCAAGAAGATCAAGCGTGCGGTGACCGACTCCGACGAGCCGGCGGTGGTGCGTTTCGATCCGGAGAACAAGCCGGGGGTTTCCAACCTGCTGACCCTGATGTCCGGGGTGACCGGTCGCTCCATCCCCGAGCTGGAGCAGCATTTCGAAGGCAAGATGTACGGTCACCTCAAGACCGAAACCGCCGAGGCCGTGGTTGCCTTGCTGGAGCCGATCCAGGCGCGCTTCCACGAGCTGCGTCAGGATGAGGCTCATCTGCAGGCCATTTTGGCGGCAGGTGCACAAAAGGCGCGGGAAAGGGCTGAAAAAACCCTGGCCAGCGTATATGATGTAGTCGGCTTCGTTCCTCGAGCCTGACATACTGGGAAGGTGTAGTAGAAGAGAGCTGGGTATTTGCCTGGCTTTCTTTGTTTTACCCGACCTGCTGTTCGTTGTTTTCATCTTCCAATTTCAAACGCGGGCGTCTGCCCCAAGAGTTAGCATGTCTGTCGAATCAAATACCACGATTGAAGAGTTGGGTGACAAGGGTCACTGGCTGCGCAAGTTCCGCAAGGCCAAGAACCTGCATACCCTGCAACTGATGGTCTCCAACGCCATCGACAAGCACCACAAAATCCCCGCCATCGCCGCCGCCATCTACCTGGCCGAGTGCCAGCGCGAGCGCGAGATGGAGCAGGGCCGCTATCTGGATCGTTAATTCTCTGCCCTGGTTGACCCATGCTGTTGTTGATCGATAACTACGACTCCTTTACCTGGAATCTGGTGCAATATTTTGGCGCCTTGGGACAGGAGGTGGTGGTGAAGCGCAATGACGAGCTGACGCTGGACGCCATCGCCCGGCTCTCTCCCCGCTATCTGGTGATCTCTCCCGGCCCCTGCACGCCAAACGAGGCGGGCATCTCTCTGGCGGCCATCTCCCGTTTTGCCGGCCAGCTTCCCATCCTCGGCGTCTGTCTCGGCCACCAATCCCTGGCGCAGGCGTTCGGCGCTCAGGTTGTACGTGCGCGCCAGATGATGCACGGCAAGACCTCGCTCATTCGCCATCGGGGGGAGGGCGTCTTCAAGGGGCTCAACGACCCGCTGCGGGTCACTCGTTACCATTCGCTCATCGTGGAGCGCGACACCTTGCCCGATTGTCTCGAGATCACCGCCTGGAGCGAACATGCCGATGGCAGCCCGGACGAGATCATGGGCCTGCGCCATAAGCAGTTGAATATAGAGGGGGTTCAGTTCCATCCGGAGAGCATTTTGAGCGAACAGGGCCATCAATTGCTGGCCAATTTTCTGGCAAATTCCTGACAAGTCGTGATCGGCCTCTCAAAATCGTGATGAGGCCAAAAATATTTTCCCTGACACTTTATTCACCTGCCTCCCTGTCCAAATTATCTCTTGCCAACACCCCCTGAGCCGTTATGCAATGCGGTTGCCTAAAATCTCACGGGCAATCGAACATTGTTCCCTGTAACGCGCTTTGTTGCAGACTTTTAGCTTTTTTTCTGTGACAATGCCGATGTGTTTACATGGATTTAACTTTTGGGCGGTGGATTATTCTGTCGCCAGATCGAAGGAGAGCAATATGTCAGAGTTGTTGGCAGTGACACGTGAAGTGTTTGATGAAGTGATGGTTCCCAACTATGCACCCGCCAAGATCATCCCGGTGCGTGGTGAAGGGTCACGTGTCTGGGATCAGGAAGGCCGTGAGTATGTGGACTTCGCCGGCGGGATCGCCGTCAATGGCCTGGGCCATTGCCATCCCAAGCTGGTAGAGGCCCTGAAAACCCAGGGCGAGAAGCTGTGGCACCTCTCCAACGTGATGACCAACGAGCCGGCCCTTCGCCTGGCCAAGAAGCTGGTCGCCGCTACCTTCGCCGACAAGGTCTATTTCTGCAACTCAGGTGCCGAAGCCAACGAAGCCGCCCTCAAGCTGGCCCGTCGCTACGCCATCGAGAAGTTTGGCGCCCACAAGACCCAGATCATCGCCTTCCATCAGGGTTTCCACGGTCGTACCTTCTTTACCGTCAGCGTCGGTGGCCAGGCTGCCTACTCCGATGGCTTCGGTCCCAAGCCCGCTGACATCACCCACGTGGCTTACAACGATCTGGCCGCACTGGCCGAGGTCATCTCCGACAATACCTGCGCCGTGGTGATGGAGCCGCTGCAGGGCGAGGGCGGCATCATTCGTCCCACCGACGAGTTTGCCAAAGGGGTGCGCGAGCTGTGCGACAAACACAACGCCCTGCTGATCTATGACGAAGTGCAATCCGGCGTCGGCCGTACCGGCGATCTGTTTGCCTACATGGGTCTGGGCGTCACGCCGGACATCCTCACCAGCGCCAAGGCGCTGGGCGGTGGCTTCCCCATCGGCGCCATGCTGACCACCACCGAGATCGCCTCCCACCTGAAAGTGGGCACTCACGGCTCCACCTACGGCGGCAACCCGCTGGCCTGTGCGGTGGCCGAGGCGGTGATCGACGTGATCAACACCCCGGAAGTGCTGAGCGGCATCAAGCGGCGCGAGCAACTGTTCCGCGAAGGGCTGGAAGCCATCAACGCCAAGTACCACTGTTTCAGCGAAGTGCGCGGCAAGGGTCTGTTGCTGGGCGCCGTGCTGAACGACGACTACAAGGGACGCTCGCGCGATTTCCTGCTGGCCTCCATCGATCAGGGTCTGATGGCGCTGGTTGCCGGCACCAACGTGGTGCGCTTCGCGCCGTCCCTGGTGATTCCGGAAGCGGACATCAAGGAAGGGCTGGCCCGGTTCGAGAAAGCGGTTGCCCAGGTGGTTAACGCCTGATCCAAATTGAGGTGGGGAACCCGCCCGGCAGGAGCCGGGCCCCCACCTGTCGTCAATGAAAGGGAGTTGTCATTTATGTTGGTTATCCGTCCCATCGAGCAAAAAGATTTTGCCGGTCTCAAGACCTGTGCCATCGAATCCGGCACCGGCATGACCTCGTTGCCCGTCAACGATGAACTGCTGCAGCGCAAGATAGACGCCTCCACCCAGACCTTTTCGGACAAGCCTGCGGGCAAGGGTGACTGCCTCTATTTCTTCGTCGCCGAGGATCTGGAGACCGGCGAAATGGTCGGTACCTGCGCCATCGATGCGGCCGTGGGTCTGTCCCAGCCGTTCTACAACTATCACATCGGCAAGGTGGTGCACTCTTCCCCCAAGCTCGGCATCTACAACGTGGTGGAGACGCTCACCCTCTCCAACGACTACACCGGCAATTCCGAGCTCTGCACCCTGTTTTTGCGCGAGTGCGCCCGCGAGGGGCTCAACGGCCGTCTGCTCTCCAAGCACCGCTTTCTGTTCATGGCCGAACACCCCGAGCTGTTTGACGAAACCGTCTTCGCCGAGATGCGCGGCGTCTCCGATGGCGATGGTCACAGCCCCTTCTACGAGTGGCTGCAAAAGCATTTCTTCTCGATGGATTTTCCCACCGTCGACTATCTTACCGGCATCGGCAAGAAGCGCTTCATCGCCGAGCTGATGCCCAAGTACCCCATCTATGTCAATCTGCTGAGCAACGAGGCGCGCGCCGTCATCGGTCAGACCCACGAGAAGACCCGCCCGGCCATCAAGATGCTGCAGGACGAAGGGTTCGTGAATCGCGGCTATGTCGACATCTTCGATGCCGGCCCCACCGTCGAGTGCGACGTGAAGAACATTCGCAGCGTGCGCCGCAGCCAGAAGCTGCGGGTACTGGTGGGCGAGCCCATCGGCGGCAAGACCCACCTGATCTGCAACACCCGCTACGAGCACTACCGCGCCTGCTACGGCAACATCCGGGTCGATCTCGACAAGCACGAGGCCATCATTCCGCCCAAGATGGCGGCGGCGCTCAAGGTGCAGGATGGCGACATGGTGCGTGCCGTCGATCTCGACTGATCCGGCTGGCGACGAAACCGAATATGAAACAGGCAGCCTCGGCTGCCTGCATACCACAGGGAGTGATTGGATGACTCATTTAGTGCAGTTTATCGACGGTCAGTGGCTGGCCGGTGAAGGCAAGCCGTTCGAATCAAAGGATCCGGCCAAGAATCAGGTGATCTGGCAAGGGGAGGCCGCCAGCGCCGCCCAGGTCGATGCCGCCGTCAAGGCCGCCCGCCATGCCTTCTATCATTGGTCCGATCTGGCCCTCGACGAGCGTCTGGCCATCGTGCGCCGCTACGCCGACCTGCTTGGCGAGCACAAGGAGGCACTGGCCCTGACCATCGCCCGCGAGACCGGCAAGCCGCTGTGGGAGACCCGTACCGAGGTCGCCGCCATGCAGGGCAAGATTGCCATCTCCATCCGCGCCCATGACGAGCGCACCGGCACGGTGGAGAACCCCATGCCGGGCGCCAGGGCGTTCGTGCGCCACAAACCCCACGGGGTGGTGGCGGTGTTCGGCCCCTACAACTTCCCGGGCCACCTGCCCAACGGCCACATCGTGCCGGCGCTGATCGCCGGCAATACCGTGGTGTTCAAGCCCTCCGAGCTGACCCCCATGGTGGCTGAAGCCATGCTGAAGGTGTGGCAGGAGGCGGGACTGCCCAAGGGCGTGCTCAACCTGGTGCAGGGCGAGGTGGACACCGGCAAGGCGCTGGCTGGCAACCCGGACATCGACGGCCTCTTCTTCACCGGTTCATCCCGCACCGGCCACTTCCTGCACCAGCAGTTTGCCGGCCAGCCGGGCAAGATCCTGGCCCTGGAGATGGGTGGCAACAACCCGCTGATCGTGAAAGAGGTGAGCGACATCGACGGCGCCGTCCATGCCATCGTGCAATCCGCCTTCATCACCTCGGGCCAGCGCTGCACCTGCTCGCGCCGCCTGTTTGTCGAGCGCGGCGAGCGGGGCGATGCTCTGGTCAAGCGCCTGGTGGAGGTGGTCGGCCAGATCAAGGTCGGCCTCTATGACGCCGCCGAGCAGCCGTTCATGGGCGCCATGATCAGCGAGAAGGCTGCGCTTGGCATGGTCGAGGCGCAAGCCAACCTGCAGCGCTTCGGTGGCGAGAGCCTGCTCATTCTCAAGCACCTGGAAGCGGGCACCGGCTTCGTCTCCCCGGGCATCATAGACGTGACCGCGGTCAGCGCGCTGCCGGATGAAGAGTACTTCGGCCCGCTGCTGCAGCTCATTCGCTACGACGACTTCGATGCCGCCATCGACCAGGGCAACGCCACCAGCTTCGGCCTCTCGGCCGGCCTGCTCGGCGACAGCGAGGCGGACTGGAACCACTTCTTCAAGCGCATTCGCGCCGGCATCGTCAACTGGAACAAGCCCATCACCGGCGCCTCCAGTGCCGCCCCGTTCGGCGGCATCGGCGCCTCCGGCAACCACAGAGCGAGCGCCTACTACGCCGCCGACTACTGTGCGTATCCGGTGGCTTCCGTCGAAGACAGCAAGGCTGCCATGCCGGATCAGCTGTCTCCCGGCCTGAGCTTCTGACAACAACGAAAAGGGGGCACCTCAGGGTGCCCCTGTCTGTACCCGCAATCAAAGGAAAGAGAGATGCAAAAGGATATCGACACCCTGTTCAGTCATCTGTGGGACAACTACATCAAGGTGACCCCGAGTGCCCACAAGGTGCACACCCTGCTGGGGGGCGGCGAGCCCATCGTCAACGATCACGTGGCGTTTCGCACCTACAACCTGCCCAAGCTGGGGCTGGAGAAGCTGGCGGCCCACTTCCTGGCGCTTGGCTACGAGCAGAAGGGCGAGTACGTGTTCAAGGCCAAGAAGCTCTACGCCAAGCACTTCGAGCACAAGGATCCGGACGCTCCCAAGGTGTTCATCAGCGAGCTGAAGGTAGAGGAGCTCTCCGAAGGCGCCCAGGCCATCATCCACAAGCTGGTGGATCAGGTGCCAGATCATCTGACCGATACCGCCGCCTTCCTCTATGCCGGTGCCCCCTGGCAGGTCTCCTATGCCGACTACCAGACCCTGCTGGCGGAGAGCGAGTATGCGGCCTGGATGGCGGCCTGGGGTTATCGCGCCAACCACTTCACCGTCAACATCAACCGCCTGCGGGATTTCGACACCATAGAGCAGGTGAACGCTGCCCTGAAAGCGGCCGGCTTCGTGCTCAACAGCGTGGGCGGCGAGGTGAAAGGGGACCCGCAGGTGATGCTGGAGCAATCCTCCACCATGGCCGACAAGGCGGACGTGGCCTTCAGCGACGGTGTGCGCACCATCCCGAGCTGCTTCTACGAATTCGCCCTGCGCTACCCGCAGGCGGACGGCGTGCTCTACCCGGGCTTCGTCGAGGCGTCGGCCGACAAGATCTTCGAATCCACCAACGCCATGTAAGGCGGGGCCGGCTCATGCCGGTACGGATGCATGCAAAACGCCTCCCTTGCGGAGGCGTTTTCATTGGCGCAGCGAGGGCTGTGTGGCCTAGCGCTGGTAGAGCTCCCCCTCCAGCACCAGTACCGTCTCCATTCCGGCAGCGCGGCCCGCCTGCAGGCCGATCTGGGTATCTTCGAACACCAGGCAGTTGGCGGGGTTGGCCCCCAGCTGCTCGGCCACTTGCAGGAAGGTGTCGGGGTGGGGCTTGTGGTTGACCACGTCGTCGGCGCTCACTACCACCTGGATATAGGCATCGAGCCCGGTACTTTTGAGGATCGACTCCGCCTGATTGCGCGGCGAGCCCGTGCCGATACCCATGGGGACCTTGCCGTGGCAGCGCCTGACCAGCTCCCACATGGCAGGAAAGACGCTCACTTGCTGGATATGCTCCATGTAGAGGGCCACCTTGCGGCGGGTGAAGGCCTCCACATCGATATCCAGCCCATGCTGTTCGGCCAGAATGGCGACGATCTTGCGGGTGGGAATGCCACCGTACTCGTTGAGCTGGGCGCGATCGAAGGGCAGGCCAAACTCGGCGCTGGTGGCTTCCCAGGCATCCAGGTGGCGCGGCATGGAGTCCACCAGGGTGCCGTCCATATCGAAAATCAGGGCGTCGTACTGCTCAAACCGGAACTGCTCGGACATGGGGCTGCTTCCTCTCGGGGTAAAAGGGCAGCCTACCAGAGCGGGGGGCACATTGCCGCGACCGGGGTCATGCTTGCCGGCACGGATGCCCTGGTTTTGGTCATCTGCCGGTGATGTATGAGACAATAACAAGTTCTGCGCCGCAGACGCTGGAGCAACAAAGGAGCGAGCCCGTCTTATGTCCCCCAAAACCATCTTCTCGAGCGTGGCCCTGGTGATCGCGCTGGGTTCACTGGAAAAGAGCATAGTCACCACCCCGCTGCCCATCATAGGGGCCGAGCTCAATGCCGGCGCCGCCCTCACCTGGGTGGTCACCGCCTACCTGCTGGCGGCCACCGCCGCCCTGCCCATCTACGGCAAACTGAGCGACATGTTCGGTCGTGTGCGCATGCTCAACATCGGTATAGGCCTGTTTCTGGCCGGCTCGGTGGCCTGCGGCCTGGCCCAGGATCTGCCGACCCTGCTGGCCGCCCGGGTGCTGCAGGGGCTGGGAGGCGGCGGCCTGATCGCGCTCGCCTTCACCGTCATCGCCGACAGCATACCGCCGCGGGAGGTGGGCAAGTATCAGGGCTACATCTCGGCGGTCTACGCGGTTTCCAGCATTGCCGGCCCCTTGCTCGGCGGTTATTTTACCGAGCAGCTCAGCTGGCGCTGGATCTTCTGGATCAACCTGCCACTCGGGGCCATCGCCCTCTGGCTGGTGAACCGCAACCTGGGCCACCTCAATGTGCGTCGTCACAGCCGCTTCGACTGGAAGGGGGCGGCGCTGCTCATCACTGTCACCACTCTCACCCTGTTGCTGCTCTCGCCAGAGGCGGCGCTGCCCGCCATCTGGCTCGCGGCCGCGCTGGTGGTGGCCCTGCTGTTGCTGGTGCTGATCGAGCGGCGGGCCCATGACCCCATCTTGCCGGCCCACCTGGCGCGTCAGCCCGGTTATCTGGTGAGCGTGCTGCTGGCGCTGGCCTCGCAACTGCTGATGTTCGCCGTGCTGGTCTACCTGCCGCTGCAGATGCAGTGGCAGAAGGGGATGAGCGCCAGCGACAGCGGCGAGATCATGGTGATCTTCATGGTCTGCATCACGGCGGGGGCCTTCGTCGGCGGCAAGCTGATCGGTCACACCGGCTACTACAAGCGTTTCGTGGTGGTGGGGTTCGCCCTGGCGGCGCTGGCCCTGTGGCAGATCCACTTCGACGTCTGGATCAGGCTGGGGCTGGCGTTTGCCGGCATCGGCCTTGGCCTGGTGCTGCCCGCGCTCTCGGTGGTGGTGCAAAACGCCCTGCCGCGGGAAGATCGCGGCATCGGCATGTCGCTGTTCAACTTTGGCCGCGAGCTGGGCGGGGCGGTCGGGGTGGCCATCTGCGCCGTGCTGTTCCACTCCGTCCTGCCGGCGGGCAGCAGCCACAACCTGGCCAGCCTGAGCCCGGTCGAGCTGGCGCCCGGCTTCAGCGCCACCTATATCGGCATGGCGCTGATCGCCAGTGCCGCCCTGCTGGTCACCCTGCTGGCGTTGAAGCGCCACGAGCTGGCCGACATGCCCGCCTGATGGCCGCCAGCCGATAAAAGAGGGCTCCCCGCGGGGAGCCCTCTTTATTGGTGGCAACTTGAGCGCTTACTCCTGCGCCGGCGCCTCCTTGCCGGCCAGCTGGCTCAGCCAGGCGAAGCGGCGGTGGGCATCCTCCTGCGCCTCTTCATAGAGCCGGCTGGCCACCTCCGGCAGCTGGCGGGTGAGGCGCTCGAAGCGGGGCTCCTGCTGCAGGGTGTCGGCCAGCGACGCGCTGGGGGCGCGAGAGTCCAGTGCCAGCGGCGCCTTGCCCTCCTCCTTGCGGCGCGGATCGTAGCGGTAGAGCGGCCAGAAGCCGGTGGCGGTCAGCTGCTTCATCTGCTCGTGGCTCTGGGCCAGATCGTAGCCGTGCTCCTCGCAGGGGCTGTAGGCGATGATGAGGGAGGGGCCCGGGTAGGCCTCCGCCTCCTGGATCGACTTCACCGTCTGGTTCATCTGGGCGCCGAGGGAGATCTGCGCCACGTAGACGTGACCGTACATCATCACGTTGGCACCGAGATCCTTGCGCCCCTTGCGCTTGCCCTGCTCGCCAAACTTGGTGATGGCGCCGAGCGGGGTGGCCTTGGACTGCTGACCGCCGGTGTTGGAGTAGCACTGGGTGTCGAGCACCAGTACGTTGATGTTCTCCCCCAGGCTCAGCACGTGATCCAGCCCGCCGTAGCCGATGTCGTAGGCCCAGCCGTCGCCGCCGATGAGCCAGACCGATTTTTCCACCAGGTAGTCCGCATCACGGGCCAGCTCCCGGGCCGCTGCGTCGCCGCGCCCCTGCAGCAGGGCGCGCAACAGCGCGATATGGGCCCGCTGCTCGGCGACCGGCAGGCTGGCGTCCTGCAGCCCCTGTTGAAGTTCGGCCGGGACGGCGTCCCCCAGGCTAGCCAGCAGGCGACGTACCCGCTCGCGATGCTGATCCACGGTGAGTCGAAAGCCCAAGCCAAATTCGGCGTTGTCCTCGAACAGGGAGTTGGCCCAGGCCGGGCCACGCCCGTCGGCGTTGGTGGTATAGGGTGTGCTGGGCAGGTTGCCGCCATAAATCGACGAGCAGCCGGTGGCGTTGGCGATGAGCAACCTGTCCCCGTAGAGCTGGGTCAGCAGCTTGATATAGGGGGTCTCGCCGCAGCCGGAGCAGGCGCCGGAGTATTCAAACAGCGGCGAGATGAGCTGGGAGGTGCGGATGTCGATGCGCTCCAGCTGCTCGGCGCTGCGCTCGGGCAAGTCCAGGAAGAAGTCGTAGTTGGCCTTCTGGGCCTCGAGGTGATCCAGCCGCGATTCCATGTTGATCGCCTTGCGATTCGGATCGGCACGATCCTTGGCCGGGCACACCTCGACGCAGAGGTTGCAGCCGGTGCAATCCTCCGGCGCCACCTGCAGCACGTAGTGCTGACCGCGCATGTCGCGGGCCTTCACATCCAGCGCGTCCAGGGTGGCCGGCGCATCGGCCATGGCCGCCTTGTCCACCACCTTGGCGCGGATGGCAGAGTGGGGGCAGGCGGCCACGCAGTAGTTGCACTGGGTGCAGAGGTCTGCCTGCCAGATGGGCACCTCCTTGGCGATGTTGCGCTTCTCCCAGCGGGTGGTGCCCACCGGCCAGGTGCCGTCTGGCGGGAAGGCGGAGACCGGCAGGCTGTCGCCAAGCCCTGCCAGCATGGCGGCGGTGACGGTTTGCACGAAGTCCGGCGCCTTGGGGGAGACCACCGGCGGACGGGGCCGACTGCCGGCCTCCACCTCGCCGAGGGGCACCTGGGTCAGGGCAGTACTGGTGGCCGCGAGGGCTTGCCAGTTGCGTTCGACCAGCGCCTGCCCCTTGCTGCCGTAGCTGTTGGCGATGGCCTGTTTCAGCAACCGGATGGCCTCATCCAGCGGCAGGATGGTGGTGAGCTGGAAGAAGGCCATCTGCATGACGGTGTTGATGCGCTGGCCGAGCTGGCAGTCGCGGGCAATTTTGGCGGCGTTGATGGTGTAGAGGCGGGCACCCTTCTCGCGCAGGGCATGCTGTACCTCGAGGGGGAGGCGGCCCCAGAGCTCGGCCGCACCATAGGGGCTGTTGAGCAGGAAGATGCCCCCCGCCTTGAGCCGTTCCGCCATCTGGTAAAGGTCGATGAACTGCCACTGGTGGCAGCCGACGAAGTCTGCCTCCTCCACTAGGTAGGCCGACTGCAATGGCCGCGTTCCCACCCGCAGGTGGGAGATGGTGAGGCCACCCGCCTTCTTGGAGTCGTAGACGAAGTAGCCCTGGGGGTAGAGCTCGGTGTGGTTGCCGAGGATCTTGATACTGTTCTTGGCCGCCGACACGGTACCGTCGCTGCCAAGGCCGTAAAATAGTGCCTCCAGCTTGAGGTGGCTGGCCGGGGGTACTGAGGTCGGCAGCGGCAGGGAGAGGCCGGTGATGTCGTCAAAGATGCCGACGGTGAAGCGCGGGCGCGGGTTAGCCAGCGCCAGCTCGTCAAACACCGCCTGCACGCAGGCCGGGCCGAACTCCTTGGAAGAGAGGCCGTAGCGCCCGCCGATGACCCGCGGCAAGCTGACCCGCTCACCCCGGCTGACCGCCTCGGCCAGCGCCGCCATCACGTCCAGATAGAGGGGCTCGGCCTGGGCGCCCGGCTCCTTGGTGCGATCCAGCACCGCTATCTTGCTGGCGCTCGCGGGAATGACCGCCAGCAGGTGCGCGGCCGAGAAGGGGCGGTAGAGGCGCACCTTCACCAGCCCCACCCTCTCCCCTTGGGCCAGCAGATGTTCGATCACCTCCTCGCAGGTACCGATGGCGGACCCCATCAGCACCAGCACCCGCTCGGCCTCTGGGTGACCCAGGTATTCGAACGGCCGGTAGTGGCGGCCGGTCTGCGCGCCGAAGGCGTCCATCGCCTCGCTCACGTGGCGATAGCCATCGTCATACCAGGGGTTGCTCGCCTCCCGGCACTGGAAGTAGGTGTCCGGGTTGGCGGCGGTGCCGCGAATGACCGGCTTGTCGGGGGTCAGCGCCCGCTCCCGATGGGCCTGGATCGCCGCCTCGGGCAGCAGGGCGCGCAGGGTGTCGTCAGCGAGCGGCACTATTTTGGCTATCTCGTGGGAGGTGCGAAAACCGTCGAAGAAGTGGATGAAGGGGAGCCGGCTGTTGAGGCTGGCGATTTGGGAGATGAGGGCGAAGTCCTGCGCCTCCTGCACGTTGCTGGCGCAGAGCAGGGCGCAGCCGGTCTGGCGCACCGCCATCACGTCCGAGTGGTCACCGAAGATCGACAGGGCGTGGGTCGCCACGGTGCGCGCCGCCACGTGCAGCACGAAGGGGATGAGTTGACCCGCCAGCTTGTAGAGGTTGGGGATCATCAGCAGCAGCCCCTGGGACGAGGTGAACGAGGTCGCCAGCGCTCCGGTCTGCAGGGCGCCGTGGACGGTGGCGATGGCGCCCCCCTCCGACTGCATCTCCACCACTCGCGGCACATCCCCCCACAGGTTGGCACTGCCTTGGCTCGCCCAGGCCGACGACTGCTCGGCCATGGTGGAGCTGGGGGTGATGGGATAGATGGCGATCACTTCGCTGGTGCGATAAACCACGGAGGCAACGGCGCTGTTGGCGTCCGTCGTTAGCATGTCGTGTTTCATTCTCAAACCTTGGTTGCACAGTCGGCGTGGGTACGCAAACGACAAAAGAGACCGGGCCTTGCCCCGGGGGGAGCGAAAGCGTGCTGTGCCCTTCCTTGTGGCAATTTGTGTCACTGGCCTGTGACGGTGAATTCTCTGATCCTGCGCTGGGGTGAATCAATGTTGCGGCAAGAAAATATGTGATGGAACGTTAATATGAGTAATGTCTCGCGGTTGTGATTGTCAATCTTCAAATTTATCCGCTCGATGAATTAAGGCTTCATATTTATTAAGCAAGAGTCGGCATTGCCAAAATAAATATCTGGTGAATCAGACCATCCTGTTTATGGGGAAATAGATGCCAATGCGTCCCTGCACTGGCATGCAATAATAGTCATCAGAAGGTCATCATTCTCTTGTCATTAAAATTTGTCGGACCAGCCCAGCTGCTGAAAAATCTGCTTTGATTTTTCCCCTTTCAAATATTCGGCGAAAAGTACCGCATCCTGGCTCGGATTCTTGTTAAGGACTATGTTCACATCCCGATATACCACCAGCTGCTCTTCAATCGCCACCACGTCGCCCACGTCCGGGTTGCTCCTGGCCCAGTCAATCCAGGTGATCCAGGCATCGACGTTGGGATCTTCCTGAAACGCCTTGCGGGCACTGCCGCTGTTGGGGGTGTATTGCACTATGTTGTTTCGAAAATCGGCCACCAGCTTGATGTCACCGGTGCGACCTATCATGTCTTCCCACACCCCGGTTCCCGATGTATTGCTGACGCCGGCTCCTTCAGGTACCACTATGCCGATGCCTGGCTTGGTCAGGTCAGTCAAACCCTGGATATTCTTGGGGTTGCCCTTCTTGACCAGAATGATGGCCGGGCGCAGGTAGAGCGGGGTAATCTTGTTGATGTCGAACTGCTGCTGATGGTCGGTGGCGATCGCCAAAGCCGATTGCTCGGAGGCGCCGAACAGCATGTCGGCGTTTTTGCCGGCATCGTCATTCCAGGTCGCCTGCGGCCCGAAATGGACGTTCACCTTGATCCCCGTCTCCGCTTCAAAGGCGTTGCCCACCTTGATCAAGGCGGTGTGCGGCCCGCCGGGGCCATATAAGTTGACGTCCGCCAATGTGGCATAACTGGTCAGCATGGTCACCAATGCGGAAGCCGTCATAAATATATGCTTTTTCATTATCTACACTCCTTTGGGACTGATGGTTCAAGCGAAAAGGACCGGTCGTTTATCGAATTTATTTCAACAAAATATGAACGGTGAAATATTTCATGGTCAGGCATCAATATTATTTAAAGCCGCACAAGCCATGATTTAACATCTCTTCTCTCTTATATTCTGACGCCCACCATACCGGCAATGATGGCCAGCGCGAGGGCTGCCGAGCCGGCCAGTCCGGTGTACCACAGCAGCCTGATGCGGCTCGTTGCCACGCCGTGGGCCGCGAGCACCACTCGCAACCCGGCCAGCAGATGCGCCAGTACGAAGAAGACGCCGAGGGTGTAGTGGGGCACCAGGCGAATGTTCCAGGGATCCATCAGCAGGCCCGCCTCACCACCGGTGGCAAAACTCCAGTCGGTCGGTATGCCGAGTAAGCTGCGGGCATAGATGAACACCGAGTTCATGTGCCCCAGCACGAACACCGACAGATAGACGCCAGAGGCGATCTGGAAGGTGGTCAGCCAGCCATGCCGGGTACTGCTCCAGCGCCAGGCAAGATAGAGACCTGAGCCGACCTGAAAGAGAAACGCCGCCACCAGCAGGGGTTCGACAACGCCGGCCCGGTAGACGGTGCGACCCGCCTCCATGACCCGGGCGTGAAGCTCGGGGCCGACCAACCCGGTCAGGTGATTGGCCAGATGAAAGAGTACATAGCAACAGAGCACCAGTGCGCTGATGCCATGGGCGACGCGCCAGCGTCCCAGTCCGCTCACGGGACGGGCCTGCACTGCCTCTGTCTGGTGTGACTCCCACCCCAGCAGCATGGCGCCAACCCAGAACAGAGACCACACCAGCACATCGGGCAGCGGGCTGCCGACCAGCGTCTGCACCACTCCGAGCAGGACATAGAGGCTGGGGGCCGCCACGCTCAGATAGGCCAGTCGACGCATGCCTGTGGTGATGCCGGGCCGATTGGCGACGATCAGCCCCGCCAGGGGAACGGCCAAGGCCAGCAGCAGCGAGAGCAGGGCGCCGAGCAGACTGGCAGCGCCGTTCTGGCCGACCAATGTGTTGAAGATCACTAACAGAAACGGATAGCCGAGCGCGGCCAGCGGGGGGAGCACACAGAGTGAGTGAGGGCGCTGCACCATGATGTGCTCGCGGCTCTCGTCCGCGATCCTGGAAGGTAAGGGCATACTGATATTCCTGCTTGATAGGGCGGAAAACCACCTTGATTCGGGTCTATTCAGATAACCGCGGCGCGATATCCTGCGCGGGGCAACCCGTCATGCCGCCATGAGCGAGGGGCCGCAGTGACCGAGTGTCGGCTCCCAGCAATCGGGGCCGGCGAGAGGTGGGCCAATCTATTCCAGGGAATATCTCAGCAAGGAGGGCAGGTAATGCATATGTTTTATTTCCCCTTTAACTGAGCGCTAGGTTGATAATGTGAGGATAAAAAAAGCGGCCAAGGGGTAACAGGGACAAGAATGGTCATATGGAGTAGTCCATACAGATAACAGGGAGTAATTGGATTTCCTTTGACTCCCTTTTATTGATTGCCGACAACCGGCAGGCTGGCAGAGATAATTCGGCCACAGCGTGATATAAAGACGGGCGGGAGGCGACGGATTTTAATCTTGACGTATCACGCAGGCTTGTATAAAAAATACGCCAACTGATAGCGCTATACCAAGGAGAGTGTGTCGTGTTCGAGTTCACTGTTAATAAGGCGGCGCTGCTGTCTCTTTCACTGTTATTTACCTCCTCGGCCATGGCCATGGAAATATCTGCAGATAAAACCAGAACGGTTCAGGAGTTTACCGGCAATGTCATATTGAAGGTAAATGATAATGAGTCTGTGACTGTCTCTGCCGATTCGGTCAGAAAAAGCCAGGATGGCATGGAATATTCTGGCAAGGTCACCTTGTCTGCCGAAAAATTCAATGCCGAAGCTGATGAAATAAAGTCGGCGACAGATGGCCACGGTACGACCACCTTTACCACTGACAAGCTGACGCTGATCAGCAAATAGCGGTCAGCCAATGCACGCCCGTGATGGCGCCATATACCATGTTTTCATGGTACAGGGTGTTATCAGCCAATATTGTCATGCTGCTCTTCTATCGTGATGCCAACAGGAGTGGATAATGGATAAACAACGGAAGTGATAGAATACAGAGCCATATTTCATGGACCCCTCTCATGGACATTCAGGATCTGAACCTCAGCCGGGAGCAGGCAACCCCGCTCTATCTGCAGATATACCAGCGCTATTGCCATGCCATCGCGAGCGGAGCCTTGAACGCCGGTGACCGTGTACCCTCGGTGCGCAGTCTGGCAAGCGAACTCAACCTTGCGCGTGGCACGGTTGAAATGGCCTATCAGATGCTGATCGGTGAAGGGTATCTGATATCCCGTGGTGCCGCGGGCACTGTGGTTGCCGCCGGGCTGAACAGGCTCGTCGAGGCGCCCCCCTCTCCCCGACCCGCCGCCACACCTGCGCCGACCCAGGGGATCCCTCACAGCGAAATCCTGCCGTTCCAATTGGGCGTGCCCGCGCTGGATCTGTTCCCGCGCAAGAGCTGGGCCCGGCTTGCCACCCGGCATCTGCGCAATATGGAGATGGTGACGCCGGATCCTGCCGGGCACCCGGCCCTGCGCCGCGCCATCGCCACCTATCTGGGCATTTCACGGGGGATCCGCTGCAGCCACGAACAGGTATTCATCACGGTTGGTTATCGGGGGGCGCTGGATCTGGTGTGCCGCGCCCTGCTGCGAGCGGGAGATCTGGGCTGGTTTGAAGAGCCAGGCTATTTTCATGCGCGCCAGTTTTTGCAGCAGGCGGGCCTGCGGTTGCACCCGGTGCCCGTCGACATGCACGGCATGGATGTCAGCCAGGGTGAGCAAACCGCCGGCGAGGCCCGGTTTGCGGTGGTCACCCCCACCCACCAGAGCCCGATGGGGGTGGCCCTCAGCCTGCCGCGTCGACTGGCGCTGCTGGAGTGGGCGGAGCGGCGCAACGCCTGGATCATCGAAGATGACTATGACAGCGAGTTTCGCTACCACGGCCGGCCCTTGCCCCCCCTCAAGAGCCTGGATCATCAGGGGCGCGTGCTCTACACGGGGACCTTCAGCAAGGTGCTCTACCCCGGCCTTAGGCTGGCCTATCTGGTGGTGCCCGAGGCACAGGTCGCCCGTTTTCGCGAGCTGGTGGCGCAGCTGCCCGGCGCGGGTAATCCGGTGCTGCAGGCCACCCTGGCAGACTTCATGGATCAGGGGCATTTCACCCGCCACCTGAGCAAGATGCGCAGAGTCTATGCCGAGCGGCATGGTTATCTGGTCGATGCCTTGGCCACCCGCCTGGGCGACCGGTTGCGGGTGCAGCCGCAGGCTGGCGGGATCCAGCTATTGGCGCAGGTTGCCGGGGGCGTGACGGATCAGCAGTTGGTTGAGGTCGCCCAAGCCAATGGGCTGGCGTTGCATGCCCTGAGTAGCTGGTACATGAACCCGGCGCAGCAAAGGGGGGTGATGATGGGGTTTGCCAACTTTGCCAGCGCAGAGCAGGCCGATCGGGCCGTGCAGCAGCTGTTGTCCCTGTGGCCGGCAGAGTGAGCGCCATCCCTGGGTGATGCACTTCCCCGGCTTGTGAAGGGGCTGGTTACCAGGCGTCGTCTGCCACATGGCAGAGGTCATGAAGAGGGCTCCCGCGGGAGCCCTCTTGTCATTGTGCCTGTTGTACTCAGCCCGGCAGCTGCACCGGGCGCAGGGCGAGGATGGCCCCGCCAAACAGCAACAGGGCCAGCAGGGCCATGGCCGTGGGGCCGGCGCTGTAGGCAAAGCCGGCGACGGCGGACCAGAGCGCTACCCCGAGGTGCATCAGGGTCATGGCCAGCGACATCAGCATGCCGCGCTGGGCCGGGGCGAGCTGGGCGATGTAACCCTGCAGCGCCGGTGAGCCGATGCCGCCGGCCAGCGCCCACAGGCCCAGCGGCAGGGCGAGGCTGGCCAGGCTGTCGGCCGGATAGAGGTAGAAGAAGGCGCTGACCAGGGCGCACACCACCAGGGCGCCGCGCATCAGGGGTCGGCCGCTCTCCACATAGCCGGCCAGGCGCGGCATCAGCACGTTGCCGACCACGCTGATAACGCCAAGGGCGCCGTAGAGCAGCCCCACCGACCAGACAGGCAGCCCCTGGCTGTCGTGCAGGTGCTGGCCAACCAGGTTGAACAGGCCGATGCCACCCCCCAGTCCCAACCCCATGGCGAGCAGGGCACCGAGTGCCCCCGGAATGGCCAGCACCGAGCCCTGCACCGCGGGGTGTGTGCCGCTGGCATGAACCTGCGGCGTGCGCGCCGTGAGCCAGGCCAAGGCCGCCGCCACGGCCCAGGCGCAGAGGCCGAGCACGATGAAGGGGGTGCGCCAACTGCTGAGCTGGGCCAGCAGGGCGCCCACCGCCGGGCTCGAGATCATGCCGAGGGTGAGCCCCGACTGTACCCAGGCGATGCGCTTCATGGCGTCGGCCGGTGCCCCGTCCGCCGCCATGGCGAAGGCGATGGGGAGCATGCCGGCACTGGCCAGCCCGGTGATCACCCGGGTCGCCAGCCCAACCTCGAAGCTCGCCACCAGGCCGGTGGCCACCGAGGCGGCGCCAAACAGCAGAGAGGCCGGCAGCATCACCAGCAGCCGGCCGCGGCGATCCGACAGGCCACCGAGCAGGGGGGCGATGAGGGCCAGCGCCACGCTGTAGGCGGTGATGAACAGGGTCACCCGCTCCGGAGCGACCCCCAGCTCGGCGCCGATGGGGGCGAGCAGGGGGCCCAGCATCAGCTCATCGGCCCCGACCAGAAACGCAATCAAAAACAGCAGTACTTTCAGCAACATAACTTTTATTCCTTAAGCTTGGGTCGACACGGCGGCGAAATGCTGGATGTCTACCACCCGATCCGGCCAGTCGGCCACAAAGGCCGGCTCGTGGCAGACGGCGAGCACGCTGCCCGGGTAGTCGCACAGGGCCTGGCGCAGGGCGGCCTTGGTGGCGGCATCCAAGTGGGTGGTCGGCTCATCCAATATCAGCAGATGAGTGGGCTGCAGCGCCAGTCGGCACAGCTTGACCCGGGTCTGCTCACCGCCGCTCAGGGCACTGATGGGCTGGATGGCCAGCTTGCCGCCGATGCCAAGGCGCGCCAGCTGCTGGCGGGCCCCCTTGTCATCCAGCCCGGGGGCGGCCGCCTTGACCAGAGCCAGCGGGGTGACCGCGGGATCGGGCCAGTGCAACGCCTGCTCGAAGTAACCCGACTTGAGGCCGGGGGCCAGGGCCAGTTCACCGGCGAGCGGGGCGAGGCGGCCGGTCAGGGTGTTGAGCAGGGTCGACTTGCCGATGCCGTTGAAGCCGGCGATCACCACCTTCTCGCCGCGGCGCAGCTGCAGGCTGAGCGGCGCCAGCAGGGGCTGGTGGTAGCCGATCTCCAGCTCGCTTGCGGTCAGCAGTTGCGGCTGGCCCCCCTGGGCGGCGCGAAAGCTGAGGGTGACCGGTTTGGCCTGCTCGGGGGCCGCCAGTCGCTCGATGCGCGCCAGCTGCTTCTTGCGGCCGTTGGCGATGCTGGCGTTGACCCCGGCCCCGTTCTTGGCGATGAACTGCTCGAGCCTGTCGATCTGCCGCTGCTGGGCCTGGTATTGACGGGCGTGCAGCGTCTCGGCGGCGCCCTTCTGGGCCAGCGCCTGGTCGAGGTTGCCGCGATAGGTGTGGATCTGCTGGCGGTCGATGTCGGCGATGGCGGTGGCGATGCGGTTGACGAAGGCGCGGTCGTGGGAGACCACCAGGAAGGCGCCGGGGAAGCGCTCCAGATAGCCTGCCAGCCAGTCGACGTGAGCTGTGTCCAGGTAGTTGGTCGGCTCGTCGAGCAGCAGCACCTCCGGCGTGCGCAGCAGCAGGCCGGCCAGCATCACCTTGTGGCGCTGGCCGCCGCTTAAACTGGCTAGCCGGGTCTGCATGCCGAGCTGGGTCAGACCGAGGCCGGCCGCCACCTCGTCGATGCGCGGATCTAACTGGTAAAAACCCTGGCTCTCCAGGTGCGCCTGCAGATCGGCCGCCCGGGCCAGCTGCTGCGGCCCCAGTTTGGGGTCGGCGTAGAGGGCCAGCATCTCGGCTTCCGCCTCATAGAGGTCGGCGAATACCGACTGCAGGTAGCCCCGCAGGGTGAGGTGGCCATCCCGCGCGGCGTGCTGGTCGAGATAGCCCGCCTTGATGCCGGGCTGCCAGAGGATGTCGCCGCCGTCTGGCAGACGCTCCCCCTGGATCAGCTGGAGCAGGGTGCTCTTGCCGGCGCCGTTGTGGCCGGTGAGGCAGACATGCTCGCCGGCGTTGAGACGAAAGCTCGCCTGCTGGTACAGGGTCTTGTCGCCGATGTGATAGGTCAGGTTGTGGATAGTGAGCACACTCATGGTTGTAACATCCATAAAAAAACGGGGGGCAGGTACGCGACGTACCGGCCCCCCGTCTCAGCAAGGTGAAACGCTGCCAAATGGCAGAGACAAAAAGGCCGGCGATGAAGCATCTCGCCGGCCTGTGTCTCCTGTTTTCATCAGATGCGGGGCAGCCTCCCAAAGAGAGGGCATTCGCGCAGCTGATGAAGATTCAGTCGATGGGCTCCGGGCAACACTTCATCGTGTTAGTGCACGGAGCACAGCCTCCTGACCGAGCATTTGAACAGGATGTACAACATTGAAAAGCGGTCCAATAAAAATTCTGGTCGCAAAATACCCAGAATTTGCCGGTGAGTCAAATCTGCGACCCTCGCACTACTCGTGGTGCAGGGTGATGCAGTCCAGCCCGCCGCTGCCGCGCAGCAGGGCCTCCGCCTGGTTCAAGCCGTCCCGTCGGTTGCTGGCAGCCTGCCCCACGAAATAGGGGGTGAGCCCGGCCACCTCGCGCTGCAACCAGGCGGCGAACACTTCATTGAGGGGGGTTATGCTGGCGGCATTGGTGATGTAGAAGGGCTGCTGACGGGTGCCCATGATGCCGTTCATCCAGTTCACCGGCCGTTTGCCCACGCTGAAGGCGCCCGGGGTGGCGATGGGGGTCAGGCCGGCATCGCTCAGTTGCTGATGGATAAGGGCATGGATCTTGTGCCAGCGCTCGCCCTGCTGGCGCAGGTCGGTCACGCTCTTGGCCAGTTCCTGCCGCTCGCTGTCGCTCAGGGTGGCATCGCTGGCCAGCACCTGCTCGATCAGCGCCGCGCTGGCGGCGTGATCATTGAAGAGGATGCGGCCATCGGCCAGCGGGCGCATGGCCATGTCGAGGTGGAAACCGGGCTGGGCCAGGATCACCAGATCCCGCTCGGCCACCTTGAGCTCCTGCGCCATCAGGCGCTGGCTGATGGCCATCATGGCGAGGAAGCGGCGGGTCTGGTGCGCTTGCTCGGCCCCGGTCAGCCCAGTTCGCTGATAGCCGCCGGCCTGCAACATGCGGCCAAGCCGGGTCAGGGTGGCGGTATCGGCCGTCAGCGTCTGCAGCGCATCGGTTATCTGCTCATCGCCGAAGTCGGCGTGCAGTTCGGCGGTTACCACCAGCCCTGCGTACTCCCGTTTGAGCTGGGCCAGCAGGTCGAAGGAGGCCGGCAGCGGCTGGCCGTGGATGGCGCGATAGCGCTCGGCGATGCGCTCCCCCTGTTGAGTGCTCAGAAACATGCGCTGCTCCGCCGCCTGGCGGGTCGCCCAGTTCACCTCGTACTGAGCCAGCTCGGCCTTGGCGCGCGCGGTTCTGGCAAAGGCATGGCGCTGCGGTTCATCCAGCCCCTGTGGCAGCAGGTTGGCCGCCTCCAGCAGGATGAGGTCCACCTCGGTGTCATGGCCCTTCTGGAAGGTATGAGGGCTGCCCAGCCACTCCTCTTCGCTGAGTTGCAGCCGAAACTCGCCGTCGCGCTCCATCTTCTGCTGGCGGGTGGCGATACGCTCGCTATCCAGCCGGCTGTGGTGCAGGGTGGTTTGCAGCAGGGCGTCGCGACCGATCAGGGCATAGGGGGTACCGTCTGGGCGCTGGCCGGTCAGCATGTTGCCGCCATCGATGATGGAGAAGGTGGGGATGAGCTCGCGTCCCTGCGCCTCGGCGAAGCTGTTGGCCTGGGAGAGCATGTAATCATCCAGCCCCTGGGAATCCTGGCTGCCGAGGCTGTGGTGCCCCTCCTGCTCGGCCTCCGGGCTCTGCTCGGTGAGGGCGGTGACGAAGGCGTGGTAGCGCCCCTTGTCGGCCAGCGGCGCCAGGGGACGGAAGACGAGGGCACCATCGCGCGACAGCCACATGTTGTCCTCGGTCCAGGCGTACATGTCAGCGTGGGTGCTGACCGAAAAGCCCTGCTCCCTGCCGATCTGCTCCAGCTCCGCCACCAGTTCCGGCTCGGTCTGGAGGGGCAGGTGGAGCTGGTGGATCCGGTTGCCCAGATCGTCCTGGGCCAGCTGGAAGCTGCGCTCGAGGGCGGGGGAGTGCTGGCCGTTAGTGAGGGCGGGGTCGTCCGGGAAGAGCAGAGGGGCCGCCATGGCCGAGTGGAACCAGAAGAGGCTGGAGATGGCGAGTGCCACACCGGTTTTGCGCATGATGATGTCCTGTTGTTATGGCGGGTTGGTGCCCGCAAGCCTGAACGTCGGCGTACGGCGCTGCGCCGCACGCTTCGGATGGAAACCATAAGGGGCTCGCCAAGAACCACAAGGGCGCAAATCTGAATTGACTTTTAACCCAGGCTAAACCGCGTTGAATATAGTCACTTGATGACAAACGAGTCTTTTTTGATGCTGTTTATTTCCAGCAAAAACAGGGTGTTGCACTATTTCAATTGTCGATAGCGAGGCCGGTTCGGATATTTCAAATCGGTGTCGTACGAGCCGTTAAATGCGAAGTTTTTAAGTGAGTAAATCGCCGGTGCGGGTCGGCAAGGTCAGCGGGAGGGGAATAAGCAGGGGGAAGCACAGGGGCCAGCCCCCTTGACGAAGGCTGGCGCCGAGCCAGGGAGTGCCGTTACTCCCTTGCTGGCAGCAGCCAGGCCGCCGCCTGATAGGGGGCAAAGGTGGCGGCGGGCTGCCCCGGGTAGTTGCTGATCAGCAGGGGGGCACCTGCCTCCACCTGGTCAAAGTGCGGCATGACCAGGGGGTGGTCAGTGAGGTTGGCAAGCAGCAGCAGGGTGTGCCGTTCTCCACTCGCCGGATCCTGCCAGCAGCGGCGATAGCCGATGCGCTCCGGGTCGTCCCCATCCAGTAGCTCGAAGTCACCGTGGCGAATGACGGGGTGGGCCTTGCGCAGGGCGATGAGCTGGCGATAGCAGTGAAACGGCGAATCGGGGCGGGCCAGCTGCTCGGCGGCGTTGATCTCTAGGTTATTGGTGTTGAGGGCAATCCAGGGGGTGGCCGTGCTGAAGCCCGCGCTGGGGCCGGCATCCCACTGCATCGGGGTGCGGGCGTTGTCGCGGCCGATAGCATCGAGGCGGCGAGCGAGCTCGGCAGGGTCCAGCCCCGCCTGACTGGCGCGGTAGTTGATCGCCTCCACATCGCGCAGCTCTCCCGGCTGCCAGTGGCGGTTGGTCATGGCGAGCTCCTCCCCCTGATAGATGAAGGGGGTGCCCTGCATCAGATGCAGCACCATGGCCCACAGTTTGGCGCTGGTTTCCCGCCACTTCGGGCTGTCGTCGCCAAAGCGGGAGACGGCGCGGGGCAGGTCGTGGTTGCCGAGAAACAGGCTGTTCCAGCCCCGCCCGTGCAGCCCCTGCTGGTGGCGGGCCATGGCCCATTTGAAGGCGAGGGGGTCGAAGCGGGATGACCACTTGTCCTGCCCCAACCCCAGGTGCTCGAAGTTGAATACCATGCTGAACTCGCTGCCATCGGGGTTCGAATAGTTCTGCATATGGGTGAGGTCCGCTCCCCAGGTCTCCCCCACCGTGATGATCCCCTGGCCGCCGAAGCTCTCGGCATTGAGCTCGCGGATATAGTCGTGCAGACGGGGGCCGTTGCTCATGGCGAGGGGCGACCAGCTCTTGCTGACCATATCTATCACATCGAAGCGAAATCCCTTTACTCCTTTGCCCAGCCAGAAGTGGATTACCTCTGCCATCTCGACCCGCACCGCCGGGTTGTCCCAGTCCAGATCGGCCTGACTCGCGTCGAAGTTGTGCAGGTAGTAGCAATCCAGCGCCGGCACGTATTGCCAGCCGCTACCGCCAAAAATCGAGGTAACCGGGTGGGCATCGACGAAGGCCTGATCGCGAAACACGTAATAGGCCTGATAGCGGGGGTCGCCTGCCAGCGCCTGCACAAACCACGCGTGCTCGGTGGAGGTGTGGTTGGCGACGATATCCATCATGATGCCGATGCCGTGAGCGGCCGCCTCGGCGATCAGCTGCTCCATCTCGGCCAGGGTGCCGAAGGCGGGGTCGATGGCGCGGTAGTCCGCCACGTCGTAGCCGTTGTCCCGCTTGGGGGAGCGATAGAGGGGGGTGAGCCACAGCATGTCGACCCCCAGGGTGGCCAGATAACCGAGACGCTGGCGGATGCCGTTGATGTCGCCCATGCCGTCGCCGTCGCTGTCCTGAAAGCTCATGGGGTAGATCTGGTAGATGACGCAACTATCGAGATCGATGTCGGGTGTGTGGAGAGGTTGCGGGTTCATCAACTGGGCCGGTTGGGGGAGGATAATGTCTATCTTACGCAGATGCGCGGGAAGTCAACAGGGCAGTGAAAACCTTGAAAAGGGTTCCATTGGTGGCTGATTGTCAGAAGTGAGGGGAGGATCACAACTGGGCCATCCCGAGCCACGGGGGGGCGGGATGGCACGGTACCCAGCGCGGATGCCGGGCAAGGAAAGCAGGCTATTGGGCGACCTTGGCCTGTTCGCTGCGCTGTTCCAGCTGGCGCTCTGCCTTGTCTTGCTGGCGCTCGGTCTGGGCTTCCAGCTCCTTGCCAAGGAAGTAGTTCAGGAAGGTGCGGATCACCGCGATGATGGCGAGGCGGATCAGCTCCTCCTTGCTCGGTGCCACCGTGGTGGCCAGGATGTCGGCGGCGAGCTGGAACTCCAGCGCCAGAATGAGCCAGCTGCCGAAACAGAGCCGGATGTGGGGAAAGCCCGGTTCATGATCCCGCACCCGCGCCGCCAGCCAGAGGGTCTTGCCCAACCCTATCACCACGCAGGCGATGGAGATGATCTCCAGCAGCAGCTGGAACAGCTCGACCCCGTGCATCATGCCCTCTCGCAGGCTCGCTATCTCAAACACTCGGATCACCTCCCTGATTCAAAAGAGGACACTATTAACACATCGCTCGGCAAAGGCCAAATCCGGCTCAGGCAAGCAGTTTGAATTCAATGACATAGAGCGGCGGCAGGGTGGGGTAGATGTCACGGATCACCTGTTTGAGCTCAGGCAGGGTCATGTTCTCCTGACGGGCGTGCTCGTCATTCAGTTCATCGAAGGCGACCGCCTTGACCGAGAGCACCTCTATGGTGCCAAAGGGCTGGTGCTCCGGGTTGGTGAACAGCGCCAGGCGCTGGCCGGGTTGCCAGTTTGCCTCGCTCTCGTCGCGAATGGTGATGGTCTTGCGGCCGGCCTGGATGTCGGCGACGAAGCGGCTGAAGAAGGTGAACTCGGGATTGGTTGACATGGCACTCTCCTGACAGGGTGAATCGAAATGGGGTGGATTGAAATCAAAGGTCGAGATAGGCGCGCAGCCTGGCCAGATCGGCGATGACGGGGCCGTCGGGGCCATCGGCGACGATACCCTGTTCGATCAGCTCCTTGAGGGCACGCCGGTAGACCCGCTCCGTGGTGCCGAAGCGCGCCGCCTCGTGGGCCCGCTTGCGCGAGCCGAGCATGGGGGTGCGCTGGCGCTCGCGCCACAGCTCGAAGGCGATGTTGTAGGCGATAGGGTGCAGCAGCCGGCTGGTGGTGATGTCCAGGGTATCCAGATAGTCGCTGGCGAGCGCCGCGGCGAAGAAGAGGGTCAGCTCGGGCTCGGCCAGCAGCCGCTTGGCCAGCTTGTCGGCGCAGATGACGTCGGCGTCCAGCTCGGTCTCGGCCACCACGCTCCACTGCACCGGGGTGGCGCTGAAGAACTCCATCTCGCCGAAGATCTGCTGGTGGCACTCGATTTCGCCGAGTTGAAACAGCCGCCCCGAGTGCACCGCACTGTTGAGGGAGATGCGACCCTGGGCCACCAGATAGAGGTGCTCGCACTGCTCTCCCTGGCGCATGATGGGTTCGCCCGGCAGGTAGCGGCGAGAATAGAGGGTGCAGGCCGTCAGCGCCGCGGCAAAGCGCGGTTCGAGAGCGGCAAGCTCGGCGTGAAAGCGACCGAGGGGGTAGGGTTGTTGCTGCATGGGGAAGGCCCGGCTTGACGAGGGTCATGAGGCTAGCAAGGGCGGGGGCTGGATGCCAGCGCTGGTGCCCCCGAATGTGCCGGGCGTAACGTTTTGCCGGGGCCTTTGCGGCCCCGGCAGACCCGCTCTATTGGGTCAGGGCGTGGAGGGCCGCGGCGATGGCCAGCCGCTCGCCGGTCATCATGGCGGCTTCGCTGGCTGCGTAGTCGCTCACCCCCGCTTGCACGTCCTGCTCGAAGGCCACCACGTTGCAGAGCACGGCGGCCACCCGCACCTTGCGCAGGCGCCCGACGGCGAGCAGGGAGGCGCTCTCCATGTCCGCCCCGAGCACACCGCGGGCGTGCCAGTAGCGACACACCTCCTGCTCGTCATCCCGGTAGAAGCTGTCGTGGGAGCGCACCAGCCCGTGCCAGTGAGGCTGGCCACTGGCGCCGAGATGGGCGAGCAGAGCGGCCTGTAGGCGGATGTCGGCGCAGGCGGGGTACTCAGGCGGCAGATAGGCCTGCGAGGCGCCTTCGCTGCGCACCGCCCCCTCCACCACGATGAGATCCCCCAGCGCGATCTCATGCTGCAGGGCGCCGGCGGAGCCGACCCGGATGAGGGCGCGGGCACCCGCCTGCACCAGCTCCTCCAACGCGATGACGGCGGAGACGCCGCCGATACCGGTGCTGCACACCGTAATGGGTAGCCCCTGATAGCGGCCGTTGATCAGGCGAAATTCCCGGTGCTGGCCCAGCACGTCACACTCATCGAGCTGGCTGGCGATGCGGTCGACCCGGGCCGGGTCGCCGCACAGCACCACCCGTTCGGCGATCTGATCCGGGCGGCATTGCAGATGGGGTAGCAGGCTCATGCGATCACTTCCTGTTGCGGACGTTTGGCGCTGACCATCCAGAGGCGTGTGCCGTTGGCGGCGATGAACAGCAGGATCAGGTACTCAAGGGACATGGCATAGACCCCCTGGGCAGCGTAGACGCCGATGCTGATGATGTTGATGACCACCCAGAGGATCCAGTTCTCCACGTACTTGCGGGTCATCAGGATCTGGGCCACCACGGAGAGCACCGTCATGCTGGCATCCCAGAAGGGGAAGGCATCGGGGGAGGGCTCGGGCGTGGCGAGGTTGGCGCCAAACAGGTTGAGCAGGGCGACCGAGGTGCGTGCCAGGGCGGCGAAGACCGGGTCGATATAGAGGGTCAGCAGGGCGATGGCCAGCACGCTCACGGCGGCGGTGGCGACGAGCTTGGACTTGCTGAGCCAGCGGATCTGCAGGGTATCCCCCTGGGCATTGGCCGGGCGGGTCCAGGCGTACCAGCCATAGAGGTTGGCGCAGAAGAAGAACAGCTGCAGCAGCAACAAGCCGTAGAGCTGGATCTGGAAGAAGATGATGGCGAACAGGCTGACGTTGATGAGCCCGAACAGGTAGTTGATGGTCTTCTCCTGGCTGGCGCACCAGATGCAGGCCAGCCCGAACAGGGTGCCGACGGCTTCGATCCACGACATGGCGTAGCCGCCACCCAGCGGTATGGTCACCAGGGTGTGATTGATGCTGAACCACTCGAATATGCTCATTTTCATTTCCTTGGAAAATAGGGGGGCGTGAACCGGGCCTATTCTAGGGGCGGCGTGGGGGTGTTTGCAGGACTTTTGTCCGTGCAGGGCCGAGCCACCTCAAAGAATGGACAAACCGCAAGCAACTTTAGGCCCCCGATGACACCCTGATATGCGATGATGCCCTGCCCTTTATTGACATGTCACAAAATGGGGATGAATGGGCTGTGGTCTGATGGAATCCCCCCGCTGCGGTCGGGGTGGTGTTGAACGAAAGGAGCGAGCGTGAATTCCGAGTTGGTCTGGGTCCTCTGCATGCTGGTGGGCGCCATTTATCTGTTTGTGAGCAACAGGGTCCGCATGGACGTGGTTGCCTTGCTGATCATCATACTGTTCGTGCTGAGCGGCACCCTGACCCTGCCACAGGCGCTGGCGGGGTTCAGCGATCCCAACGTCATCCTGATTGCCGCCCTGTTCGTGGTGGGGGAGGGGCTGGTGCGCACCGGCATCGCCTATCAGGTGGGGGACGCACTGGTGAAGGTAGCCGGCAGCAGCGAGACCCGATTGCTGGTGCTGCTGATGGTGGCGGTCGCCCTGCTGGGGGCCGTGATGAGCAGCACAGGGGTGGTGGCCATCTTCATCCCTGTGGTGCTGAGCGTGGCGAACCGGATGGGGATCCCGGCCGGCCGGCTGATGATGCCGCTCGGCTTTGCCGGCCTCATCAGCGGCATGATGACCCTGGTGGCGACGCCGCCCAACATGGTGGTCAACAGCGAGCTGATGCGCCACGACATCCACGGCTTCGGCTTCTTCGGCTTCACCCCCATGGGGGTCATCATCCTGGGGATGGGGATCCTCTACATGCTGCTGATGCGCACCTCCCTGGTACGTAGCGAGGAGGAGGGCAAGCACAAGCAGAGCGGGCGCAGCACCATGCGCGATCTCATTCGCGACTATCGGCTGGCCGGCCGGGCGCGCCGGCTGGCATTGCGGCCCGATTCCCCCCTGATCGGCCAGACCCTGGACGAGCTGCAACTGCGGGCCCGCTACGGGGCCAACGTCATCGGGGTGGAGCGCTGGCGCAAGTTCCGGCGGGTGATGGTGACCGTCTCCGGGGTGACCGAGTTCCAGGCCAAGGATGTGCTGCTGATCGACATGTCCGACCCCGAGGTGGACGTGCGCGAGTTCTGTAGCGAGGCGCGACTCGAGCCCATGATCCTGCGTGGCGAATACTTCTCCGACCAGGCACGGGAGGTGGGCATGGCGGAGGTGTCGCTCATCCCGGAATCCCGCCTGCTCGGCAAGAGCATCCGTGAGGTGGCGTTTCGCTCCCACTACGGCCTCAACGTGGTGGGGATCCGCCGCGCCGGCGAGGCGCTTGGCGGCAAGCTGGTGGACGAGGCGCTGCAGATGGGGGATACCCTGCTGGTGGTGGGCAACTGGAGCCTGATCCGCCTGCTGCAGACCCACAGCCGCGACTTCCTCTTGCTGGGGCTGCCGGCCGAAGTGGACGAGATGGCGCCGGCCCGCAGTCAGGCCATTCACGCCCTGATCGCGCTCGGGGTCATGATAGTGCTGATGGTGACCGATCCCGTGCCCAATGTCATCGCGGCATTGATCGCCTGCCTGCTGATGGGCAAGTTTCGCTGTATCGACATGGAGAGCGCCTACAAGTCCATCCACTGGCCGACCCTGATCCTCATCGTCGGCATGCTGCCCTTCGCGCTCGCGCTGCAACAGACCGGCGGGGTGGATCTCATCGTCGGCGCGCTTATCTCGACGGTGGGGGAGATGGGGCCGCGGGTGATGCTGGCCAGTCTGTTCGCCCTGTGCGCCGTCATCGGGCTGTTCATCTCCAACACCGCGACGGCGGTACTGATGGCTCCGATCGCGCTCGGCACGGCCCAGCAGATGGGGGTCTCCCCCTATCCGTTTGCCATGACCATCGCCATCGCCGCCTCGGCGGCCTTCATGACGCCGGTCTCCTCGCCGGTCAACACCCTGGTGCTGGGCCCTGGCAACTACAAGTTCGTGGACTTCGTGCGCATCGGCGTGCCCTTTACGGCGCTGGTGATGGTGGTGAGCGTCATCGCCATCCCCTGGTTCTTCCCGTTCTGACGGCACATATGACATGGCGGCCTGCGGGCCGCCTTTTTATTGCCCGCAGTAATCTGACATGAAAAGGACGGCATTAAGCGAAAGCCGGGCATGAGCGCCGTCGCAGAGGAGAGCACAAGGCCCAGCTGTTGATACATGGGAGGGGTTGCAGACGTGCGATGGCATGGAGAGGGGAAGAAGAGTGGCAAACGCCGGATACAAAAAAACCAGCCTGGGCTGGTCTATTTGGTACTGCTTTCGATGGTGCGGAAGGAGAGACTCGAACTCTCACGCCTAGGGCGCCAGAACCTAAATCTGGTGCGTCTACCAATTTCGCCACTTCCGCAAGAGTAATGGTGGCTATGACGGGATTCGAACCTGTGACCCCCGCATTATGAGTGCGATGCTCTAACCAACTGAGCTACATAGCCGTCTTGTGCACGACTCGCGTCGAATACAAGTAAAAATGGCTGGGGTACTAGGATTCGAACCTAGGGATGGCGAGATCAAAACCCGCTGCCTTACCGCTTGGCGATACCCCAACAGTGTTCTTTACAATCAGATGATTGAAGGAACGTTTTTCAAAATGGTGGCTATGACGGGATTCGAACCTGTGACCCCCGCATTATGAGTGCGATGCTCTAACCAACTGAGCTACATAGCCGTTTGTTGTCAACCACTGGGTGGAAGAGAACAGAATGATGGCTGGGGTACTAGGATTCGAACCTAGGGATGGCGAGATCAAAACCCGCTGCCTTACCGCTTGGCGATACCCCAACAGCAATGTCTGACAGAAACTATCAAACATCTTTTTAAAAATGGCTGGGGTACTAGGATTCGAACCTAGGGATGGCGAGATCAAAACCCGCTGCCTTACCGCTTGGCGATACCCCAAAAACAATGTCTGACAGAGTCTATCAAACATCTTTTAACAATGGCCGGGATACCAGGATTTGAACCTAGACACATTGACGAGTTCAACACCCATCACTGCTTCCCTTGACCTGTCACCAACACCTTAGTGTCGACAACTGAAATAATGGCTGGGGTACTAGGATTCGAACCTAGGGATGGCGAGATCAAAACCCGCTGCCTTACCGCTTGGCGATACCCCAACTAGAGATGGTGGCTATGACGGGATTCGAACCTGTGACCCCCGCATTATGAGTGCGATGCTCTAACCAACTGAGCTACATAGCCAACCTTGCTTCCAGTGCCTCGTTGCCTCGTCACTGTGCGGGCCGAATTATGCGTATCTGGCTCTGGGGCGTCAACCCTTTTTTTGTCTGAAAAAACGAATTTGAGTGCGTTTGGCGAGTTATTGGTCGCTGTCGCGCAAAAGCCCAACAATCTGGTTTTTTTTACGACATATCCGGCAGATAGGTGCTTGGGCCAGATAAAAAAAGAGGCCAGCAAATGCTGGCCTCTCATGGGATTAGACGTTGAACAGGAAGTTCATGATATCGCCATCCTTGACGATGTAATCCTTCCCTTCGGCGCGCATCTTGCCCGCTTCCTTGGCGCCTTGCTCACCCTTGTAGGCGATAAAGTCTTCGAAGGCGATGGTTTGGGCACGAATAAAGCCTTTTTCGAAGTCGGTGTGGATCTTGCCCGCGGCCTGCGGGGCGGTGGCGCCCACCGGAATGGTCCAGGCACGCACTTCCTTCACGCCGGCGGTGAAGTAGGTCTGCAGCTTGAGCAGCTCGTAACCGGAGCGGATCACCCGGTTCAGGCCCGGCTCTTCGATGCCCAGATCCGCCATGAACTCGGCGCGATCTTCGTCATCCAGCTCGGCGATGTCCGCTTCGATGGCGCAGCAGACCACCACCACGACGGCGTTCTCGGCGGCGGCGATTTCACGCACCTGATCCAGGTAGGGGTTGTTCTCGAAGCCATCTTCCGCCACGTTGGCGATGTACATGGTGGGCTTGAGGGTCAGGAAGTTGAGGTGGCTGACGGCGGCCAGCTCGTCCTTGTCCAGCTTCATGCCGCGGATCATCTGGCCGTCTTCCAGTGCCACCTTGATCTTCTCCAGCACTTCCACTTCCAGCTTGGCATCCTTGTCGCCGCCTTTGGCGCGCTTGGACTGGCGGTTGATGGCGCGCTCGCAGGCATCCAGATCGGAGAGAGCCAGCTCGGTGTTGATCACCTCGATGTCGTCAGCCGGGGAGACCTTGCCCGCCACGTGAACGATGTTCTCGTCCTCGAAGCAGCGCACCACGTGACCGATGGCCTCGGTTTCACGGATGTTGGCCAGGAACTGGTTGCCGAGGCCCTCGCCCTTGGAGGCACCGGCCACCAGGCCGGCGATGTCCACGAATTCCATGGTGGTCGGCACAACGCGCTGCGGATTGATGATGGCCGCCAGCTGGTCGAGGCGGGGATCCGGCATCGGTACCACGCCGGTGTTCGGCTCGATGGTGCAGAACGGGAAGTTGGCGGCTTCGATGCCGGCCTTGGTCAGCGCGTTGAACAGGGTGGATTTGCCTACATTGGGCAGGCCCACGATACCGCATTTAAAACCCATGGATTGTTACCTTACTTGATGGATGCTGTTGAGGGCCGCAGAACCTGTCCACGCTCTTGCTGCGAGGCTGTGATCAAGGCTCATGTGCTGCTCGCTTATGTGAAACCAAGAGCGCTCACGTATGACTATACGCTCCGGTTCCTGCGCTGCGCTTCACCTTGCTGACGACCTCTCGTCACAGTGCGTGGACAGGTTCTTGGGCGACCCTGTCATATTGTGCGAGCCTGACGCGTGTCAGGCATCTCTATTCAGACTTTCTCGGCCTTGAAGCTGTGCAGCCGGTTCATGGCCTTGGTCATGTCCTGCTTGAACAGAATGTCGGTGGCGCGCAGGGATTCGTCCAGCGCGGCGTCGATCAGGCTCTGCTCGCTGCTGGGCGCCTTGGTCAGCACGAAACCGGCGACCAGCTCCTTGGCGCCCGGGTGACCTATCCCCAGCCGCAGCCGGAAGAAATTGTTGTTGTTGCCCATCTTGGCAATGATGTCCTTGAGGCCGTTGTGGCCGCCGTGCCCGCCGCCCTGCTTGAATTTGGCGATGCCGGGGGGCAGGTCCAGCTCATCGTGGGCTACCAGCATGGCTTCCGGCTCGATCTGGTAGAAGCGGGCCAGCGCGGTCACCGCCTTGCCGGAGAGGTTCATGTAGGTGTTCGGGATGAGCAGGCGCACATCCTGGCCATCCACCTGAATGCGGGCGGTGTGGCCGAAGAACTTGGGCTCTTCGCGCAGGCTGACATTGTGCCAGCGTGCCAGTTGCTCCACATACCAGGCGCCCGCATTGTGGCGAGTCTTGGCATATTCCGGGCCGGGATTGCCCAGCCCCACGATCAGTTTGATTTGGCTTGTCACGCTTGATTTCTTCACTCGCTGCTTGCAATGGGCCGACTGCCCAGGGCAATGGGACGCAATATTCTAGCCGCCGACTGGCGATCACTCAACCAAAGCTCGGCCAGTGCTGGGGAAAAGCGGGGAACCGGTGGCCAACGTCAGCAAAACGGGCCCCAGTGCGGGGCCCGTTTTGTGGCTTGCCGGCGGAGGCCGGGTTACTGCGCGGCACGCGCCAGGGTGACCGTCTCTTCGTCCAGGGCGGTCAGGGTGGGGCGCGCATCGCGCACGTAGACAACGAAGGAGGCGGCGTCGGTGCCGCAATCCACACCGCTCGCCTTGCAGTCAAGCTGATGACCGGCGGCATAGCGGGCGCTGAGCTGATCGCCGCGCTGCTCCACCCGCTCGACCGGGAAGCCGGTCAACTTGCCATCCTGCCAGGCAAGATCCAGCCGCTCGGCTTGCTGCGCCTGGGCGCGGGCCAGCGCCTGCCAGCCATCGTTGCCGTTGGCGCTGTAGGCGTTCATCACCACCCGATAGCGCTGGCTGTCCACCAGATCCTGCCACTGGCCGTCGGCATTCTGCCACTGCAACTGGGTCAGGGCGCCGCCCTTGCCCGGGGTGGTCTCGGTGAAGGTGTAGCGCAGGTGGCCGCCGTAGGGGAACTTGCCGGCGTGGGCGCTGGCGGGCAGGGTGGCTGTGATGGTCTCGGTCAAGAGGGCGCGCACATCGGCGCCGGTCAGGGTCAGCACCGAGAGCTGGTTCTTGAATGGCAGCAGGGTGAGTGCGGCATCCCCTTCGCGCAGCTCGCCGGCCGGCAGATCGGCGCGCACGCCGCCCACCGCCAGCAGGGCGAAGTGGACCGGACCGCCGGTCAGCGCCTGCACCGCCGGGGTATTGGCCCAGTAATACTGCCCTTCTGCCACTAGCGGGGCGACGTCGGAGCCGTGGCTGTCGCTGCCGTTGTCGCCGGGGCGGCGGGCATTTTGCAGGGCGGCCGGGATGGTGGCGATGACGGGGCCGAACGCCTGCTCCAGAGCGGGCTTGTAGTGGCTGTCGATGATGCCGCGCAGGCGCGGATCCTCGTCCACGGTCACCAGATTGGGCTGGGCGTCGATGAACTTGCCGGCCTGCTTGCTGCGGGTTTCATCCAGTGTCTGCTGGCGAGCCGGGTCGGCGAAGAAGTCGCGGCTGGCCAGCAGCTGGTTCTGACCCTGACAGGCGATGACCCGACCCTGGGCGTCGAAACTGACCCGGGCCAGCCCGATGGCCTGGGCATAGGAGCCGGCCTGTACCACGCAGGTCATGCCGACCCCGTCCGGGTTGGTGACCAGCTGTGCATATTCGCCGGTGTTGCCCCAGCCGATGTTGCGAAAATCGCCGAGCAGGCTGTGGGAGTGGCCGCCAACGATGGCGTCGATGCCGTTCACCTTGGCCGCCAGCGCCAGATCCCGCTGGTTGCCGATGTGGGTGAGCGCCACTATGTGGTCGATGCCGTGCTGGCGCAGCAGATCCACCGTGGCCTGGGCCGAGGTGACTTCATTGCCGAACCGCAGCTTGCCGACGTTGGGGGAGATGTTGGCCATGTCCTCCAGCACCAGCCCCATCACGGCGACCAGTTGCTTGCCCTGGGGCAGGTTGTTGATGTCGGTGACCGGGCTCTTCTGGTTGCCGTCGAAGGCGTAGATGACGAACGGCTTGAGGTTGGCGGCGTGGCGCAGATCCGGGTCGTCGCGGGTATCCAGGTTGGCGGCCAGCACCGGGAAGTTGACCCCCTTGATGAAGCGGGCCAGCTTCTGGTTGTCCAGATCGAATTCGTGGTTGCCCAGCGCCATGGCGTCGAGGCCGAACTGGCTCAGCAGCTCGGCGTTGGCCATCCCCTCGTTGAGCTTGAAGTAGCCGCTGCCCTGCCAGGCATCGCCGCCATGCAGCAGCAGGAGCGGCTGGTTCTTGGCCAGCGCGTCGGCCTGGAAGGATTTCGCCATGGTGAGCAGGCGCGGATAACCGCCGAAGCGGGTGTAGAGAGTGTCGGTCTCCCCCTGCTTGCCAAAGAGAGGCCCCTTCAGCTCGGCGTTGACCGGGTCAAACTGGGAGTGGGTGTCGTTCATATGAGCCAGGGTCAGCACGAAAGGCTGGTTTTCATTGTTGGGCTGACAGGCGAACAGGAAGCTGCAGAAGGCGAGGAGCAGCAGCGGGCGCAAGCGATTCATGGAACAATCCTTAACCTGCGACGGGGCAGGGCAATACCGGGTGTAACTGGGACTAGAAAGACAAAAACCGCCAGCTGGCGGTTTTTGTCACAACAGGGTCTATCAATGCTCAAACATGGCAGAGATGGACTCTTCGTTGCTGATGCGGCGAATGGCTTCGGCCAGCACGGAAGAGAGCGTCAGCTGCTTGACCTTGTCGACCGCCTTCATCTCCGCGGTGAGCGGGATGGAGTCGGTGATGATCAGTTCGTCGATCACGGAATTCTTGATGTTCTCCACGGCGGAACCGGAGAAGACCGGGTGAGTGGCGTAGGCGAATACACGCTTGGCGCCGCGCTCTTTCAGGGCTTCTGCGGCTTTGCACAGGGTGCCGCCGGTGTCGATCATGTCGTCGACGATGATGCAGTCGCGGCCGGCCACGTCACCGATCAGGTGCATGACCTGGGAGACGTTCGGGCGGGGACGACGCTTGTCGATGATGGCGATGTCGGTATCGTCCAGCAGCTTGGCGATGGCACGGGCACGTACCACGCCGCCGATGTCCGGCGACACGACCACGGGGGATTCGAGGTTCTTGGACTTCATGTCTTCCAGCAGCACCGGGCTGCCGAACACGTTGTCGACCGGGACGTCGAAGAAGCCCTGGATTTGCTCGGCATGCAGGTCAACGGTCAGCACGCGATCCACACCGACGCTGGAGAGGAAGTCGGCGACGACCTTGGCGGTGATGGGAACACGGGCGGAGCGGACGCGGCGGTCCTGACGGGCATAGCCAAAGTAGGGAATTACGGCAGTGATACGGCCAGCTGAAGCACGACGCAGAGCATCCACCATCACGATCAATTCCATCAAATTGTCGTTGGTCGGGGCACAGGTGGATTGAATGATGAAGATATCGCCACCACGTACATTCTCGTTGATCTGTACGCTGATCTCGCCGTCGCTAAAGCGACCTACGGCAGCATTGCCGAGTTTGATAAACAGGCGATCTGCGATCTTCTGGGCTAGTTCCGGCGTTGCGTTACCAGCAAACAGCTTCATGTCAGGCACGGTTTGAAACCTCGGGGTTGCATCCAGTATGTGGGGAGTCTGATTAGACCCTTATCGTTTGGGGGCAAACGATTTATCAAGTTGACGGGTCAGACCACTATAGGCTGCTTTCAGGTCAGGTGCCCACGTTACATGCGGCAAGCCGGTTGAGCGTCGTGCTGGTCGACGCCCCGTCATCCATGATGACCAGTGACCTTCCCGAAGACGACAGGGTAACGATGGGTGCTGCAACCGGCGAGGGGGAGTGTGCACTCCCGGCAAGACTGCTGCGGCAGGTGAATCGATATACCCTGTTCGATGTTCAGGAGATGGCTGGGGTACTAGGATTCGAACCTAGGAATGGCGAGATCAAAACCCGCTGCCTTACCGCTTGGCGATACCCCAATCACTGACTTGTTGCAATGTAGCGAAGAGTGGTGATATGTTCTCGCCCTTGGCGACAAATCCATCCCACTCTCTCGGCACTTTTGCCAACACTTCCCGAGCAGCCACTTCGTCTTCAAACTGAGCAAAGACGCAGGCTCCTGTGCCCGTCATTCTTGACGGCGCGTATTCTAGCAACCAGCCGAGCGCATTGGCAACCTCGGGGTGGCGCTTTTTCACCAGCAATTCGCAATCGTTTTTCCACTCCCCTTCCAGCAGATTGTGCAATGCCATTTTCGGGGTATCTCTGGGCAGGTCCGGATCCTGGAACACGGCGGCGGTCGCTACATGGCAATCGGGCTTGAGCACCAGATACCAGGCGCTCGGCAACTCGACCGGCTGCAGCCGCTCACCGACCCCCTCGGCAAAGGCGGCCTTGCCGCGCACGAACACCGGCACGTCGGCGCCCAGCTGCACGCCGAGCTCGGCCAGCTCGTCTTCGCTCAGGCCGGCTTGCCAGAGGTGGTTGAGGGCCACTAGCGTGGTGGCGGCGTCCGATGAACCACCGCCGATGCCACCGCCCATGGGCAGCACCTTCTCCAGCCTGATATGGGCCCCCTGCGGGCTCGGCAGCCTGGCCTGCAGCAGACGGGCGGCGCGTATGATCAGGTTCTGTTCATCGGGCACGCCGGGAATGGCCGGGCTCAGGGTGAGCCTATCGCTGGCCGGGATCACCTCGAACTCGAGCCAGTCGCCGTGGTTGAGGAAGATGAACAGGGTCTGCAGCTCGTGGTAGCCGTCCGGGCGACGGCCGTTGACGTGCAAAAAGAGATTCAGTTTGGCCGGAGCCGGCCAGCGCATGGCGCTCATGGGGGAGTCCTTGTCGATGGCCGCCATCAGCGGGTGATGGTCCACTGGTTGATCTGCAGCTTGAGGCGGCTGCCCTGGCCGGTCATGGTGAGCAGGTGCGGCAGGCGATAGCCGTCCTGATCCCGGTAGTCGCCATAGACGATCTGCCACTGGCCGTCACGCACGCTGGCCAGACTGCGGTCGGGGTTGAGTTCGAACTGGGCCTCGCCCGGCAAGCCCTTGATCCACGCCGGCAGCCCGGCCACCGGAATGTTCCAGCCGGTGAGCTGATAGACGAGCGCCTCGGCATCCTGGCTCTGGTGCGGGTTGCCCTCGTTGTCGATCAGGGTGATCTCGCCCTTGCTGCGGGAGAGCTCCAGGATGTGGGTGCCGATCAGGCTGGTGAGGTTGAGGCGATAGTCGTCGCCATCCTGCTGCCAGTTGACCCGGGCGCTGCCCTTCTGCTGGGCGGTGATGATGGCCATCTTGCCAGACAGCTGCCAATGGGTCAGTTGCTCGAGCCGGGTACGCTCCTGCTGCCAGTTGACCTGATCGCGCTGGGGTTGGGTGGTGGCACAACCGGCTAGCAACAGCAGGCAGCCAAGGGTGAAAAGACGCAACAACAAGGTCATGCTCCGGAAAAGGTGATTTGGCACAGTATACGGGGGGGTCGTATCGCTTTTAAAGACTTACCCTTTCTCGTACAATTGGCAGCCTTTACTCCCTGCGCACAGATACGATCCACGCCCACTCATGAGTTTGCTTGCCCTCGGAATCAACCACAACACCGCCAGTGTCGCCTTGCGGGAGCGGGTCGCCTTCGGCCCGGACTGCATCGATCGCGCCTTGCGTGAACTGGTCGCCCAACCTGGTGTAAGCGAGGCGGTGATCGTCTCGACCTGCAACCGCACCGAGCTTTACTGCAGCCTGGAGCAGGGGCAGGGCGAGCAGGTGTTGCAGTGGCTGCAGCGGTTTCACGATCTGGATGCCGCCGAGGTGGTCTCAGCCATCTACCGGCATCAGGACGAGGAGGCGGTCCGCCACCTGATGCGGGTGGCCTGCGGGCTCGACTCCCTGGTGCTGGGAGAGCCGCAGATCCTGGGGCAGATCAAGCAATCCTATGCCCATGCCCAGCAATCCGAGGCGGTGAAGGGGGCGCTGGAGCGTTTGTTCCAGAAATCCTTCTCGGTGGCCAAGCGGGTGCGCACCGATACCGAGATCGGCGCCAGCGCAGTGTCGGTGGCCTTTGCCGCGGTGAGCCTGGGGCGGCGGATCTTCTCCGATCTCTCCCAGACCAAGGTGCTGCTGGTCGGCGCCGGCGAGACCATCGAACTGGTGGCCCGCCACCTGCGCGAGCAGAACGTCACCCAGATGATGGTGGCCAACCGCACCCTGCAGCGGGCCCAGCTGCTGGCCGAGGAGTTCGGCGCCCAGGTGATGACGCTCGAAGAGATCCCGGACTACCTGCACGAGGCGGACATCGTCATCAGCTCCACCGCGAGCCCCCTGCCCATCATCGGCAAGGGCATGGTGGAGCGGGCGCTCAAGGCTCGCCGCTTCAGGCCCATGTTCCTGGTGGACATCGCCGTGCCCCGCGACATCGAGGCGGAGGTGGACGAGCTCTCGGACGCCTATCTCTACACGGTGGACGACCTGCAGGGCATCATCGAGCAGAACCTCGAGACCCGCAAACGGGCCGCCGCCGAGGCTGAGCTCATCGTGCAGGAAGAGCGCGATGACTTCATGGGCTGGTATCGCAGCCTCCACTCGGTGGATCTCATCCGCGATTACCGCCACCAGTCCCAACAGGTGGCCGATGAAGAGCTGCAGCGCGCCCTGCTGGCTCTGCAGCAGGGCGAGCCTGCCGAGCAGGCGCTCAAGGCGCTGGCCCACCGCCTCACCAACAAGTTGATCCACGCACCGACCCAGGCCCTGCGCCAGGCCGCCGCCCAGGGGGATCACCACCAGCTGGCCCAGTTGCGCCAGGTGCTGGGGTTGTCACAAGAGTCATAGTTTGGGGGCGATCACCCGGTCGTCCCGTCCTCCATCGAGAACACAAGATTTATGAACCCGTCACTGATCAGAAAGCTGGAAGGCCTCATCGAGCGCCACGAAGAAGTACAGGCCATGCTCGGCGAGCCGGACGTGGCCGCGGATCAGGATCGCTATCGCGCCCTGACCCGGGAATATGCCCAGCTGGAAGATATCGTTCACGCTTTCCAGCAATTCCGCCAGGCCGAAGAGAACCTGGACGCCACCCGCCAGATGCTGGAAGAGGAGGATGCCGACCTGCGCGAGATGGCGCAGGAGGAGCTGCCGCTGGCCAAGGCGACCTTCGAGGAGCAGGAGCAGGCGCTGCAGGTGATGCTGCTGCCGCGCGACCCCAAGGATGACAACAACTGCTATCTGGAGATCCGCGCCGGCGCCGGTGGTGACGAGGCGGCGATCTTTGCGGGCGATCTGTTTCGCATGTATTCGCGCTATGCCGAGCGCCAGGGCTGGCGCGTCTCCATCGTCAGCTGCAACGACGGCGAGCACGGCGGCTACAAGGAGGTGATCGCCAAGGTGGAGGGCGAGCACGTCTACGGCCGCCTCAAGTTTGAATCCGGTGGTCACCGGGTGCAGCGGGTGCCGGAAACCGAATCCCAGGGGCGGGTGCACACCTCCGCCTGTACCGTCGCCGTGCTGCCGGAAGTACCGGAAGCCGAGCAGATCGAGATCAACCCCTCGGATCTGAAGATCGACACCTTCCGCGCCTCCGGGGCCGGTGGCCAGCACGTCAACAAGACCGACTCCGCCATCCGCATCACCCACCTGCCCACCGGCCTGGTGGTGGAGTGCCAGGACGAGCGTTCCCAGCACAAGAACCGCGCCAAGGCGATGTCGGTACTCTCCGCCCGTCTGCAGGCGGCCGAGGATGAGCGCCACCGCGCCGCCGAGCAGAGCACCCGTCGCAACCTGGTGGGATCGGGGGATCGCTCCGAGCGCATTCGCACCTACAACTACCCGCAGGGGCGCCTCTCCGAGCACCGTATCAACCTCACCCTCTACCGCCTCGGCGAGATCATGGAAGGGGACCTGGACTGCGTCATCAACCCGATGATCCAGGAGTACCAGGCCGATCAGCTCGCCTCCCTGGCCGAGAGCAACTGATGCAGATCCAGCAGGCTCGCGCCCACATCATGGCGACCCTGGCAGGGGGGGAATCCCCCCGCGCCGATGCCGATGCGCTGCTCTGCCATCTGCTGGAGTGCCGGCGCAGCTACCTGATGACCTGGCCGGAGCGCGAGCTAAATGCCGCCCAGCAGGCGACCCTGCAGGGCTGGCTCGAACGCCGTCTCAATGGCGAGCCCATCGCCCACCTGATTGGCGAGCGGGAGTTCTGGTCGCTGCCGCTGAAGGTGAGCCCCGCCACCCTGATCCCGCGCCCCGACACCGAGGTGCTGGTCGAGCAGGCGCTGGCGCGGCTGCCAGCAGGTCCCTGCGCCCTGCTGGATCTGGGCACCGGCACCGGCGCCATCGCATTGGCGCTCAAGTCGGAGCGACCGGATGCCGATGTATGGGCGGTGGACAGGATGCCGGCAGCGGCCGCCCTGGCCCGTGTCAACAGCGCCGCACTGGGTCTGCCCATCGAGGTGCGCGACGGCAGCTGGTTTGAGCCGCTGGTCGCGCCCTCGTCAAGCCAGGCGCCGCACTTTGCGATGATCGTCTCCAACCCGCCCTACATCGACGGGGCGGATCCGCACCTCGACGAGGGGGATGTGCGCTTCGAACCCCGCTCCGCCCTGGTGGCGGACGAGCAGGGGCTGGCGGATATTCGCCTCATCGTGACCGGCGCACCGGCTCATCTGCTGTCGGGCGGCTGGCTGTTGCTGGAGCATGGCTGGCAGCAGGGGGAGGCGGTGCGTCAACTCCTGCTGCAACAGGGCTACGTGCAGGTGGAAACCGTGCGCGATTACGGCGATAACGAGCGGGTGACCCTGGGGCGGCTGGCTCGGTGATGATGACGGGCGGGCCGGGCCTGCCTCTGTTCAAGGACACGTTATGTATTTTGCTATCAAACATCTGCACCTGCTGCTGATTGGCCTGGCCGTGCTGATGTTCATGTTGCGCTTTTATTGGCTGCAGACCGGCTCGAGCCGCGCCGCCAGCGCCCGTACCCTTCGGTTGAGCGGCTGGCTCAACGGCCTGGTGGTGCTCTCAGGCGTGCTGCTGTGCATGGTGCTGGATCTCAATCCGCTCAACAACGCCACCCCCTGGCTCAGCGAGAAGCTGACCGCCATCTTGGTGGTGGCTTTTTTGGCCATGATGGCACTGCGCCTGGCCCGCAGTAACGGCATCCGCTGGTTTGCGTTTCTGGGAGCCCTCGGCTGGCTCTTCTTCATCGCCAAGCTGGCCGTCTACAAGCAGGCCAGCCTGTTCGGTTAAGGATGATGACGATGATACGCGTAGACGAATGGACCGATTTCGAAGCCCATGACATCGCCGAGCTGGCGCTGTCGGTGAGCGACGAGATCCATGGCATCAGCGGCCGCGGGACGGCGGAGCTGGCCCGGCTCGACGCCTGGCTGGACGAGGCCATCGAGGAAGGGGATTGCGACCAGGTGCGCCGTCAGCTGCTACAGGGCTTCTACCAGACCTTAGGGTTTCACGGCGACTGGCAGGACTACTTCTCGGTGGCCAACTGCGATCTGGCCCAGGTCCTGGCCCGCAAGCAGGGCATTCCGGTCAGCCTTGGCATCCTCATCATCCAGCTGGGGCGCAAGCTCGGGCTGGACGTGGAGGGGATCTGCTTCCCCGGGCACTTCCTGGTGAGCTTCGCCGGCAGCGAGGGAGAGGTCTATGTGGACCCCTTCACCGGCGATGAGCTGAGCCTGCACCACATCGAGCTGCTGCTGCGCGGGGCCCTCGGCAATCTGGCCACCCTCACCTCGGATCACCTGCAGCCTGCCGGCCAGTGGGAGATCATCGAGCGGCTGCTCAACGTGAGCAAGGGCGCCCTGCTGCGGGAAGACCGGATGACAGAGGCGCTGCGCTGCAGCGAACTGCTGCTGCGGATGAAGCCCGGCGACCCACTGGAGACGCGGGATCGCGGTTTCATCTACGAGCAGCTCGACTGCCCGCGCTTTGCTGCCGACGATTTTGAGTACTTTATTGAACAGTGTCCGGACGATCCGGTGGCCGACGTGCTGAAAGCCCAGCTGGCCGCCCTGGATCTGAGCCCCAAGCCCCTCCACTGAGGGGCTGACGGCCCCGCTGCATGCGAGGCCCTGGCCGAATGAAGAGTCCCATGCCGCTGCATGCAAGGCCTGGGAGATGCAACAGACGAGTATCGAGGCCGCGCAGCCCTGGGCTGTGCGGCCGGATGTGGATTCAAGCCCTGCAAGCCCTTTTACCTAAGGAAGCCTGAGATGGAACAGAAGAATATCAAGGTCAATGGCATCGACGTCGCCAACGACAAACCGTTCGTGTTGTTCGGTGGCATGAACGTGCTGGAATCGCGCGACATGGCGATGGCCGTGTGCGAGAAGTACGTGGAAGTGACCTCCAAGCTGGGTATCCCGTTCGTGTTCAAGGCGAGCTGGGACAAGGCCAACCGCTCCTCCATCCACTCCTACCGCGGTCCGGGTCTGGAGGAGGGGATGAAGATCTTCCAGGAGCTGAAAGCGACCTTCGGCATGCCGGTCATCTCCGATCTGCACGAGCCCCATCAGGCCAAACCGGTGGCCGAGGTGGTCGACGTCATCCAGCTGCCCGCCTTCCTGGCGCGCCAGACCGACCTGGTGGAGGCCATGGCCCGCACCGGCAACGTCATCAACATCAAGAAGCCGCAGTTCCTGAGCCCAAGCCAGATGAAGAACATCACCGACAAGTTCGAAGAGTGCGGCAACGATCGCCTGATCCTGTGCGAGCGCGGCGTCAACTTCGGTTATGACAACCTGGTGGTGGACATGCTGGGGCTGGGGGTGATGAAGAAGAGCACCGGCGGCTACCCGGTCATCTTCGACGTGACCCACTCCCTGCAGTGCCGTGACCCCATGGGCGCCGCCTCCGGCGGTCGTCGCGAGCAGGTGGCCGAGCTGGCCCGCGCCGGCATGGCGGTGGGCCTGGCGGGTCTGTTCATCGAATCCCACCCGGACCCCAAGGTGGCCCGTTGCGACGGCCCGAGCGCGTTGCCGCTGGAGAAGCTGGAAGGCTTCCTCAAGCAGATGAAGGCTATCGACGATCTGGTCAAGGGCTTCGAGCCGCTCGATACTTCCATCTGAACCTGGCCCACGCTGGCCCCATAAAAATGCCCCGCACTGCGGGGCATTTTTGTTTTCGCGCTGTTTTTATTTCCTGGGCCAGCATAAATCAATCGCGGAATAAATACATCCTGGTTGCTATGGTGTTAATGTTGTTAAATCTGTTGTGTGATTGATGTCTATTAATTGCTTCTTTCAACATGTGAAAGTAGCCCCTGTTGTGATGAGGGAACGGCACGAACCGGGCGAGATAATCCATATTTCGTCACGGCTTGCTGCATGCGTATTTCTGCCATGACACATCTCATTAAACTGACAGGACGTTAAGAATGCAGAAAAAAATAGTCAGCAGCCTGTATTTTCAGGTGTTGTTAGCGATCACCCTCGGAGTCATCCTGGGACATATATATCCCGACCTCGGAGCGGACATGAAACCGCTCGGAGATGGCTTCGTCAAATTAATCAAAATGATCATCGCCCCGGTTATATTCTGCACCGTGGTGACCGGCATTGCCGGCATGGAGAGCATGAAAGCGGTGGGCAAAACCGGCGCCATCGCGCTGCTCTATTTTGAAGTGGTCAGCACCATCGCCCTCATCATCGGGCTGTGCGTGGTCAACCTGCTGCAACCAGGGACGGGCATGAACGTCGACCCCGCCACGCTGGACGCCAGCGCCATCTCTGCCTACGCCGAGCAGGCCAAGACACAGGGCATCATCCCCTTCCTGCTGGACGTGATCCCGGGCAGCGTGATCGGCGCTTTCGCCAGCGGCAATATTCTGCAGGTACTGTTATTTGCGGTGCTGTTCGGCTTCTCTCTGCACCATATCGGCGAGAAGGGAAAGATGATATTCAATGTCATCGACAGCTTCTCCCAGGTTATTTTCGGGATCATCAACATGATCATGCGGCTGGCGCCGGTGGGTGCATTTGGTGCCATGGCATTTACCATCGGTAAATATGGTATCGGCTCGCTGGTTCAGCTCGGACAATTAATCGCCTGCTTCTACATGACCTGCCTGCTGTTTATTTTCCTGGTACTGGGCTCTATTGCCAGAGCGAATGGTTTCAGCATCCTGCGTTTTATTTCCTATATTCGGGAAGAGCTGCTGATCGTGCTTGGTACATCCTCTTCTGAATCTGTATTGCCGCGCATGCTGGTCAAGATGGAGGCGCTCGGTTGCAAGAAGTCGGTGGTGGGGCTGGTGATCCCGACCGGTTACTCCTTCAACCTGGACGGTACTTCCATCTATCTGACCATGGCGGCCATCTTCATCGCCCAGGCCACCAACACCCCGCTCGATCTGTTCCAGCAGATCACCCTGCTGGTGGTGCTGCTCATCTCCTCGAAGGGGGCGGCCGGGGTGACCGGCAGCGGCTTCATCGTGCTGGCAGCTACCATCTCGGCGGTGGGCCACCTGCCGCTGGCCGGGCTGGCGTTGATCCTCGGCATCGATCGCTTCATGTCGGAAGCCCGCGCCCTGACCAACCTCATCGGCAACGGGGTGGCAACCCTGGTGGTGGCCCGTTACTGCGATCAGCTCGACGAGCAACAGATGCACGAGGCGCTGAGCAACCCGCCGCAAGCCGTCAAGGTGGATCAGCATTGAGCCACCGATATCTGCGCCGTGCGCTGCCAACCTGTCGAGCAAGGGCAGTCAACGGGGGTGGGTGAATTCAAGCCATAAAAAAAACGGCCCGTTTGGGCCGTTTTTCATGATACCGGTTGCTGCAGAGCGACTTACAGGCTCTGGGTGAAGGTGCGGGTCACCACGTCACGCTGCTGTTCCGGGGTCAGTGCGTTGAAGCGCACGGCGTAGCCGGAGACACGGATGGTCAGCTGCGGGTACTTCTCCGGGTTGGCGATGGCGTCTTCCAGGGTCTCGCGACGCAGGACGTTGACGTTCAGGTGCTGGCCACCTTCGACGGCCGGCTCGGCCTGTACCGGCAGTTCACGGTATTCGAACTGGCCCAGGTCGGAGAGGCTGACTTCCTGATCGGCGGCAAAGGCATCACCCTTGGCGCAGATGCAGCGAGCCTGTTGCTTCTCTTCGTCCAGCAGCCAGAACGAGTTCAGCAGAGCGGCGTTGGCAGACTGGGTGATTTGGATGCCCTTGATCATGGTATGACTCCTCATAGGAAAGCGGATTCAACTGTAAGGACATTACCCTGATGTATTTAAACCACCGGGATGATTTAAAGGGCCCTTGCCTTACACCTTTACTTTGTTGGGTCATATATACCACGATGGTAATATTACGAAAATTGATCTAAATCAAAAAATACGCGATCTGTGTGAATGCGAAGGGATTAAATTATTGAGATTAATCAAAAATAGGTCATTTTTATGATTATGAAAGATATCCAAATTATGCATCTTTCATTAATTAAATCTAGTAATTTAACTACATCTTTTCATGTTCCAGCCCGCTCGCAGCTGGATTCGCCATACAGTAGGCGAAGGGGATAAGCCAATGATGGGGATACGCCAAAGAGGTGAAGGAGAGGCTTAACCAAGGATAAAGAGGGCGATGGGGGTCGGCAGGCGAGCGGGAGAGTGGCCCAACCATCGCCAGACGAGGCCATGGGGAGTCACGTGGGAGTTCGGTGCCGACCTCTTGCTCACCCGAAGATGGCCAGCAGCGACCGAAAGGTGAGCGCGGTGGCCACGGCTTGGCCGGGAGAAGGAACCCGCAGGGGCATCCTGGTTGCGTCTTGGGGGCTGGCCCCCTATCCTGAGCCCCTTGCTGCATTAATGGGGGCAGGGGGCGCGTGCTGGCCGATTGGCCTGCGTAAAAAGCAAGGTGACCCCGGGCCTGCCGTATTCATCGAGGATGGTGGCGTGCTGCGCTGTGCCCGTGTGGGTGGACAGGGCGCAGGCCATCCATCCGGCCCTGTATATCGAGGAGAGAGGCGCATCGGCCTGCACGCACGAGCGGCCGAGTCGAAATAAGCGCCTCCCCCGACAGATTCAATGAGGAGATTGGGGTGCTGACCTGGACTGATGTGATTGGCTCCGAGAAGGAGCAGGACTATTTCAAGGCAACCCTGGCGACCGTCAGGAGCGAGCGGGAGGCGGGCAAGGTGATCTACCCGCCGGCCACCGACGTGTTCAACGCCTTCAAGCTGACCGAGCTGGATCAGGTCAAGGTGGTGATCCTGGGTCAGGATCCCTATCACGGCCCGAACCAGGCCCATGGCCTCTGCTTCTCCGTCCTGCCCGGCGTGCGTACGCCTCCCTCGCTGGTGAACATCTACAAGGAGATGCAGCGGGATCTGCCGGGTTTTGTCACACCCAATCACGGTTTTCTGGAGTCCTGGGCCACCCAGGGGGTATTGCTGCTCAATACCGTGCTGACGGTGCAGGCGGGCCAGGCCCACTCCCATGCCCATCTGGGCTGGGAGACCTTCACCGACCGGGTCATCGAGCAGATCAATGCCAGCTGTCAGGGGGTGGTCTTCCTGCTGTGGGGCGCCCACGCCCAGAAGAAGGGACGTTTCATCGACCGGAGCCGCCACCATGTGCTGAGCGCTCCCCACCCGAGCCCGCTCTCGGCCCACCGCGGCTTCATCGGCTGCGGCCATTTCTCCGAGACCAACCGCTTGCTGAGCCAGCAGGGGATGAGCCCCATCAACTGGCACTCGGTCTGCGAATAACGCGGGGGCAGACAGCCGTGATTTGCTCCGTCGGGAGGGTGGAGCAGCATGCGCCACTGGCCGTTTTGTCTGCAGCTGACTTGATTGAGTGCAAAGTTGGCGCGATAAATGGCCGTATACTCGGATCAGAATCGTCTCATTTCAGCGCAAGGAGTGCCCATGTTAGCGAGTCTGCACAAGGATCATCTCAACATCGCCCGGTTGCTGGGTCTGCTCAAGCAGAAGCTGGCCGCAATTCGCAGCGAAGAAAGGGTCAGCTATTTCCTGATCCGCGACGTGGTGGATTACCTGCGGGAGGTATCGGACAAGTATCACCATCCGAAGGAAGACATCATTTATGACTACTACCTCAAGTACCGGGTAGTGGAAGGGGATGTGGCCAACCGGCTGCAACTGGAGCATGCCAAGCTGGTGGAGGCCGGTGCCGAGCTCAGGGAGATGGTGGAGATGATCCTGATGGATGCGGTCATTCCGCTCGATCAGTTCACCGCCAAGCTGGAGCAGTTCGTGGCGCTGCAGGAGGCGCACATGAACTACGAAGAGGGGGTCATCTTCCCCCATCTGCGCGACTCGCTGACCGAGGATGACTGGCGTCATCTCGAGCAGGTCTGGCAGAACCGCGCCATCGGGGATCCCCTGTTCGGGCCCGAGATCAGCCAGCACTTTCAGGATCTGGCCAGACGCCTGTCGCTGCCGCTCTCTTCCTGAGGATCGACACTCTCTTGAAAAACAAGGCCCCGGTTAACCGGGGCCTTGTTTTTACAACTCGATCTCGTCTGAGAGACCTTCGTAGGCGATGTCGATGGATTGCAGCTCCTTCTGCAGGCGATGCTTGTCTTTCAACGCCTCTATCTCACGCCATTTACGTTTTTTTCCCGTTGTCCCGCGGCTACGTGAACCGAGCTCAACTACATCTTCATAATCGAAGTTGAACATTTCCATGGCTCCCTCCTTGGTTATTCTCGTTTTCACCATCCGTATAACATACCGGAATTGAAAATAAAACGTTTTCGTGACGAACCCATGACAGCGGATCCTGCGCCCATAAAAAAACCGGGTGCCCTTGCGGGAACCCGGTTTTTGTCGGCAGATGGCGCAGTGATCAGAGGCGGCTGGCCAGCATGGTTTCCAGCTTGCCCTGGTCGATGGCAAACATGCGGATGCCTTCGCCCAGTTTCTCGTGAGCCATGGCGTCCTGGTTCAGTTCCCAGCGGAATTCGGCTTCGGTCATCGGGGTCGGTTTGGCCTTGCGCTCGCCGGTGTAGTCCAGCTTGCGAACCACGGCACCTTCCGCCTTGCTCAGCTCTTCCAGCAGGGCCGGGCCAATGGTCAGACGGTCGCAGCCGGCCAGTTCCAGGATCTCGCCGGTATTGCGGAAGCTGGCACCCATGACCACGGTCGGGTAGTCGTGCTGCTTGTAGTAGTTGTAGATGGAGGTGACGGAGACCACGCCCGGATCTTCGCTGGCGGTGTAGTCACGGCCGTTCTTGGCCTTGTACCAGTCGAGAATGCGGCCCACGAACGGGGAGATCAGGAAGGCGCCGGCTTCGGCACAGGCACGAGCCTGGGCGAAGGAGAACAGCAGGGTCAGGTTGCACTGGATACCCTCTTTCTCCAGTACCTCGGCGGCACGGATCCCCTCCCAGGTGGAGGCCAGCTTGATCAGGATGCGATCGTTGCTGATGCCGGCGTCGTTGTAGAGGCGGATCAGTTTGCGGGCCTTGGCGATGCTGGCCTCGGTGTCGAAGGAGAGACGGGCGTCTACTTCGGTGGAGATGCGGCCCGGGACGATCTTCAGCACTTCCAGACCGATGTTGACCGCCAACTTGTCGCCCGCGTCGATGATTTGCTGTGCCTTGTCCTGGCTCTGGGCCTTGGCCCAAGTGACTGCGTCTTCGATCAGCGCCGCGTACTCGGGGATCTCGGATGCCTTCAACACCAGAGAGGGGTTGGTGGTGGCATCGATGGGCTGGTAGCGCTTGATGGCTTCGATATCGCCGGTGTCGGCGACAACTGTGGTCAGGGCTTTCAGCTGGGTTAATTTATCGGCCATGGCAAATATCATCTCTTTATGAGGGCGCACTCTCTTGGTGAGGACGCAGGCTCGGGGGTGGCGGGCGTGAGACGACAGTTCTGAAATAAAATTACAAAATCCCGGCGACTCAAGCTCAGAAAAGCGCGATGGGCAGGCCCCATCGTCATTGCCTGCCTAATTAATACGGATGTGGCACATCCTGCAATAGGGGGGGCTGTATGCTTATCAGCCACTCCCTGGCGCAGGCGGGAAGGAGTGGATGAAAGTGTTTGATAAAAAACGACTTTTATCTGTTTTTTGTCGCTGAAATTATCCTTCGTCAAAAACAACTTTTTTGGTTGATTATCTGTTTTGTGCCCTCGATCACATAAATTGTGTGGTCAGCCACTTGAAATTTTATTACGTGTAAAACGTTTGGCGAAACCGGGCCGTTTTGGCATCCCCGATGGGTAAACGCTTGCGTAATGGTTTGCCTCCGTTTTCCCGCTTCTACCTCTATGTAGATAATTGCCAAAAGGTTTTCTTATGGGCCTAATTTGTTGGCCGATTGATTGGATTCTCAGTTTTGTTGAAATTTTGCGAGTTAAATGAAGCTTTATTGCGCTAAAACGCTCGTTTTTTGTTTCCGCAGTGATCCCGATCACTATTCTGAACTCCTTCGCTATGCTAGATTCCGCCCCTTTAGTGAACCGCAAATTCAGAAATCGACAGCAAGGGGTCAGCGCAGACTGACCATGGATGTGATAACAACGAGAGAAATATGGACACCTTGATCGCAATGATTAACGACCTGATGTGGGGAGCCGTGCTCATCTACCTGCTCATCGGCGTCGGCATCTTCTTTACCTTCCGTCTGGGTTTTATCCAGGTCCGCCACTTCGGCCACATGTTTTCCGTTTTGCGCAACAGCCGCAAATCAGACAAGGCCGGTATCTCCTCCTTCCAGGCCCTCTGTACCAGCCTTGCCGCCCGCGTCGGCACCGGCAACCTGGCCGGTGTGGCGGTGGCCATCTATCTGGGTGGCCCAGGCGCCATCTTCTGGATGTGGCTGATCGCCTTCATCGGCATGGCGACCGCCTTCGTCGAAAGCACCCTGGCCCAGCTCTACAAGGTCAAGGATGAGGATGGCAACTACCGTGGCGGCCCCGCCTACTACATGGAGAAGGGGCTCGGCATGCGCTGGATGGGGGTGCTGTTCTCGCTCTGCCTGATCCTGGCGTTCGGTCTGGTGTTCAACGCGGTGCAAGCCAACTCCATCAGCCTGGCGATGAACGTGGCGTTCGGCATTCCCGACTGGGTCAGCGGTCTGGCACTGGTGGTGCTCTCCGGCCTCATCATCTTCGGTGGCATCCGCGGCATCGCGCGCTTCGCCGAGCTGGTGGTGCCCTTCATGGCACTGGCTTACATCCTGATGGCGCTGTTCGTGGTGCTGGTCAACATTCACGAGTTGCCGGGCGTGTTCAGCCTCATCATCAAGTCCGCTCTCGGTCTTGAGCAGGCAGGCTCGGGTGCGCTGGGTTACGCTATCTCTCAGGCGATGATCAACGGCATCAAGCGCGGCCTCTTCTCCAACGAAGCAGGCATGGGCTCCGCCCCCAACGCCGCCGCGACCGCGACTCCCTATCCGCCGCACCCGGCCTCCCAGGGCTATGTGCAGATGCTGGGGGTGTTCCTCGACACCATCGTCATCTGTACCTGTACCGCCGCCATCATCCTGATGTCCGGCCAGTTTGAGCCTGGCTCAGGCATCACAGGTGTTGAGCTGACCCAGCGGGCGCTCTCTTCCCAGATCGGTGGCGGTGGCAACATCTTCATCGCGGCGGCCATCTTCTTCTTCGCCTTCACCTCCATCGTGGCGAACTACTCCTACGCCGAGACCAACCTGGTGTTCCTCGAGCACAACCACAAGGGCGGCCTGATGCTGTTCCGCTTGTTCGTGCTGGGCATGGTGATGTTCGGTTCGGTGGGCGAGCTGCCGACCGTGTGGGCCATGGCGGATGTCTCCATGGGGCTGATGGCCATCGTCAACCTGGTGGCCATCCTGCTGCTCTCGGGCGTGGCCATCAAGCTGGCCAAGGATTACAACGACCAGCTCAAGCTGGGCAAGCTGCCCACCTTCGATGCCAACAAGTACCCCGAGATCCGCAGCCAGCTGGAAGAGGGTATCTGGGACAATCCGGCGCAAAACAGCAAGCAGGCATAAGCCTCGCAGTCGCCGTTGTCTGATAACAAGGGGAGCCATGGGCTCCCCTTTTGTTTGGGCGCCGTTTCATCGTCGTCACCTTTGGGCATCCCAGCGCCGGCAGATCTGACGCAGTCGTCGCCGTACCTTGTGCAAGGTGTGTTGACGCTACACTGCCGTCAGCTGTTGGCATCCCAGCACCGGCAGATCTGACGTAGTCGTCGTCGCAACTGGCACAAGGTATGTTGACGCTGCCTGGCCGTCAGCCGTGTGCATCCCAGCGCCGGCAGACCTGACGTAGCCGGCGCCGTACCTTGTGCAAGGTGTGTTGACGCTACACTGCCGTCACCTGTGGGCATCCCAGCGCCGGCAGATTTGGCGCAGCCGGCGCCGCAACTGGCGCAGGGTGCGTTGGCGCTGCGTGGGTGACAGAGGGGCATAACGCCAGCGCCGGTAGAGCCAGGCCCCCTGTCGCAGCGGCCGCGCCAGCAAGGGTCTGAGATCGGCGAGGCGCTCGCACCAGCTGGCCAGGCTCTCCCCGGCCAAGGGCTGCCAGCCGTGGCGGGCGGCGCGCCGGCGCAGGGGCTGCCATAGCCGCAGTCTCGCCGGGGTCGGGCCACGCCAGAGCAGCAGCCCGCCCACCAGAGTCGCCACCCCCGACAGGGCGGCCAGAATAAGCCAGTGGGTATGGCCTGAGAGCGCCGGCCAGCGTTGCCCCAGCTGTTGCCACAGGCTGGCCGCATCATAGTTGAGTACCCAGCGGGTCCATTGATAATCGAGGTTGGCCCCCCACCAGCGCAGCTGGTTGAGCAGGGCCCAGTTGCGATAGCGCTGCAAAGAGAGCGGGTCAGCGGCGGCGAACTCACCAGCCAGGGCCGCCGGCATGCCCCCCTCGATGCGCTGGGGCGCCACCGCGGCGGTGGGATCGAGCCGCTGCCAGCTGTTCTGCTCATCCAGATACTCCACCCAGGCGTGGGCATCGAACTGGTGCACCTCCAGATAGTTGCCCCTCGGATTCCACTCGCCGCCAAGGTAGCCGGTCACCAGCCGGGCCGGGATGCCGGCCGCCCGCAGCACGAAGGCGGTGGCCATGGCGTAGTGGCCGCAAAAGCCGCGCCGGCTCTCGAACAGGAAATCATCCACCCCGTCCTGCCCCAGCCGTGGTGGCTGCAGGGTGTAGTAGAAGTCGCCCTGACGAAACTCGCCCAGCAGGGCGGCGGCGAGCGCCTCCGGCGTCGGATGGCGGGCCTTGAGCATCAGGGCGTGGGCCCGAGCCTTGGGGTTGCCGGTGGCGGGCAACTGCAGGTTGAGCTGGCGGGTCGCCTGGCTGGCTGGCGGCGCCGTGGCGGCCGTGCTGACCTGGTAGCTGATGCGGCCATCCCCCCGATCGCGACGATAGAGGGTGGCGAGGGGGCTCAAGGTGACCGGGCCGCTCAGCACCTCGGGATCGGTCAGGGCCAGGGTCCAGCGGTGGCGCTGGGGCTCGGCGATCACCTGATAGCCGCCGGCAGGCAGCGGGGTGGTCGAGTTTGCCGCCGGCTGCGTCTGCACGGATTGGGACTGTTGCCAGCGGCGCACCTCATCGCTTAACAACCAGCGGCGGCCATCGAACAGCTCCTGGCGCATCAGCGGGAAGTAGCGCTCCTGGGGCAGGGGGGGCGCTGAGGCGAAGCTGATGCGAAAAGCCAGCTCGGAGGAGTTGACCAGCTCGCTGATGTCGCCGGGGGCCACCTCCTCCGAGAGGCCGGAGAGGGCGCGGTTGCTGCTTGGCATCTGCCAGAGCGGCGGTAGCCTTGGCAGCAGCAGGAACAGGGTGAGCAGCAGGGGCGCGGCCAGCAGCAGGGTGACGCCGGCGCGCAGCCACAGCCGTCGGCCGAGGGGCTGCACCGCCGCCAGCAGGGTGGTGACTGCCAGCCAGAGCGCCCCCGCCATCGCCAGGGCCCACCCCATGCTTTGCCGTTGCACCAGTGCCAGCGCGACCAGAAAGAAGGCGAGCAGCAGCACCTGCTCCACATCCCGCTCCCGCCGTACCTCGATGAGCTTGAGGCCGTAGCCGAGCCAGAGCAGGTTGATGAGGGCCGGCAGGGTGCCGAGCTGGCGCCACTGCCAGCCCAGCAGCGCCACGCCCAGTATGGCCAGCAGTGCCAGCATTGCGGCGGGCGGCGGGCGCCAGCCCCGCAACAGCATCATGGCCCGCACGCCAAGGGCAAGCAGTGAGACTGCCATCACCCAGAGCTGCAGCTGGGGCCAGAGGGCCGGGATCAGCAGCAACTGCAGCAGGGCGAGCAGCGGCAGCAGGCGCCGGTTATCGAGCAGCATCGAGGTCTGTCTCCGGCATCGGCTCCCGGGCGTCGAAGCGGGCCAGTGCCAGTTGGCAGCGCTGCAAAAAGGCGGGGCCGCTGTCCGGCCCCAGCGTCCGGCCCGCCAGGGTCAGGCTGAAGGGAATGCCCCGTTTGGCATAGTCGCCACACCACCAGGCGAGCACCGCCAGCCTCGCTTCGAGATCCTGGCCGCCAACCCGGGAGAGGGAGAGGTGGGTATCATCCTGCCCCGGCTCGCAAAACTGCTTCACCAGCAGGCCGCGCCCCTGGGCGAGCTGTTTCCAGGCCACCCGGCTGAGCGGCTCCCCGCTCTGGTGGGCCCGCAGCATGTCGAAATCTCCCATCGAGGCCGGGGTGGGTTGTCCCCGGTTGCCCGCCGCGTCGGTCGCGGCCTCCCCGCGCAATGGGCCGTACGCCGGGGCCGGGGCGAGCCAGCCCTCCAGTTGCAAATCCAGCAGCGACCAGCAGCGAAACAGGCCGAGGGGGTAGCGGCTCTCCACCCGCAGCCTCTCCAGCGGCAGTCGCCCGCGCCGGGTACCCAGCACCGGCAGGAGCAGAGGTTGGGGCACCGCATCCACCTGCGCCAGCCAGAGCCGCCCTTCATTGAGGGAAAACTGCAGTGCCTGCAGCGGCCGTTCGCTGCGCACCGTGATGCGCATGGGTAAGGGGCTGCCTACCTCTCCCAGCACGGCAGGCCCCCCCAGCAGGGCCAACCCCAGCAGGTTACGGTGGGTGAGCCACATGGTGACCATGAACAGGCTGCCGAGGCCGTAGGCCAGCAGCAATACCAGGTTGTTCTGGTAGTTGGTGCCGAGCAGATAGATGGCCAGCATCACCAGTAGATAGCAGAGGCCGAGCCGGGTGGGCAGAATGAACAGACAGCGCCCCTGCAGGGTGAGCTGGCGCGCCGGCGGGATGCGCCGGACCAGCCAGCCTTGCTGCCACCTGGCTCTGCGCTGGTGCCAGTTCATCAGGGGCGATCCGGATCGACCCGGGCCAGCAGGCGCTGGCTGAGCGGGCAGGCTTCCCCGCGCTGCACCCCGAAGCTCCCCCTGAGCCTGTGCTCGGCCACATAGGGGAAGACCGCCTGCACATCCTCCACGCTGACGAAGCGGCGGCCCGCCACCAGCGCCCAGGCCCGACTCACCGCCAGCAGGGTCTGGGCGGCGCGGGGTGAGAGCGGCTGCGGCAGCTCGGTGTCGAAGCGGCTCTGCTGCACCAGTGCCAGCAGGTAGTCGAGGGTGGCATCGGCGAGGTGGATCTGCGCCGCCTCGGCCTGCAGGGCGGCAAGATCTGCGGCATCGAGCTGGCGTTCGAGGGGAGCGCTCTGGCTGCCCCCACGCAGCAGCCGCCGCTCCGCCTCCGGGGTCGGAAAGCCCAGAGAGAGGCGCACCGCGAAGCGATCGAGCTGGGATTCCGGCAAGGGGTAGGTGCCCGATTGATCCGTCGGGTTCTGGGTGGCGATGACGAAGAAGGGGGAGGGTAGCGGGTGGCTCTGCCCCTCGATGCTCACCTTGCCCTCGGCCATGGCCTCCAGCAGGGCGCTCTGCACCTTGGGGCTGGCGCGGTTGATCTCGTCCGCCAGCAACACCTGGGCAAAGACGGGGCCGGGGTGAAAGCGAAACTGCTGCTGCTGGGGGTCAAAGATCTGCAGCCCCAGCAGGTCGGCCGGCAGCAGATCGGCGGTGAACTGTACCCGCCGGCAGTCGAGCCCCAGCACTTGCGCCAGGGCGTGGGCCAGGGTGGTCTTGCCCATGCCGGGCAGATCCTCGATCAGCAGGTGGCCGCGAGCCAGCAGGGTCACCAGGGCAATCTTGAGCTGCAGCGGCTTGCCCAGGATCACCTGCTCCAGCGCCGTCAGCAGCCGGGTTATCTGTGGTTGTGTCTGCACGGGTGCCTCCCCTCGGTGTCGTTGCCCCTACAGCTTATACGCCAGTAGCATGACAAGGGGGACAAGTCATGGATAACTCATTGAATCTGGATGGTTTGGTTGGCAACTTCACATCGGCTTCACAGAACCTCATATTCCACACATTATTCGAAGATATGCTCTCACCACTGCTAGTTATTGAGTCAGCAAACCTACATATAGATTTAGGAGAGGGTTCTATGAAACAACGAAAAACCATCCTGTGGGGGGCCGTGGCCACTCTGATGTGGACCGGTCTGGCCCATGCCGAAGCCATTTCACCGGCCGAGCCCCTGCGCTCCGTGGTAGATGCCAGCATCCAACCGTTGCTCAAAGAGCAACGGATCCCGGGCATGGCGGTGGCAGTGCTCAAGGATGGCAAGGCTCACTACTTCAACTACGGAGTTGCCGAGCTGGCGACGGGGAAGAAGGTCAGCGAGCAGACCCTGTTCGAGGTCGGTTCGGTCAGCAAACCTCTGACCGCAACCCTGGGGGCCTACGCCGTCATCAAGGGGGCGATGAAACTCGATGACAAGGCAAGCCGGCACGCCCCCTGGCTCAAGGACTCCGTCTTTGATGGCATCACCATGGCCGAGCTTGCCACTTACAGTGCCGGGGGCCTGCCGCTGCAATTCCCCGACGAGGTGGAATCGCTCGAGCAGATGCAGGCTTACTATCGCCAGTGGACGCCGGCCTATCAGCCGGGCAGCCATCGCCAGTACTCCAACCCCAGTATCGGCCTGTTCGGCTATCTGGCGGCGAGCAGTCTGCAGCAGCCGTTTGCCCAGTTGATGGAGCAGACCCTGCTGCCCGGACTGGGGATGCATCACTCCTATATCAATGTGCCGAAGCAGGCGATGGCGAACTACGCCTATGGTTATTCGAAAGAGGACAAGCCCATCAGGGTCAATCCCGGCATGCTGGCCGATGAGGCCTACGGCATCAAGACCAGCTCGGCGGATCTGCTCGCTTTCGTGAAGGCCAACGTCAACGGGGTGGATGACAAGGGGTTGCAGCAGGCCATCGCCTTGACCCACCAGGGGCACTACTCGGTAGGCGGGATGACCCAGGGACTGGGCTGGGAGAGTTACCCCTATCCGGTCAGCGAGCAGGCGCTGCTGGCAGGCAACTCGGCCCAGGTGATCATGAAGGCCAATCCGACGACGGCCGCGCCGAAGGAGATGGGGAGCCAGCGGCTCTTCAACAAGACCGGCTCGACCAACGGCTTTGGCGCCTATGTGGTCTTCGTGCCGGCCAAGGGAGTGGGCATCGTCATGTTGGCCAACCGCAACTACCCCATCCAGGAGAGGGTAAAGGCGGCCCACGCCATCCTGAGCAAGCTGGCTCCCTGAGTCGGCACTGGCCGCGGGTCACGGCACCATTTGCCGCGACCCACCTGTTCTGAAAAACGCCGGGCTTTGCCCGGCGTTGTCATCTGGTCTGGGGGCAGCAGCAAAACAAAGACCCGTTTGAGATTAACAAAACTAATTCCGCTGCATTAGAAAACTTCACTGATAGTGTAGTTACAAGTGTGATCTACGGCTTACTTGCTTCATATGTAGTTAATTATCATAAATAGTGATGATTGCTCGATGTTTTAACGTTATGCGGTGAATGCCGGGCCATCTTGACTGGAAGCGAGTCGCGGCAGGAGAGGAAGGTCCGTTCGATCCCCATTTTTGGTTGCCCACCGATATTCGGTCTGCCGCCAGCAAGGGGTCGATGACCCGAGCAGGGAGGTTCATGGCATGGCGAAAACCATCGCCCCCTCAGCATCACCCCATCCGGGCCAGCCGGCCTGTTCCCCCTTTCGTCTGCATCGCGGCAGCAAGCTTGCGACCCCTGGCCAACCCGGCTGCGGGGCCGCTCATATGAATAAGAAAATACATACAGACAGGTAGGTTAGCATGCGTCCATCCACCCCGACCGGGTTGTTGCAACAACCCAAACCCTTTTTCATGATCTTCTTCGTCGAGCTCTGGGAGCGCTTCGGCTATTACGGCGTCCAGGGCCTGCTGGCGGTGTTCTTCGTCCAGCAGCTGGGCTTTTCCCAGGAGCAGTCCTTCATCACCTTCGGTGCCTTCTCGGCGCTGGTGTACGGCCTCATCTCGGTGGGCGGTTACGTGGGTGACCATATTCTGGGGACCAAGCGCACCATGGTGCTGGGGGCCATCGTACTGGTCATCGGCTACTTCATGACCGGCATGTCCATCTACAACCCCGACCTCATCTTCTATGCACTGGGTACCATCGCCGTCGGCAACTGCCTGTTCAAGGCCAACCCCGCCAGCCTGCTCGCCAAGTGCTACGAGCCCGGTGATCCCCGGCTGGATGGCGCCTTCACCCTGTTCTACATGTCGATCAACGTCGGTTCGCTCATCTCTCTGTCGCTGGCTCCCGTGGTGGCCGATCACTACGGCTACACAGTGACCTACAACCTGTGCGGGGTTGGCCTGGTGATCGCCCTGCTCACCTTCTTCGCCTGCCGCCGCATGGTCAAGGGGATAGGCTCGGCCCCCGATCACCTGCCGCTCGACTACGGCAAGCTGCTGCTGGTGCTGCTGGGCTCGGTCGCTCTGGTCTTCTTCTGCGCCTGGTTGATGCACCACGTGGTGATCGCCAACATGGTGCTGATGACGGTGACCCTGGCCGTGGTGGTCTTCTTCTTTCGCGAGGCCTTCAAGCTCGACAGCGTCGGGCGCAACAAGATGTACGTGGCCTTCGTGCTGATGCTGGAGGCGGTGGTGTTCTACGTGCTCTATGCCCAGATGCCGACTTCGCTCAACTTTTTTGCCATCAACAACATGCACCATGAAATGCTGGGGGTGACCGTCAACCCGGTCAGCTTCCAGGCGCTCAACCCCTTCTGGGTAGTGCTGGGCAGCCCGGTGCTGGCGATGATCTATACCCGGCTGGGCAGCCAGGGGCGGGATCTCACCATGCCGCTCAAGTTCACCCTGGGCATGCTGTTCTGCTCCCTCGGTTTTCTCACCGCGGCGGCGTCCGGCATCTGGTTTGCCGATGCGCAGGGGCTCACCTCACCCTGGTTCATGGTGCTCATCTATCTGTTCCAGAGTCTGGGGGAGCTGATGATCAGCGCCCTGGGGCTGGCCATGGTGGCGGCGCTGGTGCCGCAGCGGCTGATGGGCTTCATCCTCGGCATGTGGTTCCTGACCCAGGCGATGGCCTCCCTGCTCGGGGGCTATGTGGCGACCTTTACCGCGGTGCCGCAAGGGGTGACGGATCCGCTGCAGACCCTGCCCATCTACACGGACGTGTTCGGCAAGATTGGTCTGGTAACCCTGCTGGTGGCGGGGGGGATGGGGCTGATGGTGCCCTGGCTCAACCGCATGATGCAGGCCGGTGAGCGCCATGGCGAGGAGGGAGAACTGTCGCAGGCCAAGGCCTGAGAGGGGCAGAAGGGGTGAGGCGCACGAGCGCCTCACCCCGGCAGATCAGTCGTATTGCTCTTCCATCCAGGCTTCCAGGATGAGCTGGGCGGAGACGCCATCCACGCTCCCCTTCTCCAGCGCCCGATAGCCACCCTGTTCGAACAGGCGGGCGCGGGCATCGGTAGTGGTGAGCCGCTCGTCCTTGAACTCCACCTGCTTGCCGAAGCGGCCGTGCAGGCGGTTGCCGAACTTGCGGGCGCGCACCGTGATCTCCTGCTCGGTGCCGTCCATGTTGAGCGGCAGACCCACCACCAGCAGGTCCGGTTGCCACTCCTTGAGCAGCTTGTCTATTTCGTCCCAGTTGGGGATGCCGTCGTTGGCCTTGAGGGCGCGCAGCGGGCTGGCCGTGCCGGTGAGCTCCTGACCGATGGCGACCCCTATGCTCTTGGTGCCGTAGTCAAAGCCCATGATACTGCGTGATGACATTGGGTAATTTCCTCAGAATGCGTCGCAAATTGCACAGCAGATTGCATCAGCCGTGGCCGATGTCGCTGGACAGGTGAACGGGATTGACCCCGATGCTGGCGGCGGCGCGTTGCCAGCGCTGGTGGATGGGGGTCTTGAACACCAGATCCGGATTGGGGGGGATCACCAGCCAGGCGCCGTCCACCAGCTCCTGTTCCAGTTGCCCCGCGCTCCAGCCGGCGTAACCGAGCGCCACCAGCCAGTGCGCCGGTGCCTCCTCGGTACCCAGGGTCTCCAGTATGTCCTTGGAGGTGGTGACCATCAGTTCGTCCCCCACCTGCAGGGTGGAGTTGAAACCGGGGCGGAAGCTGTGCAGCACGAAGCCGCGATCGGCGTGAACCGGCCCCCCCTGCAGCACCGGCTGTTTGAGTTCCGGGTTGGCGGGCGGTGCCAGCTTGAGCTGATCCAGCATGGTCTCCAGCGACATGTCCACCGGAATATTGACCACCAGCCCCATGGCGCCCTCTTCGTTGTGCTCGCACAGATAGACCAGCGAGCGCTCGAAATAGGGGTCGGTGAGGCTCGGCATGGCGAGCAGGAAGTGATTTTGCAGTGTTTGCATATGGGCCAAATATTGCAAAGGTATTTGCAGTCAATTATGGCAGCTCGCTTCGTCTGGCAAAACCGCTTTTTGGGCGGCCGGCTCAGACCAGTCAATCTGTTTCAGTGGAGAGAAAGCCATGGAAGGTATTTCAATCAGGCAGAAGTTGATCCTGGGCTGTGTGGTTCCCCTGCTGGCGTTGTTGCTGCTGGTCATAGGAGCAACCCAGGCGATGTCCCGGCTGATGACCGGCATCAACGCCATGTATCAGGGTGAGGTGGTCCAGCTCAAGGAGCTCAAGCAGATCGCCGATCTCTATGCGGTCAAGGTGATCGATGCCGCCAACAAGGCCAACGTCGGGGGCTTCGAACCGGCCCGCTCCAAGGCCGACATGAGCGCCGCCCAGCAGGAGATCGCCACCATCTGGCGCCAGTATCGCAGCCATGACATGAGTGACGAGGAGCGCAGGCGGGCGGACAAGGTGGAGGCGCTGTTTGCCGCCGCCAACCGGGAGATAGAAAAGGTGATGGGGCTGCTGGAGGGCTCGCCGGGCGAGCACAACGCGGCGCTCGCCGCCGCCATCATGCCGCTCTATCAGGTGATCGACCCGGTCAGCGACGCGGTGAGCGAGCAGGTGGCGTTCCAGCTGCAGGAGGCGGAGAAGAAGGTGATCGAGCTCAACCAGCTCAGGCAGCAGCTGACCCAGCTGTTTGTCGCGCTGTTTGTGGTGGTGGGGGGCTGCGTCCTGTTCATCGGGATCTGGGCCGGGCGCAGCGTCAGCCAGCCGCTGGCGGCCATGGGGCAGATCCTGCGCGGCATGCAGACGGATCTCGACTTGAGCCGGCTGGCTCCCGTGCTGCGCAAGGATGAGATGGGCAGTCTGGCGCACTCCCTCAACGAGGTGATCCGCCATTTCCGCGGCCTCATCGCCCAGATCAACGAGACTGCCGAGCAGCTTGCCAGGGCATCGGCCCAGCTGGCCCATATCGGGGTCGAGAGCCGCCAGCGGTTTGCCCAGCAGCAGGCGGAGACGGATCAGACCGCGACCGCCATGAACCAGATGAGCAGCACGGTGGCCGAGGTGGCCAACAGCTCCAACCAGGCGGCCGATGCGGCCCGCCATGCCGACGACAGCGCACGGCACGGCCACCAGATAGTGGAGGATGCCATTGCGCGCATGTCACACCTCTCCTCCCAGATCCAGAACACGGCGGCCATGATCACCCAGCTGGCGGATGACAGCCGGGACATCGGCAGCGTGATGGACGCCATTCGCGGCATCGCCGAGCAGACCAACCTGCTGGCCCTCAACGCCGCCATCGAGGCGGCGCGGGCAGGGGATCAGGGGCGTGGCTTTGCGGTGGTGGCCGACGAGGTGCGCACCCTGGCCCAGCGTACCCAGCGCTCCACCGAAGAGATCGGCAAGACCATCGTCAAGTTGCAGCAGGGGGCCAATCAGGCGGCCAGCAGCATGGAGCAGGGGCTGGAGCAGGTGGAGGAGTCCAACCGTACCGTGCTGGCCTGTGGTCAGGCGCTCGGCGAGATCGTCAGCTCGGTCAACGTGATCAACGAGATGAATACCCAGATTGCCACGGCGGCGGAAGAGCAGAGCAAGGTGGCCGAGGAGATCACCCGCAACGTGGTCAACATCGCCCATATCGCGACCGAGTCGACCGGGGCGGCCACCCAGCTCAACCAGAACTGCCACGAGCTGGAGCAGCTGTCGGGGGATCTCAAGGAGAAAGTGGGGCAGTTCCGCTGCTGAGGTGACTGACGCTGGATAGATGGATTGATGGATGGATAGAAAAGAGGCGGCCCCGGGGCCGCCTCTTTTATTTATCATCTGTCGTCACTGCTGGGCTGGGACGGCTTAAGCCTTGGCCAGCCGACGCTCGATGGCGTCCATCAACATGGCGCTGATGTGCACCGGGAAGGCGGCCTCGATCTCGCGGATGCAGGTCGGACTGGTCACGTTGATCTCGGTCAGGCGATCGCCAATGATGTCGAGCCCGACGAAGATGAGCCCCTTATCCTTGAGTGTCGGGCCGACCGCGCGGGCGATGGCCCAGTCAGACTCGCTCAAGGGGCGCGCCTCGCCACGGCCGCCGGCGGCCAGGTTGCCGCGGGTCTCTCCCTGGGCCGGAATGCGGGCCAGGCAGTAGGGCACAGGCGCGCCGTCCACCACCAGCACCCGCTTGTCGCCCTCCTTGATGGCGGGCAGATAGGTCTGCGCCATGCAGTACTGATTCCCGTGGGCAGTGAGCGTCTCGATGATGACGCCGACGTTGGCGTCATCTTCCTTCATACGGAAGATGGAGGCGCCGCCCATGCCGTCGAGCGGCTTCAGGATGACGTCCTTGTGCTGGGCGTGGAAGGCGCGCAGCTTGTCGGCGCGGCGCGTCACCAGCGTGGTCGGGGTGTGCTCGGCAAACCAGGCGGTGTAGAGCTTCTCGTTGGCATCGCGCAGGCTCTGCGGCTTATTGACGATGAGGCAGCCTTCGTCCTCGGCGCGCTCCAGCATGTAGGTGGCGTAGATGAACTCGGTGTCGAACGGCGGATCCTTGCGCATCAGGATCGTGTCCAGGTTCGACAGGGGCTGATCGACCACATCACCGAGTTCGAACCAGTGCTGATAGTCGTGGCGCACCTTGAGGGGGCGCATGGTGCCAAAGGCGCGGCCCCCTTCCATGTAGAGATCCTTCATCTCCAGATAGAAGAGTTCATAGCCGCGCTTTTGCGCCTCTTCGAGCATGGCGAAGCTCGAATCCTTCTTGATGTTGATAGACGAGATGGGGTCCATCACGATGCCAAGTTTGATGGTCATCCGAGTTTCCTTCTGTATGGGCGCCCGCAGTGGCGGGCGGTTCAGGCCAGATCGCCGAAGCGGCACTGCAGCGCTGTGATGACGGTCAGGGCGGCCGTCTCGGTGCGTAGCACGCGCGGACCGAGCAGCATCTCTTTGAAGCCGTGCTCCACCGTATCAGCAATCTCCCGCTCAGACAGCCCCCCTTCGGGGCCGATCAGCAGCCGCACGCCGTGCTCAGGAACCGGCAGGGTGTTGATGCTGTAAGGGGCGCGTGGGTGCAGGTTGAGCTTGAGCTCCTGGGTCTCTTCCGCCAGCCAGGCGTCAAGCTCCATCGGCATGCGCACCTCGGGCACGGTATTGCGGCCACACTGCTCGCAGGCGCTGATCACCACCTTCTGCCACTGTTCGCGTTTTTTCTCCAGCCGATCGGCCGGCAGCTTGACGCCGCAGCGCTCGGAGAAGAGCGGCGTGATGCAGGTGACGCCGAGCTCCACCGATTTCTGAATGGTGAAGTCCATCTTGTCGCCGCGGCTGATCACCTGACCCAGGTGGATGGCCAGCGGGGACTCCACCGAGCGGGTGTCGCAGCTGTCGATGGTCACCTCCACCGACTTCTTGCCCACATTGGCGATGGTGGCGGGGTACTGGTTGCCGTCGCCGTTGAACAGCTCGAGCTGCTGACCCGGCTGCATGCGCAGTACCCGGCCGATGTGGTTGGCGCCGTCTTCCGACAGGGCGAGGGTCTGGCCCACCTGCAGGGCGGCCGGTTCATAGATACGTGGAATGCGCATGGCTGATAGTCAGTCTCTTGCTTGGAAACCCTTCAATATCCTACTGCACGGCGGCGAGCAAGGCTCACGAGACAGAGGGTGAAGGGTTTCATGATAAGAGGGGGCGATCCCCCTCCCTGGTCAAATGGGGTTACTGGCACTGCTTTTCAATAAAGGGGTTGGTATTGCCCTGCAGCTTGCCGATGCGGCGGTTGCGCTCGCACTCCCAGCCGTCGGCAGGGTACTGCCTGTCCCAAGCTTCGAACAGTTTACGCTGTTGCGCCGCCAGACGCAGCCCATACTGCTGGCTCATGTAGAGGTAGGCACGGGCAATCTGGCCCCGTACCGGCCCCTTGGGGGGCTGCACCCGGCGCTCCTTGAAATCCACCAGCATCCGGCACTGGCCGTACTGATCCGGGGTGCCGTTCCAGTCGGAGAAGCGGAAGTTGGCCCGATCGCCGTTCACTTCGCCAACGGCGGGGAAGAGGTTGTGCATGTCCCCCTCCATCTGGTTGAACTCGTTGCTTTTGCCGCAGTTCTTGCGGCCCCCCTGCTGCCAACACTTGAGCTGGTGGCCGAACTCCCAGGCCGGCACCACGTGTTCCCACTCGATGCGGGCGGCACGCTTGGGCTGCTTGCGCGGCTCATAGCCGCAGCTGGCTAGATCCGGGCTCATTTTCTTGCCCTGATAGTCGATGTTGCAGCCGCAGTAGATGGTGGTGACAGCGGGCTGACTCTGGTAGAGCTTGACCAGATCCTGCTTGGCTTCGCGAAAGGTCTGGGCATGCAGGGGCGTGCTGAGCAGCGGCAAACCGGCCAGCAGGGTCAGGGCGAGGGAAGAGATGAAACGCATGGGATTCCTTGCAAACGGGATGATTGACGAACGATGGCGGGCACCCTACCACAAGGGCGCGACACCGGCTGGCTTACTGCGAGGTGACGACCCGCTCCAGCGGCTGCTTGCAGCGACGGCAGTGGTAGCGGGCCTCGCCGCGTACCACCTTGTTGTGGCGGCGCACCGACAGCTGATGCTGCTGGCAGAGGCAGCGATAGGGGATGGTTGGCTGCGCCAGTACCGCCAGATCGAAGCTGTGGGTGGTTCTGGGCTCAAGGCCGAACAGCTCCCGCATCACCGATTGCCACTGGCGGCCGTGGGGCAGCACCCGCGATCTGCCACGCCCTTCGCCGCTATGTTCACCCCAAAGGGCATAAACCAGCAGGTGGGCCACCTCGTGGGGCACCACTTCGGCCAGAAACGCCTGCTGGTTGGCCTGATAGAGGGCCGGGTTGAAGCGCAGCTCCCAGGTCTGCAGCCGCGCCGAACCCGCCGCCCGACCGCGCATGTTGCAGTGCACCTGCGGGCGGGGAAAGGAGCGGCCAAGGCGTGCTTCGGCCTGCACAAAACAGGCGTCGACGCGGGTGAGCAGCTGCTCGTGCAGGGCGGGATCGAGGCGGGTAGTTGTGACGGACATCGGGTTCTCGGCAAATGGCGGACAAGCAAAAGGGGAGCCAGGCTCCCCTTTATACCACAAGCTTGACGCTTACAGGCCGGCGGCGGAACGCAGCAGGTCGGCCTTGTCGGTCTGTTCCCACGGGAACTCGTTGCGACCGAAGTGACCGTAGGCGGCGGTAGCCTGGTAGATCGGACGCTTCAGATCCAGCATCTGGATCAGGCCGTACGGGCGCAGTTCGAAGTGCTCGCGTACCAGCTTGACCAGCAGATCCTCGGCCACCTTGGCAGTGCCGAAGGTCTCGACGCTGATGGAGGTCGGCTCGGCCACGCCGATGGCGTAGGAGACCTGCACTTCACAGCGATCGGCCAGACCGGCGGCGACGATGTTCTTGGCCACGTAGCGGGCGGCGTAGGCAGCGGAGCGGTCAACCTTGGACGGATCCTTGCCGGAGAAGGCGCCACCACCGTGACGGGCCATGCCGCCGTAGGTGTCGACGATGATCTTGCGACCGGTCAGACCGCAGTCACCCATGGGGCCGCCGATAACGAAACGGCCGGTCGGGTTGATGAAGTATTTGGTGTCCTTGTTGATCCACTCGGCCGGCAGCACCGGCTTGATGATCTCTTCGCGCACCGCTTCAACCAGGTCTTTGTGGCTGATGGATTCGGCGTGCTGGGTAGAGAGCACCACGGCATCCACACCGATGATCTTGCCGGCGTCGTCGTAGGCGAAGGTCAGCTGGCTCTTGGCATCCGGACGCAGCCACGGCAGGGTGCCGTTCTTGCGCACTTCAGCCTGACGCTTCACCAGCAGATGAGAGTAGGTGATGGGGGCCGGCATCAGCACGTCGGTTTCGTTGGTGGCGTAGCCGAACATCAGGCCCTGGTCGCCCGCGCCCTGCTCCAGCGGATCGCTGCGGTCAACGCCCTGGTTGATGTCCGGGGACTGCTTGCCGATGGCGTTCAGCACGGCGCAGGAGTCGGCATCGAAGCCCATGTCGGAGTGGGTGTAGCCGATCTCGCGCACTGTGTCGCGCACGATCTGCTCGATGTCTACCCAGGCGGTGGTGGTTACTTCACCGGCCACCATGACCATGCCGGTCTTGACCAGGGTCTCGCAGGCAACGCGTGCCTTGGTGTCTTGCTTGAGGATGGCGTCCAGGACCGCATCGGAGATCTGATCCGCAATCTTGTCGGGATGGCCTTCGGAGACCGACTCGGAAGTAAACAGCTTTGCCATGATGGGATTCTCAGCTTGTCTGGGGTTATCGCCGCAGCAATAACCGGGTGATGATAGGATGATTGTAGAGGTATCTACATCTGGACGTCCATTTTAGTTAGCGACCCCCTCGATTGCCAGCACTATTTTGGTTTTGCCGCCCCCTGGCCGAACAAGATCCGTTCTTCACCCCATTTGGGGTAGATAGTGGTCATGACTCAATCGTTTGCCCCGTCAAGAAAAGCGATTGAGCTCCCAAAGCGGCTTTATTCGCCCAGATAATATTTGCACGCCGCGCCCCCTGCTGGGACAATGACGCGCCTTAATCTTGGCCATCAAATGAAGCAATCGCAGGAGATACAGATGCCTTCTCGTAAAGAGCTTGCCAATGCCATTCGCGCATTGAGTATGGATGCCGTTCAAAAAGCCAACTCCGGTCACCCGGGCGCCCCCATGGGAATGGCGGATATCGCCGAAGTATTGTGGCGCAGCCACCTGAAACATAACCCGAACAACCCCAAGTGGGCCGACCGCGACCGTTTCATCCTCTCCAACGGCCACGGCTCCATGCTGCTGTACTCCCTGCTGCACCTCTCCGGTTATGACCTCTCCATCGACGATCTGAAAAACTTCCGCCAGCTGCACTCTCGCACCCCGGGTCACCCGGAGTACGGTTACGCGCCGGGTGTTGAGACCACCACTGGTCCGCTGGGTCAGGGCATCACCAACGCCGTGGGCATGGCGATCGCCGAGAAGGCCATGGCCGAGCAGTTCAACCAGCCGGGTCACGACATCGTTGACCACTACACCTACGCCTTCATGGGCGACGGCTGCCTGATGGAAGGTATCTCCCACGAGGCTTGCTCCCTGGCCGGTACCCTGCAACTGGGCAAGCTGATCGCGTTCTGGGATGACAACGGCATCTCCATCGACGGTCACGTGGAAGGCTGGTTCACCGACGACACCGTCAAGCGCTTCGAAGCCTACGGCTGGCACGTCATCCCGGCCGTTGACGGTCACAGCCCGGAAGCGATCAACGCTGCCATCGAAGCCGCCAAGGCCGAGACCGGCAAGCCGACCCTGATCTGCTGCCGCACCATCATCGGTTACGGTTCCCCGAACAAGTCCGGCTCTCACGACTGCCACGGCTCACCGCTCGGCAACGACGAGATCGCCGCCGCTCGTGCCTTCCTGAAGTGGGACCACGCACCGTTCGTTATCCCGGCCGACATCGCTGCCGAGTGGAACGGTCAGGAGAAGGGCGCCAAGCTGGAATCCGACTGGGCTGCCAAGTTCGCCGCCTATGAAGCCGCTCACCCGGCACTGGCTGCCGAGTTCAAGCGCCGCACCGCAGGCGACTTGCCGGCCAACTGGGCTGCCGACTCCGCCAAGATCATCGAAAACCTGCAGGCCAACCCGGCCAAGATCGCCACCCGTAAAGCGTCCCAAAACGCCCTGGAAGCCTTCGGCAAGCTGCTGCCGGAGTTCATGGGTGGCTCCGCTGACCTGGCGCCGTCCAACCTGACCATGTGGTCCGGTTCCAAGTCCCTGACCAACGACGACGCCTCCGGCAACTACATCCACTACGGTGTACGCGAGTTCGGCATGTCCGCCATCATGAACGGTATCGCCCTGCACGGTGGTTTCATCCCCTACGGCGCCACCTTCCTGATGTTCATGGAATACGCCCGCAACGCCCTGCGCATGGCCGCCCTGATGAAGCAGCGCGCCATCTTCGTTTACACCCACGACTCCATCGGTCTGGGTGAAGATGGCCCGACTCATCAGCCGGTCGAGCAGATCGCCTCCCTGCGTCTGACTCCGAACATGAGCACCTGGCGCCCGTGTGACCAGGTTGAATCTGCCATCGCCTGGAAACACGCCATCGAGCGTACCGACGGCCCGACCTCTCTGATCTTCTCTCGTCAGAACCTGGCCCAGATGGACCGCACCGCCCAGCAGTTGGCCGATACAGCCAAGGGTGGCTACGTGCTGAAGGATTGCGCCGGTACGCCGGAGCTGATCCTGATCGCCACCGGTTCCGAAGTGGAACTGGCCGTTGCCGCCTATGAGCAGCTGACTGCCAAGGGCCGTGCCGTGCGCGTGGTCTCTCTGCCGTCTACCGACGTGTTCGACGCCCAGTCTGCCGAGTACAAAGAGTCCGTCCTGCCGTCTTCCGTCACCAAGCGTGTGGCCATCGAAGCCGGCATCGCTGACTACTGGTACAAGTACGTGGGCTTTGGCGGCAAGATCATCGGTATGACCACCTTCGGTGAGTCCGCACCGGCCGAGCTGCTGTTCAAGGAATTCGGTTTTACCGTGGAAAACGTGGTTGCGACCGCTGAATCCCTGTAATAGCTGACCATTGGGCCACTCTGGCCCAATAGCCAGAACGATAAAACGCCCCCCATCGCAAGATGGGGGGCGTTTTTATTGGCAAAGGAAAATAATAAATTAAAAATATATTTCAATGCCTGAGAGTTGATAGTACTTTCTCTTGATGATTAATCTTCATTGTCTTAATAAAGGCTAAGCTATGGTTATAAGAGGTTGGGTTATTATAGTTGTTGTTTTTGTACTTTTATTTTCCCCTATTGCTTTATATGTAAATACATTTGGCGGAGATTTGTCACAAGACCACTCTCGATGGGCTGAATTTGGCTCGGCAATTGGAGGTATCTATGCACCAATACTCGGATTTTTTACGTTAGTAGTTTTGATTCGTCAGCTTTCTTTACAGAAACAGATGAATGACCAGTATTATTTACAGCAAGCACGAGAAGATATCGAGTTTTATGCATCGCAGTTATCTAATATTCTTGATGAATCACTGGTCGGTAATGTGCCATTGAGGGCTGTACTGCACGAAAAGTTTATGTTTTGTAGCCATGAAAATCTATGTTCAATGGATATGAAGAATATTGCCATTGATATTCATAAGGTAATGCCACAGGCACTTGATATATGGGAGGCTATATACCCTGTATTAATAGGGCTGTCAGCGGTTGATGATTCCTTATTTAAAATGACATTGGCATCTTCAAAGCAAAAGCTAGTTGCATTACTCAGCTTTGAAATATGTGTGGCTTTGGATAGTTTGCATTTTTGTCGTACTGATGGGAAAAGCGGTTTCACATATATTTTTAACCAAAAATTGCAGTAGAGCTATCTAAATAGCTCGTAGGTTCGATTAGCGAAGCGTAATCGGACGTTCGCGTTCTTTAAGACGATGCCATAAAAATAATACCCCTTCCTGTTACCAAAAAAGAGACCGGCATATAGCCGGTCTCTTTGTTATTTCCGCAAACCTTACGCCTGCGGCGGGGTACTTTCCGCGTTGGACATCACCGCATCAATCTGCACCAGGGCGCCGGCGGGCAGCGCGCTCACGCCAATCACGGTGCGGGCGGGCAGATAGGCCGGGAAGTATTTGGTGTAGATGGCATCCACCTCCGCCAGATCCGCGATGTTCTTCAGCTGGATATTGACCTTGACGATATCGTCCATCACATGGTCGATGCTCTCCACAATCGCCTTGATATGGTTCAGGCACTGGGCGGTCTGCTCCTTGACGCAACCCGTCAGGATCTTGCCGGTGGCGAGATCGACCGGCAGCTGCCCGGCGATATGGTTGTAGTGGGAGAAGGCGACGGTCTGGGTGTGCAGGGGGCTGCGCGGTGCCTTGTCAGTATTGCGGGCGCGGATCACCAGATTGTGTCTGTCTTCCACCAGCTGCGGCGGGGTGCCGTCACCGTGGGAGATGACCGCATCCATCTGCACCAGGGCGTCCATCGGCAGGGCAGAGGCGGCAATCACGCTGCGGGCCGGCAGATAGGCGGCGGCGCGGGCGATGGCGGAATCCGGGAAGAAGGTAGTGTAGACCTCGTTGACGGCATCCAGATCGGTGAGGTTTTTCAGATAGACGGTCACCTTGACGATATCGTCGAAGGGCACGTCGATCCCCTCCAGAATGGCCTTGATGTTATTCAGGCACTGGGCCGCCTGCTGCTGGATACCGCCGGCGACCAGCTGGCCCGACGCGGCATCGACCGGCAGCTGGGCACCGATATTGTTGTAGTGGGAGAAGGCGACGGTCTGGGTGGAGAGCGGATCCTGCGGCGCCTTGTCGCTGTTGCGGGCGAGCTTCACCAGCGGGCACGGCGCCTGCGGGAAGGTGCCTTCGCCGTTGGAGATGAGCGCATCCATCTGCACGGCGGCGCCGAGCGGCAGACCGGCCACCGCCAGCACTGTGCGGGTCGGCAGCAGGTGGGGGAAAAACTCGCCATAGACGGCGTTGACCGCGTCGAGATCGGCAATTTCTTTGAGAAATACCGTGATTTTGACCACGTCATCCATCACATGATCGATGCTCTCGACGATGGCCTTGATATTGGTGAGGCACTGTCTGGCCTGCGCCTTGATATCCCCTGCGACCAGCGCGCCCGTTTTCGGGTCGACCGGCAGCTGGGCGGAGATATTGTTGTAGTGGGAGAACGCCACGCTCTGGGTGCTGGGGCTCAGATCCTGCGGTGCATTGGCGGTATTTCTGGCTGACTTGATGATGGTACCACTCATGGCGATACTCCTTTTTCAATCATTATTGGTGTAGGTACGGGTCACCCTCCCTCATCTTCTGATGGCCGCCCGGCTCGCCAACGAGCGGGCTCTCCTCTTTATTTCGGCAATAGCCGGCCATTCCCGCCAATTATGACGGGTGGCAAACATCGCCTCGCATATTGAGTCAAGGTCGCCTGTGCAGGCGATCGGATAACAGAGGTATGGATTGGGTTGGTTATCTCAGACGAGAGGATTCTATGAAGGGTATTCAGGGGATGCAAACCGGGATCGCATTTCTATGAGGTGGCTCAACGCTCTGAAATATAGCCAGAATGGCATTCAATGCACGATAAATGACGGGATAAATGGCTTCATATAGTGCGTTATGGTGGTGAAGGCCGAATGGCGCGGCTTCCCGCCATCATGCTCAGCGATCGGCCCTGTGAATAAAGCGTTAATGATTGGCACTATTTCGCTGTTAATGCAAAAAACTATGCATGGCTATGCATTTCATTGCGTTGAAAGGGGCTGTTATATGCATGGAAAATATGCTAGCTGGGGGCGGTTATTGTGCCCATTCGTCGGCTCCTGACATATCATTCAGTGATTTTGCATGGCTGTCGGCTTATTTGCAGGCAAAGCTCGCCGCGGGCAGCCGTTATTCGCCAGATATTGGCTGCCGTTATTTTCCAGATGGCACCCGTCAGGTTTATGCAATGAAATTGCAGCGTGGGACAAGCGCCATCAGGAGCAAATATCAGGACGGATGTTCCAGCCCAGCCGATATCGGGCGAAGGATGCAACAGGGGGGGCAGGCAGGTTCAGCGGGTGTGAACCTTGTGCCTGGAGCCCGGACAAGATAGCGCTGCCGCGTTGCCCTGTTCTGGCGGAAAAACCCGGCATCGCCCCATGGGCGGCGCGACAGGGTCTGGTGTTTGAGAGGTTGGCCGCCTGGGTTGCAGGTGCCTTGTTCAGGCGGCGCCTTGGATCAGGTATGGCTCAGGCGGGATAGAGGGCACCCAGTATCGCAAGGCGGCTGGCGCCGGCGTATGGGAGGGCAGGTTGCCCTCCTTGTTCAGGGAGCGCCTTGGGGCAGGCATGACTCAGGCAGGATAAAGGGCACCCAATATCGCCGGGCGGCTGGCGCCGGTGACGGCGGGCAGGTTGCCGGGTTGGCGGTGGATAAAGCGCTGTGCCAGCCAGGCAAACGCCGCGCCTTCCATCCAGTCGGGGGCAATCCCCAGCTCGGCCGTGTTGGCGATGCGCCAGCGGGGCAGCAGGCTGGCCAGCTCCGCCAGCAGAGGGGCGTTATGGGCGCCGCCGCCGCAGACATAGAGCTCGGGTTGGCTCTGCGCATCAGCCAGTGCGGGCAGCTGGCGGGCGACGCTGTGGCAGGTGAGCGCCTGCAGGGTGCGTTGCACATCCGCCGGGGCATGGGCCTGGCCGGCCAGCTCGCCATCGAGCCAGTCGAGGGTAAACATCTCCCGCCCGGTGCTCTTGGGGTGGGGGGCGGCAAAGTAGGGGTGAGCCAGCAGCTGCTCCAGCAGTGCAGGGAGAAGTTGGCCGCTGGCCGCCCACTGGCCGCCGGCATCGTAGCCTGCCCCCTGGGGGTGATGGCGGCGATACCAGCCGTCGAGCAGGGTATTGGCCGGGCCGGTATCAAAGCCATAGACGCCATCGGCCTGGCCCGGCAGTACAGAGATATTGGCGATACCGCCGAGGTTGAGTACCACCCGCAGGGCACCGGGGCGGGCGAAGAAGGCCTGATGGAAGGCGGGCACCAGCGGCGCCCCCTGACCGCCGAGGGCCATGTCCATGGTGCGAAAATCGGCCACCACGTCGATGCCGGTCAAGGCCGCCAGCAGGGCCGCGTTGCCGATCTGCAGGGTAAAGCCGAGGTGGGGGCGGTGGCGGATGGTCTGGCCGTGGCTGCCGATGGCACGAATATCGGCAGGCATGAGGCCGGCCTTGGCGAGCAGGGCCTGGGTGGCGGCGGCAAACTCGCGGGCGACCAGATTGTCGGCCACCCCCATGCGATCGATCTCGTTGTCGCCCGGGGTGCTGAGTGCGTGCAGCTCGTGGGCGGTGGGCCAGGGGTGGCTGACGGCCGCCTCGACCCGCAGTTGATCCCCCTCGATCAGTACCAGCACGGCGTCGATACCATCCATGCTGGTACCGGACATCAAGCCTATATAGCGTTCAGTCATGGGGCTTCCTTACTTGCAGCGCGGGAAAACGTACGTGAGAGAGGGAGCGGCCTCGATCTCATGCCGTATTCTGGTACCGGACATCAAGCCTATATAGCGTTCAGTCATCAGGCTTCCTTACTTGCAGGCAGGAAAAAGTACGTGAGAGAGGGAGCGGCCTCGATCCCATGCCGTATTCTGGTACCGGACATCAAGCCTATATAGCGTTCAGTCATCAGGCTTCCTTACTTGCAGGTCGGGAAAAAGTACGTGAGAGAGGGAGCGGCCTCGATCCCATGCCATATTTTGGTACCCGGCATCAAGCCTATATAACGCTCGCTCATGACTGCTCCTTGTGGCTCTCTGGCATGGTGGCTCAGTTGCCGCCGTTGGCCCGCTTGTTCTGGGCCAGCTGCAGTTCGGGGCTGTCCAGCTTGGCCAGCTGGGGCATGGCCTGCGCCTTGAAGCTGGCCAGCGCCCGCCCGCTCAGAGACTCCGCCTGCGGCAGGTTGAGGGTGCGCGGGTTCTTGTGCACGCCGCCCACCACAAATTCATAGTGCAGGTGCGGCCCGGTGACCCGGCCGGTGCCACCGAGCAGGCCGATGGTCTGGCCCTGCTTCACCCGCTGCCCCTTGTTGACGGTGCGCTTGGAGAGGTGCAGGTACTTGGTCACGTAGTTGCCGGCGTGCTTGATGAAGACGTAGTTGCCGTTGAACTGGTTGTAGCCGGCGGCCACCACGCTGCCGCCACCGGCCGCCATGATGGGGGTGCCCACCGGCGCCACGTAGTCGATGCCGTTGTGGGGGCGTACCTTGCCGGTGACCGGGTGCAGCCGGCGCGGGTTGAAGTTGGAGCTGATGTATTTGAAGTTGACCGGCGCGCGCAGGAAGCTCTTGCGCATCGCCTTGCCATCCGGGGTGTAGTAGTTGCCATCCTCGTTCAGCACGGCGCGGTAGATGGCGCCCTGGTTGACGAACTCGGCGGCCAGGATGTCGCCGGAGGCAACCCGCTCGTCATCCTGGAATTTCTCCTCGTAGACCACCCGGAAGCTGTCCCCCGGCTGCAAGTCCTGGGCAAAGTCGATGTCCCAGCCGAAGATGGCGGCGAGATCCATGACCTGATCCTCGGTCATGCCGGCATCGACGGCGGCGCCCCAGAAGCTGGAGCGGATCTCGCCCTTGGCCACCTGTTCGCGGGTGTCGAGCTCGAGCTTGACCGCCCGGGCGACGAACCCCTCATCCTTGCGGATCACCTTGAGCGCCTGCTCCAGGCTGTAGGGATAGTAGAGGCTGTGCAGCTCGCCACCCTTGGTGAGCTTGAAGGTGAGCTCCTGGCCTGGCTTGAGCAGGCGCAGGGTGTCGGTGCCGTTCAGCTGATCGATGAGGTGCAGATCCGTGGTGCTGAGGCCAAGGCGCTGGAAGATGACCCCCATGTTGTCGCCGCTGCGTACCTTCACCAGCTTGGTGATGTAGCTCGGTTTGGGCGGGGTGACGGGCTTGGCTTCGGCCAGCAGCGCCTCCTCGTCGACCTGCTGCTCGATGGCCAGCTCGTTGCCGTTGTCATCGACCCGGGTGGCGACCGCCTGTTCGCTGGGCCAGGCCGCCAGCATCATCACCATGATGCTCAGGATCAGCACCATCTTGCGGTGCCAGTGGGGGAGAGAGTTGAAGGCGTGCCAAATGACCATGAGAAGCAGACGAAGTTGAGCCGGGAAGAATGTCGGAGTTTACCGCCTTTCCAATTGGCCCGCCATTCCAGTAATATGTCTGGCCCTGTGGAATCGTGATTGGAGAGTCAAAAAATGTCCCAGCTCGAGGTGGCGCTAGCCGAGATCAAGCGCGGAGCGGAAGAAATTCTGGTGGAAGAAGAACTGGTCGCCAAGTTGAAGGAAGGGCGCCCGCTGCGCATCAAGTTGGGGATGGACCCGACGGCTCCCGACATTCACCTGGGTCATACCGTGATCCTCAACAAGCTGAAGACCTTCCAGGATCTGGGCCATGAAGTGATCCTGCTGATCGGTGACTTCACCGCCATGGTGGGTGACCCCTCCGGCAAGAACGCCACCCGTCCGCCGCTCTCCGAAGAGGCCATCAAGCACAACGCCCTCACCTATGCCGAGCAGGCGTTCAAGATCCTCGACCCGGCCAAGACCCGCATCGAGTACAACTCCACCTGGCTGAGCGAGCTGGGCGCGACCGGCATGATCAAGCTGGCGGCCAAGCAGACCGTGGCCCGCATGATGGAGCGCGACGACTTCAAGAAGCGCTACAGCAACGGCCAGTCCATCGCCATTCACGAATTCCTCTATCCGCTGCTGCAAGGCTACGACTCGGTCGCGCTGAAGGCGGACGTCGAGCTGGGCGGTACCGATCAGAAGTTCAACCTGCTGATGGGCCGCGAGCTGCAAAAAGATGCCGGCATGGCGACCCAGTGCGTGCTGATGATGCCGCTCTTGGTGGGCCTGGACGGCGTCAAGAAGATGTCCAAGTCCGCTGCCAACTACATCGGCGTGCACGACGCCCCGGGCGAGATGTTCGGCAAGATCATGTCCATCACCGACGATCTGATGTGGAACTACTACGAGCTGCTCTCCTTCCGTCCGCTGGCTGAAATTGAAGAGTTCAAGGCAGGCATCGCTGCCGGCACCCTCAACCCGCGCGACGTGAAGATCTGGCTGGCCAAAGAGATCATCGCCCGTTATCACGACGAAGCGGCAGCCGAAGCGGCCCACGAAGACTTCACCCAGCGCTTCTCCAAGAACGCCATTCCGGACGAAATGCCGGAAGTCGAACTGGCACTGGAAGGCGAAGGGCTGGCCATTGCCAACCTGCTCAAAGACGCCGATCTGGTGGCCACCACCTCCGAAGCGTTGCGGATGATCAAGCAGGGCGCGGTCAAGGTTGACGGCGAGAAACTGGAAGATGGCAAGGCACTCATCGGTGCCGGTACCGCCGTCTACCAGGTCGGCAAGCGCAAGTTTGCCCGGGTGACCGTCAAGTAAGTCGCCAGCCCCTGGCGCCGCCATAAGAAAGGCCTCCCTTGCGGAGGCCTTTTTGTTGGCTCATTGCTGTAAAGAGGGATCAGCCCTCTGTTTTCAGGAAGTTGCGATAGAGCATGTAGAGGTGGGCCGAGCTCCAGCTGAAGTTGCTGGCTCCCTGCATGGCGCCGGTCTCCGGGTTGTAGTTCTCGCGGATGGGGCCGCTGCCCGCCAGCCCCTCGGCGTTGGCAAACAGCTTGTTGACGAGCTGCTGGGCATCGCTGCGATAGCCGTAGTTCTCCAGCCCCTTTACCCCGAAGTAGAACTGATCCAGCCAGACTCGGCCGCGCCAGTAGATGTCGGGGTCGTAGGCCGGGTTGGTCAGCGCCGCCGTGCCGAGCGGCACCCTGGTGTTGAACTCCTGGGCATTGAGCATCACCTCGCGCACCCGCGCCGCCTTCTCCTGGTCCGCCACCTCGGCCCAGAGCGGGCTCCACCCTTCCGGGCCGCGGCCGCGGGCGGTCAACAGCTTGCCGACGCAGCCGTTGGCGTCGGGCAGATCCCCCTGGGCTATCTGGCGGTCGTAATAGAAGCCGGAGGCCTCATCGAACAGGCAGCTGTTGATGTAGCCAGCCAGCTGGGTCGCCCCCTCGCGGTAGCGGCTCGCCTCGTCCGGCTTGCCGAGCAGCTCGGCCATGTCCGCCAGGATGCGCTTCTCCTTGGCGAGGAAGGCGTTGAGCTCCACCGATTCCTGATCGATGGAGAAGCCGATGAGGCTGCCGTCGTCCTGATGGTTCTCGAAGAAGAAGACGTTCCAGTCCTGGCGCGCCCTGGCCAGGTCGCCGCCATAGGTCTTGTCGGCGTAGCGCTTGAGCTGATCCGGCTCGATAAAGCCAAAGCGGGCGGCGTTGTCCATGCCGGACTCCCAGCCGGCCCCGTGCTGGGCGCCGATATCCATGTCGGCGTAGCCGCCAACGCTCAATACCTGCTGATAGAGCGCCATGCCGGCGCAGCCATACCAGCCATCACCCTCATTGGTGCAGCTCGACAGATCCAGCCCGGCCGGTACCCCCGTCGGGTACTGCACCTTGAAGGTGATATTGCCGAACTCGTCGTTGTGCTCGACGTGGCGGGTGGCGCCATATTCGATGATGCCGTTGCGGTTGTTGTCCCGCGCCCGATACCACCAGTCGTGATAGGCCTGGATCTTCGGATACATCTCGGCGATGAAGGCCTTGTCCTGGGTGGCGCTGTAGATCTCCCAGATGGCCCAGGCGGAGAGGGGCGGCTTGGTGTCCCGCTCGTTCCAGTTGCCGCCGTCGCCACCGCGATCGGCGAGCTTGTTGTAGAAGACGGCGTCGATCACCATGCCGGCATCCTGCGGCCGGACCGGGTCATCGGCCTGGATCTGGTAGTCATACATGGCGCGCACGTTGTTCTTGGCTACTTCCGGGTTGAAATGGGCCATAGCGTAGGCGTGCTTCCAGCTGTCCCAGGCCCAGACCCCGTCGAACCAGCGGGCGGTATTGGAGGGGGTCACCCCGTCGTGCAGGATGGCGCCGGCTGGGGAACGCCAGTTGCCGTTGAGGGTCTCCATCGCCTTGACCGCGATGCGTCGCTCCGATTCCGGGATCCCCTGATTGGAGAGGCCGCGCGCCAGGTAATCCTCCCAGCGGCGGATGGAGTCGTCGAAATGGCTGGCGGGGTCGGCCAGCAGCGCCTGGCGGCTCTGCTCGAAGCGACTCGCGTCAGCACTGCTGTGGACATAGCTCTGCAGGGTGTAGATATCCTGCTGGCCCTTGGCGGCCAGGGTGAGGCTGGCCTCGCTCACGTAGCCGAGCCCCTGCTCATCGAGGGTGGTGCGGCTGGGCAGGGTGCGATCGATGCGGTAGCTGGCGCTGCCGCTTTGCATGATGTTCCAGGTGCTGCGCAGTTTGCCGAACTGGAATGCCACGCCGCGCTCGGTCTGGCTGATGGAGCGGGTCCAGGCGGGGTACTGCTCGGCGACCGTCTTGTTGGCATCCCACTGGTTGAGCAGCTCCCCCTGCCAGTTGAGCTTGAGGGTGAGGGGGGCATCGGTGTGGTTGATGAGGCGGGTACGAACCAGCGCAGTGCGGGCGTCGCCGTAGCGCAGCTCTAGCTCCAGGGTGAAGGGGTCAAATTCGAAGCGCTGCACCAGGGCCCCTGGGATGGCGTACAGCGCCTGCTTGCTGGCGCTGGTGAGCGGGAAGGCGCGGCCGCTCTCGTCGCTCAGGGTCAACTTGTCCAATTCGCTTGCGAAGAACAGGCTGTACTCCTCGGCGATGACCATGGGGCCGGTAAAGCCGCCCCATTCGCTGTCGCTGGCGGGCAGCAGGAAGCCGTGCCAGGCGCCGAGATCGAGCAGCGGGTTGTATTTGAGGTTGGAGTAGCTGTCAAAGTCACGGAACTGGAGCGGGGTACCGCTGCGGTCGATCACGTTCTGATACTGGTTCGCCAGGGTGGCGCTGGGGGCGGCCGGGCTGCTGGAGTCATTGCCGTTGCAGGCAGTGAGGCCGAACAGGGCGACGCTCAGGGTGACGGATAGTAAACTTTTACGAAACATCTCTCGCTCCAATGACAGTTTTTGTAGGTTAAGGAAGGTGTTTTTTAGTGCTTGTTTTAGTGAAAGCGTTTGCGAGAGCCATTATAGGGCGATTTTGAGGGGATTATTGGCGCTGCGTCACAGTGCCGGAGGGGCTGGTGTGAGCCGGATCACCCGGTTACACGAGGTTACATAGCTTGATATTTTAGTAACTATTTACTTATCTGGCGGCAGCCAGCGAGAGAGAGGAGGGGCAGGTGCGCAGGTATTGATAGGGGGTCAGGCCGAACTCCTGCTTGAAGCGGGCTGCGAAGCGGCTGGGGGAGTCGTAGCCACAGGCGAGGGCCGTCTCCAGCGGTGCCAGCCCCTGCTGCAACAGGGTGAGGGCGTGGCTCATGCGCACCTGGGTCAGCAGCTGGCGAAAGCTGCGCCCCTCGGCGGCCAGCTTGCGCGCCATGGAGGCGCGGCTCATGGCGAAGTGCGGTGCCACCCCCTCCAGGGTGTGGTCGGCGCCCGGCTCCACCCCGAGGTAGCGGGCCAGCCGCTCGCCGAGGGTCATGGTGTGGGCGGGAAACAGCAGGTCGAGCCCGCCGGCGGCCTGCAGCTCGGCATAGAAGCCCTGCAGCAGCTGGGCCTGGGTGGCCTCATTGAGCCGCCGATCCGCCATGGAGCAGACCAGCTCGAAACAGAAGGCCAGTGCCGGGCTGACCGTCAGGCGCGGCTCCCTGAGCGGGCCGGCCTGGGCGGTGCTGAGCCAGTCGATGGGGGGCGGGGTCAGCAGGGTCAGCGCGCGGGAGCGAAACTTGCCCTGCTCCGGCTGGTTGACGAAGGTGAGCTGGTGACCGGCCGGGATCAGCAGCCAGCTCGCCTGATCGAACGCCAGGCGCTTCTCCTGCCACCACAACTGCTTGTGACCCTGCTCCACCCAGATGATGGTGGGGGCGTAGATGAGCACCCGGTGCAGCGGCTGCTGGCGGATCCCGAGATAGTGGTGCAGTTGCAGCAGCGGCGTGCTCATCCGGCGGACTCCTAGGGGGTGACGAAGGTGGCGGTCAGGGTGGCCTTGCCAAGGGCCATGCTGTTGAGCATGTAGCCTAACATGGCGGGCGGGGTGTCTGCCTTCACCTCCAGGGGCTGGGGCAGGGCCCAGGCGGTAAACTGGTAGCGGTGCATGCCGTGGCCGGCGGGCGGGCAGGGGCCGCCGTAGCCCTGGCTGCCGAAGTCGGTCTTAAGCTCCAGCCCCTGCTTGAGCTTGCCGGAAGCGTTGCTCGGCAGCTCGCTCTGACTGGCCGGCAGGTTCACCACCAGCCAGTGCCACCAGCCGCTGCCGGTGGGCGCGTCCGGGTCATAGGCGGTGATGGCGATGCTCTTGGTGCCGGCTGGCAGATCCTGCCAGTTCAGCTGGGGCGAGCGGTTGTCGCCGCTGCAGCCAAAGCCGTTGAAGCTGAAGGCCTTGTCCATCAGCTGGCCTTCGTGGATGTCGCTGCTCTTCAGGGTCATGGCACTGGCGGGCAGGGCCGCCACGCACAGCAGGGAGAGCAGGGTGGTACGCTTGGCAATCTTCATGGTGAGGCTCCTCGGTGGATGATGGGATCAGTCTAGCGAAGAGGGGGAGGAGGTGAGTGACCCAACTGCTCAAAGTGACCTGCTTGCTGCCATGATATGAGTCGTTGTGTTGATTTTTGGTGAGCGCTGCGAAAGAGTGGTGGCACGTCCTGGCATAAAAAAACCGGCATCATGGATGCCGGTTTTTTACTGTGCTGACAGCTGATCGCGCGGCTTAGCGCAGGATCATCTCGTCACGGCCCGGGCCGACGGAGACCATCGGCACCGGTACGCCCAGCAGCTCTTCGATGCGCAGTACGTACTGCTGAGCCGCTTTGGGCAGCTCGGCGAAGGTGCGGCAGCCGGTGATGTCTTCGCTCCAGCTTTCCATCACTTCGTAAACCGGCTTCAGACCGGCAGTTTGCGGCCAGATCGGGTTCTCGGTGTGGGCACCTTCGTAGGCGACGCAGATCTTCAGATCCGGCAGACCGGTCAGGCAGTCCAGCTTGGTCAGCGCCACTTCGTTGGCAGCCTGCAGCTCGACACCATTCTTGGTGGCAACGGCGTCGAAGTAGCCGACGTCACGGGGACGACCGGTGGTGGCGCCGAACTCGTTGGCGATCTTGCGGAACTCGTCCTGGTTCTCCATGGCGGTCAGCAGGGTGCCGGTACCGACGGAGGTGCTGAACGCCTTGGCGACGGCGATGACGCGCTCGGGACGCAGACCCGGCAGGCCGCCACCGATGCCGGCATAGGCGCCGGAAACGTGGGAGGAGGTCACCCAGGGGTATTCGCCGTAGATCAGGTCACGGCCGGCGCCCAGCTGGGCTTCGAACAGCAGGGTCTTGCCTTCGGCCTGCAGCGCTTTGAGCGGCATGCTGACGTTGCAGACGGAGTCGATCCAGGGGGCGGACACTTCCAGCAGCCAGTCGGCCATCTCCTGGGCGGTCTGGTTGAATTCGAAGGTCGGGTAGAGCGCTTTGAGCTGCGGCAGTTTCCAGTCGAGGAAGAATTGAATGCGCTCGACCAGCACTTCCGGCTGCTTCAGCCAGCCCACCAGGATCGCTTTCTTCATGACGCGATCGCCGTAGGCAGGGGCGATGCCCTGACGGGTGGAACCGTAGGCGCCGTCGCCCAGACGCTGCTCTTCCAGGGTATCTTCCATGGCGTGCAGCGGCAGGCAGAGGGTGGCGCGATCAGAGATGGCCAGCTTGGGAGTGACGCCGGAGGCTTTCACTTCGTCCAGCTCGACGGTCAGTTTCTCGGGGCTGATCACCATGCCCGGGCCCAGCACGACCAGGCAATCCGGGTTGAACACACCGCTCGGAACCTGGTGCAGCTTGAAGGTGCCAAGGTCGTTGACGACGGTATGGCCGGCGTTGTTGCCGCCCTGGAAGCGAATGCTGGCGCCTGCTTGGCCTGCCAGATAATCCACGATGCGGCCTTTGCCTTCATCACCCCAGTTGGCACCTACGACTACGATAGACGACATGACTCTTTCTCCTAAGACGTTAGGCGATCATCCTAGGAGGCCGGGGCGGATTAGAAAAATTAATTATCTTTATAATTCCGATAAGAGAGTCATATAATTGCGGCGAATTTATCGGCAAACTGCCCCCTGGTCGCGCCGCCTTGCCGTTGTCGAGCTGGGTGGCCGTTGCCGGGCGGCACAGGAGGACCCTCATGCTGGACATCCACTGGCTGCACACCTTCGTCACCCTGGCCCGGCTGCAGCACTTCGGCCAGACCGCCACCGAACTGCACATGACCCAGCCCAATGTGAGCCTGCACCTCAAGAATCTGGAGCAGGCCACCCGGGTCAAGCTCATCGAGCGCAGCCCGTTTCGGCTGACCCAGGCCGGCGAGCGGCTGCTGCAAAGTGCCGAGCGCGCCATCGCCGAGCTGCAGCTCTGCCAGTCCGATCTCAACGCCCTCAACCAGCTGAGCCAGGGGACGCTGGCCATCGCCGCCAGCGACATCATCTCGCGCCTGCTGCTCATTCAGCCCTTTCAGCGCTTCAAGCAGGAGTTCCCCGGCATCGACCTCACCCTGTTCAACACCACTTCGGATCAGGCGGCTGAGCTGGTCAAGGCGGGCAAGGCGGATCTTGGCTTCGTGATGGCGCAAAAGCGCAGCGAGCCGCTGTTCTACACCGAGTTGCAGCAGGTGACCTGGTGCGCGCTGGGGCACGGTCTCGCCCGCTGGCAGGCGCGGGCGCAGGCGGGGGAGAGCGATCCCCTCGACGAGCCGACCCTGATCCTGCTGGGGCACGACACCCGTACCCGGGCGCTTATCGACCCCTCTTTGCCGCTGCTCGGTCTACCCAGCTGTCGCATCATGGAAGTGGGCAGTGTGGACGCCCAGCTCGACTGGGCCGAGGCGGGGTTCGGGGTGGCCATAGTGCCGGACTTCTCCATTCACCCGCGGCTCAAGCTGACTGCCCCGGTGACCCGGCTCACCGATTTCCCCGGCACCAGCTTAGGGTATGTGGTGCGCCAGAACCAGGTGCTGTCGCGCGCCATCAAGCAACTGCTGCACTGGGTGGAGCAGGAGATCCAGCGCCCGGCACCGTTGCCGGACGCCAGGGCTTGAGCCCACCCAATATCGAAATAAAAGAGGCCACCCTTGGGTGGCCTCTGTCGTTGTGGCTGTTTGGCGGCCTTACTGGGCAGGCGTGCCCTCTGCGGTCGGTGAGGCGCCGCTTGGTGCGGCCGTTGCCGGTGCTGTCGATGCCGGTTCGGCGGGCGCCGGTGAGGTGGGTTGTTCCCCACTCACCACGGCAGAGGGGCTTGGCGCAGCCGTGCCCGTCAGCTTGCCGCCCTGCTCCACGGCGGCCCCTTCGAGCACGGTACTCGCGCCCTGCTCGGTGGCTGCGGCTGCCGAGGGGGTCGGCAGCAGGGCGCCAGGAGTCTGCCTGGAGGAGGTGGCGGGCGTACCTTCCGGGGAGGGGGCGCCCGTCGTGCCGGCAGCTTGCTTCGCGTCCTCACCGGCGGGGTGCGCCACTTCGGTGGGCTGCGCCGCTGAAGTCGCCTGGGCCTCCGAGGTGGCCGGAGCCGGGCTCAGGCTCTCGGGCAGCAGGGTGGGCGGGGCATCCGCCATGCCGGCGTGGCGCGGCACTTCCGCCTCACCCAGCATCCCCTCCAGGGTGAGCTGGGTCAGTGCCGGGTGGAGGCGGGTGAACTGCTTGAGCCGGCCGCTCAGCACGTCGCGCACGGTGCGCACCTCGCTATCCGGCAGGCTGGCCAGTGCCACCAGCTCGGCGGTGACGGCGAAGGTGTTGATCCCGCTGGTCTGGCCCGGATAGAGGTTGGCGCCGATGCGGCCGCGCTGATAGTAGGGGTGCTGCTTGAGCAGCCTGTCTATCTGTTCCCCCTCGATGGGGATGAGGCGCGCCTTGCAGCGGCCGGTGAGATCGCCGATGGCCTGGTTGGGGTGGCCCGCCACCACGAAGGCGGCGTCCAGGGTACCGTCACAGAGCCCCTCCAGCCGGTTGTTGGCCGCGGCGGGGATGAGGGGGGCAAAGCTCTTGGCCTGCCAGCCCATGGCGTCGAGCAGCGCCTGGCTGGTGACCCGTTCCCCGGAGCCCGGGTTGCCGAGATCGACCCGCTTGCCTTCGATGTCGGCCAGGGTGTTGATGTTGCTGGTGGCGCTGGCAAGCAGGGTCAGCGACTCCGGATGGAGGCGGTATAGGCTGCGCAGCTGATCGGCGGGGGGTTGACCCTGAAAGGGGCCCGTGCCGTGAGCGGCGTGATGCAGCACGTCCGACTGCACCAGCGCCAGCTGGATGTTGCCCTGCGCCAGCGCTTTCAGGTTGGCGAGGGAACCCGAGGTACTCTGCACCGAGCAGTGCAGGCCGTGGCTGCCGCTCTCTTCATTGAGCAGCCGGCAGATGGCGCCGCCGGTCGGGTAGTAGACGCCGTTCAGCGGCCCCGTACCGATGGTGAGATAGGTGGCGGCCTGCAGGGGCAGGGCCAGGGTCGCTGCCAGCCAGGGCAGGGCTCGGCGAAGCCGGATGGGCAGAAGGTGCAAGACGCGTTGGAACATAGTGAACCGGATCATTGGCTGATAAAAAGGATGGGTCAGCCCCATCCCGGTTGGCATCGGGCCGTTGCCCGCAAGAGGGCGGCCGGTGCCGTGTTGGGTGGCCCCTGGCGCCCCGGGATGGCCGGGGTGGGGCGTCGCCAAAATATACCCTATTGCGTGCGGATACGGATCGGGTCGGACAGATTATATTGCGGGGTCGGCCGGCGCCGCCCCGCAGGGGCTCAGCGGCGAGCCAGGATGGCCTTCTCCATGCGGGCCAGTGCCTCGACGAGGCGGGCCCGGGTGCAGCCGAAGTTGAGCCGCACGAACTGGCCATCGCCAAACTGGGCACCGGGGGAGAGCCCCACCCCGGCCTGCTCGAAGAAGGCGATGGGATCGTCCAGCCCCAACGTGCTCACGTCGATCCAGGCGAGGTAGGTGGCCTGATGGCGCGCCAGCTTGATGCCGGGCCAGCGGGCGACCGCCTGCTCGATCAGCGCCAGGTTGGCGGCCAGGTAGTCGAGCTGTTCGCTGAGCCACTGTTCGCCCCCTTCATAGGCCGCCTCGGCGGCCACGAAGCCCAGCAGGTTGACGTCGGCACTGATGCCGCGCATCGCCTGCTGCAGCTTGAGGCGCAGACGGGCATTGGGCACCACCGCGAAGGCGCAGCAGAGCCCGGCGATGTTGAAGGTCTTGCTCGGGGCCATCATCACCGCCGAACGCTCGGCCGCCGCCGGGCTGATGGCGCCGTAGGGGATGTGACGGGCGTCCTTGTCCAGCAGCAGGTCGCAGTGAATTTCATCGGAGCAGATCACCAGGTTGTGGCGCTCGGCGATGGCGTCGATGGCCAGCAGCTCCTCGCGGGTGAAGACGGTGCCGCCCGGGTTTTGCGGGTTGCACAGCAGCAGCAGATCCGCCGCCGGCGCCTGGCGTTCCAGCTCCTCGATATCCAGCACCCAGCGGCCGGCCTCTTCCACCATGGGCACGGTGAGCAGCGGCCGGTCGTTGAAGCCCGGCGCCTGCAGGAAGGGGTAGTAGACCGGCTTGGGGGTGATGATGCCACGCCCGTGCTGGCTCCAGGCCTTGCAGGCCAGGTTGAGACCGGGTACCACCCCGGGCAGGAAGACGAGCCACTCGGGCTGGATGGTCCAGCCATAGCGGCTGGCCAGCCGCGTGATGATGAGTTCGATCAGCCGGGGAGAGGGGCGGGAGTAGCCGAAGATGCCGTGGGCGACCCGTGCCGTGAGGGCCTCGACGACGGCAGGGGGGGAGACGAAGTCGGTGTCGGCGACCCACATGGGCAGCACGTCCTGTCCCTTGTACTTGTCCCATTTCAGGCTCATGGTGCCGCTGCGATCTATTTCCCGGTCAAAATCAAACATGTGAAATCCTTATGCTGGCCAGTGGGCTTTCACTGTACGGGGTCGGGGACGGGGTCGCAAGCCTTGAGGTGGCTCTTGATAATGACATAAAATAAGCGGCGCCATTTCATGCACTTGCCGAATTTTGGCCAGTTTTCTTCCCTCCAATCAGTGGTAATTCTATGCGCTTGTTGACTGCTGCCCGCAACAGGACGGATCCCGTCTCTCTCTCTTTTCTGGCCGTGACCTTCATGACCGGGGTGGCGGTGGCGCTGCAGGTGCCCACCCTGAGCCTGTTCCTGGCCGAGGAGGTGCAGGTGCGCCCCTTCCTGGTGGGGCTCTTCTATACCGTCAACGCGGTGATCGGCATCCTTATCAGCCAGTGGCTCGGCCACCGCTCCGACAACAAGGGGGATCGCAAGCGGCTGATCCTGCGCTGCTGCTTCGCCGGCGTGGTGCTCTCCCTGCTGTTTGCCTGGAACCGGCAATACTGGCTGCTGGTGAGTCTGGGGGTGCTGCTGGCGAGCCTGGCCGCTACCGCCAGCCCCCAGCTGTTCGCGCTGGCGCGTGAATACGCCGACAGCCGCAACAAGCGGGCCGACATGTTCAGCTCGGTGCTGCGGGCCCAGTTCTCGCTGGCCTGGGTGATAGGGCCCCCCATCGCCTTCGCGCTGGCCATCGGCTACGGCTTCGAGGTGATGTACCTCGCCTCCGCAGTGGCCTATCTGCTCTGCGCCTTCGTGGTGTGGCGCTGGCTGCCCTCGCTGCCGCTGCCGGTGATGGACAGCGAGGTGGAACGGGTCAGCAGCTGGCGGGATCCGTCGGTGCGCGCGCTCTTTATCGCCTCCACCCTGATGTGGACCTGCAACAGCATGTACCTCATCAACATGCCGCTCTACATCACTCGCGAGCTGGGGCTGGAGGAGAAGCTGGCCGGGGTACTGATGGGCACGGCGGCGGCTCTCGAGATCCCCTTCATGCTGCTGGCGGGTCACTACACCCAGCGTTTTGGCAAGCGCCCCATGATGCTGCTGGCGGTGTTGGCCGGGGTGGGCTTCTACGTGGGGCTGGTGACCCTGTCAAGCCAGCATGCCCTCATTGCGCTGCAACTGCTCAACGCCATCTTCATCGGCATCGTCGCCGGTATCGGCATGTCCTACTTCCAGGATCTGATGCCGGGCCGCGCCGGGGTGGCGACCACCCTGTTCGCCAACAGCATCCGCACCGGCTCCATCATGGCGGGGGCGATAGCGGGGACTGTGGCGGAGATCTGGAGCTTTCACGGGGTCTTCATGGTGGCCATGGGGCTGGCGCTGCTGGCACTGGCTGCCTGCTGGCGGGTGCCGAACGTCTGAAGCCAAAGGGGTGGGCTTGCCCCGCCTCACTGCCTGATGGCGGCGGGTTAGCGGTCGCTGTCGTCCTGATATTCGTTGCGCAGGCAGCGCAGCAGCAGCTCGGTGGCCGGGCCCAGGGCGTCGGCCGACGGGGTCAGCAGATAGGTATAGAGGTGGCGCTCGTTGCCACCGGCCAGATCCAGCGCCACCAGCTCGCCGCTCGCCAGCTCCTCCTGCACCAGGTGGCGGGGCAGCCAGGCATAGCCGAGGCCGAGCTTGAGCATGGCGATCACCTCGTGGTAGTGGGTCGCCTTCCAGCCGGTGTCGTCCGCATCGTTCCAGTCCACCGAGCGGTGAATGGGGGGGTGCAGGCTGATCTGGTTGTGGCCGGCCAGCGCCTCGGCGGCGATGGCGCCGCCCTGAGTGGCGAGCGGGTGATCGGCCGCGCAGAGCGGCAGCAGACACACCTCGTCCAGCGGCAGACCGGTGCGATCATGGGGCAGGTGCTCCGAGAGCATCAGATCCCCCACCTGCAGGGCGTTGAAGTGGCAGTGGATTCGCTCGTGCAGATTGACCCGGCAGCCCCGGCTGCGGGGGTAGAAGTGGGCCAGCGCCCGATAGAGCCGCTCGCGCGGCTGCATCACTGACACATAGAGGTTGATCTGCGGTTCCCACTGCCGCTCCAGGTTGTTGGCCAAGTTCTCCAGCTCTTCCACCTGCTGACTGAGCTGACGGGCACGCTTGAGGAAGATCTCCCCCGCCGGCGTCAGCACCGCCTTGCGCCCTCTCACCTCCAGCAGGGCCACCCCCAGACTCTGCTGCAGTTTGGCTACCGCATGATTGAGGGAGGACTGGCTCTTGTTCAGTGCCTCGGCGGCCTGGGCGTAGCCGCCACAATCCACCACGGCCTGAAAGATCCGCCATTGCTCAAACGTGCTCTTGGGACGAAACATATCTCAACCTGATAAGGGACTGGATGGAACGGGCCTTGCCATATTCGCAACAGGGTGCCGACGGCACCCTATTGAATTTAACCCCATGCCGCGCAGGGTTGGGGTTATTTTGTTGATTTATTTGGGCTGGGCCACAAAGGTCTGGCCGGTTTTGCCCTTGCTGTCCACTCCCATCAGATAGAGATAGAGCGGCATCAGGTCGGCCGGAGTCTTGAGGGTCTGCGGATCTTCGGCCGGGAAGGCGCTGGCCCGCATTTTGGTGCGGGTGCCGCCCGGGTTGAGGGTGTTGACCCGCACCGAGGTGTTCTCCAGTTCGTCCGCCAGCACTTCCATCATGCCTTCGATGGCGAACTTGGAGATGGCATAGGTGCCCCAGTAGGCGCGGCCCTTGCGGCCCACGCTGGAGGAGGTGTAGACGATGGAGGCATCGCCCTGCTCCTTGGCAGTCTGGCGAATGAGCGGCAGCAGCGCCTGGGTCAGCAGGAATTCGGATTTGACGTTGACCTGCATCACCTCGTCCCACTCCTGCTCCTGGATGTGTTCGAACGGTGACAGGGTGCCGAGCAGGCCGGCGTTGAACAGCACGCCGTCGAGACGGCCGAACTGCTGGGCGAAGGTCTCGGCCATGCCGCGATAGTGGGCGGCGGTCGCCCCCTTCAGATCCACCGGCACGATGGCGGGCAGCGGGTGGCCGGCCGCTTCGATCTGGTCGTAGACCGCCTCCAGCTTGGCGCTGGTGCGTCCGAGCAGGATCACGGTGGCGCCGTGGGCCGCATAGGTGAGCGCCGCTTCGCGGCCGATGCCGTCACCGGCACCCGTGACCAGAATGACCTTGTCCTTGAGCAGATCCTGGGGGGCCTGATAATCGAACATGACAACTCCTGTTAACAATTCGTGGCTGATGCGCCCGGCAATAGAGGGGCAAGTGTACTGATCCCGCACGGCGTTTGACCAGTATGAGATGGCAAAAATGTGAATAAATCAGAGGGGTTGTGATTGTCGATTGGCATTTCTGACGGGTTGACGCAGAGTTTTTGCGCGCACCGGGCAAACTCCCTAGAATGTGAAAAAATCGTCCCCCCGGGGGCACACCAGTGGAGCATCAAGTGGCATTTTTGACCGAATACGGCCTGTTCCTGGCCAAGACCATTACCCTACTGCTCGCCATCGGCGCCGTCATCCTGATGGTGGTAAGCAGCCGTCAGCCCAAATCACGCAAGGGGGAGCTGGTGGTGACCGATCTCTCCAGCGAGCTGGAGCAGGGGCGTCACCAGTTGCAGGCTGCATTGGCCGGCAAGGCGGAGCGCAAGCAGCTGGAGAAGGCGCGCAAGGCCGAGCACAAGGTCCGGGCCAAGAGCGAAGATGCGCGCAGCCGGCTGTTCGTCATCGATTTTCACGGCAGCATGGATGCCAGGGAGGTAGCCTCCCTGCGCGAAGAGGTGAGCGCCGTGATAGGCGTAGCCCAGCCGGGGGACGAAGTGCTGCTGCGGCTCGAATCCGGCGGCGGCGTGGTGCACGGCTACGGTCTGGCGGCCTCCCAGCTGCAGCGGCTGCGGGATCGTGACATCAAGCTGACCGTGGCCATCGACAAGGTGGCGGCAAGCGGTGGCTACATGATGGCCTGCGTGGCGGATCAGATCCTGGCGGCGCCGTTCGCCATCGTCGGCTCCATCGGGGTGATCGCCCAGTTGCCGAACTTCAACAAGCTGCTGAAAAAGCACGACATCGAGTTCGAGATGCACACCGCCGGCCAGTACAAGCGCACCATCACCATGTTCGGCGAGAACGACGACCTGGGGCGCGAGAAGTTTCGCGAGGAGCTGGGCGCCATCCACGAGCGCTTCAAGGCATTCGTGGCCGAGCACAGACCCAACCTCGACATCGACAAGGTCACCACAGGCGAGCACTGGCTGGCGAGCCAGGCCAAGCAGCTCGGGCTGGTGGACAGCCTCTGCACCAGCGATGACTATCTGCTGGCCCAGGCCAGCCAGCACAAGGTGGTCGGCATTCGCTACAGCAAGCCCAAGAGCCTGACCCAGAAGCTCGGCCAGCAGGCTGCCGTGGCGCTGGAGTCGGGTCTTGGTCGGCTGTGGCAGCAGGGACCGTGGCGCTAAGAACCTGTTCCGACCTTACTGCGAGGTCGTGATCAAGGCTCATGTGCTGCTCGCTTGTTTGTAATCAGGAGGCTCACGTATGTCTATACGCTCCGGTTCCTGCGCTGCTCTTCACCTTGCTGACGACCTCTCGCGACAGTTCGAAAACAGGTTCTAGGAAGCCGTTCAAAGAGCAACAAAAAGCCGGGCACTTGCCCGGCTCTCTTTTTTATAGGGTTGGTGCGCCTTAGCGCTGGAACGGGTAGACGGAGCCCAGTTTCAGGATCTGGGTCAGCTCGTCCAGCGCGGTGCGGGACTCCATGACCAGCGCCGGGTCGCGCAGGTCGTCCAGCGCCAGGCTGTCGCGGTAGTGTTTCTCCACCCAGGCGTCCAGGCGGGCAAACTGGCCGTCGTTGATGAGGCAGGCCGGGTTGACTGCGGCCAGCTCGGTGTCGTTCATGGCGACCCGCAGCCGCAGACAGGCGGGGCCGCCGCCGTTCTTCATGCTCTGCTTCACGTCCATGTAGTGCACCCCCTTGATCGGGGTCCCCAGGGTCACCAGCTTGGCCAGATAGGCTGACACCGCCGGGTTGTCGCGGCACTCGGTGGGGGCGATGATCGCCATCTCGCCGGACGGCAGGGTCAGGATCTGGGTGTTGAACAGATAGGATTTCACCGCATCCTGCACCGACACCTCGGCAGTGGGCACCTCGATAAAGTGCAGCTCGCCGTCACCGAACTTGGTGCGCACCTCGGCCAGCGCCGATGCGGTGTTGAGAAACGCCTGCTGGTGGAAGAACAGCACGTTCTGGTTGCCCACCGCGATCACGTCGTTGTGGAAGACCCCCTGATCGATCACGTCCGGGTTCTGCTGGATGAAGACCGCGCTCTCGTCCCCCAGGCCGTGCAGGCGGGCGATGGCCTGGCTTGCTTCCAGGGTCTGGCGGGCCGGGTAGCGTTTGGGGGCGGGCTGGGAGACATCGAAGGCGCTGCGGCCGTAGACGAACAGTTCGACCCCGGACTCGCCATAGGCGCGGCACAGCCGGGTGTGGTTGGCGGCACCTTCGTCACCGAAGTGGTCGTTCTCCGGCAGGTGCTGATGGTGGTAGAAGTGGCGGTCGTTGTTGAACACGGCGCGCAGGATGCGACCGGTCACCTCGGGCTCGAGGGAGCGGTGAAACTTGTTGGTCAGGTTGGCGGGGGTAAAGTGGATGCGGCCATCCTGGGTATCGGCACTGGGGGAGACGGTGGCGGCGTTGGCGGTCCACATGCTGGAGGCCGAGTAGCAGGCGGCCAGCACGGCGGGCGCCTGTTTGGCGGCCTGGGCCAAGACGCTTGCATCGTTGCCGGTGAAGCCGAGGCGACGCAGGGTGGCGAGATCCGGTCGTTCCTGCGGGGCCAGTACCCCCTGCACCATGCCGAGGTCGGTCAAGGCCTTCATCTTGCGCAGCCCCTGCTTGGCGGCCTCCTTTGGATTGGACGCTTCCTTGGCATTGTTCTGGGAGGCGACGTTGCCATAGGACAAGCCGGCATAGTTGTGGGTCGGGCCGACCAGGCCGTCGAAGTTGACCTCGAAGTGCTTCATTGAGTACATCCTTTCGATTTTTATATGGGTAGCGGTTCCTTCCGCGCACAATGCTGCGGGATGCAGCCATTATAAGGAGATTTTGTCTTTTGTAACAAGCTGATAACGAAACTGGTTTGTTATGTTACAAGAGCGGTTGGTTATGTCGTTTCCAATATAAAAAGAGGGTGGATATAGCATAAAAATAAAAAAGCGGTTGCTTCCCGCGGCTCGGCTTCGCATTAATAAATAAAGAAGCAAGGTGGTTCGGGCTGCTGGGCAAATTTGCTCACAAGATTGCTTTTTCCCGTCAAATCTCTTATACAGCCCCACAAAACCGCACACCAACCCCGTCGGGTGCAATGAGGATAATAGTTACAGCATGGGCAAATCACTGGTCATAGTGGAGTCTCCGGCCAAGGCCAAGACCATCAACAAATATTTGGGCAAGGACTACGTGGTGAAATCCAGCGTTGGTCACGTGCGCGATCTGCCGACCAGCGGCAGCGCCAGCAACGAGCCCAAAAAACCTGTCATTCGCGGCATCAAGCTGAGCGAATCAGAAAAGGCTGCCAAGGAGCGCAATGCCCTGTTCTCACGGATGGGGATCAATCCGACAGCAGGCTGGCAGGCCAACTACCAGATTTTGCCCGGCAAGGAAAAAGTGGTCAGCGAGTTGCAGAGTCTGGCCGAGAAGGCCGACACCATCTATCTCGCAACCGACTTGGATAGAGAGGGGGAAGCGATCGCCTGGCACCTGCGCGAGATCATCGGCGGCGACGACAGCCGCTACAAGCGCGTGGTGTTCAACGAGATCACCAAGACCGCCATCCAGGAGGCGTTCGCCCAGCCGTCCGAGCTGAACATTCACCGCGTCAACGCCCAGCAGGCCCGTCGTTTCCTCGACCGGGTGGTGGGTTACATGGTCTCCCCGCTCTTGTGGAAGAAGCTGGCCCGCGGCCTCTCCGCCGGCCGGGTGCAGTCCGTCGCGGTGCGTCTCATCGTCGACAAAGAGCGCGAAATCAAGGCCTTCGTACCGGTGGAGTTCTGGGATCTCAACGCCGACCTGCTGACCGGTGATAACGCCGATCTGCGGATGGAAGTGGTCAGTCGCAACGGTGCCGACTTCAAGCCGGTGACCCAGGCCGAGACCTTCGCCGCCGTGGCTGCCCTGGAAGGGGTCGACTACAAGGTGGTGAACCGGGAAGACAAGCCGACCGGCTCCAAACCGTCCGCCCCCTTCATCACCTCCACCCTGCAGCAGGCGGCCTCCACCCGGCTGAGCTTCGGGGTCAAGAAGACCATGATGATGGCCCAGCGCCTCTATGAAGCGGGTTACATCACCTATATGCGTACCGACTCCACCAACCTCAGCAAAGAGGCGGTCGAGGCGGTGCGGGAATACATCGGCGAGCAGTATGGCGCGGCCTATCTGCCGAGCGATCCGAACCTGTACGGTGCCAAGGCCAATGCCCAAGAGGCCCACGAGGCGATCCGCCCCTCCAGCGTGCTGGTGACGGCCGAGATGCTGGAAGGGATGGAGCCGGACGCCATGCGGCTCTATGACCTCATCTGGCGTCAGTTTGTCGCCTGCCAGATGACCCCGGCCCAGTACGACTCCTCCACTCTGACCGTCAAGGCGGGCGAGTTCGAGCTCAAGGCGCGCGGCCGCACCCTGCGCTTCGCCGGTTGGACCAAGGCGCTGCCGCCGATGGGCCGCAAGGGTGAAGACAGCCAGCTGCCGGCGGTGACCGTCGGCGAGGTGCTCAAACTGGTCAAGCTGGATCCGCGCCAGCACTTCACCAAGCCGCCCGCCCGTTTCACCGAAGCGGCGCTGGTGCGCGAGCTGGAAAAGCGCGGCATCGGCCGCCCATCCACCTACGCCTCCATCATCTCCACCATCGTCGACCGTGGTTATGTGCGGGTCGAGAGCCGCCGTTTCTTCGCCGAGAAGATGGGTGAGATCGTCACCGACCGGCTGGTGGAGAACTTCGTCGAGCTGATGAACTACGAGTTCACCGCCAAGATGGAAGACAAGCTCGACGGCATCGCCGAGGGGAGCCTGGAGTGGAAGAAGGTGCTGGATGCCTTCTACGCCGAGTTCACCCAGGAGCTGGAAAAAGCGGATCTGCCGGTGGAAGAGGGGGGCATGCGTGCCAACCAGATGGTGCTGACCGACATCGACTGCCCGGATTGCGGCCGCAAGATGGGCATTCGTACCGCCACCACCGGGGTCTTCCTCGGCTGTTCCGGTTACGCATTGCCGCCCAAAGAGCGCTGCAAGAAGACCATCAACCTGGTCTCCGCCGACGAGTTCGTCTCCGCCACCGACGGTGACGAGGCCGAGACCGAGGCGCTGCGCGCCAAGCACCGCTGCGGCGTATGCGGCACCGCCATGGATGCCTACATCATCGACGACAGCCGCAAGCTGCACGTCTGCGGTCGCAACCCGGATTGCGACGGCTACGAGATCGAGAAAGGCCAGTTCAAGCTCAAGGGCTACGAAGGGCCGAGCATCGAGTGTGACCGCTGTGGCAGCGAGATGCAGCTCAAGAACGGCCGCTTCGGCAAGTACATGGGTTGCACCAACGACACCTGCAAGAACACCCGCAAGATCTTGAAAAACGGTGATATCGCGCCGCCGAAGGAGGATCCGGTACCGCTGCCGGAGCTGAAATGCACCCAGTCCGACGCCCACTTCGTGCTGCGTGACGGTGCCGCCGGTCTGTTCCTGGCTGCCAGCAACTTCCCGAAATCCCGCGAGACTCGTGCGCCGCTGGTGGAAGAGCTCAAACGCTTCAAGGAGCGCCTGTCGCCCAAGCACCAGTACCTGGCCGATGCCCCGGCGTCAGATCCTGACGGTAACGCCTCCATCGTGCGCTTCAGTCGCAAGACCAAGGAGCAGTACGTGATGACCGAGGTCAACGGCAAGGCGACCGGCTGGACGGCGCACTACGACAACGGCAAGTGGCAGGAGAGCCTGGCCAAGTCGAAGAAGGCGTGATTGCGCAGCGCGCACACTCTGATGAAAGAGGCCCCTTGCAGGGGCCTTTTTGTTTTCAGATGGCGGTATACTGAAACCGCTGCAAGGATGGCAGCGCTGGACACGGAGGTTGTGATGGAGATTAACGAGATCCGGCCGGGAATGACCTGTCTGACCCGGGAAGGAACCGCCTATGTGCTGGAAGTGGACAAGCAGAGTCTGCTGGTGCTGCTGCAACGGGAGTACGAAACCATCCCGGTGCAGGTGCGCAGCGACGAGATCCTGGCCCCCATCACCCGGTGAGGCGGGCCGCCATCGTCAGAAGGGCAGGAGAAACAGCAGCTCGGCGAGGTCGGGCTGCCACTGCCACTCCTTCATCCTGACCCGCCCGCCAATCACGGGCACCCCCTCTTCCTGCAGCAATCCCGCCTGTCTGTCAAAGCCGGCCGACCCCTTGGGCAGCGATATGGTGCCCGCCGCGCCCAGCACCCTGTGCCAGGGCAGCACCTTGTCGGTCTCCCTCAGCACCTTGCCTACCAGCCTGGCCCGGCCTGGCAGCCCCGCCAGATCCGCCACCTGGCCATAGCTCACCACGCGACCGGCCGGGATCAGGGCCAGGATCGCCTCGATGCGGGCCACCTTGTTCAGCGGGGCTGGGGTCGATTCCGTTCTCATGAAGTTGACTCGTCAAAAACAACAGAAGCGCCATTGTGGCGCTTCTGTCGGGTGACTGGCAAATGTGTCAGCCGAAGGTCTGGCTGAGCCCCTTGAGCTGCCTGGCCCGCTCCAGCAGCTCCTGACTGGAGTCGTCGACCTCCTGCATCTTCTGGCTGTTGGCATGGGAGTACTCGGAGATCTGGTGGATGCTGCGGCTGATGTCCTCCACCACCGTCTGCTGCTGCTCGGCGGCGGCGGCGATCTGGGTGGAGAACTCGGTCACCAGCTCGATCTCCTGCAGCACGGTATGCAGGCTGCTGGAGCCCTGACGGGTCATCTCGGCGCACTCGCGGGTCTGCTGCAGGTTCTCCTGCATCATCCCCTTCCAGCGGCCCAGGGTGTGCTGGATCTGCTGGATGCTGCCCTGGATCTGCTCGGTCGCCTTGTGGGTGCGGGTCGACAGGGTGCGCACCTCGTCGGCCACCACCGCAAAGCCGCGCCCCTGTTCACCAGCCCGGGCCGCCTCGATGGCGGCGTTCAGCGCCAGCAGGTTGGTCTGGTCGGCGATGCCCTGGATCTCTCCCATCACGCTGCCGATCCGCTCCGACTCGCTGGCGAGCTCCACCGCCGAGTTGAAGGCGAGCTCCGCCTGTCTGGCGAGCTGCTCGATGCGCTGCTCGGTCTGGGCCAACTGCTTGTCCGTGTGCTGGCAGCGGCTGCGTGCCTCGCTCACCTGACCGTTGGAGTCCTGGATGTTGCGGGCAATCTCGTGGGCCGTGCTGGCCATCTGGGTCATGGCGGCGGCCATCTGCTGGGTCTGGGCATCCTGCTCGTTGATGTCGAGGCAGGCCTGATGGGAGGCCTGTTTCAGGTTGGTGGCCAGGGTCTGCAGCGGGTTGGTCGCATCGTTGACCCGGCCCAGCACGGTGCGGATGCGGGCCTGCAGCATCTTGATGTGAAAATCGGCGATGGCGCCGGGGCCGTCACCTGAGTAGACCAGCCGGGTCAGGCTGTCGTATTCGCGGCCGAGCTGCTGCAGATAGAGCGGCAGGGCGAAGAGCTCGCGCCAGTAGGCGCCGCCGATGAGCAGCAGGGGCAGCAGCATCAGCAGGGCGGTCATGGCCCCCTGGCTGGCGAAGGCCCAGCCTACCAGGCCGAGCAGCAGCAGGGCGATGGACGGTGCGCGCACCCGGGCAAGGGAGGGGAGGCGGCTGCCGGTGCCGCGCTCGGCCTTGAGCAGGGCCTGGTAGGCCTGGCCGGCGATGCGCTTGAGCTGGGGATCGGGCTTGCAGCGCACCGACTGGTAGCCGCTGATCCGGTTGCCCTCGTAGATGGGGGTCACATAGGCATCGACCCAGTAGTAGCGGCCATCCTTGCAGCGGTTCTTCACCATGCCGCGCCAGGGCTTGCCCTCCTTGAGGCGGGCCCAGAGATCGGCGAAGGCGGCCTTGGGCATGTCGGGATGGCGCACCAGGTTGTGGTTGTGGCCGACCAGCTCGTCGACCGAGTAGCCGGCGATGCGGCAGAAGGCGGGGTTGGCGTAGGTGATCACCCCGCGCAGATCCGTGGTGGAGACCAGTTGTTCGTCGGCAGGAAACTCCACTTCGCTGTCCAGGGTATGGACGTCTCTGCGGGCCATAGGAATACGCTCCGATGTTCTAGTTGATAACTTTGTCGTTGTTATTGTGGCAGATCTGGAGATGGCCGCAGGCTCGCGCCAGCGGGCGGCAGATCGGCTTCATAGGGGGCTGAATTTTGCCAACAATGGCGGATGAATGGTAGGGGCAAGTTGATGTTTTGTTGGTTAATCGTAAAAAAGGCGGCCATCGGGCCGCCAAGGAAAAAAGATAACACTACCTCTGTGGTACCCGGTAACGCACCTGGAGCTGGTCGAGGATCTGCAGCTGGCCCGGCAGACGGGCGGCGAAGTGCTCCCACCCCTTGCGGGCGGGAGCACTCCAGGCCACCTCGGCGGTCGCCAGCATGCGCGGGAACAACATATAGTCGAGACGATCGCGAGAGGTGATCAGTTCCGACCATAAGGGGCTCAGCACCCCCAGGATGTTATCGTTGGCATGGAAATCGGCTGGGGCCGGGTCGCACGCGTAGACCTGCGCCAGATTGAGGGTGCCCGCCCAGTAGAGGCCAGGTTCATGGATGTCCTGACTCCAGGCAAGGTCCAGATAGAGGTGCTGGGCCGGCGCCATCACCACCGGATAACCCGCAGCGGCCGCGTCGAGCCCGGCCTGGAAGCTGGTCCAGGCGAAGATGGTGGCGTCCCGGCTCACCTTGTCGCCGTGCAGGATCTCCTCCCAACCCAGCATCCGCTTGCTCTTGCCGGCCAGGTACTGCTGGCAGTGGCGCAGCAGGTGGCCCTGCAGCTCGCGACAATCCTGATAGCCCTGCTGCTTCATCAGTTGCTGGCAGGCGGGGCTGTCGGTCCAGACCCCGCTGGGCACCTCATCCCCCCCCATGTGTACCAGTGGCCCCGGGAACAGCTCGCACACCTCGTCCATCACGGCTTCCAGGAATTGATAGGTGCCGGGCAGGGCCGGGTTGAGCACGTTGTCGTCAAAATATTGCACCGACAGGTAGCGGGAGCGGTCGGCCTCCTCCACCAGCAGTTCGGGCAGCGCCTTGATGGCGGCGTGGCAGTGACCGGGAATGTCTATTTCCGGGATGATGGTGATGCCAAGCCCGGCAGCATAGGCCACCAGCTCGCGCACCTCGCTCTGGGTGTAGTAGCCGCCATAGGGCTCCGGGCCGCCGCTCAGCTGGGGCCCGACGGCCAGGCCGTGGCCGCGCCAGGCGGCCAGCTCGGTCAGCTGGGGGAAGGCCTTGATCTCGAGGCGCCACCCCTCGTCATCGGTCAGGTGCCAGTGGAAGCGATTGAACTTGTAGAGGCTCATCAGCTTGAGCAGGCGCTTGAGGGTGGCGAGGGAGTGAAAGTGGCGGGCACAGTCCAGAAAGATGCCGCGAAAGCCAAAGCGCGGCGCGTCGCTGAGCTCGATGCAGGGTAGGCTCTCGCCGTGCTGCAGATACCACTGGGCCAGGCTGACGAGGCCATGGCGCCAACCTGCCTCGCCGCCGGCGGCAATCACTATCTCCTCCGGGGTGATGGTGAGCCGGTAAGCCTCCGGGCCCAGGCCGCTTTCAACCAGCCGGATCTCGGCGTCGTGATCCTGCGCCAGCGCGAGCCCGGTCAGCTCGTTGAAGTGGGCCAGCAGCGGGCCGAGCAGGGGGCTCGGGCCGCTGACGTGGGCGCGCTCCGCCAGCCGGAAGTTGCCCTCCAGCAGCAACAGCCGATCCGGCTGGGGCACTATGCCGGCGAGGGGCTCCACCTCGGGCAGATCCGGCGCCGCAGTGGCGGATTGTGGCAGGCCCAGCTCCTCGCCGGTCAGCTCCACCGGCATCAGCTGGGGGCCGCTGCTGGCCCGGGGCAGGCTCAGGAAGAAGCCGCGCGGCATGTCGGAGAGGCGCTTGATGGGGGTGCTGCGACAGCAGAAGCGCAGCTCACTGGCCCCCGTTTGCGGGATCAAGACCTTGTAGCTGCCGCTCTGGCGCTCCAGCTCCCCTCCCTCTACCGAGCCTGGGTCGATGTGACGGGCCAGGCAGAAGTGGAGCTTCCAGGGGGCATCTGGCAGCTGGCTCAGGCTGAAACGAAACCAGACGTCGTCACCATCGCGTCGGTCGACCTCGGTGTGGATCAGGGGTGCGGACATGAAAACTCCTTCGGTTGCACGAGCAGGGGGCCGGCCGCCCTGGTGAAGGCGGCTGGCGATGGTTGAGGGGAGGGCGTGCCGGTGCTGGCCCGGTACACCCGGTTCAGGAGTGCAGGCATGGCAGCGCCTCCGTCTTGGCAAACAGGATGGCCCCCTCCAGCGCGTCGGCAGCGGGGCTGACCAGCGGCAGGTGCGCCAGACGGGGGGCGAGGCGCATGCCGATGCCGCCGAGCAGGGCAATCCGGTCGGCGCCCAGCTGGCGCATTCCCTCCAGCAGGATGGCCAGCTGCTGGCAGGTCTCCTCCAGCAGCTGGCAGGCGAGCTCGTCGCCGTCGCTGGCGGCATCGAACACCCAGGGGGCGAAGCGGCCGTAGTCAGCGGGGATGGCGCGGGCGGCCCAGCGTACCACCTCGGCCTGATCCCGCTTGAAGTGATCGAGCAAGCGGATGGCCAGGGTGCTGGGGGGCAGGATGCCGTCGTGGCAGAGCAGGGATTGCTGGATGGCGCGCAGCCCCAGCCAGGCGCCGCTGCCCAGATCCGAGATCGGAAAACCGCGACCGGAGCAGGTGTGCAGCTGGCCGTGGCGATAGATGAGCCCGGCCGAGCCGGTGCCGGCGATGAGGATGGCCCCCTCTTCGCCGCCAAAGGCGCCCAGGCAGGCCCCGAAGGCGTCGGAGGTGAGCCGCACGCTCGCAAAGGGGAAGGGCATGGTCAACATGGCGTGATAGCAGTCGGCCAGCTCGGCGGAGGCGAGCGCCAGCCCGACCCCCATCCGTTGCTGGGCATCCTCAGCCAGCTCGGCCTCGAGACGGGCCTGCTCGATGGCGGCCAGCACGTTGCTGTGGGCGAGTGCGATGCCGAGCTCCAGATTGGAGCCGGCGGCGCGCCCCTCGCCGAGCAGCTTGCCGGCCCGATCCCGAATGCGGGCGCGAGTATGGGTGCCGCCGCCATCCACCCCGACCCAGTACTCAATCATGGTGGCCTCCCTGCGCGCTTTGCCAGGTGATGGCCAGGGCAAACCAGGCGGCGTGCGGGATCCACTGCTCACCCCAGCGCCAGTTCTGATCCAGCCGATCCTTGTAGGCCTCGGGGATAAAGGCCACCTCGTTTTCGTCATCAAACCCTGAGGTAATGCCGTTGCAGATCCCCCCCAGCGCATTGGGATAGCCGGCGGTGTAGGCGGGGTTGTTGCTGCCATGACCCGCCAGCATGCAGGCGTTGAAGGGATTTTGCCCCAGGATCCAGTCGAGCTGGTGCTGGCCGAAGGTGCGCAGCAAGCGGCTCTGGTGCGGCAGCTGGGCCGCGGCGGCAAACGCCATGGCCGCCAGCGAGGCGAGGCGAGCGTTCTCCCCCTGCCACCAGTAGCCCGACTCGTTGTGGTGGGGCATAAAGAAGCTGACGCGGGGGGCTTCGCCAACCCCTTTCACATACTGGCGGGCGAGGGCAAACGGGTTGCCGGGGCGGGCACAGAGCGCCAGCTCGGCGGCCAGCGCCTGCTCGATCACCCGCTGCACCGCGCTCTTGCGCTCCCAGTCCGGCTCGATCCCCACGTATTCCAGCAGGGCCAGCACCGGCAGGCCCGCCTCGGCGGCGTGGTAGTAGGGGCGCGCGCCATCCTCGTTGGCGGCCCAATAGTGGCCGAGCTCAGGGTGAGGGTGCTGGCGGGCGCAGAGCTTGTCGGCCCGCACTCTGGCCTCTGTCAGCCACTCTGGGCCCAGGGTGCGGGTCAGCTCGACCGCCGCCAGCAGGGCGCAGTAGTCGTCGATGATGTTCTCGACCCCATCGTCCAGATAGGTCAGGTTGTGCTCACGCAGGTGCAGGTAGCCGCGTCTGGCCGCCTCGGTATAGCCGCTTGCATCGAAGTCGCCGCTGACGCTCTCGCGGGCGGCGCGGGCCAGGGCGGCGATGGCCATGCCGCCCCCTTGCCGAAAACCCGCCTGCCAGTTGGCGGACTTGAGCCCCTGCTGGGTGGCGTAGGCGCACAGCTCGCGCTGCTCGGGATCCTTGCTCCACTTGTCGAACAGGGTCATATAGAAGAAGCCCGACTCATCCTGCATCCGGCAGAGAAAATCCGCGCCGTGCAGCGCCTCGTCGTTGAGCCGCTTGCAGAGGTTGACCCCGTCGATGTCGCGGCGCGGGGCCAAGAGCTCCCGGCACTTGAGCAGGGCCCAGACCACCATGGGGGTCTGCTGGGGGTTGAGGTAGTTGGCGTAAGAGAGGTGGCTCAGGTATTTGCTCATGTCGCCGCTGGCATCGAACCAGCCGCCGTGCACGTCCCGGCGCCGGTCGCTGCCAAACAGACGGGCGCTGCGGTCGGCCCGATCGAAGGCGCCGCTGGCGCGCTGTCCCTTGAAGTAGTGGATGACGTCGGAGAGGCAGCGGCTCGCCAGCAGATCGGGGCCGATGGCAAAGCGGGTAGAGCGGACAATGCCTTGGGCGGTGATCGCCTCCAGCCGATAGTGGCCGGGCTCTTGGAATGCCGAGAAGTCGGCGCGCCAGTAAGCACGGCCCTGCCAGCCGGGGACGCTGCCGGCCGCTTGCAGCGGGGTTTCAAACAGGATCTGGCCATCACCCTGGCGTTGCAGCCTGACATAGCCGCCGAGATCATGGGCGGGGGTGGCTTGCAGCAGGGCGATCTTCTCCCCGTCGCACGGGTAACCCACCTGATTGATCAAGAGTTCCATCGAGGTATTACTCCTGTGGTTCACCGACAGGCGGTGAGGCACATCACGGGGCCATGGCCGCCCCGTATCGAGGCATGGCCGGACAGTGCTGTCCGGCCGGTTCAAGGCTCACCCTCACTCGTAGAGGTAGCAGCGCACAAAGTGGTTGTCGGCAAGCTTGCTGACGGGGGGCAGGGTCTCCTTGCAGCGCGGCATCACCTGATTGCAGCGCCCGGCGAAGGGGCAACCGCAGGATTCCGGCGTCCAGAGCGGGATCTCCCCCTTGCGCCCCCCCTCCAGCTCGGCGTGGATGCTCTTCTCGGGGTCGGGTACCGCCGAGATGAGCAACTGGGTGTAGGGGTGCTGGGGGTGGTGCAGGATCTCGTCCACCTTGCCCCACTCCACCATGTGCCCGACGTACATCACCGCCAGATCCTCGGCCACGTAGCGGGCGGTGGCGATGTCGTGGGTGATGTAGAGCATGGAGACGCCGAGCTCATCCTTCATCTGCTCCATCAGGTTGAGGATGCCGATACGAATGGAGACGTCGAGCATGGAGGTGGGCTCGTCCGCCAGCACCACTTCGGCCTCCACCGCCAGGTTGCGGGCGATGTTGACCCGCTGGCGCTGGCCGCCGGAGAGCTGGTGCGGGTACTTGGCCGCGGTCGCCTTGGCGGGGGTGAGCCCCACCTTCTCCAGCAGGCCATAGACCATGTCGGGCAGGTCACGCTTGTCGATCACCTTGCTGTGCAGCAGCAGGGGGCGGGCGATGTGGTGGTAGATGGTGTGGGTCGGGTTCAGCGAACCGAACGGATCTTGCCACACCATCTGCACGCTCTGACGGTAGTCGAGCAGGGCGGTGCCCTTGTTGAACTCCTCCAGGTCGCGGCCGCGATAGAGGATGCGGCCGCCAGAGAGCTTGTACATCTTGGCGATGATCTTGGCGATGGTGCTCTTGCCTGAGCCGGACTCTCCCACCACCGCCAGGGCGCGGCCCCGGTGCAGGTTGAAGGTGATGTCCGAGAGGGCCCGCATCTTTCCGCTCTTGATGGCGTTGGAGTTGACGGGGAAGTCCTTGTAGAGGTGCTGGACTTCGATGATGGGGGCGTCGGTTTGGGCGATTTGCATGACAGACATCCTTAACAGCCAGCGGCCTTGTCCAGATAGATCAGGGGATCTTGTTGCTCATCCTGCGCCTCATAGAGGTGACAGGCAGTTTGTTGGCCGGGGCGGATCTCGGCCAGCCGGGTGTACTGCTGGCGGCAGCGCTCGTGCACCCTGGCGCAGCGGGCCTGAAAGCGGCAGCCCACCGGCACCTCCAGCAGGTTGAGCGGGGTGCCCGGGATCCCCTCCAGCACCTTCTTCGGCCCGTGCAGGGGCGGGAAGGAGTTGCCGAGCCCCCTGGTATAGGGGTGCAGCGGCGCGGTCAGGATCGCCTTGGCCGGCGCCACCTCCACCAGTTCACCGGCGTACATGATGCCGATGCGATCGCAGAACTCGACCATCAAGGAGAGGTCGTGGGTGATGAAGAGGATGGAGAAGTTGAACTTCTCTTTCAGCGCATAGACCTTCTGCAGGATCTCCCTTTGCACCACCACGTCGAGCGCCGTGGTCGGCTCGTCCATGATGAGCAGCTCGGGATTGAGCGCCATGGCGATGGCGATCACCAGCCGTTGGCGCATGCCGCCGGAGAACTGGTGCGGGTAGTCCTTGAGCCGGCTCGGGTGGATGTCGACGATGGTGAGCAGCTCCTGGGCGCGCTTGATCGCCTCATAGCGGGTCAGCCCCGGGTTGTGGGCCAGCAGCACGTCGCAGAACTGCTCCTCCATGCGCAGCACCGGGTTGAGCGCATTCATGGCGGACTGGAACACCACCGACACCTGCTGCCAGCGGTAGCTGCGCAGCCGCTCATCGCCGTAGTGGAGGATGTTCTCCCCCTTGAACAGGATCTCGCCGCCGCTGATGTAGGCGGGCGGCTTGTGCAGCCGCGCCACCGAGAAGGCGACGGTGGATTTGCCGCAGCCCGACTCGCCGGCCAGGCCGAACACTTCACCGGGGGCGATGTCGAAGCTGACCGAGTTGACGGCGCGCACGTCGCCGTTCTCGGTGATGTAGTCGACGCAGAGGTTGCGTACCGACAGCAGGGGTTGTTGCGATCTCATGCTGTCTTCTCCTGTACGGCCGGTACCGGCGTGGTGACGGGGGCGGCGAGTTTCTTCCAGCGATTGAGCCTCTTGTGGGAGCGCAGCTGCGGGTTGGCGATTTCGTCGATGGCAAAGTTGAGCAGGGCCAGACCGGCACCGAGCGTTGCGATGGCGAAGCAGGGGGCCAGGATCTCCCACCAGGCGCCGACCAGGATGGCGCTCGAGGTCTGGGCGTTGTAGAGCATGATGCCCCAGCTCACGACTGTGGGGTCGCCAAGGCCCAGGAACTCCAGGGTCGCCTCGGTGACGATGGCGTAGATGATGGAGCCGATGAAGCTCACCCCTATGATGGAGATGAGGTTCGGCAATATCTCCACCAGGATGATGCGCCAGGCCGGCTCCCCCAGCACCTCGGCGGCGATGACGAACTCTTTCTCGCGCAGGGCCAGGGTCTGGGCGCGGATGACCCGCGCGCCATAGGCCCAGGAGGTAAAGCCTATGATGAGGGCGATCACCGCCGGTGACGCCTCCCCGATGAAGCTGGCCAGCACCAGCAGTAGAGGGAGGTTGGGGATCACCAGCACCACGTTCATCAGGAAGGTGAGGCACTCGTCCACCAGGCCGCCGAAGTAGCCGGCGGTGATGCCGATGGCGACGGCGAGGGCGCACACCAGCAGGCCCGCGCTGAAGCCCACCATCAGGGAGATGCGGGCGCCGTTGGTGAACTGGGCCCAGATGTCGTGGCCCATGCGGGTGGTGCCCATCACGAACTCGGTGCTGGGGGGCTGGTGGGGGCGGGCCACCCGCTTGGTCGGTTCGTTGCCGGCCAGAATGGGGGCGAACAGGGCCATCAGCACGAAGCTGACCACGATGAAGAGGCCGCAGGCGGCCTTCTTGTTGCCCAGCAGGATTTTCAGAATAGTCGGCATGCGCATCTTATTTGCCTCCGGTACGCAGACGGGGATCCAGGAAGACGTAGAGCACGTCGGCCAGGAAGTTGAAGCTGAGCATGGTGATGGTCATGATGAGCAGCTGCCCCTGAATGAGCGGGTAGTCGCGGGCCAGAATGCCCTGATAGAGGGTCAGGCCCAGACCGGGATAGTTGAAGATCACCTCGGTGATGAGGGATCCGCCGATGACGAAACCGAGCGCCATGGAGAGGGCGGTGACGCTCGGCAGGATGGCGTTGCGGGCGCCGTAGTTGAAGATCACCCGGTTGCTGGAGAGCCCCTTGGCCTTGGCCATGGTGATGTAGTCCTCGCCCAGCAGGTTGATCATGTTGTTGCGCATGGTGATGAGAAAGCCCCCCACCTGCACCATGGCCAGGGTGCCCACCGGCATGATGGCGTGGGTCAGGATGCTCTTGATGTGCTCCCAGCCCCAGTCGGGGGTGATCTCCGGGCTGTAGGCGTAGCCGATGGGCAGCCACTCCAGGCTCACCCCGAACAGGAAGAGCGCCAGCAGCGAGATGACCACAGGCGGAATGGCCTGCATCACCAGGGTGAGCGGGGAGAGGATGCTGTCGAGGCGACCGCCCCGGTGCCAGGCGGCGAAGATGCCGACGATGGAACCGATGGAGAAGCTCAGAATGGTGGAAGTGCCCACCAGAAACAGGGTCCAGCCGATGGCGCGGCCGAGCACGTCGGCGACCGGTTGGGGGTAGTAGCGCACCGAGGTGCCGAGATCCCAGGTGAAGACGCTCTTCACATAGGTGAGAAACTGGGTGCCGATGGGGCCGTCCACGAAACCGAAGGTGGCCTTGAGGGCCTCCAGCGCGGCGGGTTCCATCATGGCGCCGGCCCGGGCAAACATGACGGAGACGGGGTCCCCCGGCATGGCTCTGGGCAGCAGGAAATTGATGGTGGCGGCCACCAGAAAGGCGACCAGATAGAAGGAAAAGCGTCTCAGTATGAATCCCATGATGATACCTTTTACTGCTGGTCCGCCCCGCACCGGGCATAGTTACCCCAACCCCGGCAGAGCCGGGAGATAAGGGGAATGGGCGGGGAAGAGGGCCCCCCGCAGGGGGCCGGGATTGATTAGCTGTTCGGCTTGAGTGACAACACGTGCAGCAGACGCTCCGGGGTATCCGGGTGAACCTGCGGCTTGGCGACCGGGTTGTCGGCACTGAACCAGCCGTGGAAACGCTTGGTGCTGTATTCGTACCAGGTCGGGTTGTTGAATACCGGGATGATGGTCTGGTTGGCACCGACCCTGTCCTGGATCTCGAACATGATCTCCTTCTGCTTGGCGGCATCGGCGGTCTGGGTAAAGTCGTCGATCAGCTTGTCCAGCGCCGGATCCTTGTAGCGGGGCGCCGCAAAGCGGTTGCCGCGCTCACCCATGTTGCGGGAGTGGAAAGCCGTCTCGAAGTACTTGTGCGGGTTGGCACCGGCAAAGTAACCCTGCAGGGCGACGTCGAAGTCACCGGTGATCAGGTTTTCGGTCCAGACGGTGGCTTCCGGGGTGGCGGTCTTGGCGTTCAGGCCCAGTGCCTGCAGCCCTTCCACGCCGATCTGGGCGGTGTTGACCCAGTCGGTCCAGCCGTTCGGTACCAGCACCTTGAACTCGATCTTCTGGCAGGTGGGGGTGTCGAGGAACTTGTCGCCGTCACAATCCTTGTAGCCGGCCTGTTTCAGCAGGGCCTTGGCGCCTTCCAGATCGAACTTGTTGTACTTGCCGTACTTCTTGTCCACTTCCGGGTTGTTCCAGGAGTCAAAGGCTTTGCCCAGACCTGACGGGTACTCGTTGACGGTCGGGTAGCCGTAGCCCGCGATATCCACCATGGACTGGCGATCCATCGCCATGGAGAAGGCGCGACGGAAGTTGATGTCGTTGAAGGCTTCGTGGTTGCCCGGTTTCTTGGCCTGGAAGTTGACGTTGAACGCCACCGTGCCGGAGGCCGGGAACCAGTACTTGTTGTTCTTCGGATCATTGCCGACGTAGAGACGCTCGATGTCCGGCACGAAGGAGCCGAACCAGTCCACGTCACCCTTCATCACAGCGGCCAGTACCTGGTCGTTGGTGGCCATCTGCGGCATGCGCAGGCAGTCGATGGAGAGGTTGGCGTTGTCCCAGTAGTGCGGGTTGCGGCACTGGGTGTAGAGCTGGGCGGAGAAGTTGTCCACTTCGGTGAAGGGACCGGTGCCGACCGGCTTGTCGTTGGTGAAGGCGACTGGGTCTTTCACCGATTTCCACTGGTGCTCGGGCACGATGGGTACCAGTACCAGATCGTTCACCACGTTGGTGTTGACGTCGGTCAGGTCGAACTTGATCTTGTTGGGAGCCAGCTTCTCGACGCTCTTGATCTGGGTCCAGATTGAGCGCTCGTCCAGCGCCTTGTTGGCCTTGACCAGGTTGAAGGAGAAGAGGACGTCATCGGCGGTAAAGGGCTGACCGTCCGACCACTTCACCCCGTCACGCAGATCGAAGGTGACGGACTTGAGGTCCTTGCTGAACTCGAAGTGGGTGGCCAGACGATAGACGGGCTTGCCGCCCTGCATATCGTTGAAGATCACCAGGGGTTCATAGATGAAGTGACGGGTGGTGTGCAGCAGGCCCGCCTGCAGGAAGGGGTTGAAGTTCTTGACCCACGCGGTTTCCTGTTGTGCGACCAGGGTCAGCACCGTCTTGTTGTCCGCCGCCATGGCGTTGCCGGCTGCGCCGGCAAGCATCATGGTGCCCAGCATTACAGCAGTAGAGATTTTGGATACTTTGGCAAGCATATTATTTCCTTTCTTATTTATATTCCTTGTTTGGATTTGAGCACCGACTTCGCATGCTGGGGAGGTCGGCCCTCAATGTTGGTCAGGTTTTTCACCCTTGTAGTTGTGTCATCCAACGTCCCTAGCAAAGCAGAGTTAACAGGAAAACAACAACTGCTCAGATCGTCGATATCGTAAAAATCGGCGCTATCACGTCAATTTCGTCAAAATGGCTTTTAACTCGATTTAAATCATGAAGTTATGTTAATTGCTCTGACGTAATAAGTCCCCGTCAATCTGCCCCTCATGACAATTGTGTGAATTGGATCGGCTCTCGTTTTGACGTGGTGAGCGGGCTTAATTCTGCACAAAAAAAAACCGCCCCGCCAAGTGTGAGCCAGGGCTCAGATTGGACATGAGGGCGGGGCGGGGATGCGCTAGCTCTTGCGGGTGGCGAGCTGACGCAGGGTCTGGGCGCTGTGGTGCAGCTGCTGGCGCTGGGTGTCGTTGAGCGGGCCGTGGCTGAGCACGTATTCGGCGGTGGCGACCACCGTTTTCCAGCGCGGCGCCTTGGGCAGGGTGTCCAGGCTCAGGTACTTGTCGAGGGTGCGGGTCTGCGGGCTGGAGCGGTCCATGTAGACCCGCCACAGCTTGCTTTTCTCGGCCAGCACTATCTTGCCCTTGCCGGTGCTCTGCTGCCAGGCATCCAGGGTGAGCCGCATGGTGTCCACCAGGGCGCGGCGCAATGGCTCGTCATCCTGCTGGCGGATGAGGTCGTCGGCGAGCGAACGGAACTCCCCGCCCAGCCGGCTCAGCTCGCCCAGCAGCTGGCCATCCTCGATGATGGCCTGGCGCGACAGGCTCTTGAGGGCATTCTCCAGCGCCATCACCCGGTTTTCGTCGGGCCGCGACTCTGTGCTGAGGGCCAGTGCATAGGCGGCCTGGCCCCCCAGACTGATGGGTAGGGCGCGGGCGTTGAGCTCGTCTCTCTGGCCCGCCACCAGAAACGCCAGCGACTGCTCTTGGCCGGCCTGCAGCCCGGGCCACTGGCTGGCCAGCGGGCTGGCCAGCCAGTCGTCCAGCGGCTGCCCCTCCATGGCTTCCGGCTCCTGACCCAGCAGGCGGGCCAGCACCCGGGAGGCGAACAGCACCGTGCCCTGATCATCGATGAACACCATGGGGTCGGCCCCCTCGCCGAGCAGGGCCAGCAGCCGCTGCTGATCCTGATGCAACTGCTCCTGCAGCACCAGCCGGTGCTCTATCTCCTGCTTGAGCAAGCGGTTCTCCACCAGAGAGGCGCGCCCGGCGCTCGCCTCCAGCAGGGCCCTGACCCGGGCGAACAGCTCCTCCTTGCAGAAGGGTTTCACCAGATAGTCGTTGGCGCCGGCGTTGAAACCCTCCTCGATATCCTTGGGCTGGTTGAGGGCGGTGAGCAGCAGCACCGGCAGCTTCTCCTTGGGATGCTGCTCCCGCAGCCGGCGGCAGACGTCGAAGCCGGAGAGGGTCGGCATCATGACGTCCAGCAGGATGAGGTCGACCGGCTCCTGGGCCAGCTTGGCCAGCGCGTCGTGGCCGTCGCTGCTGGGCAGGATGCGATAACCGCAGGGCTGAAGCAGGTGGCGCAGTATGTGCAAATTGATGGGCTCGTCGTCCACCACCAGGATGAGGGGCGCATCCTCGGGCGGTGGGGGGAGGTCATCGCTCTCCCACTCCGGCAGGGCGAGCGGCTGCTGGCGCACCAGCTGATGCTCTATCTGGCGGCTGTCTAGGGTCAGACTGCCGGCCTTGCCGCTGGCGAGCGGCAGGGTGAAGGCGAAGGTGGAGCCGACGCTCGGCTCGCTCTCCACGAACAGCTCGCCCCCCATCAGGTGCACCAGCTGGCGGGTGATGGAGAGGCCGAGGCCGGCCCCCTGCTTGCTCACCTCCGGGCTCATCTGAACCAGCGGCTCGAAGATGTGCTCCAGGTGATCCCTGGCGATGCCGATGCCGGTGTCGGTCACCCGGATGTGCAGGAAGTTGCCCTCCACCAGGGCGCTTAGCACCACCTTGCCCTGTGGCGTGTACTTGATGGCGTTGCCCACCAGGTTGTAGAGCACCTGTTCGAGCCGCTGCTCGTCCGCCAGCACAGGCGGCAGCTCGGCCGGGGTTTTGTCCACCAGGGTGAGGGGTTTGGCCTGCACCAGGTGCTGGCAGAGATCCAGCACCAGCCGGATGACCCCCTTGGAGGAGACCGGCTGGGGGTGGATCTCCAGCTGGCCGTAGCGCATCTGGTGGTAGTCGAGCAGATCGTCCACCAGCCGCGCCAGGCCGTCGGCACTCTTGATGATGAGCCCCAGCTGTTTCTGCTGCCCTTCGGTCAAGTCCTGCTGGCTGGCGAGCATGGACTCGGCCATCCCCTTGATGCCGTGGATGGGGGTGCGCAGCTCGTGGGAGGTGTTGGCCAGCAGTTCATCCTTGAGCTTGTCCGCCTGCTGCAGGCTGAGGTTCTGCTTGTGGGTCAGCTTGACCTGCTGCTGCAGCTCCTGGGTCTGGCGCTCGATGAGTTCGATCTTGTCCTTCACCGAGCGCTGCATGTGGCGAAACGCCTGGGCAAGCCGGTCGATGTCGTCATCGGTGCGGGCGATGGCGATGGGGTGATCCAGGGCGCCGTCGGCCACCTGCTCGGCGGCGGCGGTGAGAGAGCGCAGCGGCGCCGTGATGGAGTGGGAGAGCCAGCGGGAGAAGAGGATCAGCAGCAGCAATGAGCCGGCCCCCAGCAGGATCACCAGGGTTTCCAGCTGGCGGATGGGGCGATAGGCCTCGCTGGTGGAGATCTCGGCGATGAAGGCCCACTCGGTGTCGAACACCTTCACCTGGGTGTAGGCGGCCAGCACCTCGTCCTCGTGGTAGGAGCGAAACAGCCCGACCCCCTGCTCGCCGGAGAGCGCCTTGACCACCAGCGGCGTCTGCAGCGGCCGGAAGTTGGGGCTGAAGCTGTTCTCCACGCTGAACTCGGGCGCCAGCCAGGCGTTGGCGCGCATCCGCTTGTCCGGGCCGATGAGGATGGTCTCGCCGGTTGCACCAAGCCCCTCCCGCTCCGCCATGATCTGGTTGAGCTTGTCCGGCAGCAGCTCGAAGATCACCACGCCGCGCACATAGTCGTACTGCATCACGGGGGCGGCCATGTAGGCGACCACCTGGCCGGTCAGTTCGTTGCGGCCAAAATCGGTGAACTCGAAGATCTGTTGCGGCTTCTGGCCGCCGTCGAGGCGCCGTTTGATCTTGGCGAAGGTCTGGCCCAGACCACTCGATTGGTAGGGGCCGGAGAGCAGATTGGTGGCGAAGTTGGCGCGCTTGGTGACCGAATAGACCACGTCGCCGTTGAGGTCGATCAGGAAGATGTCGCTGTAGTTGGACTTGCGCACCATGTCGGCGTAGCCGCGATGAAAGCGCTGATGCACCCGGCCATACATCTCGTCCGCCAGGATCAGGGCACTGATGGAGGGCTCGATGTCGGGGGTGTTGTCGGGCTTTTGCAACTGATCCCAGGAGCCCGGCACATAGCGGGCCTGGGCGCGGGCGCGGGCCTCCTGCGGTGTGGTGCCGAGTTTCTCGAAGGCGCCGGTGAAGCCGTAGAAGCGACCGATACTGTTGCCGGCAAAATCCTGCTGGGAAAAGTTGATGATCTGCTGTTTGAGGTTGCCGAAGTAATCTTCCAGCTGGCTCTTCTTGATGTTGCGAACGGAAACCAGATGGTTGGAGGTCTGGGTGGTGAGATCCTTGCCGTGGCTATAGAGGAAAAACAGGGTGACAACCAGGAAGGGCACCATGGCCAGCATAAAAAATGCCAGCATCAGCTGCGGCCTGAGTCCACGAGGCTTGAAGATCCATTTCATCGGGAGATTTTCAATTGAGAATCCGGTTACTAACCGCCGCAAGTCTCTGATTAAAGGCTAATCATTTCAATGACTTTATCTTGAATTCGCCTGCTGGGTCACAGCCTGGCGCGTTTTTTTTGGGCAAGCAGTCTAAACCCTGAGCAAACAGCACGAGAAAGGGCTAAAAGTGAGAAAAAAGGGTTGTGCCTCTGCTCGGGGTACGTATAATGCGCCTCGTTGTCAGGCAACTGGCACACAAGCAGTAATGCGGGAATAGCTCAGTTGGTAGAGCACGACCTTGCCAAGGTCGGGGTCGCGAGTTCGAGTCTCGTTTCCCGCTCCAATTTTCCATGGCACCAATCATGGATATCACTTTCAAGGCAATGCCTTGTCAGCATGGCGCGTTAGCAAAGCGGTTATGCAGCGGATTGCAAATCCGTTTAGTCCGGTTCGACTCCGGAACGTGCCTCCATCTTCTCCCTGTCTGAATTTTCCGATATCGACCGTTTCGTGCGGCGTTTTGTCGTATCAGTATCCCTGCTGCAGCAACAGCTGTTCACAACCCTGCTGTTGCCACTCCCGCTCCAGATAGCGGTTTACCTGTGTCAGGTCCTGTCCCCGGTACTGAAACTGCACTTCGGCCGAGTGTTCGGTCACATCCATCATCTTCTGTTTCAACTGACCGCACTGCCACAGGCTGACGGTGGGGGCCCCCTTGTAGGCCAGGGTGATGCTGTCGGCCCGGTTGAGCTGCCAGTCCTGCCATTCCGACCAGATCAGCAGGCCCAGGATCCCAATGATCGCCATTTCTGCGGGTTTCATCGCCTTGACTCCATGTTGACTACCAACTCATTAAATCTGGTCAAACGTGGCCGCTTTGCCAGCTTTTGTTGCCTGTAAGTTAATGGATGTAACCCAATTTCACTTTGTGGCTTTTTAGGGCGTTTTTTGCGAAAAAATGGGATTCCTGGTGTAGTAATCCTACAAATTGTGGAGTAATCTTTGCTCAGTGGTCTTACCAGTGAGGAGTGCTATCATGTTTCATCCCTATTCCCTTACTCAGATAATTCTTCGTCGCCTCTATGTGCTGCTGGTGGGTATGCTGGCCTTCCCCGTGATGCTGTTTCGCAGCGACCGGGCCCGTTTCTACAGCTATCTGCACCGGATCTGGAGCAAAACCAGCACCAAACCGGTATGGCTCAAGATGAGCGAGCGCGGCGAGCGGATCTTCTACTGAGGTCCCGGCTTGATGACAAAAGAGACAGCTTCGGCTGTCTCTTTTGCATTTATGGCTCCTGGCCGCGCAAATTGCATTCAACAGGGAGAAATGAGGCCTGTATGGCGCCCTTTGCGCCAGGTTTTGTCCTGTATGATGAGGGCGGGTGGCGCCGCGGTACAATCCGGCCCGCGGGATCCCGGGTAGAGTGGCGACTCATTGAACCGAGGAGCTTTTTATATGTCCGATATTTTCAAGGCCGCCTTCATCTTCGTCGCACCGGGGGCGGATCCCGCCCGCCACGCTAGCTGGGTCAAGACGGAGAAAGTTCATGTGAAGACGATCGCCGTGCCCGACTACCAGGGAGGCCGTGAACTGCTCGACGAGCTATATCGGGAGGGGATCAGGGCGGTGGAGCTGTGTGCCGGATTTGGTCACCTGGGGGTCGCCGCCATGGTGGAGGCGGCTTTGGGGCGCATGGAGATAGGCGTGGTGCGCTTCGATCGCCATCCCTGTCTCGACCATGTCAGCGGTGATACCCTCTTCCTGCCCGCCTCCGAACCGAGCCAGTGAGCAATATCGCCTCCCATCATGATGCAGTGCCGTAAATTTCAGCCCGCTCCCGATCTGGCGCCCTGGCTGGCGCAAGGTTGGGAGTGGCGCCTTTGTCACTCCCTGCCGATGCCTGAGATCTTCCCCGGCACCGGGGCCGAGATCCTGTTCAATCTGGGGGCTTCCCTCACCATCACGATCCTCTCGTCAGCAGACGCGCCCCGCAGCGTCACCGTGGCCACGGGGGCGGCCGTGTTGCTCTGCCCGCGCCATGCTCGCCTGCGCTTTGCCGCCCATGGCCAGACTCATCTGCTGGGGCTGCGGCTGCGCTCTTCGGCCTGTTTCGATCTGTTTGGCGTGCCGCTCGAGCAGTTGAGCGATCGGGTGCTGTCCCTCGATGAGCTGGGGATTGTCTGCCCCGACCCGCAGTGGTTGATGCAGGAGGGGGCAGGGGCGCTGGGCGCCTGGTTGCGCCGGCAGGTGGCGAGTCGTCCGCCGCGGGATCTTGCGCTGGTGCGGGGGATAGAGCGGCTCTATTACGGCACGCCGGCGACTGAGTTGCAGCTGCAACTGGGGATGAGCCCGCGCACCTTTCAGCGGCGATTGCGCAGCCATCTCGGGGTAGATGCCCGCTATTTTCTGCGTACCGCCCGCTTTCAAAGGGCGCTGCGCCAGCTGCTGTCGGGCGCCCCGTCGCTCGATGCCCTGCTGGAACAGGGCTATTGCGATCAGCCCCACTTCATCAAGAGCTGCCACTTCTTTACCGGGCGCTCGCCCGGGCAACTGCTTACCCCTGAGCACCAGCGCCTCAACCACTACAGCCCGCAGATAAACCGGCTGGCCGGATCGCTTTGACGACCCAGCCCGCTCGGCGCTTTCCATTCATCTTGTCTTGCGACCAGCTCGCCTCTCGCCGCCGCGCGCTGGTGAAAATATGCCGGCAAACCCGCGTCGGGATGGTCGGGGAGGCGAACCGGTTACCCCGTCACCGCCATGCCATCGTCTCTGTCGCCGACTTGATGTCAATGCCAAGGGGCCGAGAACATCCTGAAAACTCCTTTTAAAACAACATTCTACTAATTGTGTTTTTTATAGCTGTGCCGATTTTGCATTTTTTTTGAAATCATTTCGTCGCAGCGCCGGTTCTATGGAAGGCATCCGGTCGCGAATGATCGGGCACACCACACACAATCAGAAGGAACAGAGAATGAACGTTAAAAAGAGCACTGCCATCGCCTCCGCCATGACCGGTCTGCTGGCCCTCGGCGCCCAGTTCATTGCCGCCCCGGCCATGGCTGCCGACGAGAAGGAGAAGTGCTACGGCGTGGTGAAGGCGAGCAAGAACGACTGTGCGACCAAGACTAACTCCTGCGCCGGCACCGCCAAGATGGATGCCCAGGGCGACGCCTTCGTGGTGGTGCCCAAGGGGCTGTGCGAGAAGCTGGCCGGCGGTTCGCTGCAACCCAAGTAAGGCTGGGCGCCACGGTGTTGTGCACCGTGGCCCTCTTTTGATGGCCAACCGCGAGTCTTTGCGATGAACCCCTTGATTGGTATTGGATTGCGAACCCCCCATTACGACGAGATGCTGCGTACCCTGCCGGCCGTCGGCTGGCTGGAGGTGCACAGCGAGAATTACTTCGAACGGCACAGCCGGGGTTTTCAGGTATTGAGCGAGCTGGCCCGGCACTATCCGGTCAGCCTGCACGGGGTCGGCATGTCCCTGGGGTCGGCCGATGGACTCGACCTTGTTCACCTTGCCAGCCTCTCGGCCCTGGCCGGCGCCATCAAGCCGGTGCGCATCTCGGAGCACCTCAGCTGGGGCAGCATCGGGGGGCGTCACTTCAACGATCTGCTGCCGGTGCCCTATACCCGGGAGGCCCTGCTCACCATGAGCGACAAGATCATGCAGGTGCAGGATGCACTCGGCTGCCAGCTGCTGATCGAGAACCCCTCTTCTTACCTGCAACTGGCGGGAGAGATGCCGGAGTGGGAGTTTCTGGCCGAGCTGCAACGGTGCAGCGAGTGCGGCATCCTGCTCGATCTCAACAACCTCTACGTCAGTGCCTTCAACCACGGCTTTGCGTGCCGTGACTATCTGGCTGCCATCGACATCGCCACCGTGGGTGAAATCCACCTGGCCGGTTTTACTGACAAGTCCCTGCCGCAGGGGCACCTCTATATCGATACCCACAGCGCGCCGGTGAGCGAGCCGGTCTGGGCCCTCTATGCCGAGATCTGCCGCCAGCGCGCCATCCCCACCCTGATCGAGTGGGATCTCGAGATAGCGCCGCTCCCCGTGCTGTTGGCGGAGGCTGAGCGTGCGAGCACCCTGCTGGATGCCGCCATGGCTGCCCATCCAGAGTCGGAGGCCGCCCATGTCTGAGCTGGCCCACCGGCAGCAGCAGTTTGCCGAGGGGCTGCTTGGCCAGAGCGAGGCCATTCTGCCCCACGTCCACTCCCGCCTCTTCCCGGCCGATGCCGTGCTGCAGGTCTATCGCAACCACTTCATCCTGAGCCTTGGCGAGGTGCTGGCGGGCAGCTACCCGGCGGTCAAGGCCATGGTGGGGGAGGCGTTTTTCGACGCCGCGGCGCGCGGCTTCGTGCTGGCGGAGCCCCTCTGCGAAGGGAGCGTGATGCACTACGGCGCCGGCTTTGGCGACTGGCTCGCCGGGCTGCCCACCACATCCGAACTGCCCTGGCTGGGGGAGCTTGCCCGTTTCGAGTGGGCACTGGAACGTACCAGCCTGCTGGCCCCCGAGGTGCGCCACTGGCCGGCCGAGCGGGTGGCGGCCCTGCCGCCAGCGGCCTGGCAGACGCTGGTGCTGATCCCGGCCTGTGATCTGCTTCTGTTTGACAGCCTTCGCCCGGTGGATGCCCTCTGGCAGATGGCTCTGCACCAGGGGGAGGTGGTGCACGATCTGGCGACCCCCGCCTGGCTTGCCCTCAAGAAGCAGCCCGATTGCCGGGTATTGCCGCTGCGCCTGAGCGAGGGGGAGTGGTGCCTGCTGGATGGCTGCCGCCAGGGCATCGCCCTGTCGACCCTGCTGGCGCGGGATCCGCAGGCTGCAGAGTATCTGACCCGCCTCGTCACCCTGGGCCTGCTGGTCGATGTGACCTCAACGCTGGAGTAAATTCGATGACAAACCACAAGTTCCCCCTGATGCAGCAACTGGGGCCAGCCGCCCCCTGGTGGCTGAGCGGCGCCCTGTTGCTGCTGGCCAGATGCTGGGTGGCGGCGGTCTTCCTGCGCTCCGGCTGGCTCAAGCTGAGCGCCTGGGACAGCACCCTCTACCTGTTCGAGTTCGAGTATCGGGTGCCCCTGCTGCCCTGGCAGTGGGCAGCCTGGCTGGGGACGGCCACCGAGTTGCTGCTGCCGGTGCTGCTGCTGCTTGGGCTCTTCACCCGGCCGGTCGCCGCCCTGTTGTTTGCCTTCAACATCATGGCGGTGCTCTCCTATCCCGCCCTCTGGGCCGGCGGCTTTTACGATCACCAGTTGTGGGGCTGGATGTTGCTGACCCTGGCGGTGTGGGGGGCGGGGCCGCTGGCCCTGGATCAGTGGCGCCTTGTCAGACGGGCATGAAGCCGCCACACTGGCACTCTCATCAGGCACCCTGCGGGGTGCCTGTTCATTTCATCACAAGGAGGAGAGGCGATGATCATCCGGCAGGCAACACAGGCAGACATTCCCGCGCTGGTGACCCTGCGCATGGCGCTGTTTTGCGAGGAGGGGGAGCTGAGCGAGCCGTTGGCCGATCTGCCGCTGTGGCAGGCCACCACCACCTATTTCAGCACGGCGCAGGCCGAGGAGAGTGCCCGCTCCTGGGTGGCGGAGGTGGATGGCGAGGTGGTGGCGAGCGCAACCCTGGCGCTCTTCGTGCGCCCGCCCTATCCCGGCAATCTGACGGGGAGGGAGGGCTATCTGCTCAACATGTATACCCTGCCTGACTATCGCCGGCAGGGACTGGCCGGTGCCCTGCTGGACCAGATGGCGGACTATGCGAGGGTGCAGCAGCTGGGTCTGGTCTGGCTCCATGCCAGTGAAGAGGGGCGTCCCCTCTACGAACGGATGGGGTTTGTGAGCAACCCCGCCTATCTGGAGTGGCAACCCGGGTGATCCCGCCTGCCGCTCTGCCCGTATCACGCCTGCCAACGGGATACGGGCGCTGCGAACCTCTCCCTGGCTGTGGCAAAATCTCGGCCAAATTCTGATCGAGTCACCATGCTCAACTATGATCAGCCTCAACAGGCTCGTGCCGGTTCACCTTGACGCCGAGTCTTGTGCCCGTTCCCACCTTGTCAGGTCATTACAGAGGTATGACACCCATGTTCAACAACAAGCTGAAGGCGCAACTGCAGGCCTGCCAGGCACAGCTCGCCGAATCACAGGGGTTCGTGGAGGCGGTCAAGGCCGGGATCGCGACCATCATCTTCACCCCGGATGGCGAGATCCTAGAGGCCAATCAGCCATTTTTGAGCCTGATGGGTTACAGCGCCATCGAGCTGCAGGGTCAGCACCACCGGATGTTTTGCAGCCAGGAGCTGGCCCGCTCCGCCGAGTACCAGCAGTTCTGGGCCCAGCTCAAGCAGGGCCGGGTCAAGTCCGGCATCTTCTCGCGCCGCAACAAGCGGGGCGAGGTGGTCTGGCTGGAGGCCAGCTACTTCCCGGTAAAGTCGCAGGGCAGGGTGACCCAGGTGATCAAGATTGCCAGCGACGTCACCGCCGAGCATCAGCAGCTGCTTAACCAAGAGGCGGTCTCCAAGGCGCTCGAACGGTCGCTTGCGATGATCGAGTTCACCCCGAGCGGCGATATCCTCTCGGCCAACGCCAACTTCCTGAGTTGCGTCGGCTACACCCTGAACGAGCTCAAGGGGCGCAATCACCGCATCCTGTGCGATGACGCCTTCTATGAGGAGAACCCCCGCTTCTGGGAAGAGCTGGGCCAGGGGCAATTCAAGTCCGGGCTCTTCCTGCGGCGCAACAGCCATGGCGAGGCGATCTGGCTGGAGGCCACCTACAACCCCATTCGCGACGAGAGCGGCAAGGTGAGCCGGGTCATCAAGTTTGCCAGCGACATTACTGATCGTGTCACCAAGAGCCATGCGGTGCGCGATGCCACCCAGGTGGCTCACGCCACGGCGCAGGAGACCCTGCGCTGTGCCGAACAGGGGGCAGAATTGCTGCGCTCCGTGGTGGAGACCTCGTCGCTCATCAGCGAGCAGGTGGACAAGACCATCCTGCTCATCAACCAGCTCAACGAGCAGTCCAGAAGCATAGAGGCCATCGTCTCCACCATCAGCAGCATCGCCGATCAGACCAATCTGCTGGCCCTCAATGCGGCCATCGAGGCGGCCCGCGCCGGCGATCAGGGGCGCGGTTTTGCGGTGGTGGCCGACGAGGTGCGCCAGCTGGCGGCTCGCACGTCGCTCTCCACCGACGAGATAGCCAAGGTGGTGCAGAAGAACCGCGAGCTGACCGCCAGGGTGACCGACGACATGGCCAGGGTGGCCGGCAGTGCCGAGCTCGGCAAGCAGCAGATCGACAAGGTCAACGAGGTGATGGTGGAGATCCGGCAGGAGGCCAACAACGTCTCGGCAACCGTCTCCAGCCTCTCCATCTAGTCTGCTGGCGGCCCCTCTTAGGATGCGGGCCGCCTTGACCACTATTTCAGCGACCTGCACGCAATATGAGCAGTCGAAATCCCAATCTGAACCCCTGCTGTATCGCTCCCTGCTTGTGAATTGCCCGTCGGCGGCAGCCTGTTTAGGCTTGCCGCCTCATTATTTCTGGAGCAGATAAAGACGATGGCAACGAGAAGAGAGGGTAGGGCGCTGGCGCTGCTGGCAGGTGTGGTGGCAAGCGTGGGACTGAGCGGCTGCATGGGGCAGATGGGGCTCTCCTCCATGGTGACCAAGGGCAACCTCAGCGTGGTGGACAACCGTTACGGCCGGGCCGGGGTCTTCATCCTGCTCTCGCCGGTCTACGGTCTGGCGGCCACCGCGGATCTCTTCGTGTTCAATACCATCGAATTCTGGTCGGGCAAGAACCCCATCACCGGCAAGTCGCCGGCGCTGGTGGATCAGAAGCTCGACGCCCTGATCAAGGTCAACCAGCACCTTGACCCCTCCCTCAACAAGGTGCCGCTGGCCCTGCTGCCGCAAGGGGTACGCGAGGTGGAGGTGAGCTACCCGGACGAGCGCACCGCCCAGATGGAGGTGCACTACCTGGACGGGCGCAGCAGCCTGATGCGCGGCGAGAAGCGCGGCGAGCTGCTGGACATCTACTTCGACGGCCGGCTGGTGTCGACCCTGACGCCGGCCCAGCTGGAGGAGCTGGCAAGCCGCCACCCCGCCATGGCCTGAGGCCGTGGCCTGAGACGACAACGCCCCGCTTTGCGGGGCGTTTTGCTATGGGCGGCTCTGGCTGCGGGGCGGGTGCATCACCAGGCCCAGCAGCCGGCGCAGATGGGTGAGCTGTTCGGTGAGCTGCAGGTTGAGCCACAGATAGCCGCTGATGGCGGCCTCGCCGCCGGCGTCGATCCGCACCCTGCCGGCCGCCTCCTGCAGACGGCTGATGGCCAGCTCCGAGCCCTGCAGCTCGCCGCTCTTGAGCATCAGCGCCAGCTCGCTCATCAGCGCCTCGGTCGCCTGCTGGCAGGCGCGCAGTTCCGGGGTGCTCTGCATCAGAAAGTGGCTCTGGCGATCGCGCCAGTAGGTGTTGGCCAGCATCTCCAGGGTGCAGAGGGTGTTGCGCATGGTGGTCTGGATCGCCTCGAACAGGGCGCTGCCAAGGCGGGTCTCCTTGACCGCCGGGGTCAGCAGGGGACGCAGACTCACCATCTTGGAGAGCAGTCTGGCGTGGCTGTGGGCGAGCCGCGGTCGCTCCAGCACGTTGGGGGAGAGGTGGGTGTGATAGAGCCGCTGGGCCTGCTGCAGGGTGTCGTGCATCTGCAGTCGCCAGTGGCTGTAGGCGCGCTGGGGATAGATGCTGCAAAACAGCAGCGCCAGCAATGAGCCCAGGATCACGTCGGCGCTGCGCCACAGGGCGGTCTCGATGTCACCGGGCATGGCCCCCATGGTGACGCCGAGGGTGATGCCGATGAGCAGCCCCACGTAGGGGCGCTTGCCGAGCGCCAGATAGCCGCACAGAAACATGATGCAGCCGCACCACAGCAGCATCAGCGGCAGGGAGTAGAGCTCGAGATAGAGTGCCACCACCCCGCAGCTGGCGCCGAAGATGGTGCCGACCACCCGCTGCAGGGCACGCGACAGCACATTGCCCCAGAACGAGATGGGGCCCATCACCACCACTAGGGTGATGAGGGGCCAGGTGCTTTCCGGCAGCTTGAGCTCGCGGGTCAGCAGAAAGGTGAGCATGAAGGCGAGCGCGATGCGCAGGCCGTGGACGATGCGGTAGTGACCGTAGATCAGCAGATCGAGTCGGGAGAGGGGGGCATTCAGGCGCAAGGGACAAGCCTCGGATTCATGGGGGCAGCCACCCCGCCACGCCCGGCAGGGTGGAGACCGGTATCAGGCCACTCGTCCCTGGAGTGGGTGGATCCAAACCCGCTCGCCGACCGCGATGGCCGGCTGGGCGGGGACGATTTCAATCAGGCAGTTGGCATCACTCATGGAGCTGAGAATGCCGGAGCCCTGCGGCCCTGTGGTGCGTACCCGCAGCACGCCGCTGGCGTCCTGATGGAAGATGCCGCGCAGGAACTCGGTGCGTCCCGGTCGGCTCTTCATCTGCTGCTCGGCCAGCGCCGATAGGCGCAGCGGCTGCCACACCCGGCCCTGCAGGCGGGCGATGGCGGGCTCGACGAATTGCAGGAAGCAGATCATGGCGGCCACCGGGTTGCCGGGCAGGCCGAAGAAGGGGGTCTGCCCCAGCTTGCCGAAGGCGAGCGGGCGACCCGGCCGCATCTGGATGCGCCAGAAGGCGATCTGGCCAAGCTCGGCCAGCACCTGCTTGATGAAGTCGGCATTGCCCACCGATACCCCGCCCGAGCTCAGCACCAGGTCGGCGTCGGCCGCGGCCTGTGCCAGCTGCTGGCGCAGGATGGCGGGATCATCGGGGATGATGCCAAGGTCCATCACCTCGCAGCCGGCCCCGGCGATGAGCGCCATCAGGGTGAAGCGGTTGCTGTCGAAGATGTGGCCGGGGGCGAGCGTCTCGCCCGGTGCCTGCACCTCGTCGCCGGTGCTGAACAGCGCCACCTTGAGCGGCGCGCGTACCGTCAGGGTTGCCTGCCCCAGAGAAGCCGCCAACCCGAGCTGAGGGGCACCGAGGCGGGTGCCGGCCGGGATGGCGACCGCACCTTTGGCGAGATCTTCGCCAGCCTGACGCACGTTCTGCCCCGCCTTGACAGGGGCGCTGACGCTGACCCATTCACCGTCAAGCCGGGTCTCTTCGCGCATCACCACGGTATCGACACTGGGGGGCAGCGGGGCGCCGGTCATGATCTGCACCGCCTGCCCGGCCAGCACCGGCTCGCTGCGCGGCTGACCCGCCAGCACCTCCCCTACCAGCTGCCAGCGGCCGGCGGCGAGATCGTCGCTGCGCAGGCCAATGCCGTCCATCGCCGAGTTGGCATGGGGCGGCACATTGATGGGGCTCACCAGGTCGCTTGCCAGCACGGCGCCGTGGCAGCGGGCGAGCGGCAGGTCACGGCAGGCGGTGGCTGGGGTGAGGGCATCGAGAATGGCGTTGCGGGCAGCCTCGACCGACAGAAAGCCGTTGCCAGCCTCCTGCTCCCGCGTCTGGCTCTCCTTGAGCCAGTGGCAGACGAAGTCGGCGATGGCCTCCAGATCATTGATATCGAGCCGGGGCAGGGCGGTCTGCTGGGGCTGATCGCTGGCCAGGGCGATGATGTCGCGATCAATCGGGAATAGCAGCGGCTTGCCGATGGCGGCGCGGTGCAGCTCGATTTTCGGGAAGTGCTCGTGCTTGAACCCTTCCACCAGCAGCAGGTCGAGGCTGCGCTGATCGAAGCTGGCCAGCAGCTCGCGAAAATCGGCCTCACCCAGATCGGTCTCGATGATGCGGGCGTGACGGCGGCGGGAGGCAACCATCATCTGGCTGGCGCCGGCCTGGCGCAGGCGGTGGCTGTCTTTGCCCGGCTGGTCGATGTCAAAGTCGTGGTGGGCGTGCTTGAGCACCCCGAGGCGCAGGCCGCGGCTCACCAGCAGGGGGATGAGCTGCTCGAGCAGGGTGGTCTTGCCGGTGCCGCTCCAGGCGGCAAAGCCGAGCAGGGGCAGGGTGGGGGCCGGGGTCATGAGGTGGCTCCTTGTCCGGTCGCGGCGTCTGGCAGGCGCGCCTCGTAGGCGGCCAGCTCGTCCGGGCTGTTGAGATTGATGAAGGCATCCGGCTGGTCGGCAAAGCTCACCACCGCCATCTGGTGGCGGGCAAACCAGATATCGATTTTGCGCTCTCCCTCGGCCAGCGCGGCGCAGAGGGAAGGGAGCAGGGATTTGTGCAGCAGGGCCACCACGGGTTGCAGCCAGTCGCCGTCATGGGCCACTACCAGCTCGGTCGCCGGGGTGAGGGCGGCGCGAAAGCGCGCCATCAGATCGCGGGGCAGGGCGGGGCCGTCGCAGGGCACGAACAGCACCCAGTCGTGGCGGGCGGCGGCAAGGCCTGCCTGCATGCCCGCCAGCGGGCCGAGATAGTCGGGGTTGTCGTCGCCGATGACCGGGGCCAGCGCCTGGTAGCGGGCCTGGCTGCGGTTGGCGTTGATCAGGATCTCGTTCACCTGGGGCCTCAGTCGGTCAAGCACGTGGTCGATGAGCGGGCGGCCCGCCAACTCGACCCAGCCCTTGTCGGCGCCACCCATGCGGGTGGCACGGCCGCCGGCCAGCACCACGGCGGAGACGGGAAAGCGGTTAGTACGAGGTTCGCTGTTTAAGGTCATGTCGCTCGATGATTTTCAAAGGAGTGGGTTCGTGCAGCCGGCCTCGGGCGAGGGTCCATTGCCGCTCGCACAGGTCGGTCAGATCGTTGCTCTGGTGGCTGATGATGACCAGGCCGCTGCCCTGTTCCCGCAGATCTTGCGCCATGGCGGCCATCAGGGCAACCGAATGTGCATCCAGATTGGCGGTGGGCTCGTCCATCAGCAAAAAGGCGGGCTGCAGCGCCCAGGCGCGGGCCATGGCCAGCCGCTGGCGTTCGCCGCCAGACAAAATGCTGATGTGCTCGCGCGCCAGGCTCTCCAGTTCGACCCGGCGCAGCGCCTCGAACACCCGCACCTCGTCGGCGGCGCGATGGCCGAGGGCCCAGGCCACGTTGTCGTGCACGCTGCGATCAAACAGGTAGGGGGTCTGGTGCAGGTAGGTGACCCGGCCCGGCCCCGGATCGCGCTTGAGCCACTGGCCGAGCTTGCCGCGCCAGCCAGAGGGGAGGTTGGTGTGGCCCCGGGTCGGGGTGAGCAGACCGGCCAGGATCTTGAGCAAGGTGGTCTTGCCCACCCCGTTCGCGCCGCGCAGCCAGACGGCGTCGCCGGCCGCGATGGAGAGCTGCTCAATCTGGAACAGGTCGCGCTCGCCAAAGCGCATCATCAGCTGGTGGGCGGTCAGGGCCATGGCGTACTCCGGTGGATGGACGGTGGGGGCATGGTCGGTTCTTCACATAACCGTGACCACGACAGCGGTGGGGTCAGCTGTATTTGGCTAGGGATGACAGTGGGTTGCTCCATGGTTAGTTCTTCAGATAGCTGTGACCACGGCACGCGGTCAGCAACAGGTTGAGCAGCAGCGCCAGACTCAGCAAGACGATGCCAAGGGCCACCCCCTGGGTGAAGGCCCCTTTCTGGGTCTCCAGCGCGATGGCGGTGGGGATGTTGCGGGTGAAGTGCAAAATGTTGCCCCCCACCATCATGGAGCAGCCCACCTCGGTGACGATGCGGCTGAAGGCGCCGATCACCGCCGCCAGCAGGCCGAAGCGGCACTCGCGCATCAGCCCGAGCAGCGCCCTGGGCCAGGAGAGCCCCAGGGTGCGGGCGGTCTCCCAGGCGCGCCGGTCGCTCTGCACGAATGCGGCGTGGGCCATGGTGGCGATCACCGGAAAGGCGATCAGCATCTGCCCCACCACCATGGCCTGCTGGGTGAACAGCATCTTCCAGTCGCCGAAGGGGCCGGCTCGCGACAGCAGCATGTAGAGCAAGAGGCCAATCACCACGGTCGGCACCGACTGCAGGGTATTGATGCAGGAGAGCCAGAGCCAGCGGGCCGGGATCGGCAGATAGGCCAGCGCGAAGCCGAGCAGCAGGGCCGGCAGCAGCACCAGCCCGAGTGCGAGACCCGATACCGAGAAGGAGACTCCCACCACCTGCCATAGCTCGGCGTCACCACTGAACAGCAGCGAAAGGGCCGCCAGTGTGGTTTCGATCAGGGTCGGCACCGGGCGCCTCCGTCACTCAAGGTGGCGAGGGGCACCAGGGGCAGGTCGAGCAGGGTCGGCCGTGGCATCACTGCGGCTTGGCGTCGGCCACGAACAGCGGCTGGCCGGCCACCTTGAAGTCACCGATCAGCTGCTGGCCGTGCTGGGAGACCAGCCAGTTCTTCAGGGTGCGGGCCCCTTCGGTGTTGAGATCCGGGTAGCGCTTGGGGTTGACCAGGATCACCTGGTAGGGGTTGAACAACCGCTTGTCCCCCTCCAGCAGCACGGCGAGATCCAGCTTGCTCTGGTAGGCGAGCCAGGTGCCGCGGTCGGTCAGGGTGTAGGCCCCCAGCTCCGAAGCCATGGTCAGGGTCGGCCCCATGCCCTGGCCGATGGACTTGTAGCCAGCGAACTCTGGCTTGACGTCGGCCGCCTGCCACAGGGTCTTCTCCTTGATGTGGGTGCCGGACTCGTCCCCGCGGGAAATAAAAGTCTGCCCCTTGTCTTTGATGGCCTCCAGCGCCTTGGCGGCATCGTGCAGCTTGCCAAGACCGGCCGGATCTTTCGCCGGGCCGACGATGACGAAGTCGTTGTACATCAGGTGCTCAGGCTCGATGCCAAAGCCCGCCTCGACGAAGGCCTTCTCGGCAGAGGGGGCGTGGGTCATCACCAGATCCGCGTCGCCGTTCTCGCCCATCTTCAGGCTCTGGCCGGTACCGGCCGCCATCACCTGCACCGGGTAGCCGGTCTCCTTGGTGAACTGGGGCAGCAGCCAGCCCAGCAGGCCGGACTGCTCGGTGCTGGTGGTGGTGGCGAGGCGGATGGGCGCCTTGGTCTCGGCATGGCTGGCAGCGCTCCAGAGCGGCAGGCTCAGCAGCAGGGCGGAGGAGAGGGCAAGGGCGAGGCGTTTGCGCACTGTGGCTGTGATCATGATGTCAGGGTACCCGGTGATGGAGAGAGGGCAGGACTAAGCAAGCAGGGTGCCAAGCTGGCCACATGCCTTGTTCGGCACGGTTTTTAATGTGAAAACAGTTGGTTAAGCGCCCTAATTGCGTGATGGCGGCGTCGCTTTTAATAAACGGAGTTGGCACTTGGGGCCGGTTAGCGACAAAATGTCCCACAGTTTATAAGGTCGGTGGGACAATCCCGGAACCTTGTCGAATCTGAGGTACTTTTTTCATGACTGCACCCGCCAGCCGCTGGTCCGCCCTCTCTTTGCTCATCGTCGACGACGAACCCGGCATGCGCAGCTTCCTCGCCAAGGCGCTGGCCCGCCGCTTCGCCCAGATAGAGACGGCCGCCAGCGTGGAGGAGGCCGAAGCCCTGCGCTGTCGTCTGCATTTTGATCTCATCATCGCCGACATCCGCCTGCCGGGGCGCTCCGGTATCGAGTGGCACGAGGCCATCGACCCCGCCACCCGGCGCAGCGACATCATCTTCATGACCGGTTTCGGCGACATGGAGACTGCCCTCAAGGCGCTGCGGCTCGGTGCCAGCGACTTCATTCTCAAACCCTTCAACCTGGATCAGATGGTGCAGGCGGTGGACCGGGTCATCGAGCGCCGCCAGATGGAGCGGGAAAACCTGCTGCTGCGCCGGGAGGTGAGCAAGCTGTTCCCGCCCACCCTGATCGGCGACAGCGCCAAGACCCGCGAGCTCAAGACGCTGATCGCCCGGGTCGCTCCCTCCAACGCCGCCGTGTTGGTGGAAGGGGAGTCCGGCACCGGCAAGGAGCTGGTGGCCCGCGCCCTGCACCAGCTCTCCGGCCGGATGGGGGCCTTCGTGCCGCTCAACTGCGCCTCCATCGCCCCCGAGCTGCTCGAAAGCGAGCTGTTCGGCCACGTGCAGGGGGCCTTTACCGGCGCCCGCAAGGGGCGCGACGGCCTGTTCCGGGTCGCCCACCAGGGCACGCTGTTTCTGGACGAGATCGGCGAGATGCCGCTCGCCATGCAGGCTTCCCTGCTGCGGGCGCTGGAGCAGAAAGCCATCCGTCCGGTCGGCGCCGAGCGGGAGCTTTCGGTGGACGTGCGCATCGTCGCCGCCACCAACCGCAACCTCAAAACCGAGGTGGAGGCGGGCCGGTTTCGTGAAGACCTCTTTTATCGCCTCAACGTGGTGGCGCTGCCGGTGGCCCCCTTGCGCGAGCGGATCGACGACATCCCCGCCCTGGTGCACCACTTCACCCGCCAGCTCACCGCCGAGATGGGCATGGGCGCCCTGCACTGGACCCACGAGGACGTGGTGGCCATGCAGGCCTACCCCTGGCCTGGCAACGTGCGCGAGCTGCGCAACCTCATCGAGCGCTGCCTGCTGCTGGGCAAGCCGCCCGCCGAGTACTGGCAGAGCGCCAAACCGGCCGAGTCGGCGCGGGGCGAGGAGGGCTACCCGCTGGAGTGGGCGCTGGCCGAGGTGGAGAAGGCTCACATCCTGCAGGTGGTGGCGAGCCATGATGGCAACAAGTCGGCCGCCTCCCGGGTGCTCGGGGTGGCGCGCAAGACCCTGGAGCGCAAGTTCAAGGAGTGGGCCATCGAATGAGCCGGCTCGCCCCTTGTCGCCGGAGTGAGTCATGAGGCTGGCGCAGCTCCCGGGGTTGCTCAGAACCAAGGTACGCTGGCGTCTGCTGCTGCTCACCTCGGTGCCCATCATGCTGACCCTTGCTGGCATGATAGGGCTCACCCTCTACTGGACCCTCACCTACAGCTGGCAGAACCTGCTCACCACGGTGCGCAGCGACCTTGGCGTGGCCCACCACGCGGTGAGCGTGCAGCAGCAGCGCCAGGCCGAGCACCTCGAGCACCTGCGCGATGCCTGGGCCTTCCAGCTGCAACTGCGCGAATCCCCCGCCCGCTTGCGCCAGTGGGTGATGCCGCTGGCCGCCAACTACGGCCTCGATTTTTTGCGCCTGCGCAGCGGCAGCGAGCTGGATCAGCTGACGACGCAGGAGCGCACAGCCCTCGCCGCCGGGCGCAGCGTCAGCCACTTCATGGTCTGGCCGCGGGAGCAGCTGCTGGCGCTCTCGCCAGCGCTAGCCAGCCGCGCCGTGCTGGACAAAGAGCTGGAGCCGGGCGCTGGGCAGGAGACTCGTGGTCTGATCAGCCTCTCGCTGACCCCGGTGATGGGGCGGGACGGCAGCCTCTGGGGCGTGCTGGAGGGGGGCGAGCTTATCAACGGCAGCACCCGGCTGGTGGACGAGCTCAAGGGCCAGGTGTTCGCCAAGAACACCCTGCCGGCCGGCAGCATCGGCAGCGTCACCCTGTTTCTCGGCGATCTGCGGGTGAGCACCAACGTGCCCGCCAGCAGCAGCCAGCAGCTGGGGCGGGCGGTGGGCACCCGGGCCTCGGCGCCGGTGCACGAACAGGTGCTGGGGCGCGGTGAGCCATGGATTGATCGAGCCTTCGTGCACGACGCCTGGTATGTGTCGGGTTACGAGCCGCTCTTGGGCGCCAATGGCGAGCGCATCGGCATGCTCTACGTCGGCTTTCTCGAGTGGCCCATCGTTCGCACCTACCTCACCAATCTGCTGGAGCTGGGCTCCGGCGTGGTGCTGCTGTTACTGCTCTCGGGCCTGCTGGTCTATCGCGGCGCGCGGGACTTGTTCACCCCCATCGAGCGGATGCACAAGGTGGTGCGCCAGGTGCAGGCGGGCAGGCCGGCCCGCATCGGCGAGCTCTACCTCGACCCCGATCACGAGCTGGCCCAGCTCGGCCGCCAGTTCGACGCCATGCTGGACAGGCAGGCGGCGCACCGCCAGCAGCTGGCCCGCAGCGCCGACGAGCTGGAGCAGAAGGTGGCCGAGCGCACCCAGAGCCTGGAGCAGAAGACCGCCGAGCTCGAGCATCACATCCATATGCTGACCCAGGCCCGTCAGCAGCTGCTCATCAGCGAGAAGCTGGCGGCCCTCGGCGAGCTCTGCGCCGGGGTGGCCCACGAGATCAACAACCCGCTCGCGGTGATCCTCGGCAACGTGGAGCTGATGAAGCTGGAGCTGGGGGAGGCGGCCGCGCCGGTGGGCGAGGAGCTGGCGCTGGTGCTGGCCCAGATCGAGCGCATTCGCGCCATCACCCGCAGCCTGCTGCAATATTCCCGTCCCGGCGACTACGAGACGGCGCCGGTGTGGCAGCACCTCACCCCCATCATCGAGGAGAGCCTGACCCTGGTGCGCTCCGCCCTGCGCCAGCAGCAGGTGAACCTGGTGGCCGATCTCAAGGCACAGCAGCCCATCGAGGCGGATCGCCAGCAGCTGCTGCAGGTGCTGATCAACCTCTTGGTCAACGCCAGCCATGCGCTGGGGGAGCAGGGGGAGATCCGGGTCGAGAGCCGCGACTGGCTGGATGACGCCGGGGCCCTGCAGGGGGCCGAGGTGCGGGTCATTGACAACGGCAGCGGCATCGAGGCGGCCATCATCGACAAGATCTTCGACCCCTTCTTCACCACCCGCGCCACCGGCACCGGGCTGGGGCTGGCCCTGAGCCACCGCATCATCAGCCGCTGGGGCGGGGAGCTGCTGGTAGACTCCACTCCGGGGCAGGGCAGCTGCTTTACCATCCGCTTGCGCAGCCACGCCCGGCTGGCCAGCGGTGGCGAGCCAGCCCAGCTGGAGGGGTGGCGCATCGCCCTCAATGCCGAGGGGCGTGAGGCCGGTGGCGACCACCCGTCTTAACCACGCCAGCCACAAAAAAGCCCGCCGAACTTGAAGGGCGTGCATTGTCCTCAAGGGGGAGGGATGTGACTGTCGCAATTCAGAGTGAGGCACAAAAAAGCCCGCCAATAGTGGCGGGCTTTTTTACGGGCGAGTGAGGGGATACTTACTGCGGACTCCACACCAGCTTGCCGCTCTGGGTCAGGTCATAGCCGCCGAGGCGGGCCGCCAGCTCGCGCCCCTCGGGGGATTGTAGCCAGCCGATCAGCTGCTGCAGCAGGGTGCGAAAGAAGACCCCCTGCGGCATCACCAGATCGAAGCACTCCTGCGACAGCGGCACGAAGTCGAGGCCAAACTCGGTGGCGGTGCTCTGGGCGCCGGGCCCGACGTCCGCATCGCCGCGGCTGATGGCGGCGGCCAGCTCCCGCTCGCTGTTGACCTCGAGGGTGCGCTCCAGCCGGGTCAGCGACTCCCCCTGGGTTTGCAGCCACTCCTGCAGGGCGCGCTGGCTGCCGGCCCCCTCCTGGCGCATGGCCCAGCGCCAGTCGAGCGCCTCTTTCGCCTCTTTTGGTTGCAGCCCCTGGCGCAGCACCAGCCCCTGCACCCGCCGAAATCCATGTACGATCACCCATTGCCGGTGGCCCTGATACTGCTGTACCAGCGCCGGGTGGCGCAGGTGGGCCTCTTCGGCCTGGCCCCAGTGGATGGCGCAGAGATCCACATGGCCGCGCGCCAGCATCGCCAGCCCCTGACGGGTGCCGCACGGGGTGTAACCCACCAGCGCCTGGGTGCCGAGCTGCTGGGCTAGCCGGCTGCTGGCATAGTGCAACAGCACGTCGTCCGAGCCTGCCAGCAGCAGCCGGTCGTTCATCACCCCCTCGTGGCAGCTACCGAGCAGCCAGCGATCGAGCAGGGAGCGGGGAAACAGCCACTTGCCGGTCGCCTTGGTGGCGGGGATGCGCGCCTCGTTGGCGAGCTGGTAGACCTTCTTCTCGTTGAGGTCGAGGTACTCGGCCACCTGCTTCACGTTCATAAACTCATTCATGGCTTAGTCCCGCATCCCGCGACCGGCTGAACCGGGCGCCAGCACCGGCGGCTTCTCGTCCAGCACGATATGGTCGTGGCCGCTGAAGACCTCGAAGTGGCGCCCCTTGGCGCGGGCAATCATGGTGATGCCGAGCTGGCGGGCGAGATCCAGCCCCATCTGGGTGACGCCGGAGCGCGACAGCAGCACGGGAATGCCCATCTGCGCCACCTTGATCACCATCTCCGAGGTGAGTCGCCCGGTGGTGTAGAAGATCTTGTCGTGGCCGCTCTCGCCGCGCATCCAGAGCTCGCCCGCCAGGGTATCCACCGCGTTGTGGCGCCCCACATCCTCGACAAAGGAGAGGATTTCGGCGCCGCGACAGATGGCGCAGCCATGGACCGCACCCGCCATCTTGTAGGTTTCGTTATGGGCCGACAGCGCCTTGAGCAGGGCGTAGAGGGTGCTCTGTTTAAGCTCGGGCGCCGCCAAGACCACCCCTTCGAGCTTTTTCATCACGCTGCCATACATGGTGCCCTGCCCGCAGCCGGAGGTGACCGTCTTCTTCTCCAAGGATTTGTCGAGATCGGCGGCCTGCTGGCTGCTCACCACGGCGGCGGCCTCGCTCTCCCAGTCGACAATCACCGACTCGATGGCCGCAATATCCTCGATAAAGCCCTGATTTTTAAGGTAACCCAGCACCAGCGCCTCGGGACGGGCCCCCAGCGTCATCAGGGTTACGATTTCCTTCCAGTTGAGGTAGACCGTCAGTGGCCGCTCACAGGCGATTTGGCGGGTTTGCAGCGTGCCCTGTTCATCCATTACCTCGACGGCCATGGTGAGCTGGGCTGCGGCATTGCTTTTGATAAAGGTCGGTGTCATGGGCCCCTCGCGACCGGTTGCCGGGATCTAAGGGGAGGGGCACAGCAAGTTTTGTTCCAGATGGATGTAAGAAGGCTCAGCGTCAGAGTGAACATTCGGAATCGGCATTATTTGGAAGTGCAGAAGCTGTATGCGGTGTCATTTTTGATAAATGAGTTAGCAGAGGATCTTTTCTTTTAAAGTTCAAATGGTTAAAGTTGAATCTGAGGCTTGTTATGGATTTTTAAATAGGCATTTTCATAGTTAATGTAACAGGAGTTTATATGGAGTGGATTTTAGAAAATAAGGAATGGCTTTTCAGTGGTGTTGCTATCGCTATACCACTCGCAATAATTGGTTGGTTTCTCTCTGGCAAAGTTAATAAACAGGTTCAGAAAGGGGGGAATAACTCAACAAATATACAGATCGGTGGCGATTTCAAAATCGGTGGAAACAAAAATGATAAATAACCAAAGCCAAAAAGGTGGTAATGACTCGACCAATATTCAAGTGCAACAAATGGTTATGCATGTTGGTATTGATGAAAAACGAGCAAGGGAAATTTATCAAGAAATGAACTTGCAATTGAGAAAGGATTACTCTCAAGAGGCATTAACTATCGCAAATAGTAGAATTAAAGAGTTTGAAAATAGTCTGATGCCAAAAATGGCACAGGTAGAGGGGGCGCTAGAAGCATTTGCAGATCCAAGCTTCCAATTACTTCTTGTGGATGCCCAAAAGACTGCAGCTGCAACTGAAAGGCCTGCTGACTACGACCTTTTATCTGAGTTATTGATACATAGATTTAAAAAAGGTGAGAATCGAATTGCCCGTGCAGGTATTAGTCTTGCTGTGGATATTGTAGATAAGGTTTCTGACGAAGCACTATTAGGTTTGACTGTAAGGCATTCAGTGGATAGTTTTATGCCTAACAGTGGTAATATTCACCAAGGATTAGATGTCTTAGATGGCTTATTTGGAAAGATATTCTACGGTGAGTTACCAATGGGGCATGATTGGCTCGATCACTTAGATTTATTAGATGCTATTCGTTTAAATCCATATGGAACATTAAACGATGTGGTCCAATATTATGCGGGACTATTGTCAGGTTATGTTGATGTAGGTATTGAAAAGAATTCCGAAAATCAACTTACGGCAATTGAAATGCTAAAAGCTCATAACTTACCAACAGATTTATTAGTTGAGCATACATTTAATAATAACTTTGTTCGGCTGTTTGTCTGTAACAAACATGGTATTGATGAATTGTCACTAACAGTTGTCGAGAAATATTTTGGTGGTGAGATACATAAACAAGTCTTTCTATCTGAAGAACAAAAAAACGCACTCAAATCCATATACGATCTTTATTCCAGTGATGAAGTGTTAAAACAGAATAATATAGATTCCTTTATGGTGGAATGGGATAAAAGACAGAATTTAAAAATACTTAGAGAGTGGTGGAGTAATATTGGGATGGGGTTCAGTACTACATCGGTCGGAAAAGTGCTTGCACACTCGAATGCCCAAAGGTGCGATAGTAGATTACCACCACTCAATTAACCTTATGTTGTGTTTAATAGTTTTCATTTATTGTCAATATTGTGTATTTGGCTAAATAGCCCAACATTTACCCTGGACATTCTGATCAAGGCAATAATCGGATAATTTAACGTTACTCGATTATTGCCATCCCTTCTGATTAGGCTCTTTTACGCCGCATGTTGGGCTGCGCTCAGCGCCAACTTACACCCGCACTAAGCCCAACTTGTATATCTAAACTCCCCCAAGCGGCTAACAAACCGGCCTTGGCCCCACTCTTGCTATGTCTTATCCCATTGATGGCCGTGGCCGCCATAAATCTCCTGCTCTGATCCGCCCCGAACGGGGTGGTTAAAGGGAGAGGGCGGCCCGGCAGAGACCTTCTGATGGGAGCCGTGACAGTGCAAGAGACAACCAAACCCCTCTCCCCGCAGCGCTGGCTGCAGCTGGAGTTAAAGGCCATCGACAGCCAGGTTGGCCGCTGGCAGAGCCGCCGTTTCGAGATTGCGGCGCTCCATCCCGCCGAGCCCGAGGCTGCCGGTGCCTTGCCCCTTACCCTGTTTCGCGATGAGCGGGGGGATTATCGCTTCAATCTGAGCTCCGGCTCGCCCCGCCTGTTTGTGACCGGAAGCCGCGTGGACAGTGGCTTTGTGGCCGATGGTCTGACCCTGAGTCAGACCGTGGCCGCCGCCTATATGGATGGCGAGCGGCAGGTGCTCTCCTGCCCGCTGCCCGAAGCGCTGCAAGCCTGGGTGGAGGCCTTTATCGGCCGTCACGGCGAGCTGCTGGAGGCTCGTCGCAAGGGCAAGAAGGGCAAGGGGCGGGCGCAGGATCAGCTCGGTGTCGATAGCCAGGATCAAGCCAGCTGCGGCGCCGTCAAGGCCACCGGCTCCGATGGCCGCGAGCGTGGCTGCAATGCTGGAAACAGTGCCGGAAACAGTGCGGGAAACAAGGCCGGAAACAGCGCCCATGAGTGAGTTCCTCAAGCGCTGGTCATCTCGCAAGAGTGAGGCGCGCAAGCATCAGGCATTGCAGCCGAGGGAAGAGGCCACCCCAGAGGTGGCTGCAGCCCCCATCGAAGGCAGTGGTGAAGGTGAAGTGCCAGGTACAGAACTGGATGGCCGCGTAGTCAGCACTGACAAGGGGAGCTGTGACCCCCTTGCTGTTGAGGGGGCAGAGAGTGGCGAACCTCCGCTGAAAACGGCGCAGTCGGGCAAGGCCAAACTCCCCGACAAGGAGGCGCTGCGCGCCATGTTTCGCAGCCACAAGCCGGATGGGCTCGACGACTACACCCAGGATTTCAGCCAGCCAGAATTGCTGCCAGCAGCCCTGAGCGCCGGGCTGCGCAACTGGCTGGTGGAGCAGGAGACGGCGCCGGATGACGAAGCTCCTCATTCAACCGCTGCCGCACCCGAACCGGCGATTGTGGCCGCCACGGCCATAACCAGCGAGCCGCAAGGGTTGGCTGATAACCATTCTCAAACCCACACCGACGATCGGGACATTTTGGTTGACCATGATGGACAAAATGTCCCAACCAAGGGTGGGGGAATGGAGCATTTGGGATCCTGACTCCCTGCCAGTCACTTTTTTCCTGGGGGAGTTGGCTCGGCTCTTGCTCTCCCAACTGACCAACAAGCACGCCATCCCACGAGGTGGCGCGCACAGGAGTGCATGTGAGCATCGAACAACCCATAACGACATCCGTCGCAACTCTGACCGCCGATGGCGTGGCCGCGCGCAATGAACGTGCCCGCGCCCATGCCCTGCAGCACACGGTCAAGACCGACAACCTGATCCCGGCCACCGTCTCCTACCAGAGTCAGGGGCGCCTGCTGCTGGTCGGCGCGGAAGACCGCATTCGCCGCGCCGCCAGCCTGCTGCCCCAAGGAGTGATGCCGACCCTGCTGGTGACCGAGTCGGTGCATGACGCCGAGGCGGCGGATCTCGAGACCATCTTCGAGGCTACCGCCGCCCTGGATGCCCTGACCCTGCGCGAGCCGAGCCTGAGCGGGTATCTCGGTCAGTTTCAGCTCACCGGCCTCAATGGGCAGGGTGAGCGGGTTAACCTGGCGGCGCTCTGTTTTCCACAACAAGCGGCTGCTGTCAGTGAACAGCTACGCGAACCGCGTTTCGATCTGGTGGCCGATCTGGGCCGCGTCCCGCTGTTTGCACTGGAGCGCCCGCCGGTCGGTTATCTGCATCTTTCCGATGACGCGGGCTTGGCCGAACGGCTCGCCGAGCTCTGTGCCCTCACCGGTATCTTCGACAAGCCACGCTATTTTCGCCTCGACCCCGAGGCCTGCGCCTTTACCGCTCGCGGCGTGCCCGGTTGCAGCCGCTGCCTCGATGTCTGCCCGACCGATGCCCTCAAGCCCGTCAATGGTCGCATCCAGATCGATCCCCATCTCTGTCAGGGCTTCGGCAGTTGCGCCTCGGCCTGTCCGACCGGGGCGATTGCCTATCACCAGCCCGATGCCAACACCAGCGGCGACTACCTCTTCCGATTGCTCAAGCACTACCGGGAGGCGGGGGGCGACGCGCCCCAGCTGCTGATTGCCGGTGAAAACGAGCGGGAATGGGTCGAAGTCGAACTCACCCGTTTGCCCGCCAACTGGCTGCCGATCTGGGTGGAGGAGAGCGCCAGTTTAGGCATCGAGAGCTGGTTTGCCGCCCTCGCCTATGGCGCCAGCGCGGTGCGCATCGCGCTGGGTGACGATGCCCCCGAGAGCGTCCGGGCGTTGGTTGAGCGGGAGCTGGCGAGCGCCGCCGTGCTCTTGGCGGGCGCCGGTCTCTCTGCTGATCGCATCGCCCTGTTTAACCCGGATGCCGAACAAGATAAGCCGATCTCCTGCGAGCCAGCGGTTGCCCTGCTGGACAAACCGCTCAAAGGAGACAAACGGGAGAACCTGTTTGCCGCCTTCGATGCCCTCTGGCAGGCCAACGAAGGGAGCTGCGAGCCGCTGGTTGTGCCCCACGGCGCCCCTTACGGCAGCGTTGAATTGAAAGAAGCTGGCTGCACCCTCTGCATGGGCTGCGTGGCGGTCTGCCCGAGCCGCGCCCTGCATGCGGTGGGGCACACGCCGGGCCTCAACTTTATCGAGCAGGACTGCATCCAGTGCGGCATGTGCGAAAAGGCGTGCCCCGAGCAGGCCATAGTGCTCACGCCCCGCCTGCAACCCGTGCCCGAGGCGCGCCGCGCCGTGCAGAGCCTCAAAGCCGAAGAGGCGGCCTGCTGCATTCGCTGCGCCAAGCCGTTCGCGCCGGCCTCCCTTATCCGCCGCATCCAGCAAAAACTGGCCGGTCACTCCCACTTCCAGAACGAAGCCGCCCAGCGGCTGCTGATGTGCGAGGACTGCCGGGTCAAGGATGTGTTTGCGGCGCTGGCGGCGGATCCCGTCTCCCAGCTCAAGGTGTGAGGGGGCAGTGATGAGCGAACAACATAACGAAAAGGCTGGCGAACTGACCATGACCGAACTGGAACAGAGCAGCGCCGATCTCTACGCCCTGCTGGCGAGCCTCTGGCGCGCCGCCCCCTGTGGCGAACAGCTCGCCTGGCTGCAAGGGTTGCAGGCCATGCCCGGCCCCTTTGCCAGAGGGCTGGGGCTGGTGCAACTGGCGGCCAGCAGCCACCACGAGCACGAGCTTGCCGAGGAGTATCAGGATCTCTTTATCGGGCTGGGGCGCGGGGAGATCGTGCCGTTTGCCTCCTGGTATCTCACCGGCTCCCTGATGGAGCTGCCGCTGGCGGTGCTGCGCGCCGATCTGCAGTCGCTCGGCTTCGAGCGCCAGAGCGGGGTGTGCGAGCCGGAAGATCACCTGGCCGCCCTCTGCGAGGTGATGGCGGTATTGATTGCCGAGCAGCACCCGGATCGCAACCGCTTCTATGAACGCCACCTTGCCCCCTGGGTACTCGCCTGCTGCCGCGATCAGCAACAGGCGAAAGGGGGCAGCTTCTACCGGGCGGTCGGGGCCCTTGCCGAAGACTTTTTCAAACTGGAACAGGAACTGCGCCTGCCCTTTGGCAGTCCGGTGGTGACGCTGCCATGAGGCTGCGCCACCCACTCATAGCAAAACCGGCTCACCGCAGCCGACCATAACAACAGAGGTCACAGAAAGATGAGCGATGAACAGCTGAAAGACCCGTCCCGCCGCAATCTGATCAAGGGGGTGGGGGTGGTTGCCACCATAGGAGTGCTGGCCGGTGCCACTGGCCGGGTGGTGGGCAAGGAGGTACTGACCCACGACACCGAGCCTGACAAGGGTTATCGGGAGACCCCCCATGTTCACGACTTTTATCGCACCCTGCGCGGCACCGACTGAGCCGGCTCAGTGAAGGAGAACTCATGAAACTGACGAAACGTGCCGAGCAGCCCCAGGCGGGCGAGCAGGGCAGCTTGCAAGGCGGTTTGCAAAATAATGGGGCCGCTCGCGGTCAGGGGCTGACCCGTCGCGCCTTTATGGTCAATTCCGGTCTGGTGGCCGGCGGCGCCGTGGCCGCCGGTTGGCTAGCACCAGCCATGATGCAGCGGGCCGAGGCCAAAACCGTGGGCGCCGAGGTGCCGGTCGAGGTGAAGCGCACCATCTGCTCCCACTGCTCGGTGGGCTGCGGCGTCTATGCCGAGGTGCAAAACGGCATCTGGACCGGTCAGGAACCGGCCTTCGATCACCCTTTCAACCTTGGCGGTCACTGCGCCAAGGGTGCGGCCCTGCGCGAGCACGGCCACGGCGAGCGTCGCCTCAAGTACCCGATGAAGCTGGTGGGCGGCAAGTGGCAACGCATCAGCTGGGATCAGGCCATCGAAGAGGTGGGCAACGAAGTGCTGCGCCTGCGCAAGGAGTCCGGCCCAGACAGCGTCTACTGGCTCGGCTCGGCCAAGCACTCCAACGAGCAGGCCTACCTGTTTCGCAAGATGGCGTCCCTGTGGGGCACCAACAACGTGGATCATCAGGCGCGGATCTGCCACTCCACCACGGTCGCTGGCGTCGCCAACACCTGGGGCTACGGCGCCATGACCAACAGCCTGAACGACATGCACAACAGCAAGTCGATCATGTTTATCGGCTCCAACCCGGCGGAGGCCCACCCGGTCGCCATGCAGCACATCCTGCTGGCGAAAGAGCGCAACGGCTGCAAGATCCTGGTGGTCGACCCGCGTCGCACCCGTACCGCCGCCAAGGCGGACATGTACCTCTCCCTGCGCCCGGGCACCGACGTCGCCTTTATCTGGGGCATGCTCTGGCACATCTTCAAGAACGGCTGGGAAGACAAGGAGTTCATCCGCACCCGCGTCTTTGGCATGGACGAGGTGCAAAAAGAGGTGGCGCGCTGGACCCCGGCCGAAGTGGAGCGGGTGACCGGCCTCAATGAAAAAGAGGTGTATGGCGCCGCCAAGCTGCTCTCCGACAACCGCCCCGGCTGCGTGGTCTGGTGCATGGGCGGCACCCAGCACACCACCGGCAACAACAACACCCGCGCCTACTGCATCCTCGAACTGGCCCTCGGCAACGTGGGCAAGAGCGGGGCGGGCACCAACATCTTCCGTGGTCACGACAACGTGCAGGGTGCCACCGACTTTGGCGTCACCTCCGACTCATTGCCTGGTTACTACGGGCTGGAAGAGGGCTCCTGGAAGCACTGGGCCCGGGTGTGGGATGTTGATTACGAGTGGATCAAGGCCCGCTTTGACAACAAGGCCTACAACGGCAAGCTGCCGATGAACAACAACGGCATCCCGGTCTCCCGCTGGGTTGATGGTGTGCTGGAGAACGCCGATCTCATCGAGCAGGGTGCCAACATCCGCGCCATGTTCTACTGGGGCCATGCGGTCAACTCCCAGACCCGCGGCCCCGAGATGAAGAAGGCGATGCAAAAGCTCGACATGATGGTGATTGTCGACCCGTACCCCACCGTCGCCGCCGTCATGAACGATCGTACCGACGGCGTCTACCTGCTGCCGGCTACCACCCAGTTCGAGACCTATGGCTCCGTCACCGCCACCAACCGCTCCATGCAGTGGCGCGACAAGGTGGTCGAGCCGCTGTTCGAATCCAAGGTCGACCACGAGATCATGTATCTCTTGAGCAAAAAGCTCGGCTTTGCCGATGAGCTGTTCAAGCATATCAAGGTGGAGAACAACGAACCGCTCCTGGAAGACATCACCCGCGAATACAACCGCGGCATGTGGAGCGTGGGCTACACCGGCCAGAGCCCGGAGCGGCTCAAGGCGCACCAGCAGAACTGGCACACCTTCCACAAGACCAACCTCAAGGCCGAAGGGGGTCCGGTCAGCGGCGAAGTGTACGGTCTGCCCTGGCCCTGCTGGGGCACCCCGGAGATGAAGCACCCCGGCAGTCACATCCTCTACGACACCAGCATTCCGGTCTCGCAAGGGGGCGGTGGTTTCCGTGCCCGCTTCGGCATCGAGTATCAGGGCGTCTCGCTGCTCGCCGAAGACTCCTGGCCGAAGGGGAGCGAGGTGGAAGATGGCTATCCCGAGATCACCGCCGACCTGATGAAGCAGCTTGGCTGGTGGGATGAGCTGACCGAGGCCGAGAAGAAAGAGGCCGAGGGGCGCAACTGGAAGACCGATCTCTCCGGTGGTATCCAGCGGGTGGCCATCAAGCACGGCTTCGTCCCCTATGGCAACGCCAAGGCGCGCTGCGTGGTGTGGACCTTCCCGGATCAGGTGCCCAAGCACCGCGAGCCGCTCTACACCCCGCGCCGGGATCTGCTGGCTGACTACGCCACCTGGCCCGATGCCAAGAGCCTGTGGCGCCTGCCGACCCAGTATGCCTCGGTGCAGGAGAAGGATGTCAGCAAGGAGTTCCCGATCATCCTCACTTCCGGCCGTCTGGTGGAGTACGAGGGGGGCGGCGACGAGACCCGTTCCAACCCCTGGCTGGCCGAACTGCAGCAGGAGATGTTCGTCGAGATGAACCCGGCGGATGCCAACGACGTCGGCGTGCGCGACGGTCAGGATGTGTGGGTGGAGGGGCCGGAAGGGGGCCGGGTCAAGGTGACGGCGCTGGTGACCCCGCGGGTCAAACCTGGGCTCGCCTTTATGCCGTTCCACTTCGGCGGCCACTTCGAGGGCCAGGATCTGCGTGCCAAATATCCGGAAGGGTCAGACCCCTATGTGCTGGGGGAATCGGTCAACATAGTCACCACCTATGGCTATGACCCGGTCACCCAGATGCAGGAGACCAAGGTCACCCTGTGCCGTTTTCGCCAAGTAGGAGCCTGATCCCATGGCCAGAATGAAATTCATGTGTGACACCAAGCGCTGCATCGAGTGCAACGGCTGTGTGACGGCGTGCAAGAACGAGAACGACGATGCCCTCGAGTGGGGCATTCAGCGCCGCCGGGTGGTGACCCTCAACGACGGCCTGCCGGGGGAGACCTCCATCTCGGTGGCCTGCATGCACTGCACCGACGCCCCCTGCATGGCGGTCTGCCCGGCCGACTGCTTCTATCACACCGACGACGGCATAGTGCTGCACAACAAGGATCTCTGCATCGGTTGTGGCTACTGTCTGTTTGCCTGCCCGTTCGGGGCCCCCCAGTTCCCGAAAACCGCCGCCTTCGGCGATCGGGGCAAGATGGACAAGTGCACCTTCTGTGCCGGTGGCCCGGAAGAGGATCACAGCGAGGCGGAGCGCCAGAAGTACGGTGCCAACCGCATCGCCGAGGGCAAGCTGCCCATGTGCGCCGAGCTCTGTTCCACCAAGGCGCTGCTGGCGGGGGATGCGCAGGTCATCTCTGACATCTTCCGCGAGCGGGTGGCTTATCGCGGCGCCCCTCACGCGGGCTGGGGCGGGGATGAGCAGGATCTGTTCCACGATGCCAGCCAACCCCGCGATGGCAGAGGCAAGGGGCTCAAGCCTGGCAAGCAGGAGGGTGGCCAATGAGACACTGGCTGACAGGGCTGCTGACAGCCTTGCTGCTGTTCAGTGCACCTGGCTTTGCCGATGCCCAGAAGGAGACGATCGGCTTTGCCGGCGCCGACTACTGGCGCGCGGTGAAGGATGGGCAGGAGGGGGTGACCACCTCCCGCTCGCCGGAGCACGGGGTGCTGATCTCGGTGCCGGGCCAGCTCTGGTTCGAGGTGAAGACCAAGTGGGTGTCGCCGCTGGGTGCCATCGCCATCTTCGGCTCTTTGGCCATGTGCGGCCTGATGTACTGGGTGGTGGGGCCGACCAAGCTCTCCAAACCGCGCACCGGGCGCAAGCTCAAGCGCTGGAGCCGGCTCGATCGGGCGCTGCACTGGACCACGGCGGGCATGTTCCTGACCCTGTCCGGCTCGGGGCTGGCCATCATCTACGGCAAGCACTTCATCAAGCCGGTGGTGAGCATGGGGGTGTGGGAGAACTGGATCTGGTTCGCCAAGGTGTTCCACAACTACGTGGGGCCGCTCTTCTTCCTCTGCCTGATGGGAGTGCTCATCAAGTGGTTCCGTCACAACATCGTCAACATGGTGGATGTGCAGTGGTTCATGAAGGCGGGCGGCATGCTGGGACCCCACAAGGGGAGTCACCCCTCGGCGGGCTTCTCCAACGGTGGCGAGAAGGCCATTTTCTGGCTGCTGATCTGGTTTGGCGGCATCGTGGTGGCGACCGGGCTGTTTCTGGACTTCCCCATCTTCGGCCAGCTGCGCCGCCAGATGGAGTGGGCCAGCTTTATCCACATCGTCGGCGCCTTGATCCTCATCTGTGGTTTCATCTTCCATATCTACATGGGCTTGTTCCAGCTGGAAGGGGCGCTGGAGGGGATGGTGACCGGCGAGGTGGACGAGACCTGGGCCAGGGAGCACCACGACCTCTGGTATGAAGAGGTGAAGCACCAGCTTGACGAGTCCAAGGCAGGCAAGTCAGGCTGAGATTGACCGAGAGATCAAGATGAAAGAGAGGGGGCGCTGCGGCGCCCCTTTGTTATGCCTGCTGCTCAGCGCCGCTGCAGTGGCAGCATGGCCGACGACTATGGTCTGAATGAGGCCGTATTCCGTCCTGCCACGGTTTTTGGCCGCAGGGTATGCCCAAGCTCACAAAATGAAACGACCAAACGTCATATGATTGATTTCATTATGAGTCTTGCTCTCCTGCCGAACGGCAATTTCACGTAAATCAAAGAGAATGACTATGGCTACCGGACAATATCTGCTGTGGAAAGATGCACAGGGACAAGATTTTCGCCCCGTTGCACTGACGGGCACCGATCTGCTCAACGATCGCAACCTCAACAAGGGTACCGCCTTCACCGAACAGGAGCGCGCCGACTTTGAGCTCGACGGCCTGTTGCCTCCCCAGGTTCAAACGTTTGAAGCCCAGCTTGAGCGGGTTTATCAGGGCTTTTTGAGCGCCTGCAGCGACATCGAGAAGTACCAGAACCTGCGGGCCCTGCAGGATCGCAACGAGACTCTGTTCTACGCCCTGCTGGCACGCCACGTGGAGGAGATGACCCCCTACATCTATACCCCGACCGTGGGCAAGGCGTGTCAGGAGTTCAGCCACCGCTTCCAGAAGCCGCGCGGCCTCTACATCACCCCGAAGAACGTCGAGGACATGGGCTCCCTGGCCCGTCATCTCGATGCCAAGTCGGTGCGCATCATTGTCGTGACCGACAGCCAGGGGATCCTGGGGATCGGTGATCAGGGGGTGGGCGGCATGGGCATCCCCATCGGCAAGCTCTCCCTCTATACCCTGGGTGCCGGCATCCACCCCGCCTGCTGCCTGCCCATCGCGCTGGACGTGGGCACCGACAACCAGGCGCTGCTGGATGACCCCATGTATCTGGGCCAGCCCCACAAGCGCATTCGCGGCAAGGAGTACGACGACTTCATCGACAAGTTCGTGGCCGGGGTCAAGCGCCACTTCCCCAATGCGGTGCTGCAGTGGGAGGACTTCAGCAAGTCCAACGCCTTCAACAACCTCTCCCGTTATCAGCAGTCCCTGCCGTCGTTCAACGACGACATTCAGGGGACCGGGGCCGTGGTGCTGGCGGGCATCATAGGGGCGGTCAAGGTCAAGGGCGAGACCCTGGGCCAGCAGAACTACCTGGTCTATGGTGCCGGTGCCGGCGGGGTCGGGGTGGCGGATCAGATCTGTGCGGGCATGATCCGCGAAGGGCTGGATCCCCAGGCGGCCCGCGATCGCATCTACATCCTGGATACCCAGGGGCTGGTGTGCGACAACCGTGAGGGGCTGGACGAGTACAAGCGCCGCTACGCCAAGCCAGGCCTGTTGCTGTCGGGCTGGGACACCGAAGTGCCCGGCAAGGCCAACCTGACCGACGTGCTGCGCCACGTGCCCATCACGGTACTGCTGGGTACCAGCGGTGCCGGTGGCGCCTTCAAGGAGCAGCATATCCAGCTGATGCTCAACCACTGTGCGCGCCCCATGGTATTCCCGCTCTCCAACCCGACCGCCAACTGCGAGGCGCTGCCGGAGGATATCTATCGCTGGAGCCAGGGCAAGGCCATCGTCGCCACCGGCAGCCCGTTCAAGGATGTGCACTACGAGGGGCAGGAGTTCCGGGTCGGCCAGGGCAACAACGTCTTCATCTTCCCGGGAGTGGGCCTGGCGGCCATCGTCAGCCAGATCCGCGAGATCACGCCGGACATCTTTACCACAGCCGCCTTTGCGCTGGCGGAGTGCGTGAGCGAGGTGGACCTGGCGAAGGGGGCCGTCTATCCGCGCATTCGCGAGCTGCGCAGCATCTCGGTGCACGTAGCGACGGCGGTGCTCAAGGACATAGTGCGGCGGGATCCCTCCCACCCGCTGATCGGTCAGGATCTGCAGCAGCACATCCTCAACCACATGTGGGAGCCTGTCTATCTGCCCTACCGCCGGGTATGACGGACGCAAGCTTGCAATAGAAGAGGGGTGGCCATGGCCACCCCTTTGTTTTGTCATCTGTGAGCGGTCAGCTACATTGTCAGCCGCGCAGCGGCAGCCAGTGCCCCGCCTTGCTGCGGCAGGCGGTGTCCTGCCACTGCTGGCTGGCCTGGCCTATATAGAGCTGCTCGCGATAGTCGCGGCACCAGAGGCCGTTGGGATGGCGAAAGGTGCGCAGCGGCGTGACGCTGCCCGAGTGGCGGCTGGCGGGGTTGAACCAGGTGAGGCTCTGACCCTTGGGACGGGTTTGCAGCGCCTCGGCCAGCGCCTGGTTGGCCAGCACCACGTCCTGCTTGTCCATCTGGTGGTAGAGCGGGGCGGCTGGCTGGGTGGCACAGGCGGACAACCACAGCGCCAGGCAGATCAGCACATAACGGCTCATGGTTGCTCCTTGCTGTTGAACCCTTGCTGGATCAAGGCCTGCTCCTGTGCATCGGTCAGGGTCTGGCCGCGATCGTCGACCGTGCCGTCCCCCCGCAGCTTGTTGCCGTCAGCATCGACGGCATCCATGCCGTTGTCGTCGACCGTGCCATCGCCCCGGATCTCGTTGCCGTTGGCATCGACGGCGTCCACTCCGTTGTCATCGAGGCCATTGCCCAGGCCTCGTCCACCACCGTGACGATCGCCGCCGGCGTGGCGCTCCCCGCCGCCATGCTGTTCGCCACCGGCATGGCGATCCCCTCCGGCATGTTGCTCGCCGCCGGCGTGCTCCCCACCGCCGTTGTCGTCACTGCCATGGCTGCCACCATCGCTGTCACTGCCGCCGCCACTGTTGCTGCCGCCGTCGCTGTCACTGCCACTGCCACCACCGCCACTGTTGCTGCCGCCGTCGCTGTCACTGCCACCGCCACCGCTGCTGCTTCCACCTCCACTGCTACTACCGCCGCCACCACTGCTGCTTCCACCACCACTGTCACCCCCACCGCTATTGCCGTCGCCATCCTTGTTGTGAACGATCAGCCCATTGGCGACATAGCTGTGGCTGCCATCCAGGATCAGGTTGAACAGTGCCGTGGTGGGTGGGGCATCAATCCAGCAGAGGGACTCCACCAGCAGCAGGACGGGCTGCGGGGCCAGCGCCAGGTTGCCAGCGCAGCCGTGCTCAGACCAGCCCAGCAGGTGCATGCCGGTAAAGAGCGGCAGCACGGCGAGGGTCGGGTTTTCGGTGCGGGTCATGGCCGGCGCGATGGCCGCCCAGCCCCGGGTGGTCAGGAAGGGGTGCTCGGCGGTGAAGAAGGGAGCCAGCCGGTTGAGCCCGTAGAGCCGGCGCTCTCCCAGCAGTACCCGCTCGACCGCGATGATGAGGTTGTTGCGGCCATATTGATCCCGCACCCGCTCACCGACCTGCAGGGCCTCGATGGGGCGCGCCTCCCCGTCGGCCATCAGGATGCGAGTGCCGGCCACGAAGCAGGACTTGGCATAGGCCTGATTCACCTGCCACTGATGGTGGCTGAAGTCATAGCTCAGCGGGGTGGCAAACAGGGCCAGGGCGATGGCCGAACCCACCAGCAGTCGGCGCTGGCTGGGCTTGAAAGCGGGCAGTGACATGGGGGACTCCTGGTCCGGCTGGGTTCACGTCATTAAGTATAGGGCGGGCTGATGGAGGGGCAGGGGAGCCATTGACAAACAAAACAGCATGGAAAAACGATTGGCGTCGGCCATAAAAGTGCGTAAAATCGCTTCCTCGATGCTTGTAGCAACGAATCCCGCCTAAAAAGCCAGTTTCATGCCCTCCCCAAGCAGTAAGAGGCAACAAATGACGCCGAATGGCTCATTCAGTGCCTTGAAAAAGTCTTGTGATAACTGAAAAGTGTCAAATATCCCTGTCAGTTATCAAAAAATTAAGGACATCCATGTTTTCCTTAGTCAAGCAAAGCGTCGCCGGGCTGCAAATCCTGTTTGTCGCCTTCGGTGCCATGGTGCTGGTGCCCCTGCTCACCGGACTGAACCCCTCCATGGCCCTGCTTGGCGCCGGTGTAGGCACCCTGTTGTTCCAGCTCTGCACCCGCCGCCAGGTCCCGATTTTCCTCGGTTCCAGCTTTGCCTTCATCGCCCCCATCATTTACGCCACTCAGACCTGGGGCCTGCCCTCCACCATGTTCGGTCTGTTTGCCGCCGGTTTCATGTACTTCATCCTGGCCGCGCTCATTCGCGCCCGCGGCATGGGCTTTGTGCACAAACTGCTACCGCCTGTGGTGATCGGCCCGGTGATCATGGTGATCGGCCTGTCGGTGGCCCAGGTGGCCTGCAACATGGCCATGGGCCGTGCCGGCGGTGAGCAGGTGATGCCTGCCTCGACGGCGCTGACCCTGGCCGGCATCTCGCTGGCGGTCACCCTGATTGCGGCGGTATTCTGCAAGGGCTGGATCAAGCTCATCCCCATCCTGTGTGGCGTGATTGCGGGCTATGTCTCTGCCGTGCTGATGGGTCAGGTGAGCTTCGACGGCATGGTCAACGCCCCCTGGCTGGCGCTGCCCCACTTCGTGACCCCGGAGATCAACTGGGCTGCGGCGCTGTTCATGCTGCCGGTGGCCATTGCCCCCTGCATCGAGCACATCGGCGGCGTGCTGGCCATCGGTGGCGTGACTGGCAAGGATTACACCAAGAACCCGGGTCTGCACCGTACCCTGGCCGGTGACGGCATCGGCGTCTGCTTCGCCGGCTTCATCGGTGGCCCTCCCGTCACCACCTATGCCGAAGTGACCGGTGCCGTGATGATCACTCGCAACTTCAACCCGGTCACCATGACCTGGGCTGCGGTGTTCGCCATCATTCTGGCCTTCTTCGGCAAGTTCAACGCCCTGCTCACCTCCATCCCGATGCCGGTGATGGGCGGCATCATGCTGCTGCTGTTCGGATCCATTGCCGCCATCGGTCTCAAGACCCTGGTGGAGTCCAAGGTGGATCTGGGGCTGTCGCGCAACATCGCCATCGTGGCGGTGACCCTGACCGTGGGTGTCGGCGCGCTGGAGATGAAGATCGGTGACTTCGCCCTGGCGGGCGTGGGTCTGGCCTCGGTGGCCGCCATCCTGCTCAACCTCATCCTGCCCCAGCACTCCGAAGAGGGTGCCATGGAGAGCGCCAAGGATTGAGTGAACGGACGGCGTATCCCTGTCTTGCAGAGGCCACCTCAGGGTGGCCTCTCTCTTTTCCGCCATCTGGCACATCGCTGGGTCGGTGGAGGCGTTAATATGTATAAAGTCAATAGCTTGCTCACCAGCAGGCGTTGTCGTCCGAGAGTATCCGCCAGCCTCAAAAGAGGGGTTGATTGAAGCCTGTCTGGCCAGGGCACCATTTGACGGATCCCTGTTCCTGACCTTTGCTAAAGGTCAGGTTTGACACTGTGCTGTGCGGATCAGTATGAAAAAAGAGGCGTTTACGCCCCCCATCATGGGATGCATCTTCCTTTCTTCTTATGATGCTGTTCTGGCCGTTGCACCCTGTTAAACCACCCCATCTGCTTGCCGCCGACATGACGAAGGCGCGGCAAACCGTGCAAGCCGGCACGATCCGATAAGGGTCGTAAGGGTCCGCACATCGACTGGTGCGGACATTGAGGGACGAGCTGTGAGCAAAGTGAGGTTGCAATGAAATATCAACTGTTGTGGAAAAGCGCCCTGTTCTCGGCCTCTTCGGTGCTGGCGCTGGGAGCCGTACAGGCGGCACCCTTGAACGTGATGACCGAGGATTATCCGCCGTTCAACATGCAGGGGGAGGGGGGCAAGATAGTCGGCCTCTCCACGGAGGTGGTGGAGGAGCTGTTCAAGCGGGCCGGGCTCGAATACAAGCTGAGCATGATGCCCTGGAAGCGTGCCTACGAAGATACCCTCAGCACGCCCAATACCGCCCTGTACTCCACCACGCGCACGCCGGAGCGGGAAAACCTCTTCAAGTGGGTCGGGCCGCTGGTCAACAACAACTGGGTTTTCTTTGCCAATCCGTCTTCCACCATCACGGTCAACTCCTTGGAAGATGCGAAGCAGTATTCGGTTGGGGGCTACAACGGTGATGCCGCTGCCGAATATCTCAAGGCGCAAGGGTTTGGCAAGCTGCAGCTGGCGGCCAACGATACCGCCAACGTGAAGAAACTGGAGGCTGGTCGCATCGATCTCTGGGCGACCGGGGAGTACCTGGCCCCCTATCTGGCCGCCCAGGAGAAGACGTCAAGTCCCAAGCCGGTGTTTGTGTTCAAGGAAACCCAGATGAGCCTGGCTTTCAACAAGGAAGCCCCGGATGAGCTCATCAACAAGCTCAACGAGATCCTGGCCGCCATGAAGGCGGATGGCACCATCGACAAGATCAATGCCAAGTACCATTAAGTTGTAACAAGATGTCGTTGCCGATATCGGGAGGGAACCATGGGTTGGAATAGTCTGACGTTCAGGATTGCCGTGCTGACCTCCCTGTCGGTGAGTCTGCTGCTGGTGTTGTTTGGTGGATATAACTACAACGCCGCCAGGGAGGAGAGCTACCGCAGACAGGCCGAGATGGTCGAGCAGGCCATCAGCCGGTTGCAGCTCTCCTTGCCTGGTCCGCTGTGGAATTACGAATCGGCTTTTGTCGAGGCATCCCTCAAATCCGAGCTGGCCACGGATGCGCTTAGCAGCCTGCTGGTGGTCAACAAGGACAAGCTGGTTGCGGGGTTTGTCCGTGATGATGCCGGTGAAATTCAGGTGGTGGCAAAGCTGCCTGCCGATCTGGGCAGCCATGCCAGCCATGAGCTGGTCTACGACGACAACGGCCAGCTCAAGACGGTGGCCAATCTGCTGGTGGTCAGCAGTGATCGGGCCATTTTGATCCAGTTGCGCCATCTGCTCATCACCACCGTCTGGCAGATAGTGGTGCTGGACGTCGGCATCATCCTGTTGCTGATGGTCTTGATCCATCGCAATGTGCTGCGCCCCTTGCGGCAGATGAACTCCGCAGTCTTCGATCTGGCCCAGGGAGATGGGGATCTGACCCAGCGCCTCAAGATCCGCCGGCATGACGAGATGGGGGCGCTGGCTGGCAACATCAATCAATTCATTGCCAAGCTGCAGGGGACGGTGTCGGAGATAAACACCCTGTCGGCAGGCGTCTTGCAGACGGCGGAGCTGTGCGATTCGCTGGCGACCGATACCCGGCATGGCAGCGCCGAACAGCAGTCAGAGCTGGATCAGGTCGCGACCGCCATCACCCAGATGAGCCATGCGGTACAGGAAGTGGCGGGCAATGCGGTCAAGACATCCGGTGCGACCGATGAAGCCAGCCTCTATGTGGAGCAGGGTTACAAGCTGGCCGGCCAGGCCAATGAAGCCATTCATCAGCTGGTCGGCGAGGTGGAGCGGGTCGCCAACCTGATCCGCTCCTTGTCGAGCGAGAGCAGCAGCATCGGCAACATCATCGAAGTGATCAACGGCATTGCCGAACAGACCAATCTGCTGGCCCTCAATGCCGCCATTGAGGCGGCCAGAGCCGGGGATCAGGGGCGCGGATTTGCCGTGGTGGCCGATGAGGTGAGAACGCTGTCCGGCCGTACACGCCAGTCGACCGAGGAGATCAGCGCCAGTATCGCGCGCTTGCAGCAGGCGACCCACAATCTGGTTTCTGGTATGCAGCAAAGTCAGGACAAGGCCTCCCAGGCGGGGGCGCAAGCCGCCGACGTGCAGCTCTCGGTAGAGAAGATAAAGACCCAGGTCGGCCTTATCCGTGAAATGAACATGTATATCGCCCAGGCCTCGGAAGAGCAGCACTCGGTGGCGGAAGAGGTCAGCAACAGCGTCAATCGCATCGCCGGGCTCAACAACGACAGTGCGGCGCGGGTGGGGCAGGTAGCCGATGCCAGCAGTGATTTGCGCCAGCTGTCGGCTCAGTTGGACAGTCTGCTCAAACAGTTCAGGGTGTGATCGCCGGGCGCCAGCGAGCTGGCCGTCCAGGCAGAGGAGTGGATGATGGGAATAACCAGGATGCTTGTCCTGTTCTGGGCTCTGTGGGCAGGAGGATTGCAGGCCGGGTCCGTCAGGTATCAGGTCGAAGGGCGGACGTTCGAAGGTTATCATCTGGCGGGGGCCAGTCAGCAGTCAACTCTGGTGCTGCTGGTCCATGACTGGGATGGGTTGACCGGGTATGAAATGAAGCGTGCCGACATGCTGGCGGCCTTGGGTTACCGGGTGTTTGCCGCCGACCTGTTCGGCGTTGGCGTGAGACCCACTGCGGTGGAGGATAAAAAGCGGCTGACAGGGGCGCTATACCAGGACAGGGCGAGCATGCGGACCCTGCTCGCCGGGGCGCTGGCCGAGGCCACGAGGTTGGGAGGCAAACCGGAAAAGGTCGTGGCGCTCGGTTACTGTTTCGGAGGTGCCGCCGTGCTGGAGCTGGCCCGCAGCGGGGCGGATCTGCACGGTACAGTGAGCGTGCATGGCGGGCTGGAGACGCCGCCAGGTCAGAACTACCAACAGGTCAGGGGACGTGTGCTGATACAGCATGGCAGTGCTGACGAGGCGGTCAGCCTGGGGCAGTTTGCCGCCTTGATCGGCGAGCTGGAGAAGGCCGGCATCAGCCATGAAGCGACCAGTTACAGTGGTGCCCCTCACGCATTCAGTGTGTTTGGATCAGACAGGTACCACGCCGAAGCCGATGCCCTTGCCTGGCAACGCCTGGTCGGTTTTCTGGCAGAGATCTCCGCAAAGTAACCCTGTGCGCTGGTTTGCAAGCCATGGCAGTGCCATGGCTTTTTGCTGTCTGTTGATCATGGCTGATGGCGTGCCAGTACGATCACCCACATGGCCCCGTCCCCTACGTGATAGCGTGCCAGCAGGGTCAGGGCACCGCTGACCGGGTCGATGCGATGCACCGCCAGCTGGTGGGAAGCCTGCCCGGCCGCCAGCAGCCAGTGGCCGCTCTGGTCGATGGCAAAACCGCGGGGCATGGTCTCGGTCGGGAAGTGGCCGACCACGCCGAGCTCGCCATCCGGCGCGATGGCGAACTGGGTCAGCAGGCTGCTTGCCCGCTCGCTGCTGTAGAGAAAACGCCCGTCGGGTGTCACGTGCAGATCCGCCCCCCAGCGCTCCCCCTGATAACCGGCTGGCAGCATGGAGAGGCTCTGACAGAGCCGGATCCCGCCATCGGCGGTGGGCCGGTAGCGGTTGATGGTGCAGTCGAGCTCGTTGAGGCAATAGAGGTCGCCATTGCTCGGGTGCCGCGCAAGATGGCGCGGCCCGGCACCGCTGGCGGTCGCCAGATCCCCCAGCGGATGGGGGCGCAGCCGCCCCTCCTTGCAGAGCAGAAAGCGGCGGATGCAATCCTCCTTGAGGCAGGCGACCAGCACTTCCTGCTCGCCCTGTTTATTTGCACGCAGCAGGGTGACCGAATGGGCGGCCTGCAAGCCGTCGAGCTGCTGGTGGGGGGGCTCTGCCCGGCCGTCGACGGCGATGGCGGAGACGGTAACCTGATTGAAGGCATAGGAGGCCGCCAGCAGGAAGCGGCCGTCGGCCGAGATGGCGGTGTGGGAGGCGCTGCCCGCCAGCGGTGCCGATCCCTGCGTTTCCAGCCGGCCATCGGCCTCGATGCGATAGCTGATCAGGGCGAAATCGGGGCGCACGGCGGCATGGAGCCAGCGCCCGTTCGGGCTGATCACCAGCGGTTGGACCTGGCCCGGGGTGTCGACCACCTGCAATGGCGTGAGCTCCCCAGTAGCGGCCAGGGCAAACACGTGGATCTGCTGGCTGGCGGGGCTCGCCACATAAACGACCTGCTGCATCTGTTTCTCACTCCTTGTCATGGGCAACCGCAGGCCATCTTATCCTCTTTCGCGCCCGGCTGGACCTACTCTTTTGCCCGGCCCGGGCAGACCACCTGGCGGGCCTTGAGGTGGTAGAGCTCCACCTGCGGGTGGCTGAAAAAGCCCACTTCCCACGGGTTCTTCTGCACGAAGGCGGCGCGGATAGGTTCGAACAGCGGGTGATCCTGCGGGATCTGGTAAGCATCGGCGGCGATGATGGTGTAGTTCCACTCGATGGCGCGGGTGTAGGTGAACACCGCCCGCGAGTCGATGGCGAAGTGGCAGCGGCCGTCGCGCTTGAGCAACTGCGACTTGAAGGTCTCGGGGAAGGTGATGAAGAAGATGTCGTCCTCATCGGAGGAGAGAAACGCCAGTACCGTGGTGTGGGGCTGTGACTGGGCCCGGGTCACCAGCACCCCGATCTTGTTCTCAACCTCACGCAAGTCAGGCACCGGCAGGCCGGTGAGCGGGGTGACGGGCAGCTCGTTAGCGGGGCGTTCATCGGCCGGATGTTGATAGCCCGGCTGGGCGAAGCCGTAGACCACCCGGTTGCCGTACCAGAGCTCGAACTGCAGCGGGGTGACCTGCACCCTGTCCGGAGCGGTGCGGGCGATCACCCCCTTGTAGGAGACGCGATAGACGCTCAAGGAGGCGTCGTACTCGTCGACCCCGGTGCGGTTGTCCAGATGCAGGGTGATCTTCTCCCCCACCGTCAGCTGGTGCCCCTTGGGGAAAGTCAGCAGCAGCTCGTCGTCTGGCTGGATCTCGACCCCGCAGATGTAGACGCCGGTCTCCTTGCTGGCGGGGTCGACATAGGTGGCGGCCACCCCGAGCAGGGGAGAGCCGAGAAAAGAGAGCAGAGAGGGTTGGGAACTCATGGCGCACCTTGGCAAATGTGGGGGATCGGCTCCTCAGTGTATCGCGGCCGACCGGGATTGGCAGGCCCCTCATCCGGGGAGGCAAGCGTTTCAGGCTAGCGACAAACCGTGCTCCATTCTGGCCGGCCCGTCACAAAACCAGCGCAAGCGGTGGGCCACCGACACAAAAAAGGCCCCTTGCGGGGCCTTCGAACGAGATGAGGAGCTGTCTTAACCGGGCTGGGGGCCCGGCAGGGCGGGAGGCTGAGCGGAGTCGGACTCCACCTTCTGCTCTTCGTCCTTCATGTTCTTGATGTAGACATCCATCTGGTTGAACGCGATCTCGATGCCGTTTTCGCGGAACAGCTGGTCTATCTTGCGGTTCAGCTCGTCCACCGCCGGGTTGCGATCGCCGAGCTCGCTTACGAAGAAGCGCAACTCGTGATCCAGGGTGCTGGCACCGAAGGTGAGGAAGTAGACGATGGGCGCCGGATCCTTGAGCACGCGGCTGTTCTCGTCGGCCGCCTGCTTGAGCAGGGTGCGGGTCAGCTCCAGGTCAGAACCGTAGGCCACACCCACCCGCACGATGACCCGGGTGACCGTATCGCTCAACGACCAGTTGATGAGCCGCTCGGTCATCAGCTGCTGGTTGGGGATGATCACCTCCTTGCGGTCGAAGTCGGTCAGGGTGGTGGCGCGAATGCGGATCCGCGAGACGGTGCCGGAGAAGGAGCCGATGGTGACGGTGTCACCGATCCGCACCGGACGCTCGAACAGTATGATGATGCCGGAGACGAAGTTGGAGAGGATCTCCTTCATGCCAAAACCGATACCGACCGACAGACCACCGGCGACCCACTGCAGCTTGTCCCACTGTACCCCCATCATGGAGAGGGCGGTCAGCGAGCCGACCCCGATCAGCACGTAGTTGAGCATGGTGGTGATGGCGTAGGCCGTGCCCTGGGCCAGGTTCAGCTTGGAGAGCACCAGCACCTCCAGCAGACCCGGCAGGTTGCGGGCCAGCGACCAGGCGCCGCCCAGCAGCAGGAAGCCTATCAGCACGTCGCTCAGGCTGATCGGGAACATCACGGCATTGGCCCCTGTCCCTTCAGTGCGGTGCCACAGCACCATGCTGTCGAGGTAGGAGAAGACCGCCACCAGATCGGACCAGAGCCAGTAGAAGGCGACGCCGAAGATCAGCAGCAACACGGTACGGGTCAGACGCAGCGACTGCTGGCTGACATCCTCCAGATCCATGGGTTGCTCTTCGATGGTGTCTCCCCCTTCCGCATCCTCCTGGGCCTTGTGTTCGCGTTTGGCCACCGCACGGCGATAGGCCAGGCGACGGGCCGCGAGCTCAAGACCGCGCAGGGCGGTACGGTAGACCAGGCTCCAGAGGATGAGCAGGTAGAAGGACTCGATCAGCCGGCCGGTCAGCTTGAGGGCGGTGTAGTAGTAGCCCAGTCCCACCAGCACGATCAGCGCCACCGGTGCCAGCGCCAGGGCGATGGCGGTGATGGACTGCTGCATGCTCGCCTCGCCCTTGATGCGGGCGCGGGAGATGGGGAATACCAGGTAGGCGGCCAGCCCCAGCAGGGCCAGGGTCAGCGCCTGACCCACCACGTCGTTGCCAAGGGAGGAGGGTTCCACCACCGCCTTGGTCGACAGCATGATGAGCGGCAGCAAGGGCACCCAGAGGTAGCGCATGCTGGTGCGCTTGGCCTGCAGATCGGCTTTCGGAATGCGGAAGTGGCTCTCGGCGATGCCGCCTGGGCGCATCACCGCCAGATAGACGCTGAACACCAGATAACCGAGCGCCAGGTTGAGGGTGATCTGGAAAATCAGCTTGGAACTGAGCAGACCGCAGTCAGTCAGCAGCAGGCCGGCAGCCAGGATGAACAGGCTGCCCGGCAGGCGTTGCAGCACGGTATAGCAGAGGGCTGCCGGGGTGTGCCACTGGCTGTCCTGGCGAAAGCGCCCCAGATCCTTGGTGATCTTCTTCTGCCGCTCGATCAGCGTCGGACGCTTCCAGATCAGCAGGCCACCTATCAGCAGCAGCGGCAGGGCCAGCAGGGTGATGGGCAGCAAGGTTTCACCCCAGCCGCTCCAGTCCGGTTTCAGCACCCAGTCGGAGGCCTGCTTGTAGGCCTGGGCCGGCCAGCTGATGAACCACTTGCCGTCGATGGGCTTGTTGCTGCTCACCCAGAAGATGTGCTGCTGCAGGGTGAACTCGATGGAGGAGTAGATCCGTGCCAGCTGCTGCTGGGTCAGCTGCAGGCTGATGGCGTTGGTCAGCTGGGCATCCAGCTGGCGGTTGAGCTGGTCGAGCAGGCTGATGCGGGTGTCGAGCAGCTTGGAGAGGCTGGCTCTGTCCTCCTCGCTCACCGGCTCGCTGCTATTGGCGATCAGGTTGTCCAGATACTGGGTCTTCTGGAACAGCTGGTCGCGCTGCTGGCTCAGTTCAAACTGGGCCAGGTGCAGGTCGGCGATCTGTTCTTCCAGGTTTTTCACCAGGGTGGAGGGGGAGGACTCCAGCTGCTGGTAGAGCTGATAGAGGATGCGCGACAGCAGCAGGTTGCCCTTGAGCATCTGCACCTGTTCGTTGAGGTTGCGTTCGGTCTGAGTGCCGCGCTCCAGCCAGCTCTTGGCCTGCAGGTTCTTCTGCACCAGCGAGTTGAGGCTGGCGGTGGCGCTGACCAGCTGCTGGCTGAGCTGGTGGTTGAGCTCCTGCTCCTTTTGCACCAGCGGGCTGTCGGCGGCGGCCACCAGCTCACCGGTCTGTTCGGCGGTCTTCTCGGTGTCGCCCAGGCGCTTGGCACTGCTCTGCTCCTGCAGCAGTTGCAGCTTCTGCTCTTCGCTCGCGAGGCGGGCGGTCTGGTAGTCGCGCTGTTTGACCGCCAGATCCTGCATGCTGGTGCGGTTGTCCAGCTCCTTCTGCAGGTTGGCCAGCTGCAGATCCAGCAGGGCCAGCTCGGCATTGAGCTTCATCTTCTCGGCGCTGCTCACCCCGTCACCGGCGTTGAGACGGGTACGGATCTCCTGGCTGCGCTGATAGGCGCGGCTCATGCTGGCCTGGGCCCGCTCCGGCAGGGTCTGCAGGTTGGTGAGCTGGCTGCCGATGGTGCCGAGGGCCTCCTGGGCATCCTGCATGTTGGCCATGACGTCGGGCTGGCGACTCTCCAGCTCGCTCAGGCTCATGCTGGCGTATTCGCTCTTGATCTGCTCGGCGCTCTTGCCCTGGGTCAGGGCATCCAGTCTGGCGCTGATGTCGCGCAGCTCGGCCGGCAGGGAGCGAACGCGCTCGTTCTGGCTTCTGGCCTTGCTCTTCTCTTTCTCGATGCTGTCGAGCAGGGAGAGGGTGTCGGTCAGGAATTTCTGGTCGGCCTGCTGGCTGACGGTGAGGGTGTCCGACTTGCCGAGGGCGTCGAGTGCCCGTTGTACGCTGGTACGTTGGGGCACGTCCTGCGCCATGGCTTGCGGGGCGCAGAGGCTGACGAGTAAGCAGAGCAGCGGCAACAGGGTGGCCGAGGCTCTTTTGAACGGTATTGAGAGCATAAAACTTCCGGGTTATTACGCGATATTCGGGAGATGTCCCACATGGATTAAATCCGCGTGGATTCTAACACCGGGCAGAAAGGGGCAGCAGGGGGGCGAGATAAAAAAAACGGCGCCCGCGGGCGCCGTTTTCAGCTTGTTCAGTTCCGATTAAAGAACGTGAACAGAAGCGGTGTTGGTGGTGCCGCTCGGTACCAGGGCACCGGAGACCATGACAACCACATCACCCTTCAGACCCATGCCGCTGGCCAGGGCCGCTTCTTTGCCGATGCGATAGAAATCGTCGGTGGAGGCGATGCTGTCAACCACGTGAGCAACCACACCCTTGGTCAGTACCAGCTGGGCTGCGGTCTTCTTGTTGGTGGTGATGGCCAGGATCCAGGCTTTCGGGAAGTACTTGCGGATGGCCTTGGCAGACTTGCCGCCTTCGGTGGCAACCACGATCAGCGGGGCGTCCAGCTTCTCGGAGGTCTCTACCGCGCCTTTACATACGGCCTCGGTGATGCGCAGCTTGTTGCTGTCGTTGGCAGCAGACAGGTTGGACGGCATCACGGCATCGGTACGCTCGCAGATGGTGGCCATGATGGTCACGGCTTCCAGCGGGTATTTGCCCTTGGCGGACTCACCGGACAGCATGACTGCGTCGGTACCGTCCAGGATGGCGTTGGCCACGTCGCCGGCTTCGGCGCGGGTCGGACGCGGGTTCTTGATCATGGAGTCCAGCATCTGGGTGGCGGTGATGACCACTTTGCGGGCTTTGTTGCACTTCTCGATGATCATCTTCTGGGCGAAGATAACTTCTTCAACCGGGATTTCGACACCCATGTCGCCACGAGCAACCATGATGCCGTCGGAGACAGCAAGGATTTCGTCGAAGTTGTCCAGGCCTTCCTGGTTTTCGATCTTGGAGATGATCTGGATGTTCTCGCCACCGTGGGCTTTCAGGTGCTCACGGATTTCCAGCACGTCTTCTTTCTTGCGAATGAAGGAGGCGGCAACGAAATCAACACCTTGCTCGCAACCGAAGATCAGGTCGCGCTTGTCTTTCTCGGCCAGGGCCGGCAGCTTGATGGAGACGCCCGGCAGGTTGATGCCTTTGTTCTCGCCCAGATCGCCGTTGTTCAGTACTTTACAGACAACTTCGCGCTCGGTGATTTCGATGACGTCCAGACCGATCAGGCCGTCGTCAACCAGGATGCGGTTGCCGACGCGCAGGTCGTTGGCGAAACCGGCATAGGTCACAGCGACTTTGTCTTTGTTGCCAACCACGGTCTGGTCGGTGGTGAAGGTGAAGGTCTGGCCAGCGACCAGGGCCACGTCGTTGCCGCCTTCCAGCTTGATGGTACGGATTTCCGGACCCTTGGTGTCCAGCAGGATGGCTGCGTGCTTGCCGGTTTCGGCCATGACAGCGCGCAGGTTGCTGATGCGACCACCGTGCTCGGCGTAGTCGCCGTGGGAGAAGTTCAGGCGCATGACGTTCATGCCGGCGTCCAGCATCTTGGCCAGCATTTCTTTGGATTCGGTCTTGGGACCGATGGTGCAGACGATTTTGGTCTTTTTCATGTCAGTCTTCATGGTTAAGGAGTTTCCGCCGTGCAATATACACCAGTTTTTGGATACTTTTTATGATCCAGAAACAACGTTTTGACCAGATAACGTTTTCTTTTCAGGGATAACGTTTTCCTCCCGGCTACTTTTTAGGGCATAAATTAACTGGTCAGCGCAGATTTGGCATAAATGTCGCCATATGTATCTCGGCGCCGGCCCGCCTCGTCAAATGTTGTAAAATGACGATCCCGTCCCTTCATCAAACCGTCATCGGTCCCCGACAAGAATAGACACTCTGCTGCCACCGGAGTGCTGCAAGATGGCCCCTTATCTGTTGCTGTTGTCCGTCGCCCTGCTGGGCGTGCAGGCGCTGCCCTCCAGCTGCTGGCCAGCCGATCCCGCTCCCCGCGATGGCGCGCTGCGCGCGTTCGAGCGCCTTGAAATGCACCAGGCCCAGGCCGCCACGGCCCGTGCGCAGCAAGGCTGGCCGCATCCCAATCTTCCGTTTGGCGGGGGGCATCGAGAGCCCTGAGCGGCAGGTTTGAAAACAAGAGGGAGGCCAGGCCTCCCTCTTGTGTTGGGTGCGTCACCGCGCCTTGGCGGCTCAGTTTATCTTGCCCATCTCGATGGCGAAGCTGGTGGCCAGCTGGGCGAACTTGAGAGCGTGGGCAGCCGAGGGATCCGAGTTCTGCAAGGTGTCCCGGGCGGTGTGGATGTTGGGGTTGTAGTCGTTGAAGCGCGACTCGAACGGCATGGCGGCCGGGTAGCCCTGATTGTGCCAGGAGGCGTGATCCGAGCAGCCGTAACCGCAGCTGTCGTAGCCGTAGCGGATCTGGGGCAGATAGGCGTCGAGCAGTTGGGTCAGATAGCCGGTCAGCCCCTGGTCGGTGTAATCGGTCATGAAGACGATATCTTCCGCTGAGCCCTGGTAGTTGGTCATGTCCAGCTGCAGCGCCGCCAGCACCTTGGTGTTGGCCGCCTTGTAGCGGGTGGCGATGTCCTTGGATCCGCGCAGCCCCACCTCTTCCGCCGCATAGCCGATGAACTGCAGGGTGCGCTCAGGCTGGCGACCCTGCTCGGCGATGACCCGCAGCACCTCGGTCAGGGTGGCGATGCCGGAGGCATCGTCATCGGCGCCCGGCGCCAGGGTGCGGCTGTTGGGGGCCGAGCCCGCGGTGGAGTCGAGGTGACCGCCGAGCACCACCACTTCGTCCGGATAGCGGCTGCCCTTGAGGGTCAGCACCACGGACTGCTGCGGATAGCCGCTGTGCTTGACCCGGCTGACGCTGGCCCAGGGCAGGGTCGCGCTCAGGGTCTGCCACTGGCCGGCCACCCAGTCCGCCGACTGCACCCCCGTGGTGGTGGTGTAGTAGCGGTTGCGCCAGCTGGCGAGCTGGCTGATGGTACCGACTATGTTGCCCTGATCCAGATAGGGCAGCAGCCGGTTGACGCTGGCTCCCTGGGTCAGCGGCGGGGCGCTGAACAGGTTCTGGCTGATGGGCTGGGCCATGCTCTGCAGAGCGTCGGCCAGGGTACTGTGCACCACGTAGCCGCCGCAGCGCTGGTGACCTTCGTGCATCAGGTGGGAGAGGGTGCCGAGCTCGCTCGCCTCGACCTGGGCCAGCTGGATGGGGGCGCCGCTGGCGCTGAACAGGGGGGCCAGCTTGGCCTTCACCTGTTTGAGTTCGACGCCGCTGTCGGCACCGACCGTGATCCAGACGGGCTCGGCGGCCTGTACGGCGAGGGGCAGCAGGGGGAGCAAGAGGGCAGTCAACAAGGGTTTCATGGCGGATCCTTCCAGATTGGTTGTGGGCACATGTGCCAAATGGGTGTCATAAGACGACTGGCCCAGTCTAGCCAAGGAGGCAGACCTCGGAATTTGACCATCTGGCGCGGCGCACCCCCAATCCGGTAGGGGTCGCTGCAGGATCTGCTGTCTACTGCGGGCCGGCGAGGGCGGCTGGCGGAGCTTTGTGCTGGCGAGGGGGCGGTGAGCAGGGTGCTCGCGGCCGTTGCGGCGATCGGCCCTGACCTGGGGGGCTGACAAAGGGAGTCAAACTATGCCATATCGGCGCGAAACGCCGGCGGGAATGGGTGAGGAGGGGCCTGGGTGCCTAAAAGCGCGGGTATACAAAGAGGCATAAAAAAGAGGGGCAGGCCCCTCTTCTGCATCTGAATGCGGGTTCAGGCGGTCGCCTGGGCCAGCATGCCAAGGGCTATCTCCCGCTCCCCCATGATCACCTTGTCTGCCCCCTGCCTGGTGAGGAAGCTCACCTCGTCGTCGCTGTGGGCACGGGCGATCACCCGGATGGCAGGGTTGATGAGCCTGGCCTGGGCGATGGCCTCGCCGGCCTCGAAGCTGTTGGGGATGGCCACCAGCAGCCAGCTGGCGTCGGCGATGGCGGCGCGGCACAGCACCTCGTCATCGGCCACGTTGCCGTTGACGTGGGGAATGTCGGCCTGGCGCAGGCTCTCCAGCCGGTGCGGATCCTGCTCGATCACCACCAGCTCGCGCCCGGCCTGCTGCAGGCCGCTCACCAGCAGACGGCCGACCCGGCCATAGCCCGCCAGTATGGTGTGGCCTTTCATCTCCACCGGCGGGCATGTGCACTCGGCCAGCACCTGGGTGTTGTCGGCGTCCGGCTGTTTCTCCAGGTAGCGCTCGACGGCGTTGAACACCAGCGGGTTGAGCATGATGGAGAGACTGGCGCCCACCAGGATCAGGTCACGGGCTCCTTCCGGCACCAGTTTTAGCACTATGGCTAGGCCGATGAGGATGAAGGAGAACTCGCCGATCTGGGCCAGGCTGGCGGAGATGGTGAGGGCGGTGCGCTTGCTATAGCGAAACAGCCGCACGATGGCGTAGGCCGCCGCCGACTTGCCGAACATGATGATGAACAGGGTGGCCAGCACCGCCAGCGGCTCGGTCAGTAGCACTGCCGGGTTGAACAGCATGCCCACCGAGACGAAGAACAGCACGGCGAAGGCGTCCTGCAGCGGCAGGGTGTTGTTGGCGGCGCGGTGGCTCAGCTCGGAGCGGTTCATGACGATGCCGGTGAAGAAGGCGCCAAGGGCGAAGGAGACGCCGAACAGCTTGACCGCGCCGAAGGCGATGCCAAGGGAGCAGGTCAGAACCGCCAGGGTGAACAGCTCGCGCGAGCCGGTGCTGGCGGTGTGGGTCAGCAGCCAGGGGATGAAGCGGCTGCCCACTACCATCATCAGCGCCACGAACAGGCTCACCTTGCCGAGGGTCCAGCCCAGATCCAGCGCTATGCTCTGCCAGCTCATGGCCTGCTCGCCGAACCGGATGTCGGCGATGATGGGCAGCATCACCAGCGCCAGCACCATCACCAGATCCTCGACGATGAGCCAGCCGATGGCGATGCGCCCCTGCAGGGTCTCCAGATTCTGACGGCTCTCCAGCGCCCGCAGCAGCACCACGGTACTGGCGGTGGAGAGGGCGAGGCCGAACATCAGACCGGCGACCGGATCCCACCCCAGCAGCGAGGCGAGCCCCATGCCGAGCAGGGTGGCGACCGCGATCTGGGCGATGGCGCCCGGGATGGCGATCCGCTTTACCGACATCAGATCGCGAAAGGAGAAGTGCAGCCCCACTCCGAACATCAACAGGATGACCCCCAGCTCCGCCAGCTCGGGCACCAGCTTCATGTCGGCCACGTACCCCGGGGTGAAGGGGCCCGAGATGACGCCGGCCGCCAGATAGCCCACCATGGGGGAGATCTTGAGGCGCTGGGCCAGCATGCCGAGGATGTAGGCCAGCACGAAGCCGCCGACCAGGGTGGTAATCAGGGGAAGGGAGTGGTCCATGTCGTCACCTCGCTAATGGCAGTCAGGGGGCTACCAGATCACCGCGCGGGTGAAGAGGGCAGCTGTCAATGAGCAGGGGGCGAAAGAGACAGATGCTGGTCCCGTGCACGGGGCGTGTCTGAGGGACAACAGTTGCCGTTTCTGTTGAAAAATAATACGCTTTTGGTGGAAAAGCAATCTTTATCCACATTTAAAGCTAATTTTGAGATTAAAACTGGATAAGTGATAATTTTAGGGTGAGGTGCTCTATTTTTATTGACCTGGCTTGGCAGCATTAATCAATCTGTGATGATTTTTGTGGCCAGGGCGTGCACAGCCTGATCTCACAAAAAAAGCGGCCAACCGGCCGCTTCGTTGCATTGAGGGTTGGGTGCAGACCCCTGGGTTCACTGACCCTTGGCGATCCCCTCCCGGCGCGGATCGGCGGCGCCCAGCCAGCCGCCGGCGTTGCGCTGTACCCCCTGCAGGCCCGAGGTCTGCTCGCTCAGCACCACCTCGTGCCCCTTCGCCTTGAGCGCCTCGACCACGGCGGCCGGGGTGCGGCCCGCCTCCAGCTCGGTGGGGCCGTTGCGACTGCCGAAGTTGGGCAGATTGATCGCCTGTTGCAGGTTGAGCCCCCAATCCTGGGTGCCCAGCAGCGTCTTGCCCACGTAGTTGATGATGGCGGAGCCCCCCGGGGAGCCCAGGCTCATCTCCAGCTCGCCGCTGCTCTTGTCAAACACCAGCAGGGGGGACATGGAGGAGCGCGGTCGCTTGCCCGGCTCCACCCGGTTGGCCACCGGCAGCCCGGCGGCATCCAGCGAGGTGAAGGAGAAGTCGGTGAGCTGGTTGTTGAGCAGGTAGCCGTTGACCATCAGCCGCGAGCCGAAGCCGTCTTCAATGGAGCTGGTCATGGAGACCGCCATCCCCGCCTTGTCGACGATGGAGATGTGGCTGGTGGAGGGGAGCTCAGGGGTCGCATCCTGGCCGCGAGCCGGCGCCAGCGGCGGGGTGCCCGCGTTGGCCAGCCCCATGGAGCGCTCGCCGATCAGGGCGCCGCGCCGGGCCAGATAGTGCTTGTCGAGCAGGCCGCTGACGGGGACCGCTACATAGTCGCTGTCCGCCACGTACTGGTTGCGATCGGCAAAGGCGAGCCGCGCCGCCTCGCTGTAAAGGTGGATCGCCTCGGCGGAGGCGGCCGGCTGGCCCTGCACCCCTGGCACCGGCTTGAGGGCCGCCATGTCGCGGCTCTCCAGCATGCCGAAGATCTGGCCGAGCGCTATGGTGCCGGACGAGGGGGACGGAAAGCCGCACACCCGGCTCTGGCGATAGTCAAAGCAGAGGCCGTCGCGCAGCTTGGCGCGGTAGCTGGCGAGATCTACCGCGCTCAGCACCCCGGGGTTGGTCGGGTGGGCGTGCACCTTGGCCACCATGGCCTCGGCCAGCGGGCCGCGATAGAAGGCGTCCGGCCCCTCGCTTGCCAGGGTACGCAGCACCTTGGCCAGGGCCGGGTTGGTCAGCCGGCTGCCCGCCGCTCTGGGGCTGCCGTCGGCCTGATAGAAGTAGGCCCGCGCATCCGGGTCTTTTGCAAGATAGGGATCCTTGGTCAGCAGCGCGGCCAGCCGCGGGCTTATCACGAATCCCTGCTCCGCGAGGGTGATGGCGGGCTCGAACAAGCTGGCCCAGGGCAGCTTGCCGTAACGCTGGTGGGCCAGCGCCAGTGCCCGCACCGTGCCGGGGGCGCCCACCGAGCGCCCGCCCACCACGCCGTCGTAGAAGGCCATCGGCTTGCCATCCTTCATGAACAGCTGATCGGTGGCGGCGGTGGGGGCCGTCTCGCGACCATCCACGGCGGCTACCTGTTTGCCGTCCCACACCAGCATGAGGGAGCCACCGCCGATGCCGGAGGATTGCGGCTCCACCAGGGTCAGCACCAGCTGCACCGCGATGGCGGCATCCACCGCGCTGCCGCCGGCCTGGATCATCTGGTAGCCCGCCTCCACCGCCAGCGGGTTGGCGGCGGCCACCATGAAGTCGTGGCCCTGCCAGCCCTGCTTGTCTTGCCAGCCGCTGGCGGCCTCCGGCGCGATCAGGGTGTGGGCGAGGGGATTTTGCGGGCTCTGCTGAGCGGCGCAGCCGGCCAGCAGAGCGAGGGCGATGGCCAGCCCCAGCGGTTTGCGCAACATGACACTCTCCTTGTCTGTTTTATAAGCATGAGGGGGGGACTATGTCACGATTGGCGCTAATGACTCAAGTTGTCGAATCAGATCAACAAGTTACTCATCTATCAACAAGTCGTACCGGCGCCCGCCCATAAAAAAACCGCCCGGAGGCGGTTTTTTGCAATCAGGCTGAGCCAATTCGCTTAGATTGACTGCTCTTCACCGCCCAGGGCGGCGAACAGGGCCGGGATGAACTGGGCCAGCTCGGCGGTGACCAGGGCGAAGTCGGCATCCAGACGGGCGGCCGGATCTTCGCTGGTGACGTCGTCGTTCTGCTCGCGCAGCTCTTCGCTGAATTTGAGGCGCTTGATGGAGAGGTCATCCCCTAGCACGAAGCTCAGGGTCTCGCCCCAGTTGAGGGCCAGTTTGGTCACCAGCTTGTCGTTGGCCAGGTGGTTCTTGATCTCGTCGCTCATCAGATCCTGCTGCTTGCAGCGGATGATGCCACCGTGCTCCATGGCGCTGCGCAGCTCGGCCTCGTCCTCCAGGGTGAAGGAGGCGGGCAGGTTGCCCTCGTTCAGCCACTCGGTCATGGTGATCTCGGGCGGGTTCTTGAGGGCCACCGGCACCACCGGCAGGGTGCCGATGGACTTGCGCAACAGGGCCAGCAGATCGTCCGCCTTCTTGGCGGAGCCCGCGTCGACCACCATCAGGTTGTCGGCCGGGTTGATCCAGGCGAAGGTCTGGCTGGTGCGGCTGAAGGCGCGCGGCAGCAGGGTGTGCATGATCTCTTCCTTGAGCGCTTCCTTCTCTTTCTTCTTGAGGGCGCGGCCCTGTTCGAACTCGATCGCCTCTACCTTCTCCGCCAGCATCTCCTTGACCACGGTGCCGGGCAGCATCTTCTCTTCCTTGCGAGCGCACAGCAGGATGTGGCCGGCGGCGGAGTGGGTCAGGGTGGAGCCGAATTTGCCAAGGGGCTTGACCCACCCGAACCGGGAGATGTCCTGGCTGCCGCACGGGGTGAAGGCACAGGCTTCCAGCTGGGTTTCCAGCTGCTCGACGGTCAGCTCGAAGGGGCGGGTAAAGCGATAAATCTGCAGGTTTTTAAACCACATGGCGTCCTCGGTCTCATAGATTGTCCGGCGGGCATTGTACTAGAGAGGCGCTTTGTGATCAGCCAATCATTCTTGCTAAATAAAGGGCGATCGACTTCACAGGGAGTCATATCCGTCCCCAAAGCCGTCATCAAACTCCCCTAGACTGCGGATGTTAAGGTTGTTAACAAGGATACCAATATGCTGAGGGCGAGTCGGTCCGACGACATGGACGAGATCGTCGAGATCTGGTTGCTGGCCTCCCTGCAGGCCCATGATTTTGTCGATGCTTCCTGCTGGTGGCAGGCGCAGGAAGATCTGCGCACCCGCTATCTCGAGCGCGCCCGCATCTGGGTGTTCGAGGAGCGCGGCGAGCTGCTCGGCTTCATGGCGCTGGTGGATGACTACCTGGCCGCCCTCTTTGTGCGCCCCGACCGTCAGGGGCGGGGGGTGGGTCATGCCCTGCTGCAGGAGGCCAAGTCCAAGGGGGCCAGGCTGCATGCCCGGGTCTTCGTGGAAAACGATCAGGCGGTGCGCTTCTATCGTCGCCACGGTTTCGTGATCGAGGGGGAGCTGGCCGACCCGCTCACCGGTCATCCCCAGTACCAGATGTGCTGCGAGCCCGCCTGAATCTGACGCCAGCACCCGGTCCGGCTTGAAAAAAGGGAGGCATATCCTCATCTTGTCTGCATCGGGTGCTGCTGGCACCACCTCCATACGAGCCGTTTTTTCATGAAGATCCTGCATACCGCCGACTGGCACCTTGGCCACCAACTCCATGGCCATGACCGCCGTTTTGAACACGATGCCTTTCTCGACTGGCTGGCCGACACCATCAAACGCCGTGACATCGACGCCCTGCTGGTGGCGGGCGATCTGTTTGATACCGCCAATCCTCCCGCCAGCGCCTGGCAGCAGCTCTACCGCTTTCTGGCCAGGCTGCGCGCCGAGCACCCGGCACTGGAGATGGTGCTCATCGGCGGTAACCACGACTCCCCCTCCAAGCTGGATGCCCCCCACGAGCTGCTGCGCGCCTTCGACCTGCATCTGGTGGGCAGCATCAGTCGGGACGACGAGGGGCGGCTCGAGACCGATCGCCTGCTGGTGCCGCTGCGAGGCAAAAACGGCGAGGTGGCCGCCTGGTGCGCCGCCGTGCCGTTTCTGCGCAGCAGCGATCTGCGCCCGGAAGGGCTCAGCGAGGGGCAGGACAGACTGATCGAAGGGGTACGCCAGGTCTATGAGGCGGTGCTGAGCGAGGGGCGGGCGCGCTGCAATCCGGATCAGGCCCTCATTGCCATGGGGCACGCCTATCTGGCGGTGGGCCAGCTCTCCGAGCTCTCCGAGCGGCGGGTGCTCGGTGGCAACCAGCACGCCCTGCCTGCCGAGCTGTTTGCCGCCGCCGACTACACTGCGCTGGGCCACCTGCACCTGGCCCAGAGCCCGGCCGAGAGGGTGCACTACAGCGGCTCGCCGCTGCCGCTCTCGCTGACCGAGGCGAACTACAACCATCAGGTGCTGGAGGTGACGTTTGAGGGGGGCAAGCTGGCCCGCCTTGAGCGGATCCCGGTGCCCCGCGCGGTGGAGATGATCCGGCTGCCCCAGAGCGGCCTCGACGAGGCGCTCAAGGCCATCGAGGCGCTGGCGCTGCCCGCTTGCCCGCAGCAGGCCCAGCCCTTCCTCGAGGTGCGGCTGCTGCTTCCCAAACCCGAGGCCCGCATCCGCGAGCGCGTGCTGGCCGCCATCGGCGACAAGCCGGTACGCCTGGCCCGCATCACGACCAGCTATCAGGGCTCGGGCCAGGGGCTGGCGGATGGCGCCGGCCAGCGCCGGCTCGATGAGCTCTCCCCCACCGAGGTGTTTCGCCTCTGCTATCAGCGTCAGTTTGACGGAGAGCCGGAGGCCGAGCTGGTGGCGTCGTTTGAAGAGATCCTGGAGCAGGTGAAGGAGGCCAATGCATGAAAATCTTGTCGCTGTCAGGGGAGAATCTGGCCAGCCTGACCGGTCAATTCACCATCGATTTTGCCGGTGGCGCCCTGGGGGCCGCCGGCCTGTTTACCATCACCGGCAATACCCGGGCTGATGGGGGCAAGAGCACGCGCGATATCGGGTCGGTATGGATGGAGGCGTGTGGCGTATGAAGATCCTCTCTTTGAGTGGTGAGAACCTCGCCAGCCTGACCGGTCAATTCACCATCGATTTTGCCGGTGGCGCTTTGGGGGCCGCCGGCCTGTTTGCCATCACCGGCAATACTGGCGCCGGCAAGAGCACCCTGCTCGATGCCATCTGTCTGGCGCTCTTTGATGAGATGCCGCGCTTTATCGCCAATCGCAAGAACGTCGCCGAAGTGGGCCGCATGGATGACGAGGAGAAGCTCAAGGCCAACGACGTGCGCGGCATCCTCAGCCGCGGCCACGCCAGCGGTTTTGCCGAGGTGCAGTTTCGCGGCTGCGACGGCCGTGTCTGGCTGGCCCGCTGGGCGGTGCGCCGGGCCCGCAACCGCGCCGAGGGGCGCTTTCAGGCTCAGGAGCGCAGCCTGACCGACGTGGCGTCGGGCCAGGTGTTCAGTGGCAGCAAGCGGGAGCTGCAGGAGCGCATTGACGAGCTGGTGGGGCTCTCCTGGGAGCAGTTTCGCCGCGCCGTCATCCTGCCGCAGGGGGAGTTTGCCGCCTTCCTCAAATCGAGCGCCGACGAGCGTTCTGCCCTGCTCGAACGGATGACCGGCACCGAGCTCTACTCCGCCATTTCAGTCCAGAGCCATGAACGGGCGCGGGAGGAGCAGCAGACATTGGCCGCCATCCGCCAGCGGCTCGGCGACGTGGCGCTGATGGACGAGGCGACCCGCGAGCAGTGGGTGAGCCAGCAGGTCAGCCTCGCCACCAGCCTCAAACACGAGCAACAACAACAGCAACTGATGCAGGACTTGCGCGACCTCAACGGCCGCATCGCCGCCCAGTTGCAGGCTTGTCAGGAGGGGGAGGCGACCCTTGCCGCCGCAGAGGTGGCCCACGGTGCGGCCGCCCCCGAGCGCGAGGAGTTTGCCCGCGCCGAGCAGGCCCAGGTGGCCCGCGCCGATCACGACGAGCTGGCTCGCCTTACCCTGGAGGTGCAGCAGCAGGAGAAACTGCTGGCCGAGCTCGGCCCCGAACTTGGCAAGCTGGAGGAGCAGACCCAGCAGAGCGCCCTCACCGAGCAGCAGCTGCTGGCGGAGAAGATCGCCGCCGAGCGCGAGTGGGGCGCCCTGCAGCCCGAGCTCAAGCGGGCGCAGGAGCTCGATACCCGCATTCGGGAAAAGCAGCAGCAACTGCAGAAGATCCAGCAGGAGGGAACGCAGGAGCGGGAGGTGCAGCTCACCCTTGAGCAAGGCTGGCACCAGCAGCGCCAGCAGGTGGAGCAGCTCAAGGCCCAGCACCAGCAGTGGGGCGCCTGGCTTGAAGAGCACAAGGAGCTGGCGCCGGTGGCCCGCCAATGGCAGCCCCTGCTCACCGCCATGCAGGATTGGGCCGAAGATGCCGGCAGGCTGCAGCAACTGCTCACCCTGCGTGAGCACAAGCTGCGCGCCCTCAGGCAGTTGCAGCACCTGCTGGAGCAAGGGCAGCAGGAGCGCGACTACTGGCAGCGCGAGCAGGAGCGGCTGCAGCAGCAACAGCACGAGCTGCAGGATCAGCAGTGGGAGGGGCGCCTGGCCAAGGCGCAGGAGCAGTGGCAGCAGCAGACCGAACAGCTGGGTCAGCTGCGCCAGCTGCTGGAGCTGGCCGACTATGGTCGCAATCACGGCGAGCAGCATGGTCGCCTGCAGCAGGAGATCGCCCAGCTGGAGCAGGCGCTCGGCAAGCTGGCCATCCTCGGCGACGAGCTGGCGCCGGCCCGTGAGCGGCTCGCCCTGCAACGGGACGAGGCACGACACGCGCTGGAGCAGTCCCGCGCCATCGCCAGTTTCGAGCAGCATCGCCACATACTGCGCGACGGTGAACCTTGCCCGCTGTGCGGCGCCGAGGAGCATCCCTATCACCAGAGCCAGCCGCAGGTGGCGGGCATTCTGGGCCAGCTGGCGGAGCGCGCCCATAGCCTGGAACTCGAGTGGGAGCGGCTCAATCACCAATACATCCAGTGCGAGAGCGAGCGCCAGGAGCTGGCTCGCCAGCTGGCGGTGCGCCAGCAACATCTGCCTGAGCTGGAGACCCGCGCCGAGCAGCTGACCTTGCGCTGGCAACAGCTCGGGGGCGATACCCTGCTCGGCCATCCGCTGCCGCTAGGTCAGAGCCCAATTGAGTGGAACGAATTGATGAATACCCTGCTGGGCCGTGGCCAGAACCTGGAGCAGGGGCTGGCCCACAGCCAGCAGCAACTGCGTGAGGCCCAGCAGGGGCAGCAGCAGTTGCAGGCCGTGCGCCAGCAGTTGAGCCAGCTGGCCAGCCAGCACCAGCAGTTCGAGCAGCAATGGCAGGAGGCCGACCGCCAGCGCATCGCCCTGGAAGGGGAGGTGAAGGCCATGGGCGAGCAGGAGACGACCTTGCGCCAGCGCCTCGAGCAGGGGGGCAACCGGCTCGACGAGCAGATGGGGGGCCAGCCTTGGCGCCAGTGGCTGGGCAGCCAGCAATGGCACGAGTGGCAGCGGGCCTGCGAGGCCTGGCTGCACGGTCAGAGCGAGTGGGAGCGGCTGGCCGGCGAGATTGCCAGCCTCACCCCGGCCCTGAGCGCCCAGGAGGCGCGCCTGCAGACCCAGCGCGAGCTGCTGCACAAGCTCGAGCGCGACTACAAGGAGCATGAACAGCAACGGCAAGGGCTGGTCACCAGCCGCGCCACCTGTCTGGGGGGAGAGGAGATTGCCCTGGTCGAGCATCGCTGGCAGCAGCGGCTGCAGCAACTGGCCAGCGAGCTGGAGATGATGCAGGGGGCGGCCCGCGCCTTGCGTGAGCGCCAGACCGAGCTCAAGGCCCGTCTCAACCATCTGGAGCAGGAGAAGCAGGTGAGCAGCCGGCGGCGGCGGGAGGTGCTGGGGCGCTGGGCTGCTCACGCCAGCAGTCTCGGCATTGCCGAATATGACCTGCGCCGCCTGCTGGCCATGAGCCCGGATGAGCTCAAGGCGCGCCGCGCCGCCTTGCAGGCGCTGGAGGATGCCCGCGCCGAGGCGCGTACCCGTTTGACCGAGCGGCAGCGGGCGCTGGCGCTGGAGGAGAGCAAGCGGGATCGTTACCGCGAGCATCACCCCGAGCTGGCCGCGTTGGCGTCAGAGGAGCTCGACAGCCGACTGACGGCGCTGGAGGCACACTGCCGCGCCCTCGATGAGCAGCTGTTCCAGTGCAAGAGCACGCTGGCCCAGGCCGAGGCTGCTGCCCTCAAGGCGGGCACCTTGCAGGAGGAGCTGGCCGCCCAGCAGGCGGTGGCGGATCACTGGCAGCGACTCTCCGATCTCATCGGTTCGGCCAGCGGCGCCAAGCTGCGTACCTTCGCCCAGAGCCTCACCCTGGAGCGGTTGCTGCTGGAGGCCAACGCCCAGCTTGCCGAGCTCTCCCCCCGCTATCGGCTGGAGCGGGTGCCCGGCACCGATCTGGCACTGCAGGTGGTGGATCTCGACATGGGGGACGAGGTGCGCTCGGTGGACTCCCTCTCCGGCGGCGAGAGCTTCCTGGTATCGCTGGCGCTGGCGCTGGCCCTCTCCAGCCTGTCGTCGCGCCAGACCCAGGTCGAATCGCTCTTTATCGATGAAGGCTTCGGCACGCTCGATCCCGACAGTCTGGATCTGGCGCTCTCAAGCCTCGACTCCCTGCAGGCGGCCGGCCGCCAGATCGGGGTCATCTCCCACGTGCAGACCCTGGTGGAGCGGATCGGTGTGCAAGTGCGGGTGGAGGCCCTCAGCGGCGGCGAAAGCCGGGTGGTGTTGCCCTAAGCCCCTGCTTCGCTTTGCTGAGAAATCGCAGCCCCGTCATCTGGCGGGGCTTTTTTGTTTCAGAGTTTTGGCAATCTGGTCGCTTGAGCTAGGTCCATGCCCGCGTATCGCGGGAAACGAGAGTGAGGGGTTGACCCCGGTCTTGCATCCATCTGCCCGCAAGAGGGAATGGTCAATGACATTGATGCCTGAAAGGATCCTGGCTCGCATCGCGATGCGGCCACGCAGTGACGCGCTGTATCTCATCTGGTTTTGCTGGGGCCTGGCGTTGCTGCTCTATGTGGCGGGATCTGCATATTACAAATTACCCATAGTGCCGTTGCTACTGATGGTGCTGCTGTTAATGGTGGAGAAAACCAAGATGTTTGGACGAAAGCGCAATGAGTCTGAGATGGTCGGGGTGGGGAGCATGACGACGGTGATCGCCAAAGGGGCCCGTTTCAAGGGCGAGTTGCAGGTGGAGGGCAATCTGGATGTGTATGGCCAGTTCGTCGGGACGCTGCAACTGAACGGCGGGACGGTACGCATCATGGAAGGTGGCCGGATTGAAGGGGATGTCAGCGCCGCCCACGTGATCATCAATGGCACCCTGGATGGCACCTGCGCCTCGAGCGAGGTGGAGATCCTCGAAAACGGCAAGATGAAGGGGTTGTTCAAGGGCGGGAGCCTCTCCATCCGCAAGGGAGGCCAGTTTGTCGGCCAGTCCCAGTCTCAGGAGGAGCAAAAGGGCGAGAGCAAGGGCAACGTCAAGCAATTGCAGCCTGAAGGGAAAAACAAGGCTGCCGATACCGTCGAGGTGGTGGCCAAACAGGCCTGATCAAAAGAGGGGCGACTACGCCCCTCTCTGCAGACAAGGGATTAACTGCGTCGCTCGGGCAGCATATTGGTCAGGGTGTTGTCCTTGAGCACGTGGTGGTGGTAGATGGATGCCGCCGCGTGCAGGGCAATCAGGGCATAGCCAATGTTGGCCAGCGTCTCGTGAAGCTCCTTGATGATGCCCTTCAGGCCGTCGTCGGGGGCGATGAGGGCGGGAAGCTCAAGGCCGAAGAAGGGGATGGGCTTGCCACCCGCGCTCAGCAGCAGCCAGCCCAGCAGCGGGGTGAGGATCAGGAAGCCATAGAGCGCCAGGTGGGCGAGCTTGGCCAGCTTGAGCATCAGGGGGGAGAGCTCGGGCACGATGCGCGGTGAGGGGCTGCTCGCACGCACCAGCAGACGCACCACCACCAGCGCCAGGATCAGCAGGCCCGCCATGAAGTGAAACTCCTTCATCAGGTCGCGGCCGGCCGACCCTTTGGGGAAGATGTCCCTGAACTCCATCAGCGCATAGACGGCGATCATCAGCAGCAGGGTCAACCAGTGCAGCCCTATGCTCAGGCTGCCATAACGTTGTTCGGTATTTTTCAACATGTTCGTATCCTTCTCGGGGCTTGCATTGCATCACGGGTGGTCTCATCGGGTGGGCGTCCTGCCTCCGGGCCACTTTTTCCATGTTACTGCGAAGATGTGTCAAAACCTTGATCTCTGTGTGTTTTTAACATGTTATTTGCAACAGTCCGGCAGCGCGCCGGTCGAAGAGCTGGTTGCGCTCATCTGGGAGAGGCTGCCAGGGGGGCGAACGGCTGATGCAAAGCCGCAGAGCAGGGGGGGCAGCTGCCGGGAACCGGGCACCCAGCCCAGTTCAATGAGGGCTTTACCCCTCTTCTCCCCTCATTTACCTTTAATAAAATCCTCAACAGGTGAAGGGAATTACCTTGACCATCACAGATCCCGTGATCCTGACCGAGCTGCAGCAGATCCTGTTTCGCTCCTTCGACGTGATCCCGTTTCCTATCCTGATCTCGGAATCGGCCTGCAGCGAGACGCTGGACAGCATCCCCACCCGGCTGTCGGAGATCCCCGCCCGCCATCACAGGTTCGTGAACCGGGCATTCGTGACGCAACTGGGTTACGACCTGACGGATCTGCCCGACATGGCCAGCTGGTTTGCCACCGTCTATCGCGACGAGGAGAGCCGGGCACTGGCCATCTCACGCTGGAACCAGGCGGTGATGACCAGCCTGGCAAGCGGGGCTGCGGTGGCCGAGATGAATGCCCTGCTTTACTGCAAGAACGGCCAGCAGCGCTGGTTTACCATCACGGCCCAGTTGAAAGCCGATGCCATGCCGGGCTGGCACATAGTGACCCTGCGCGACATTCACGATCTGCACTGCATGATAGAGGAGGTGAGTCGGATCTCCTGCACCGATCCACTGACCGAGCTTGGCAACCGGCGGGCTGCAGGCCAGCAACTGCAGGCGCTCTGGCTGCAGGGAGAACCCTTCTCGGTGATCCTGGGCGACATCGATCACTTCAAGCAGATCAATGATCGCTACGGGCATCCCGCCGGGGATGCGGCGCTGTGCGAGGTGGCCCGCATCATGACCGGCCAGCTGAGAGCCGGGGAGCACCTGGCCCGCTGGGGCGGAGAGGAGTTCTTGCTGATCCTGCCCGGGGTGGATGCAGAGCTTGTGGTCGAGCGGGCCGAGCAGTTGCGCCGGCAGTTTGTCGGCCATGTGGTCGCGTGGGAGGGGCAGAACTTCTCCCTGACGATGAGCCTGGGCTGTGCCACCCGAAGCGAGGGGCAGAGCAGCGACAGCCTGCTGCAGGTGGCTGACAAGGCGCTCTATCAGGCCAAGAGCAACGGGCGCAACCAGGTGGTCTTCGGCAAGGAGTAGCTGGAAGGCGCCCATAAAAAAACCGAAGCCAGGGCTTCGGTTTTTTGTACGGCGGCGGGCGCTTGCCCGGGCGGCCTTATTTCTTGATGCGGATCACCGGGGTCTCGCCCACGGTCACGGCACCCGTCATCTTCACCAGCTCTTTGATCTCGTCCATGTTGGAGATGACCACCGGAGTCAGGGTAGATTTGGCTTTGGCTTCCAGAACGGCCAGATCGAACTCGATGATGGTGTCACCGCGCTTGACCTGTTGACCTTCTTGGGCGATGCGCTTGAAGCCTTCGCCTTTCAGCTCAACGGTGTCGATACCGAAGTGAACGAACAGCTCGATACCAGAGTCGGATTCCAGCGAGAACGCATGGTTGGTCTCGAAGATCTTGCCGATGGTGCCGTCGCACGGAGCAACCATCTTGTTGCCGGCCGGCTTGATGGCGATGCCGTCACCGACGATCTTCTCGGCGAAGACCACGTCGGGCACATCTTCGATCGGTACGATTTCGCCTGACAGCGGGGCAAAAATTTCGATGCCGCCGGTATCAGAGCTGTCATCGGAAACCAGTTTCTTCAGTTTATCAAACAGACCCATAGTAAAAGCTCCTAGAGATGATTGTCGCTGTTTGCAGCCGATCTTAGCAGACTGCCTTCTGCTTAATAAAGTTATCTACACAGGCTTCGATTTCGGCGGCGGTGGCAAAGCTCAGCGCTTGATCAGCCATGGCCTTCACATCTTCGAAGTTGGTGTTGCGGATAAGCTTCTTGATACGCGGTACAGAGATGGCGCTCATGGAGAACTCATCCAGACCCATACCCAGCAGCAGCAGGGTGGCACGCTCGTCACCAGCCAGTTCACCACACATACCGGTCCACTTGCCTTCGGCGTGGGATGCATCGATAACCATCTTGATCAGGGTCAGGACGGAGGGTGACAGCGGGTTGTACATGGCGGAAATCATCTCGTTACCACGGTCGACGGCCAGGGTGTACTGGGTCAGGTCGTTGGTACCGATACTGAAGAAATCCACTTCCTTGGCCAGATGATGAGCCATCACGGCAGCAGCCGGGGTCTCGATCATGATACCCACTTCGATGGATTCATCAAAGGCTTTGCCTTCGGCACGCAGTTCGGCTTTCAGCGTCTCTACGGTAGCCTTGAGGCTGCGGAACTCTTCGACAGAGATGATCATCGGGAACATGATGCGCAGTTTGCCGAAGGCAGACGCACGCAGGATGGCCCGCAGCTGAGCGTGCATGATGTCGGCGCGATCGAAGAAGATCCGCACGGCACGCCAGCCCAGGAAGGGGTTCATCTCTTTCGGGAAATTCATGTAGGGCAGTTCTTTGTCGCCGCCGATGTCCATGGTGCGCACGATGATCGGCTGATCCGGCATCGCTTCGGCCACTTCTTTGTAGGCTTTGAACTGCTCGTCTTCGGTCGGCAGCGCGTCACGGTCCATGAACAGGAACTCGGTACGGTACAGACCCACGCCTTCGGCGCCATTGCGGATGGCACCTTCGGTATCCTTGACGGTACCTATGTTGGCGCACACTTCGACCTGATGGCCATCCAGGGTGATGGCAGGCAGATCTTTCAGCTTGGCCAGCTCGTCTTTTTCGGCCTGGAACTGGGCCTGGATCTCTTTGAACTTGGCCAGCTGTTCGGCAGTCGGGTTGAGGACGATCTGGTTGTTGATCGCGTCCAGCACCAGCACGTCACCATTCTTGACGCGCTCGGTGATGTCGTTGGTGCCCACGATGGCCGGCAGCTCCAGGGAGCGGGCCATGATGGAGGTGTGGGAAGTACGGCCACCGATGTCGGTGACGAAACCCAGCACATATTTCAGGTTGATCTGAGCGGTTTCGGACGGGGTCAGGTCTTTGGCGACCAGGATCACCTCTTCGTCGATGGTGCTCAGGTTGACAACGGCGATGCCCAGTACGTTCTTGACCAGACGGGTGCCGATGTCACGGAAGTCGGTGGCGCGCTCGCGCAGATAGGGGTCATCCAGCTCGGCCATCATCTTCGCGTACTGCTCGATGACCTCGTAGATGGCCTTGTCAGCGGTGGCCTTGTTGTCTTTGATGAAGGATCTGATATCCCCTTCCAGCTCTTCATCTTCGAGCAGCATGATGTGGCCTTCGAAGATGGCCTCTTTTTCTTCACCGAAGGTGCGACCGGCCATCTCTTTGATGGCTTCCAGCTGTGCGGCTGACTTGGTGCGGGCTTCGAGGAAGCGGTTGATTTCGGCATCAATCTGTTCGGCAGCGATTTTGCCCTGATTGATAACGATTTCATCTTCTTTCAGAAGAAGCGCCTTGCCGAATGCGATACCGGGGGACGCAAGAATGCCAGATATCATAATCCTTCCTATTAAAACGACTGTGGGGGAGGAATAAAGCTGGATTACTCCAGCTCGTCCATCAGGGCAACCAGCTTCTCAACGGCTTTCTGAGCGTCCGGGCCGTCGGCCTGGATGGTCACGTTGGTGCCTTTGGTCAGGCCCAGGGTCTGCAGTTTGAACAGGCTCTTGGCGCTGGCGGATTTGCCACCGGAGACCACAGTGATCTCGCTTTGGAATTCTTTGGCTTCTTTCACGAACTGAGCTGCCGGACGGGTGTGCAGGCCGTTTTCAGCAGTAATAACAACAGACTTCTCGTACATGGTTTCACCCCATATTATTGATATTTTTTGGTGTGAGGGATGCTTTTGACGCTTCCTTCTCGCACCGTGTCAGTATGGATATGTTGTAAAGTAACGAAATCAGACCTGCAATGGTTTAATCCAGGTCAATTTTCTGTGCAGTATTCGGTGTCTGCCTCAACTCTTTTCCGTTATCGCGCTACAAGCCGCGTCAATGCTGGCCTGAAATTATTTTATAACGAAAAATAACACTTTGTTACTTTGTGATACCTAGTCGGCAAACACCTCGTGACGCGGCACAGGATATGAGATTTATCACAGAATGTCTGCTTTTTTCGTCACTGCTTTGCTTGTTATTTTACCCCGAAAAATAAGGGGTCGACTGGCGCTGCCAAGTGCTCAGTCTAGCCCATAAAGAAACGGCGCTCCTGGGAGCGCCGTTGTTTTGAAATAATCCGATCACTTATTGCTGCAGCTCTTGTTCGCTGAACACCCCGGCAAACAGGGCGCTGGAGAGGTAGCGCTCGGCAGCGCTCGGCAGGATGACCACTATGGTCTTGCCTTCAAACTCCGGCAGCTCGGCGAGGCGAGCTGCGGCCACTACGGCGGCACCTGAGCTGATGCCGGCCAGAATGCCCTCCTCTTCCATCAGGCGGCGCGCCATTTCGATGGCGTCATCGCTGCTTACTTGCTCGACACGGTCCAGCAGGGTGAGATCCAGGTTGCCCGGGATGAAGCCGGCACCTATGCCCTGGATCTTGTGGGGGCCCGGTTTGATTTCAAGACCGGCCAGACGCTGGCTGATCACCGGCGATTCGCTCGGTTCGACGGCAACGGAGACCACCGCCTTGCCCTTGGTCTGTTTCAGGTAGCGGGAGACACCGGTAATGGTGCCGCCGGTACCGACGCCAGCCACGAACACATCCACGTCACCATCGGTGGCATCCCAGATCTCGGGACCAGTGGTCTTCTCGTGGATTTCCGGGTTGGCCGGGTTTTCAAACTGTTGCAGCAGCACGTACTTGCCGGGCTCGGACTCGAGGATCTCATTGGCCTTGGCAATGGCGCCCTTCATGCCGAGCGGCCCTTCGGTCAGCACCAGATTGGCGCCGAGTGCCTTGAGCAGCTTGCGGCGCTCCAGGCTCATGGTGGCCGGCATGGTCAATGTGATGGGATAGCCACGGGCGGCGGCCACGAAGGCCAGAGCAATACCCGTGTTGCCGCTGGTGGGTTCGATGATCTCCTTGCCCTTGGTCAGAACGCCGCGCTTCTCGGCATCCCAGATCAGGTTGGCGCCGATACGGCACTTGACGCTGAAGCTCGGGTTTCGGCTCTCAATCTTGGCCAGCACGCGGCCCTTGGTAACACGGTTGAGACGAACCAGAGGGGTGTGACCTATGGTCTGGCTGTTGTCCTCAAAAATTTTGCTCATGGTGCTATCCCTGTTTGTTACGGCGATGAAACAAGATTACCCTGTGGTTTCTGAATGAGAAGTGACGATTTGTTATAACAATATGTTATTACAAGATATAGAGCTTATTCTTTCTTATTGAGACCTCCCTCGCGAAAAGGTCTCTCGTCGTCAAAGGAATGGACGTTATGGGATTTGCAGGAAGCGATCGCTATCTCGCCTCAGAGGCGCTCAAGATGGCGGTCAATGCCGCCATCGTGCTGGAGAAGCCGCTGCTCATCAAGGGTGAACCTGGCACGGGCAAGACCGAGCTGGCAGAGGCCGTGGCCAGCCATCTGGGCACCGAGCTTATCGCCTGGCACATCAAATCCACCACCAAGGCCCAGCAGGGGCTCTATGAGTACGATACGGTGGCCAGGCTGCGGGACTCCCAGCTCGGCGACCCCAGGGTGGGGGAGATAGGCCACTACATCCGCCGCGGCAAGCTGTGGCAGGCTTTCACTGCCGACCAGCGTCCTGTGCTGCTTATCGATGAAATCGACAAGGCGGATATCGAGTTTCCCAACGATCTGCTGCAGGAGCTCGATCGGATGGAGTTCGACGTCTACGAGACCGGCGAGCGCATCAAGGCCCGCCAGCGCCCTGTGGTCATCATCACCTCCAACAATGAAAAAGAGCTGCCGGACGCCTTCCTGCGCCGCTGCTTCTTCCACTACATCCGCTTCCCCGACAAGGCCGAGATGCAGGCCATCGTCAAACTTCACTATCCTGACCTCAAGGAGAGCCTGCTCGGTGAGGCGATGGATCTCTTCTTCGAGCTGCGGGAAGTAGAGGGACTGCGCAAGAAACCCTCCACCTCGGAACTCTTGGACTGGATCCGGCTGCTGTTGGCCGACGACATCGCCCCCGAGGCGATGCGCGCCCGCGAGCCAGGCAAGCTGGTGCCCGCCCTCTACGGTGCCCTGCTCAAGACCGAGCAGGACCTGCATCTCTTTGAGAAGCTCGCTTTTCTGGCCAGACGCGGCAGCTGACCCATGCTGATCGACTTTTTTACCCATCTGCGCCGTCACCAGCTCCCCTGCAGCCTGCGCGAACTGCTGGACTTGCACGGAGCGCTGGCTGCCCGGCTGGCCAGCCTCGACATGGATGAGTTCTACCAGCTCTCCCGCTGTCTGCTGGTAAAAGACGAGGCTCACTACGATCGCTTCGATCGCGCCTTCGCAGAGTATTACGAGGGGTTAGCCGCCATCCCCCTGTTGCCGGAGAGCCTGCCGGATGAGTGGCTGCGCAAGGAGTTCGAACGGCTGCTGAGCGCCGAGGAGAAGGCGTTGCTCCAATCCCTTGGCGGGCTGGATCAGCTGCTGGCGACCCTCAACCAGCGCTTGAACGAGCAGAAGAAGCGTCACGCCGGCGGCGACAAGTGGGTCGGCACCGGTGGCAGCAGCCCGTTCGGCCACGGCGGTTTTCACCCGGAAGGGATCCGCATGGGGGGAGAGGGCCAGCATGGCAAGGCGGTCAAGGTGTGGGAGGCGCGCCATTATCGCAACTTCAGCGACGATTCCCCTCTGGGGCAACGGGCCATCCAGCTGGCGCTGCGCAAACTCAGGCGCTGGGTGCGCCAGGGCAGCCCGGACGAGCTGGATCTCGATGACACCATCCGGAGCACGGCCAGGCAGGGCTGGCTCGATGTGAAGCTCAGACCCGAGCGCCACAACGGGGTCAAGCTACTGGTCTTCTTCGACGTGGGAGGCTCCATGGATGCCCACGTGGCCGAGGTGCAGCGGCTCTTTTCTGCCTTGCGCCACGAGTTCAAACACCTGGAGTACTTCTATTTTCACAACTGTCTCTACGACTTTGTCTGGCGAGACAACGCCCGCAGGCACGAGGAGCGCTTCGACACCCTGCGCCTGCTGCGCACCTACGGCAGCGACTACAAGGTGATCCTGGTGGGGGATGCCACCATGGGCCCCTACGAGATCACCTGGCCTGGCGGCAGCGTCGAATATTGGAACGAGGAGGCCGGTCAGGTGTGGCTGGCCCGCCTGCAGCAGCATTTTCCCAAGCTGGTGTGGATCAATCCCACCCCGCGGCGGGAGTGGCTCTGGCACCCCTCCATCAAGTTGATGAACGAATTGATCGGCGGGCGCATGCACCCGCTGACCCTGGCGGGTCTGGCTGCGGCCATCGACCAGCTGTGACCCTCTCTACCCGAACAGACCAACAAGCCGGGAGTGAACCCGGCGAGGAGCAAAGATGACCTCTATCGTGATCAGTGGCTCAGGCCTCTATACCCCTCCCTTTGCCGTCAGCAACGAAGCGCTGGTGGCCGCCTTCAACCAGTACGTGGATCTCTACAACGAGGAGAACGCTTCCGCCATCGACGCCGGCCAGCTGCCCGCCAAACAGCATTCGAGCAGCGAATTCATCGAGAAGGCCTCCGGCATCAAGAGCCGTTATCTGGTGAGCAAGGAGGGGGTGCTGGATCCCGACATCATGCAGCCATTGATGGCGGAGCGACCCGATGACAAGCCCTCCATCATGGTGGAGATGGCGGTGGCCGCCGCCGAGCAGGCGCTGATCGCCGCCGGTCGCGAGCCGGGGGAAATAGATCTGGTGATCGTCGCTGCCTCCAACATGCCGCGCCCCTATCCGGCCCTCTCCATCGAACTGCAGCACTATCTGGGGGCGAGCGGCATGGCCTTTGACATGAACGTGGCCTGCTCCTCCGCCACCTTCGGCATCAAGACGGCGGCAGACATGCTGGCGGCCGGCAGCGCCAAACTGGCGCTGGTGGTCAATCCGGAGATCTGCTCGGGCCACCTCAACTTTCGAGACAGAGACAGCCACTTCATCTTCGGTGACGCCTGTACCGCCGTGCTGCTGGAGCGGGAGGCCGATTGCCAGGTGGCCAACCCCTGGCAACTGGTGGCCAGCAAGCTGGTGACCCAATACTCCAACAACATCCGCAACAACTTTGGCTTTTTAAACCGGCTCAGCCCGCGCACCCGTTACGGCGACGACAAGCTGTTCCGCCAGCAGGGGCGCAAGGTGTTCAAGGAGGTGCTGCCGCTGGTGTGCGACCAGATCGCCGGCCAGCTCGATGAGCAGGGCTGGGCGGCGGATTCCCTGAGCCGCCTCTGGCTCCACCAGGCGAATCTGACCATGAACCAGTTCATCGCCCGCAAGCTGCTCGGCCACGATGCCAGCCAGCAGGAAGCGCCGGTGATCCTCGACAGCTACGGCAACACCAGCTCGGCGGGTTCCATTATCGCGTTCCATCTGTACAATCGCGACCTTCCCGCGGGGGCCCGCGGCGTGCTCTGCTCGTTTGGCGCCGGCTATTCGATCGGGAGCCTGTTGTTGCGGCGCCTGTGAGGGGCGGGGTCATCTCCCCGCCGTCATGACGATAAGGTTTGGGTGGAATCATGCAGAGGATCACGGGGCGCTGCGCCCTTCACTACGGGGTGACGCTGTCACTGTTTTGTCTTTACGGGCTGCAGGTCTGTCCGTTTCTGGATAGCCTGACGCTGCCCCAGCTGCTGGGGCCCGCGCTGGTGACCTTCGCCATCATGTTTGTCCTGCGCGATCAGCTGCTGCGCAAGGTGACGCTGTCCGGTCAGGGGCTGGGAGGCTTCGGGCTGGAGGTGGGCTTCTACCTGCTGGGGGCCTTGCTGCTCTCTGGCTACAACGGCATCCGGTATGATTTTCCGCTGGAGAGCCACCTCAAGATCCTGCTGGGGATGAGCACCCTGGGCTTCCTGGTGGCGGCGGATCTGTCGCTGCAGCGGGACTGGCAGCGGGCCAAGCTGCGGGAACATCAGGCCTGTCTGGTGCTGAACCAGCCGCTGGCCATGCCGGTTTCCCGCAAGTTCTCCCTGTTCGCCTTCACCACCCTGACCCTGCTTGGCGCTGTGTTCTTCCTGCTGTTCAACAAGGATCTGGAGTGGCTGGTCACGGTGGACAAGAGCCTGCCGCGGCTCGATGCCCAGCACTACATCTTGCTGGAGATCGCCTTCGTGATGGTGGTGACCTTCGGTTATCTCTGGCTCATCATTCGCGGCTATGGCCGCAACCTGACTCTCTCCCTGATGCATCAGACTCGCGCCATGGCGCAGGTGCAGTGCGGCGATCTGGAGGCGCGGGTGCCGGTGATCCGGGACGATGAGTTCGGCCTGATTGCCGCCGGCACCAACCAGATGATCGGCGAGCTGAAGGCGCGCCAGGACGAGCTCAACCTGACCCGGGACGTGGCCATCCTGGGGCTCGCCTCGCTGGCGGAGACCCGCGACAACGAGACCGGCGCCCACATCATCCGCACCCAGTTCTACGTCAAGGTGCTGGCGGAGCAGTTGAGCCGCAGCGACTGGGAGCGCTATCCGCTGGACGATGCCACCATCGATCTGCTGTTCAAGTCGGCGCCGCTGCACGACGTGGGCAAGGTGGGCATTCCCGATGCCATCCTGCTCAAGCCGGGCAAGCTGACGGACGAGGAGTTCGCCATCATGAAGCGCCACCCCCAGATTGGCGCCGATGCGCTGGCGAGCGCCGAAGCCCAGCTCGGCTCCAACTCCTTCCTGCGGCTGGCGCGGGAGATATCCCTCACTCACCACGAGAAGTGGGATGGCAGCGGCTATCCGGCCGGGCTGGCGGGGGAGGCGATCCCCTTGTCGGGCCGGCTGATGGCGCTGGCGGATGTCTACGACGCCCTCATCTCAAAACGGGTCTACAAGCCCGCCTTCAGCCATGAGCAAGCCAGAACCATCATAGTGGAGGGGCGTGGCCGCCATTTCGATCCGGCCATCGTCGACGCCTTCCTCGCCTGCGAGGAGGAATTTCGCCAGATTGCCCTCAGGCACAAGGATCACGACTGACAAAAAACCACCCGCACGGGTGGTTTTTTTATGGCTGGCTCACTGGGCCGGCTCGATGGCGAGCACCAGGCAGTTGGGCTCGCTGATGCGAAAGCGCACGTTGCAGTCAAACAGTCTGACGCCGTACTCCTTGTCATCCGGCTTGCCCTTTTTGTAGGCAGGGCGGGGATCCTGGGCCAGCACCTCGCTCACCAGCAGGCGCAGCTCGGGATGGGCCTTGAGCCAGGGTTGCAGCTGCAGTTCTGCCTCCGGGCTGAAACTCACCGCCAGCGGCGGGGTGGGGGCATCGGGGGCGAAACCGCCGCGGGCATCCGGCAGGCTGTCGGCATAGGGAACATAGGGCTTGATGTCGACGATGGGGGTGCCATCGAGCAGGTCCACCGCCCCCAGTTCGAGCCAGAGTTTGCCGCGCGCACGGCCGACCCCGTGCAGCTCGACCACCGAGAGGCCGAGGGGGTTGGGACGAAAGGTGGAGCGGGTGGCGAATACCCCGACCCGCTCGTTGCCGCCCAGGCGTGGCGGGCGCACCGTCGGGTGCCAGCCCTGCTCCATGGTCTGGTGAAACACGAAGCTGAGCCAGAGGTGGGAGAACTGCTCGATGCCGCGCAGCACGTCCGGCTGATCGTAGGGAGGCAGCAGCTCGAGGCGGGCGCGGGCCGATTTGACCAGACCGGGCTGGCGCGGGATGGCGAACTTCTCCTTGTAGGGAGAGCGGATGATACCCAGGGTGTCGATTTCGAACTTCATGGCGGATCCTGACTGAAAACCCCGGCAATGTAGCACAGCAGCCCTTAAAACGCAGGCGTACCCGCTTGCCGTGATCTTGCTCCCATCCCGGCCGCCCGAAGGCTGTATCACGCCGCCAACTTGCGTAGGGTGGGCGCAGGAAGAGTGAAAGGTCCGTCGGCAGGGCGGGCCGGCACAACCGGCGTGGCCATCGAGGATGGGCCGCGCCGCACAGGAGAGACAGGGATGAAACTGCTGATCATCGGCGGCACCGGATTTCTGGGTCGCCATCTCGCCTCACTGGCGCTGGACTGGGGCCACGAGGTGACCTTGTTCAATCGCGGCCGGCGCCAGCATCCGGACTGGCGCGAGCTCACCCAGCTGCAGGGGGACCGGGATCGGGACCTGACCCCGCTGCATCACCATCAGGATGGCTGGGATCTGGTCATCGACACCTGCTGCTATCGCCCCGAACAGGCGGCGAGCCTCTCGGCCGCCCTGCTCGGGCGCTGCGAGCGGCTGATCTTCATCTCCACCATCAGTGTCTATCGCGACTTCGCCCAACCCGGGCAGGACGAGTCGGCGCCGCTGCACGAGATTGCCGAGGGGGAGCTGCCGGAAGATTACGGTCCCCTCAAGGTGCTGTGCGAGGCGACCTATCGTGCCCGCTGGGGCGAGCGGCTCTGCGTCTTGCGCCCGGGCGTCTTGTGCGGCCCCCATGATCCCACCGGCCGGCTGGCCTGGTGGGTCACGCGGGTGCAGCGGGGCGGCCCCTGGCTGCTGCCGGGGCAGGGGGAAGATCGGTTGCAATATCTGGACGTGCGCGACTGCGCCGAGTTCGTGCTGCGGGCCGCCGAGCAGCAATTGAGCGGCATCTTCAATCTGGTCAAGCCCGGTATCGCGCTGAGCGACTGGGTGGATCGCCTGGCCGCCAGGCTGTCCCCCGCGACCCCGATCCTGCCCGAATGGGCGCCCTGGCCTGCGCTGCTGGCCGCCGGGGTGGAGCCCTGGCAGAGCTATCCGACCCTGTTGCCCAATGCGCAGCCCGAGTATGCCGGCTATGGCCTCATCAGCGCCGAGGCGGCCATCGTACAGGGCCTCAACTTTCGGCCGCTGGAGGAGACGGTGGCGGATGTGGCCGAGTGGCTGGCCGGCGCGCCGGACGCCGTGGTGGCCACCGGCATCACCGCCGAGCAGGAGGCGCGGCTGCGTCAGCTGGTCCGCTAGGGGCCAACAAGTGCGGCAGCAAAGCAAAAGGGCATCTCTCGATGCCCTTTTCTGTCTGATGTGAGCGGCGTTATTCGGCGCGCATGGCGGCGCCGGCGGCGGTCAGTTGCTCGCGCAAGATGGCGCGATGACAGCGGGACTCCTGCTCGCAGTAACAGCCCACCGACAGGTTGGTGGTGTGGGAGAGGGCGGCCAGCAGCGCCAGATCGTGCCTGGCGGCGGGAGTGGCCAGCTCTGCCTTGTACTGTTTGCAGAAGGCGCTCCACTGGGCGGGCGTCTCGGCAGCCTGGCCCAGCTTCATGGTGTCGTTGCTGGGGGCGAGATTGGGGAACCAGACGTCGTACCAATCCTGGCTGGCAAACTCGGTTTTGGGCACGCCGCGGGGCGGGCGGCGCACTGTGCCGATCCGCAGTCCCTCGTCGGGCAGGCGGGGTGTGCCGAGGCGAACGATGGCCAGTGCCATGCAGGCTCCTTGCAGTTGACGCTTATTTCTCGGTGGCGACTTTCAGCGCCTGACCGTAGCAGATCACCTGCTTCAGGCAGCCCGGGGTGTCGCTGAATTCGGCGCACTTGTCGAAGGTGACGCCGTTGCCGCCCATGTCGGCCACACGGCGGCGGGCCAGGGTGCGGGCCTCACCGGCGTTGGGGATCGGCTGCTTGGCATCGCTCTGGCAGGACTCTCCTTCGACGGTGCCGAGGTAGAGGTAGTTGAGATCTGCCAGCTGGCCCTGTTCATAGATCTGAACGCTGCCCGGCTTGAAGTACTCGTCGAAGTTCTCTTTGTCCAGATTGCTGTTGAAGGCAAAGTCGGCGCAGCCGGAGGCAATCAGGGGCATCATCAGGATCAGGCGTTTCATCGTCTCGTATCTTGTGTCGGTGATGAGGACAGTAGCAAGGCGCAGGCGCTCCATGTCGGCATCTTGTGGAATAACGAAGGGGCCATTATAGGGGCCAGTCGACGGTGGCGACCAGCCCCATTTTTAGCCGTATGGACGGGGTGTGACAAGGATCCGGCCACGTGTTGCCTGTGCGGCTTCACGCTGCCGGCAAAGATGACTTGCCTGCTGTCATGAGAGAGGGGCGCACCGGGCGCCCCTCTCTCGTTGCTCATCAGGCCGGCGCCAGCCGCTGATGCAGGCTGCGGTAGTAGTCGTCCGCCAGCAGCGTCTGATGGGGGGCGCAGAGGCGGATCTGCCCCTCTTCCATCAGGGCGATCCGGTCCATCTGCTCCAGCCCCAGCAAACGGTGGGAGATGAGCAGCAGGGTGCGATCTGCCCCTAGCCGGAACAACAGTTCCATGATCTCCCGCTCGGTCTGGCTGTCGAGCCCTTCGGTCGGCTCATCCAGCAGCCAGAGCGGCGCGTCGTGCAGCAGGGCGCGGGCGATGCCGATGCGGCGGCGCTCGCCACCGGAGAGCGGCCGGCCGCCATCCCCCAGCCAGGCATCGAGCCCGCTGTCGCTGTGGCCGTTGTCATCTTCCAGCAGGTTGGCAAGGCCGACCTGGGTCAGCACCTGCACCAGCTGCTCGTCACTGGCATGGGGGGCGGCCAGCTTGAGGTTGCCGCGCAGGGTATCGGCAAACAGGTGTACCCGCTGGCTCACCACCGAGAGAGAGGCGCGCAGCGCCCCTTCGCTGTAGTCGGTGAGCGGCTTGCCATCGAGCAGGATCTTGCCGGCCTGCGGGTGCCATTCGCGGGTCAGCAGTCCCATCAGAGTGGACTTGCCACAGCCGGTCTGGCCCAGCAGCGCCAGCTTCTCGCCGGCCTGCAACTGCAGGGTGCAGCCGCGCAGCACCGGCTGCGGGTTGCCTGGGTAGCTGAAATAGAGGTCGCTTATCTGCAGCGCCCCCTGTTGCGCGTGGCGCTCTTCGTGGCCCCACTCGGGGGCCTTGGCCTCTTGCAGGATCTCGTTGAGGCGGCGGGCCGAGGTGAGGCTGGTGGAGAGGTGCTGGAAGGCACCGGCCAGCGGCATCAGCGCCTCGAAGCTGGCCAGGGTGGCGAACACCATCAGCGCCGTGATGGGATCCGGCGCGGCGCCTGCCACCCCGTGGCCGGCCAGCCACAGCATCAGGGTCAGGGTCCAGCCGCTCAGCAGTTGCACCGAGCCGTTGGCCAGCCCGCTCACCCGGGCCATGCGGGCCTGGGCGTGGATCAGCGCCTGCTCGGCCTGCTGCAGCTCGTCGCGCGCCCGGGGGGCGGCGGCAAACATCTGCAGCTCGGCCTGGCCGTCCAGATAGTCCACCAGACGGGTACGCAGGCGCGATTTTTCCGCTATCAGCGCCTGTCCGGGCTTGCGACCGAGGAAATAGAACACCAGCGGCAGGGCAATCATGCCAAACAGCAGGATGGCGCCCAGGGTGAGGGCCAGCTCACTGTCAAAGAAGGAGAGAAAGAGCACCAGACCGGCAGTGCTGAGCAGGGCCGCACCTATGGGGGTAACCAGCCGCAGGTAGACGTGGTCCATGGCGTCGATGTCGGCCACCAGCCGGTTGAGCAGGTCCGCCTGGCGAAAGCCTGCCAGGGTGCCGGTGGAGAGCGGCGAGAGCTTTTGCCAGAACCAGACCCGCAGCCGGGTCAGTACCCGGAAGGTGGCGTCGTGGCTCACCACTCGCTCACCCCAGCGGCCGGCAGTGCGGATGATGGAGAAGAAGCGCACCCCGCCGGCCGGCGTCATGTAGTTGAAGTGATCGCGGGTGGCCGCCGTCAGCCCCGCCACGGCGGCGGCGGAGAGGAACCAGCCGGAGAGCGACAGCAGTCCCATCCCGGCCGCCAGGGTGACCAGGGCCAGCAGCAGACCGATGGAGAGGCTGAGCCAGTGCTGGCGATAGAGGCGCAGAAACGGCAAGAGATCAGTCATCGAGAGAACCCTCGTTACGTTGGGAGAGCAGGCGGGCAAACGGCCCCTGCGCGGTACTGAGTTGCTGGAAGTTGCCTTGCTCCACCAGCTTGCCACGCTCCAGCACCAGGATCTGGTCCATCTTGGTGAGCTGATCGAGGCGGTGGGTAATCATCAGCAGGGTCTGGTTGGCGATGACCTGCTCCAGCGTGGTCATGATGGCTCGCTCGGAGTGGCGATCCAGGCTGGCGGTCGGCTCGTCCAGCACCATCAGCTGGGTGGACTTGAGCAGGGTACGGGCCAGTGCCAGGCGCTGGGCCTGGCCGACCGAGAGGCCGCCGGCCTGATCCCCCACCGCATAGTCGAGTCCCTTCTCCATGGCGAACTCCCATGCCTGGGCCCGTTTCAGGGCCTCTTCCAGTTCGTCGTCACTGGCGGCGGGCTTGGCCAGCAGCAGGTTGTCACGCAGCGAGGCGTGGAACAGCTGCGGGTTTTGGGAGAGCCAGCCCAGCTGCCTGCGCCACTGGCTCATGTCTAGGCTGGCCAGCTCCTGGCCGTTGACCTTGAGCTCGCCGCGATAGGGGGCAAAGCCGAGCAGGGCGTTGACCAGCGAGCTCTTGCCGGCGCCGCTGATGCCGATGAGGGCGGTGCGTGAACCCGCTTCCAGGGTGAAGTCGATGGGGCCGACCAGCACCTTGCCCTCGGCGCTCAGCACCTCCAGGGCGCGGGCTTCCACCCTGATGGGGGAGTCGGCATGGAACGGCGCATTGCCTGAGGCGGGTTCACTCACCTCGGCCTCGAGGAACTCCAGCAGCTGTTCGGCGGCGCCGATGGCCTGCGCCTTGGCGTGGTAGTGGGCGCCGAGCTCGCGCAGCGGGGCGTAGAACTCGGGAGCCAGAAACAGCACGAACAGGCCGGTAAAGAGGGTAACTTTGGTGCCATAGTGGCCGAAGTTCAGGTGATCGATATAGGAGAACCCGAAGTAGACGGCCACCAGCGCCACCGAGAGGGCGGCGAAGAACTCCAGTACGGCGGTGCTGAGGAAGGCAAGGCGCAGCACCTCCATGGTGCGTTCGCGAAAATCTTCCGAGGCATCACGAATGGCATCCCCTTCCGCCTGGGTGCGCATGAAGAGCTGCAGGGTGCGCAGCCCCTTCAGGCGATCGAGGAAGTGGCCGGAGAGACGGGCCAGCGCCTGGAAGTTGCGGCGGTTGGCATCGGCGGCGCCGACCCCCACCAGGATCATGAAGAGGGGAATGAGGGGCGCCGTGCCCAGCAGAATGAGGCCGGCGGCCCAGTTGACCGGGAATACGGCCACCAGAATCACCACCGGAATGAACACGGCAATCGCCATTTGCGGCAGGTAGCGGGAGAAGAAATCCTGCATGTTTTCAATCTGTTCCAGCAGCAGGCTGGCCCAGCTGCCGGCCGGCCGACGCTGGATGTAGGCCGGTCCCAACCGGCCGAGGCGGGTGAGCACCAGCTCGCGGATGGCCTGGCGCACCGCGCTGCCGGCCTTGAAGCTGGCCACCTCGCGGCCATAGGCCAGCACCGCCTTGCCGAGGGTGACCAGCAGCAGGGTAATGAAGAGGGGAATGGATCCCGCCGGGGTGGCGTCTTCGATGATGAAGCCGTGCAGCAGGGTGGCCAGCAGCCAGGCCTGCGCCACCATCAGGATGCCCTGCCCCAGGCCAAAGCCGATGGAGAGGCCGATCCAGCGCCGGCCGTGGCTCGATTGATTGCGCAACCAGCCATAGAGTCGTTTTTGCGTTTTTTTATCCATTACCACCATCCTCGCGTCGAGTGGCGCAAGACTATCCTCGCCCCCCAGGCTTGGCAACCTTGTAAATTCCGGCCGGTGAAAACGATTGATGGAAAAAGCGGCTTGCTGCTCATTAGTTGGTCGAACAGATTGATTTACGGTAAAAAACCGTATCGGGGTGATTGCGCTCGGCGGCAAAATGCATATAGTAGAGGCCCTGACGCGGGTGTAGTTCAATGGTAGAACGGTAGCTTCCCAAGCTGCATACGTGGGTTCGATTCCCATCACCCGCTCCAAATTCCTGATAATGGCCAAAGTCGTTGTCACATCAGCCGAAACGGCTGTCTGTCGTGGGGTTTCCCCATCACACCAAGCAAGTTTTGATGCCAGGCGGGCATCGTATAATGGCTATTACCTCAGCCTTCCAAGCTGATGATGCGGGTTCGATTCCCGCTGCCCGCTCCAGCCTTGATGCAAAAAGCCCACTCCTGCGAGTGGGCTTTTTGTTATCCGTTTCTGGGCGAGGCTCACTGCCTGACCGGCACTCCTGAAAGCAGTTGCAATGAAAAAGGCGCCATCGGCGCCTTTTCAACTCGGGAGGAGGGAGAGTTACTCCTGCTCCAGCTCGCCGCAGAAGCGATAACCTTCGCCGTGGATGGTGGCGATGATCTCGGGGGTGTCGTTGACGCTCTCGAAGTGCTTGCGGATGCGGCGGATGGTGACATCCACGGTACGGTCGTGGGGCTTGAGCTCACGGCCGGTCATCTTCTTGAGCAGCTCGGCACGGGTCTGGATCTGGCCCGGGTTTTCGCAGAAGTGCAGCATGGCGCGGAACTCGGAGCGCGGCAGCTTGAACATGTCGCCAGCCGGGCTGACCAGGGCGCGGCTGTTGATGTCCAGTGCCCAGCCGTTGAACAGGTAACGCTCCACCAGTTTCTTCTCTTCGCCACCGGCGGCCACGTTCATGGTGCGGCTCAGCAGGTTGCGGGCACGGATGGTCAGCTCACGGGGGTTGAACGGCTTGGTGATGTAATCGTCGGCGCCGATTTCCAGACCCAGGATCTTGTCCACTTCGTTGTCGCGACCGGTCAGGAACATCAGGGCGATGTTGTCGTCCTCACGCAGCTCACGAGCCAGCAGCAGGCCATTCTTGCCCGGCAGGTTGATGTCCATGATCACCAGGTTGATGGTGTGGGCAGTCAGGGCCTGATGCATCTCGTCGCCATTGTTGGCTTCGAGCACGATATAGCCCTCTGCCTCGAAGATGCTTTTCAGGGTATTGCGAGTGACCAGTTCGTCTTCGACGATCAGAATGTGTGGTGTTTGCATGAGTATTCCCAGATTCTTATCAGTTAATTATCTAAATTTTAACACTCTTTGGCGTTACCCGACCGGTCCTGAAAATTAATTACGTCATCCTGGGTATGAATATCAGGTCGGATTATCGCGAATTTGGCATCAGCGTTGGCAAACATCCCTGTGCCACACATAGGCTCTCAATAAGTCTGATCGAGAGAAGCCTGGAAAGGTAGTCCATTACAAAAGTGGCTGCATTTTATCAGTTAACAGGCGCATAACAACACTCTTTGCCGTCAGATAGCAACTTTTTAACTCTGGTTTGATATAGGTCAAACCCTGAGTTCACAGCATGATACTTGGGGTTGCCCCCATTTTCGCCCCTATAAAATGTAATGGAATGTAACATGTGGTTGACATGAATTTGTGGGAAAACTACAGAAAAATCTGCTTTATTGCACCCTTTTCGACGCCGAAATGGCCTGCCTACGCCATAGTGACGGCCTGGAATCCGGCCAGTCGCCAGCTGGGAATGCGTCGCAATACCCGCCGTCAGCGGGCCCTGTGGCGGGCCATTGCAGCCATGCCTGGCTGGCAGGTGATGGGACCTTGCCGGGGCAGTTCGCTGGATGAAACATGGCAGGAGTCGTCGCTGCTGCTGGCCTGCCCGCGCAGCGAGGCTATCCAACTGGCAGCCCGTTTTGGTCAGAATGCCATCTACTGGGTGGAACAGGGGGAGCTCTGGCTGCTGCCGGTGTTGCTGACGGAGGAGCCACACCATCTGGGCAGAATTGAATCCCACTGGATTGTCAGGGGCTCTGCTTGATGAAAGAATGAGCGAATTCATGTCCATGGAAGGAGACTTATGATGCTGGATCTACTGCCCGATCTCTGTGACGAGTACGGCGATGCCCTGCAGGTGGCGGAGCCGCTGTTTCAAAATTTCGGTGGCAAGGCGCTGTTTCACGGCCAGGCGGTCACTCTCTCCTGTTATGAGGACAACAGCCTGGTACGGGAGCTGGTCAACCGGCCCGGACAGGGGCGGGTGATGGTGATCGATGGCGGTGGCTCCCTGCGCCGTGCCTTGCTCGGCGATCAGCTGGCGATCAAGGCGGCGGAGCAGGGCTGGGAAGGAATCGTGATCTACGGTGCCGTGCGCGACGTGGGCACGCTGGCGACGCTGGCGCTGGGGGTCAAGGCATTGGCACCCTGCCCGGTCAAGACCGAGAAGCGGGGGCTGGGTGAGCTGGATGCGGTGGTGTCGTTTGCCGGGGTGACCATACATCCGGGTGACTACGTCTACGCCGATCTCAACGGCGTGCTGGTGAGCGCCACCCGGCTTATCTGATCTCGCTAGAAGTTGAAGCCGACCCCGACGCTGAGGGATTGTTCGGTGCGAAAGGCGCTGACGCCGTAGTTGGCGGTGATGGCCAGTTGCGGGGTCAGCAGCAGGCTGGTGTTGAGCTCCAACAAGGTGCTGGGCTTGTTCACCTCCAGCTGTTTGAGCTGGCTGCCGATGTTGAGCATGGGGGAGAGCTGGTAGCGCACCCCCGAGCTCAGGTTGTAGCCGGATTGCTCGCTGCTGGGGCCGATGGCCGGGCCTGCTTCCATGTAGAGGCTGACGCCATCGTGCAGCGGATATTGATAGCCGGTATTGATGAGCCAGAGATCGAAACTGTCGTTGTGATGAGACTGACTGCCGAGCAGCACGCCTGAGTAGCTTTTGACGTAGAGCTGGCTGTCTGTATCGTTCTTGAGGAAATCCCAGTCGGCGGCCTGGGCGGTGAGGCTGAGGCATGAGACGAGTGCGATGACGGATGATTTGACCATTCTTTTCCCCTCCCTGGGTCCGGAACAGGAATACAAGCATGGCACATGCCAGCTGTTAGTAAAGGGAACCCCGATCACAATAAAACAGTTTTGATTTGCTCTGGTCTCATGATACACAGGCCCCCATCATCCTGTTTCTTCCACTATTTCGCTGATATCGAGAGGTGAATCCATGAACAAGAAACTGACTCTGCTGGCCGCGCTGGCCCTGGGGGGCTGCGCCATGGCCACTGGTTCCAAACTGACGCAACTGCAAGCCTCCACCTGGCAACTGCAAGGGGCGAGCGGCGACACCTTTACCCTGCAAGTCGCCGGAGACAAGGTGGCGGGCAAAGGTGGCTGCAACCGCTATTTCGGCAGCATCACCCAGCAGGGTGACGGCGTACTGGCGCTGGGCCCCATGGGCTCGACCCGCATGATGTGCATGGGCGAGCTGGCCGGCAAGGAGATGCTCTACCTGCAGACGCTGGAGAAAGTGGCGAGCTTCCAGATCAGCGGCCAGCAGCTGGTGCTGAGCGACGCCAACAAGGCGGCACTGCTCACCTTTGACGCCATGCCTGCCGCCAAGTAACTGACGTTTTTGTCAGAGGCTGTCGTAGCGCGCAGCCGGATGCAGAAAGGGACGCCATGGCGTCCCTTTTGCTATTTGCACTCCCTTTTGCAACGGGGCGTGGATCGATTAGCCGCCGCGCTGGAACTTGAAACGCTTCTTGCGCCGGTAGGGATAGACATCCTCGAACACCCCTTCCTTGATGTTGCTCTGCAGCATCTTCCAGTAGTTGGCGTCGAACATCTCCTTGTGCAGCGCCAGCATGATCTCGCGCACCTGCGGCTTTTGCAGCAGGAAGGTGGCGAACTCCTCGGGGAAGATGTCGTTGGGGGCCACCGAATACCAGGGCTCGGCGCTCCATTCGTCCTCGGGATAGCGTGGTGGCGGGATCTGGCGGAAGTTGCACTCCGTCATGTAGCAGATCTCGTCATAGTCGTAGAACACCACCCGGCCGTGGCGGGTGACACCGAAGTTCTTGAACAGCATGTCCCCCGGGAAGATGTTGGCCGCCGCCAGCTGCTTGATGGCGTTGCCGTACTCCTCCAGCGCGAGCCGGGTCTGCTGCTCGTCCGCCTTGTCCAGATAGAGGTTGAGCGGGATCATCTTGCGCTCTGTGTAGAGGTGCTTGATCACCAGCTTGTCGGCGGTGATGGTGAGCGCCGAGGGGGCCACCGCCTTGAGTTCGGCCAGCAGCTCCGGCGAGATGCGATCGAGGGGAAACTCGAAGTTGGTGAACTCCTGGGTATCGGCCATGCGGCCCACCCGGTCGTGCTGCTTTACCAGCCGGTACTTCGCCTTCACCTGCTCGTGACTCACGTCCTTGGGGGGCGTGAACTCATCTTTTATCACCTTGAACACCACGTCGTAGGAGGGGAGGGTGAACACGCTCATCACCATCCCCTTGATGCCCGGCGCGATGATGAACTGCTCGCGACTCTGGGCCAGATGGTGCTGATAGTGGCGATAGAGCTCTGTCTTGCCGTGCTTCTGGCAGCCGATGGCGTTGTAGATCTCGTAGTCCGGCTTGTGGGGCATGATCTGGCGCAAGAAGGCGACGAACAGCGCCGGCACCGGGGCATAGACCATGAAGTAGGCGCGGGCGAAGCCGAACACGATGGAGGCGAGATCCGGCTCGAAGATGACGGTATCCACATAGATGCTCTGGCCGGTGCTGAGCAGGGGCAGGATGAAGGGAAAGACCTGCTCCCTTGCCCGGATCAGCCCCACCAGATAGGCCCCCTTGTTGCGGTAGAAGACCTCTCTCAATAGTTCGATGGCGAAAGGCTCATCGTGCAGAATATGCGGACCGTTCTCGGCAAGATGACGATGGATATCGACAATATCCCGCTGTTTGTCCTCATAGGGCAGGGTGAAGCTGTAATCCCCCAAGAGCTGGCTCAGGGTCTGCGGCAGGTGGGCGAGATCGGTGCGGTAGATGCGCAGCAATGCGCTCAGATCGGGCTTGTCACCGCGGCTGACGAAGGGGTGGATGTAGAGGTTCTCGTCGCGGATGTTGCGATGGCGAAAGATGCGGCGGTAGACGGAGTTGAAGAAGGACTCCGCCACCTCGAAGTTCTCGCACTTGGGCAGCAGGTCGCTGAAGGCCCCCTTGACCCGCTTGAGCAGCTCCTGGGTGGCGTGGTGTTCTCCCATCATCTGGCGGATGGAGCCGGCCGTCGCCCCCACGTGGTGATCATAGAGGCGGATGCGCTCGCGCCCCGCCAGCTGCACCCCCAGCCAGTCGCAGTTTTCAAAACGGCTCTTGCTGCCCTGGGTGATTTCGAGAAACCGGCTGTAAAACGACTCGAAGCGTTGCAGAATCGTCTCGGCGACGGCCTGTTCCAATGGCTGCTGCATCTCTCTCTTCCTTGTGATCTGTCGGGCCGATGGCGCCTGGGATTGGCTGCAATTTGTCCACATTCCTGGCCACTATGGCAACATTCAAACGTCTGTTCAAGTGGCAATTTTCGGGTGAAAACGGTAGATTGCGCCCCTGTTTTGCCGACGTTCCGCTGTGGTTTGCACGTTCGGCCCTGCCCAGGAGAAGACCCGATGAAACTCTATTTTGTGCTGGTGGCCCCCGCCCGCCCTGCCAACGTGGGCGCAGCCGCCCGCGCCATGAAAACCATGGGCTTTGATGCCATGCGACTGGTGGCCAGCCGGGTGCACGAAGAGGAGGAGGCGAGTTGGGTGGCCCACGGTGCGCAGGAGATCCTGACCCAGGCCGAGGCGTTCGACACCCTGGAGGAGGCGCTGGCCGACATGGATCTGGTGGTGGCCACCACAGCCCGCCAGCGCGGCCGCTATCAGCACTACCTCACTCCGGCCGAGATCCGCGACCAGATCAAGGCCAAGCCTTCCCTTGGCAAGGTCGCCATCGTGTTTGGCTGCGAGGAGTCGGGGCTCTCCAACGAGCAGCTGGCCCAGGTCGACCTCATCAGCTATCTGCCGCTCAAGGTGAGCTACCCGTCCCTGAACCTGGGCCAGGCGATCATGCTGTACGCCTACGAGCTGAGCCAGTTGCTCGATGAGCCCGAGGTGCTAGCAGAAAATATTGATAACGCCGGACAGGTTCGGGTGCTGAAAAGCAAAACAGCAGAAATTCTTGGTGATCTCGGTGTTTCGCAGGATGAAAAACTGCATCAATGGGTGATGGACCGAGTGCCCATGCTGCCGCAGCGGGATTTGAACATGCTCCATCTGCTCTGCAAAGACCTTGCCCGCAAACTTGGCAAAGAGGTTTAGGTTGACAGCCCGGCGCCCGGCGCGGTATTGCTAAAAGCCAGCTTCGTTCAAGAGTGTTCGTCATGCAGTTATTCACCAGCGTCACCACCACCACCATTATTACCGGTACCACCACAGGTGGCACTGGGGCCGGTTGATGCGCTGACGAACAAGCACAGAAATCAGAAAAAGGCCCGTACCCACCCAGTACGGGCCTTTTTTGTTGGGTTGTTTTCAGACAGTTTTCAGACCGATTAGCGGATCAATTTGCAGGGAATACAGGGAGATAGCGATGAGAGTGTTGAAGTTTGGCGGGTCGTCACTGGCCGATGCAGAGCGTTTTTTACGGGTCGCCGATATCGCGGTGAATACCCACGGCCAATCCCAGGTTGCCCTGGTGCTGTCGGCACCGGCCAAGGTGACCAACCATCTGGTGGCGCTGGTGGAGCAGACCAGCCGCGGCATGGATGCCAGCAGCACCCTGTTCGAGATTAACGGTATCTTCTCCCGTCTGCTGGCCGGCTTGAAGGCAGCCTATCCGGCGCTGGATGACAAGGCGCTGCAGGCCCGTCTCACCAGCGAACTGGATCAGGTGGAGCGGCTGATGCAGGGCATCCGCCTGCTGGGGCTCTGCCCGGACAACGTGCAGGCCCGCATCCTGAGCCGGGGCGAGAACCTCTCCATCGCCTTCATGCACGAACTGCTGCGGGTGCGCGGCCTCGAGCTGGATATCATAGTACCGGAGCAGCTGCTGGTGACCGACGGCGGCTATCTGGAGGCTCACGTCGACATCGAAGCCTCCCGCCTGCGCTTCGCCGCCAAGGGCCTGCGCTCCGATTGCCTTTACCTGATGCCGGGCTTTACCGGTGGCAGCGACAAGGGTGAGACCGTGCTGCTGGGCCGTAACGGCTCCGACTACTCCGCCGCCGTGCTGGCCGCCTGCGTGGATGCCGAGTGCTGCGAGATCTGGACCGACGTGGAAGGCTGCTACAACTGCGACCCGCGCCTGGTGCCGGATGCCTATCTGCTCAAAACCCTCTCCTACAAGGAGGCGATGGAGCTCTCCTATTTCGGCGCCAAGGTGCTGCACCCGAAGACCATCGCGCCGGTGGCCCAGTTCCACATTCCCTGCCTCATCAAGAACAGCTTCAACCCCCAGGGTCCGGGCACCCTCATCGGGGTCGACCAGGGGGATGATGACCTGAAAGTGAAGGCCATCTCGGATCTTTCCGGCATGTGCATGTTCAACGTCTCCGGCCCCGGCATGAAGGGTATGGTGGGCATGGCCGGCCGCATCTTCTCCGCCGTCTCCCGCGCCGGGGTCAGCATCGTCCTCATCACCCAGTCATCCTCCGAATACAGCGTCAGCTTCTGTATCCACAGCTATGACTGCGACAAGACCCGCAAGGTACTGGAGCGCGAGTTCGAGCTGGAGTTCAAGAACCAGCTGCTGGATCCGCTGGAGATCATGCAGGATCTGGCGATCATCTCCCTCATCGGTGACGGCATGCGCACCTCCAAGGGAATGGCAGCCCGCTTCTTCACCTCGCTGGCTCAGGCCTCCATCAACATCGTTGCCATCGCCCAGGGGTCGAGCGAGCGCTCCATCTCGGCGGTGGTGCGGGATCGCAAGGTGGCGGAGGCCATCAAGGCCTGCCACCAGAACTTCTTCGGCAGCCAACAGTTCATCGACTTGTTCGTGGTCGGCGTCGGCGGTGTCGGAGCAGCCCTGGTGGATCAGATTGCCCGCCAGCAGCCGGTATTGGCCGAGCAGGGCACTGGCCTGCGGGTAGTGGGCATCGCCAACAGCCGCCAGATGGCGGTCAACAAGGATGGCCTGAACCTCGCCAACTGGCGTGAACAGCTGGTGGAAGCCCGTGACAGCTTCAGCCTGGAGGCGGTGAAGAAGCTGGTGGAAGAGAGCCACCTCATCAACCCGGTGATCGTCGATTGCACTTCCAGCGAGGCCATCGCCGTCCAGTACGCCGACTTCCTCGCCGCCGGTTTCCACGTGGTCACCCCGAACAAGAAGGCCAATACCGGGTCGCTCGATTACTACAAGGCGCTGCGCCGCACCGCCCGCCAGACTCGCCGCAAGTTCCTGTACGAAACCAACGTGGGCGCCGGCCTGCCGGTCATCGAGAACCTGCAGAACCTGATCAAGGCCGGCGACAAGCTGCGCGCCTTCGATGGCGTGCTGTCCGGTTCACTCTCCTTTATCTTCGGCAAGCTGGACGAGGGGATGGCCTTTTCCGACGCCACCAAGATTGCCCGTGGCAACGGCTTTACCGAGCCGGATCCGCGCGACGATCTCAACGGCATGGACGTGGCCCGCAAGCTGCTCATTCTGGCCCGCGAGGCCGGCATGGCGCTGGAGCTCTCCGATGTCGAGGTTGAGCAGGCCCTGCCGCCCGGCTTTGACGTCAGCGGCGACGTGGAAGCCTTTATGGCCCGCCTGCCGGAGGCTGACGGCTGGTTCCGCGACCAGTTTGCGGCCGCCCAGCGTGACGGTAAGGTGCTGCGCTACGTGGGTTCCATCGAGGGTGGCAAGTGCAAGGTCGCCATCAAGGCGGTCGGCGCCGACGAGCCGCTGTTCAAGGTCAAAGACGGGGAGAACGCGCTCGCCTTCTTCTCTACCTACTACCAGCCGATCCCGCTGGTACTGCGCGGCTATGGCGCCGGTACCGAAGTGACCGCCGCGGGCGTCTTTGCCGACGTGCTGCGCACCCAGAACTGGAAGCAGGAGTTGTAAGCATGAGTTCAGACATGTACCAGAGCGGCAGCGTGGTGGCCTATGCTCCCGCCTCCAGCGCCAACCTGAGCGTGGGATTCGATGTACTGGGGGCGGCGCTCGCCCCCGTGGATGGCTCTCTGCTCGGGGATCGCGTCCAGGTCAAGGCAGCCGATGTGCCGTTTGCCCTCTCAGCCGTGGGCCGCTACGCCCACAAGTTGCCGGCTGACCCGAAAAAGAACATCCTCCATGACTGCTGGCTCGCCTATGGCGAGGCGCTGGAGAAGCGCGGCCTTGGTCTCAAGCCGCTCGAAATGGTGCTGGAGAAGAACCTGCCGGTGGGCTCGGGTCTGGGTTCCAGCGCCTGCAGCGTGGTGGCGGCACTCGAAGGCCTCAACGCCTTTCACGGCGCCCCCCTCAATGAACACGAATTGCTGCTGCTGATGGGGGAGATGGAGGGCAAGATCTCCGGCTCCGTCCATTACGACAACGTCGCCCCCTGCTATCTGGGCGGCATGCAGCTGGTGCTGGAAGAGCACGGCGTCATCAGCCAGGGTATTCCGGTGTTTGACGAGTGGTACTGGGTGGTCTGCTACCCGGGCACAGTGGTCTCCACCGCTGCCGCCCGCGCCATTCTGCCGGCCCAGTATCGCCGCCAGGATTGCCTCACCTATGGCCGCCGGCTGGCCGCCTTCGTGCACGCCAGCTACACCGGGCAGGAGGGGCTGGCGGCGAGTGTACTCAAAGACGTGATTGCCGAGCCCTACCGCGCGGCGCTCATTGAAGGCTTTAACGAGGTGCGAGCCCAGGCCGCCCAGAACGGGGCGCTGGCCACCGGCATCTCGGGCTCCGGTCCCAGCGTGTTCGTGGTGATGAAGGATCTGGCCCAGGCCGAGCGCATGAAAGATTGGATGGATGCACATTTCGTGCAGAACGAAGATGGATTTGCCCGGGTTTGCAAACTCGACATGGCCGGGGCACGGGTAACAGGAAGCGAGCTATGAATCTTTACAATATCAAGGACAAGAGTGAACAGGTGAGCTTCGCCCAGGCGGTGCGCCAGGGTCTGGGTCGCGAGCAGGGTCTGTTCTTCCCCGAGCAGCTTGAGCCGTTGGCCGATGTGGATGCCCTGCTGGATCTGCCGCTGGTGGAGCGCTCCGCCCGCATCCTCAGCCACCTGCTGGGGGACGAAGTGCCCGCGCCTCAGGTACACGAGCTGGTCAAGGCCGCCTTCACCTTCCCGGCGCCGCTGGTGAAACTCAAAGATGGCACTTATGCCCTCGAACTGTTCCACGGCCCGACTCTGGCGTTCAAGGACTTCGGCGGCCGCTTTATGGCCCAGTGCCTTGCGGCGTTTAGAACCAACGACAAGATCACCATCTTGACCGCCACCTCCGGCGACACCGGCGCCGCCGTGGCCCACGCCTTCTACGGGCTGGAGGGGATCGAGGTGGTGATCCTCTACCCCAAGGGCAAGATCAGCCCGCTGCAGGAGGCGCTGTTCTGCACCTTGGGGGGCAACATCCGCACCATCGCCATCGACGGCGACTTCGATGCCTGCCAGGCGCTGGTGAAGCAGTCCTTCGATGACGAGGAGCTGAAAAAGGCCATTGGTCTGAACTCCGCCAACTCCATCAACATCAGCCGCTTGCTGGCCCAGGTTTGCTACTACTTCGAGGCGGTGGCCCAACTGCCGAAAGCCGATCGTGCCAAGGCAGTCATCAGCGTGCCGTCCGGCAACTTTGGCAACCTCACCGCAGGCTTAATCGCCAAGGCGCTGGGGCTGCCGGTGAAGCGCTTTATCGCCGCCACCAACGCCAACGATACCGTGCCGCGCTACCTGAAAACCGGTCAGTGGGATCCGCACCAGACGGTCGCTACCTTGTCGAACGCCATGGATGTGAGCCGCCCCAACAACTGGCCGCGAGTAGAAGAGCTGTGCCGTCGCAAAGGCTGGGCGCTGGAGACCCTGGGGTCAGGCATGCGTGACGATGCCCAGACTCGCGATGCGTTGCAGCGCCTGCACCAGCTGGATTACCTGTGCGAACCCCACGGCGCCATCGCCTGGGATCTGTTGGGCGAACAGCTGGCTGAGGACGAGGTGGGGGTGTTCCTCTGCACCGCCCATCCGGCCAAGTTCAAGGAGTCGGTAGACGAGATCCTGGGGCTGGACGTGCCGCTGCCCGGGCCCCTTGCCAAGCACGCCGCGCTGCCGCTCTTGTCCCACAATCTGCCGGCGGAGTTTGCCCCGCTAAGGGCCTTCCTGCTCGGTTAAGTTGATTGCCAATCCCCCGACCTCGGGGGATTTTTCTATCCGTTGTTTTCTATACCGTTGCTTTCTATCCATGACAGGGCGGGCAAGCCGCCTCCTATAAGGAGTGAAGATGAATCAGCATCCCCTTCGAACTCTTATCGAGACCTGCGATGCGGCCATCTCCCGGCGCGACTTCGACGCCCTGATGGCCTTCTACGCCGAGGACGCCACCCTGGTGGTCAAGCCCGGCATGGTGGTGCGCGGCATTCCCGCCATCCGCGGCGCCTTCACTGCCATCTCGGATTACTTTCAGGGACAGCTCAAGGTGAAACAGGGCGCCATGGAGGTGATCGAGGGGGCCGACAATGCGCTGGTGATCATGGAGACCCGGCTCAATTACCCCGATGGCCAGGGGAGCTTGACTGAGGAAACCCGCCGCGCCACCTATGTGTTTCGCAAAGAAACCGATGGGCAGTGGCGCTGCACCATAGACAACTCCTACGGCACAGCGCTGCTGGCCGCGGTGGATCCCGCGCCTTCTGCCTGAACGCTCTCTGGGGCTATCCCAGAGTGGGGGCTGCTACAAGCCCCCGAATGGCAGGCAATCAACAAGCTGCTGATATAGAAACACTTGTCAGAGGTTGCTGTGGTGCGGCGCCGGTTTGATGCAGGTTTTCTCCGCCATAGTGGCGGCGCGCAGAAGAATAAAAATCGTGGGAAAAAGCCGCCGATGGGGAATCCCTTGACCAGCCGCTCGGTGGCTGTTAATCAGGGTGCTGCATGAAGCCATCATGGACGAACAAGGCCGGCACCCTGCTCAGGGTTGGCGGCCGATGGCCGGATAATAACGGATCAGGGAGCAAACCATCATGTGGCCGTACCGAAGAGTCGTAACGCAATCCCTTAAGACCCCTCTGGTGATCGCCAGGGTGCTGGTTTATATCGCACTGTTAATCTTGTTGCCGCTGCCCTTGAGCATCTTCTCGGATTCTCTGGTCGGTGGCGCAATTGTTGTTCCTTACGCCGTCTCTGTGCTGCCTGTCAGCGTCGGGTTGATCATCATCTCCGGCTTTATGGCCATCCTGATCGCCAGGGTGGAGGCGCTCAAGAACCGCTGATAGCGAGCACCGGCGCAGACAGTTGCCCGCCAAACAGGATAAACAGGAAACAAAAATCCCCCGAGCGCGGGGGATTTTTATTGCTTCGATAGCGTGCTGCTTAATTGGCTTTGCCAATCACCTGAGGGCTCGCTTCGCAGAAGTCGTAACCGTCGCAGTACTGCACCTGATAGACATACTCCTTGCCCGGGATCAGAGGATTCTGGTCGCCATTGATGTCGATATAGCGATCGTCGTTGATACCGAGTTTGGCCAGCTCGACAAATTTCTGATCTTGCGGCTTGTCGAGTTTCTCGGCGCGGGAGATGCGGGTGTATTTAAGCTGACGGGTCGTGATGGCGCTGTTGTCGACATTGCTCCAGGCGAGCTGGACTTCGCTGACCAGATCATTGCTGGCCTTGATCCCGGCAGGCTGGTTGAATCTTGGGTACTGCACCTTGATGGTGGAGCTGGCGATGCGCAGTCTAAGGCTGGTCAATGAGTCGAAGGAGGCAATGTTGCTGCCGCACAGCGAGAGATATTTCGGCATCGCTTTGTCATATTTCGGCTGATCCTGTCCGTCATAGAAATGCATCGAGAGCTGGGTATCGCCGCTGGAGTAAGAGGTCGCCCGTTCGATGTTCTTGCGCTGGGACAACATGAAGTTGTCGGGTGATCTGCCGGCCCCGACGGAGAGGGTCATAAAGGTATAAGAGTCGCTGGTGGAGGGCTGATAGAGATTATTGGTGCCCCGCAGGGAGTAGCTGCGATATTTCGGGTCCGAATACATGTAGGAGTAAAGATCCATGGTACCGGCAGAGACGCCTCCTTCCGCATTGACGCCAGTGTCATTGAAGTTGTGTCCGAACAGCAGGGTCGCGCCTTGCGGGGTATTGAGGCGATACATCTGGCAGCCATCGATGATCCGCTGGTATTCCAGTGTGGCGAAGTGGTGGGCAATGGTCTGTTCGGCCATGGCAGGTGCAGCCAGCATGGTCAGAGCGGCGAAGAAAGCGCGTTTCATATTGTCGAGTCCCGAATAAAAAAGAGCGCACAGTCTAGATCAACTCAGTCATCAATTGTGCTCCATATGGGTATTGAATTGCCTCTCTTGACTGGTTTTCATACGAGGCTTTTTGTGGGTGAAAATTCAGCGGCATAGCTGCGTGAACCCGGTCATGGCGGTTGACCTGCCCGCACTCACCGGGTTAGCCTCTTGGCTCCTTTGATATATGAGTACTTCCTCCGATGCGCATTTAACCTGTCCGCACCCCGCTGTTGATTCCTCTCCCGCCAGGGAGAACGGGTGCGTCTTACCGTGACAGGTTGATGCTGATTCCTTGTTTGTTTTCCCACTTGTGGACACGTGTCCCTGTCATTTGGCTTGGCTCTTGGCCTGCGGCTCCCGCATTGGCCCACAGGAGTTCAGATGACCCATATCGCATGTCATATCAATGCCTTGCAGCTGCCCTTCGGCGCCTGCACTGTGCCCCTTACCTTCACTTTGCCCGCTGCGGGCTGCACCCTGATCGGCCGCAACGGCATCGGCAAGAGCCTGCTGCTCGCACTGCTGGCAGGCCAGCGCCGCGCGGCTTCTGGCAAGATTGAGTGGTTGACCCCCATCAGCTGGTTGTCCCAGTTTGCACCGGCTCAAGCTTATGACGGCGCAGCCAGTGTGGTCGACCTTGTCGGCTGGGGCGAGCCGCTGCGGGCCCTTGAGCGCATCGAGCAGGGGAGCTGCGCCCTGGACGATTTCGAGCTGCTGGCTGATCGCTGGCACCTGCGCCGCGATCTTGCCGACCTGCTGGCAGAGGCGGGCCTCAGACTCGATGCCCATGCCCCGGTCAGCACCCTGAGCGGCGGCCAGCTCACCCGCTTGCGCCTGCTGGCACTGTTTGCGAGATCTGCTCACTTTCTGCTGCTCGATGAGCCGGACAACCACCTGGATGCCAGTGGCATCGCGTGGCTGAGCCAGCGATTGGCCAGCCACAGTGGTGGTTATCTGCTGGTAAGTCACGACCGGCGCCTGCTCAATCAAGGGAGCCAGATACTGGAGCTGAGCGAGCAGGGGCTGCAGAGTGCCAGCCTCTCGTTTGAGGCATTTCTGGCGCAGCAGGCCGAGCTGCAGGCTGCCCGCAGCGCCCGGCTGGTGCAGGCGGAGCTCCGGGAAAAGGCGGCGGCGCGCAGCGTGCAAAAGGTGCGTGAGCAGGCGGCCAGACGGGCCAGTCAGGGGCGGCGCGAGCGCGGCTCCCAGGCCAAGATTCTGCTCGATTTCAAAGCGGATCAGGCGGGCAAATCCCTTGGCAAGGTGCTGGATCGCCACGAGCGGGGCCACAGTGCCCAGCTGGAGGCGCGCGCCGAGGCGGCGGCCGCGCTGGCGGCGGTGCAGCCGCTTGTCATGCAGTGGCCAGCGGAAAGCGATCGCAAGGGGGCGGCCCAGCCGCTGGTGATCACGGCGGCGCGCCACACACGCTGGCATGGTCAGCAGGTAGATCTGGTGCTGCAGCGGGGGGCTCGCTGTCTCTTGGCCGGTCGCAACGGCAGCGGCAAGTCGAGCCTGCTGCAGATGCTGCGCGGCGAGCTGGCGCCCGAGGCGGGGAGCTTTCGCATCAATGGCCGGATGGCGTGTCTTGATCAGGGGCTCAGCCTGATTGCGCTAGACCTCAGCCCGCTCGCCAACCTACTGGCAGTGGCACCGACACTCTGCGAGAGCGACGCAAGAACCCGGCTGGCGGGCATAGCGCTGCGCGGTGATCGCGCCCTGGCGCCCTGCCATGGGCTGAGCGGTGGCGAGCGGCTAAAACTGGGCCTCTTGATGGTGCTGGCGCAACGGCCCGATTTGTTGCTGCTGGACGAACCGGACAACCATCTGGATCACCCCTCGCGCCAGCTGCTCACTCAGGTGCTGGCCGACTATCCGGGCACCCTGCTGCTGGTCTCCCACGATCCCGAGTTTGTGGCCGGGGTGGGGGTTGAAAGGGAGTATTGGTTGGAGAGAGAGAAACAGATGCTGACAAACGTATAAGCCTCTACACAAATTCAAGGAGTCGGTGGGCGAGATCCCGGGGCTGGATATGCCGTTGCCCGGCCCGCTCGCCAAGCAGGCCGTGCTGCCGCTGCTCTCTCATAATCTGCCTGCGGAGTTTGCCCGGTTAAGGGCGTTTTTGGTGGGTTAAGCCGCTGAGCTGAGATAACTGATAGAAATAAAAAATCCCCCGATAACGGGGGATTTTTATTTTTCTTTTTGGACGAATGTCGATGAGGGAATCATCGACGATCTATGTTCATGGTCTCTTTATTTGGGCGAGCGCTTTGCTCTCGAAGGGGGAAAAGCCCCGCCGCAGTTCGCTGGTCATCCCTGTTTCGCGCTCTGGCACTATGGCGTCGTCTCGGCGCATCAGCGGGGTAACCAATACAGTGCCCTATTGTGATTGAGATGTCAGAGCGCCGATCTGGTGGCCGCTATGCTCTAATTCACAGTCAAAAAGGAAATTTTGATTCAACAGCCCGATGTCTGTTGTAGCTTAATAGTGCTGCATCACAGAGAGCATAGGCATAGTTGCAAATGTCTTTATTCGTCTTTAGCTTAAAGGGGCTTAGTTGGGTGCTTAAAGATTTACATTGAGATAAGTGTAATAAACGTGACTCTGGTTTAATTATATGCTCCACATTATATTTTCTTATGTCAGTATCAATGCCCCAATATATGCCATTATAACAACCAGGGGTGTTATAGTTACTGATTAACCAACGTTTTCTTAATGCGCGCTGTTGTTGGATAATTATATCGGTTACCCTTAGTTGTTGAAGGATAATACAGTTTTGAAATTTTCTCATAAATTTGTTATTGAACTGTGGAATTGAGAATGGGGCTCCTGCATCAGCTACAAAAACAGATTTATATTCTTGTTGATCTTTTGTTTTCCATAGAGCTTCGATTCCTAAGTTATCGTATAATCCGCCATCAACAAGCCTCATGTTCTGTCTGAGATATAAAAGTTTATCTTGGTCTCTTATCTGGCTATATGTAGAGTCTTGCCATTCCATATTAGGGTTTTTAATGACATATGGTGACATGAACGGGGGGAATGAACTAGATATGGCAACTGCTGACGAGAGTTTTAATCCATGTTTTGTCGCTGTACCTAACTGGTAATCTCTAATGCTGTCTCTAGTTAATCTAACACTAGCTCCAGTATCATAGTTTGTGCCATAAAAAATAAATTCAGTCTCGTTTGTTATGTGCTCTAATTTTGAATCATTAAATAAGTATTTATTATAGTAATCTTCTAGGGCATAGCATGGCCTCTTTAATGTCAAAATACTTCTAGTAATTGCTTTAATATCTATTGAACGTTCGCAGAAGGTCATTAGTGGTTCTACGAAAACCTCAAAAAAATTGTCGGCGTAATACAGTCCATGTTTTGTTTGATGTGGAATGAAATTAAGCTTATCCCAAACTAAAGATAGGTATCCAATAGCTATTGCCCCTCCTGACACACTTGTAAATGTGTCAAAAGTTTTAAGGAGACCTTCTTCGTTAATTCTAATTAGTGAGCCCACAGCAAATAATGTAGCCCTGAAACCACCACCCGAAAATGCTATACCTCTTTCTTTCATGACTTTTTAACCTTAACCTGAATATGTTTGGCGCATATTTTCTTCCCTGTTTTTGTTGTGACTTCACATAAAAGAGTGTGTATCCCTTCATAAGCCGTTTTATTTCTATAAATATGCGAATTGCCTTTTTGTCCTTCGTACATATCGTGGTGTCGATCTGGTTTTTTTGAGTTGTTTTGAACAGTCCATTTATATACTAAGTCACCATGCTCTTGAGGTTTGTTAATGATGCTTGCCGTAAATTTTATATCCACGCCTGTTGAATATGGAATTAAGGGGAGGGATTGGGGGTCATTAGATATCTGCAGCTTTGCATCAGACGTACTATGTTGGATGCTTTTAAGCATGTTTTCAGTCATTATGGTATAAGACCCATTCCTACTTTGCAAACATATTGTCCCAACATCCTTAGTCTGAAATACAGAGCTTGCATTGATAGATTCTTTTTTATATATCTCCAAGGCTTTTCTATCTGGGTGCCCATGGCGATTAGCTTTCCCAGCGGAAATTATAGTTATGTCGGGGCTTATTTTTTCCATGCCAAGAGTATATGGGTTTCCATCATTACTCGCTGTTGGAAAGAAAAAAGTATTGGAACCATGATGGCTTGCTGACAATATGTCTGACTTTAAAAGGTTGGGTTTGCCTTTGATATCAGAATAATTTTCAACTATATAATCCCGCCACGACTCCATACTGGAGTCACCAGTAAACATTATGCTTGTTTTATCATCCTCTAACTTAAACACCAAGCATTGATCATGAATATCTCTTTCTGTTGGTCTTTCATCTGATAGGAATGCTCTCGTGGGTGAAAATACACTTATTTTTGCAGAGCCAATATGGAATTCATTATAGGCTGTGAGCTTATGGTTTTTGTTAGGTGCCTTTCTAATAAAGGCAAGCATATCCATATAGTGCTTAGGTTTTTCATTATCTGGTACGAATAATCTGTGACCTGATTCATATATAGCATTTACGGTAAAGTGTTCGTCAATTAGACCAATTCCTTTTATATGGTCTTCGTGTGGGTGTGTAATGAAAACAGCATCGAGGATATTTTCATCTAGTTCATTATTTTTTAATGTTTCTTTTATAATACTGATTGAATCACTATCGCTATAATTGCAATCAATCAGTATGGATTTATTATCTGAAGTTATAACTAATGTTGAATCACCTTGCGAAACATCCAAAAAATAAGCCTTCATAACTAATCCTGTTGGTCTAAAAAATCCGGGATAAGTACCTTTCTGAGCAAGACGTTATCCAATGAAAACCCACGCTACTGCCTATGGATTACAGCATTCCAAAATGCTCCATTAACCGGAGAGGGTAGCAACCCATCGCCAATGAATAGGCACCGGATGGCTATGTTAAGCCAATCGAATCTGGTCTCACCAGTCAAAAAATGACGTAACTATCAGGAATATCTGTGTTTTATGCGCTGGCTCAAGAAATCGACATTGTCGGAAACAGGATTCCCATGGCCCTTGATTTTATTGGCTTGGAGAGCGTGGCGGGGAAGAAAGGAGCAAGCTGACTGTTGAGGAAGGGCTGGCCGGGGAGAATCCCGCTTAGCCAATCGGCGCTATAGTGCGGGCTATGGTGCCCTGTGCTCCGTGGCCCTGGCTGGCAAGGCGGGGGATCTGCGGCAACAATCAGCTGTTGTCATCACAGTTACTTGCAATCAGATCATCATGCAAACAGGTCACCATGCCAACACATCACAATAAGGAACGTCATATGAAGCGTATTGCCATCCTGTTCGGCCTGCTCTGCGGCAGCGTGTTGCTGACCAATCCAGTCTTTGCCAACGACGCAGCCCAGTTGCAGTGCGAGGCGCAGGCCGCGGCCAAAAAACTGGCGGGCGCCGCCAAGACCAGCTTTGTCGGCAAGTGCGTGAAAGATGCCGCCGGCGCTGTGAGCGGCGAGTGCGAGAAAGCCGCGGCTGACAAGAAGCTGGCCGGTGCGGCCAAGAACAGCTTTATCCAGAAGTGCGTGAAGACGGGCGCGGCGATGGATCCGGCGGCCAAGTGCGAGAAGGCGGCGGTCGACAAGAAGCTGGCGGGCGCGGCCAAGAACAGCTTTGTCCAGAAGTGCGTGAAGGATAGCGCCGCCAAGTAAGGGGTTTCCTTATCCGGTGTGTTTGCGGGGGGCCTGATGGCCCCCCACGCTTTTTGGGCGTTATCACTGAGCGGGTGACGGGGCGCAGAACCTGGCCAACTGGCCCGGATCATCAGAGTTGGGGCTGAGCGCTGGCGCTGCTCTGCTCGAGGGTTGAGAGGGCAGTGCGCAGCCGGGTCAGGCCGATGGGTTTGTAGAGGCAGTCGTCCATGCCGGCGGCCAGGCAGAGTTCCCGCTCGCGCGCTGTGGCGTGGGCGGTGAAGCCCCAGATAGGCTGGGTGTGGCCGCGGGCGCGCAGGCGGTGGGTGAGCTCGAAGCCATCCATCAGCGGCATCTGGCAGTCGGTGATGACGAGATCGAAGTCCTGGCTCTGGCTGGCCTGCAGCGCCTCGGCACCGTTGCCGCGCACGCACACCTCGTGGCCCAGGTGCTTGAGCTGCTGGCGCAGCAGCACCTGGTTGGCGTGGTTGTCGTCCACCACCAGCACCCGCAGCCGGGTTGGCGCAACCGGCCGGGGGGAGGGCACAAGCAGTGGCCCGGCCGGCGGCGAAGCGGCGTCGAGGGGCTCGAGGGGGGCGGCCAGCGGGGTGAGCGGCAGCCGGATCCTGAGCTCGGTGCCGCTGCCAAGCTCGCTGCTGACCGCTATCTTGCCCCCCATCAACTGGCACAGCATGCGGGCGATATTGAGACCAAGGCCGGTGCCGGCGAACTGGTACGGATCGTGGGCGCGGTAGAAGGGGCTGAACAGCCCGGGCAGCTTGTCGGGGGCGATGCCCACCCCGCTGTCGCGGATGATGAGGTGCAGCAGCGGCTGCTCCGTGCTCCCCGTGAGGCTGGCCTGCAGGCTCACCTCCCCCCGCTCGGTGAACTTGATGGCGTTGCCGAGCAGGTTGAAGACGATCTGGCGCAGGCGCAGCGGGTCGATGAGCACCCGCGGCAGGGGGGGCAGCTCGACCCGGTAGCCAAGCCCCTTCTGCTGGGCCATCCCCTTGCAGGCGCGGGCCACCGAGTGGAGCAGGGGCGCCAGCTCGCACGGCTCGGGGGCGAGGGTCAGCTGGCCCGCTTCGATGCTGGAGATGTCCAGCACGTCGCCGATGAGATCGAGCAGGCCGTTGGCGGATTCGGAGGCGATGCGCAGCTGCTCGTCGGTGTGGCGGGCGAGGGCGGGATCCTGGCTCGCCAGCTCCAGCATGCCGAGAATGGCGTTCATGGGGGTGCGGATCTCGTGGCTCATGGTGGCCAGAAAGTCGCTCTTGGCCCGGCTGGCGCGGTCGGCCTGCTCCTTGGCGCGGCGCAGCGCCTCCTCCATGGTCTTGCGTTCGGTGATGTCTATCCAGCCGTTGATCACCCCGCTGATGGCACCGCGGTAGTCAAAGTAGGGCACCATCCAGTGGTAGACGAACTGGCGCGGGCCGCGCTGGCTGAAGATGCGATCCGACAGTATGGGGCTGCCGCTTCGCAGCACCTGCTGAAAATCCTGCTCCAGGGCGGCGATGGCCTCGGCGCCGAGCAGCCCCTTGAGCCCCTCGGCAAACGAGGTGCCGAGCACCCGCTCGATGGGGGCGTTGAGGGTGGCCAGGTACTTGCTGTTGCAGAGGATCACCTTGCCCCCCTTGTCGCGCACCACTATGGGGTGGGGCAGGCTCTCGCCGAGCGCCTCGATGAAGCGCACGTGCTCCTCCAACTGGCGGCGGGAGGCCTGCTCCGAGCGGGCCAGCCGGTTGAGCATGCGGTTGCGGTAAAACAGCAGCAGGGCGACGGCGCACAGCCCCGCCAGCAGCAGGTAGAAATAGGGGGCGTTGCGCTCCATGAAGGTGGGGGCCGGCAGTTTGCGGTTGCGCCACTGGTAACTCATCATCGCCAGCTCGTTGGGAGCGATGGAGAGGATGGTCTTGTCGATGATGTCCATCAGCATCCGGTTGGCGGAGAGGCCGGCAAAACCCATCCGGATGGGCTGGTCGTCGGCGGGGCCGGCGATGCGGATCTGCTGAAGCCGCCCCCCCTCCACCGCGTGCTGGGCAAAATAGAGCGGCACGATGGCGGCATCGAGACGTCCCTCGTTGACCGCCTCCATCGCCTCGTCGGCGCTCTCCAGAAAGCTCACCTGGCTGTCGCCAAGCCCTTTGGCGATGGGGTTGTAGATGGTGCTGCCCACCCGCTTGCCGGCGAGCTGTGCCAGATCGCCGCTTAAGGCATCCCCCTTGCGGGCCACCAGCACATAGATGTCGTCGGTGGCGTAGGGCAGGGAGGGACGCAGCCGGTAACCCTCGGCCACCGGGCGGGAGATGGCGCCGATGAGATCCAGCGCCCCCCTGAGCAGGGCCTCCTTGCGCGCCTGCTCCGAGCCGTAACTGACGAACTCGAAGCGCAGGCCGGAGCGCTTGCTGATCTTCTCCAGCATCTCCACCGACATGCCGGTGAGCTGGTTGTCGTAGTCGCGCACCCCGTAGGGGTAGAGGTCGTCCATCAGCCACACCTTCACCGGGCCGGCGCTGGCGAGCCAGGCGCGCTCCTCGCGGCTGTAGAGATCGCCGGGGCGCTCGATGATGTCGCGGATGGGGCCGTTCCACTGGTTGAAGATGAGGCTGCGGGTGACGTCGCTTACCCCCTCCAGGGTCTGGTCGAGCAGGGCCAGCAAGCCGGGGTGAGCGGCCGACACCGCGAAGCGAAAGCCGTCTGCCGCGATGGCGGGCTGCGCCTGGCTGCGCTGGCGGATCTTGTCGAAGCGCTCGCTGTTGAGGTAGTGCAGGGAGTGGGGGTCGCTTAGCAGCAGCGGCTCGTGGCCGAAGAAGACCGCATCGAAGGCTGCCACGTTGGAGGGGTAATTGACCAGTACCAGGTCCGGGTAGTAGCGCTTGAAGGCGGCTTCGTTCACGTAGCCTCGCACGGTGGCGACCCGCTGGCCCGGCAGCAGCAGCGGCCCCTGTTCGGCGGCGAGGGCCGAGAAGACGGGGGCACTGCTGAAATAGCGCCGGCTGAGGGCGATGCCCGCCTGTTCGGAGGTGCCGAGGTTGAGGTTGCCGAGGTTGACGAGGTCGAGATCCCCGGCCCGCAGCGCCGCCAGCGCGCTGCGCGAGTCGTTGAATGCCCGCAGTTTCACCGGTTTTTGCAGCGCCCTGGCCAGGATGTCGAGGTAGTCGGCGGCGATCCCCTCGAAGTGATCATCGGGCCCGATCATGGCGAACGGGCGATAGTCGTGGCGCAGCACCCCGACCCGCAGCGTCGTCATTTCGGCGAGCCAGGGCTGGTCAGCCGTGCTGGCGGGCGCCGGGGGGCTTTGCAGGTAGGGGCGACTGTGCAGGGTGAGCGCCTGGGCGCAGAGGGGCAGCAGCAGGCAGAGCAGCAGCAGGGGTCGGATCAGGTTCATTGCCAGATTGTGCCCCTCCCGCCGGTTGGATGGTGATCGAAAGCGGCGATTCTACCGAAGAGCGGCGCACAATGAACCTTTAATCAGCAGTTTGTCAGTGCAAACGGCAAGGCCGCAGGCGGGACGGGACTCGCCAGCGGCCTGCTAACTGCCCGCCCTGACTCCTGTTTCGGAGAGGGGGCAGGCACGGCAGAGGACTCATCCCCCCTCGCCATCGGCGGCGACTCTGGCCCGTCCTGCCTCTTTGGCCCGGTAGAGCTGGCGGTCGGCCGCCTCCAGCAGCTGTTGCGGCGTGCCGGTCTGGCTGGGGATGGCACAGACCACGCCAAGGGAGATGGTTACCACCCTGGCCACCTCTGAGGCGAGGTGCTCGATGGCCAGCTCGCGCACGGCGCTGCACATGCTGTCGGCGAGATGGACGGCGCTGGCCAGGGGGGTGTTGGGCAGCACGCAGGCAAACTCCTCACCGCCGTAGCGGGCCACCAGATCGTGCGGCCTGCCCAGCCGCTCGGCCAGCACGGCGGCGATGGCCTGCAGGCAGTGATCGCCGGCCTGATGGCCATAGCGGTCGTTGTAGCGCTTGAAATAATCGACATCGAGCATGATGAGGGAGAGGGGGGTGTTGTCCCGGCAACCCTGGCGCCACTGCCGCGTCAGCTCATCATCGAACTGGCGCCGGTTCGGTATGCCGGTGAGGCCGTCGAGCATGGCCAGGTTGCGCAGCAAGTCCCCCTGCAGCTTGAGGGTGATGTGGGTCTTCACCCTGGCCCTGACGATGTTGGGGCTGATGGGCTTGCTGATGAAATCCACCGCGCCGAGGGCCAGGCCGTACTCTTCGTCCGTCTCCTCCTGCTGGGCCGTGACGAAGATGACGGGAATATCCCGGGTGTCGGGATCCGCTTTGAGTTGCTGGCAGACTTCGTGGCCACTCATGCCGTCCATGATGACGTCCAGCAAGACAAGGTCGGGCAGCAGGCTGCGGCAGAGGGCAAGTGCCTGCTCCCCGCTGGTGGCCATGAAGATCTCGCACTCTTCGCGAAAGAGCTGGTGCAGCAGCCTGATGTTGATCGCCTGATCATCGACGATCAGCAGTTTGGGGCGACGGTTGGTGGGCAGGTTCCAGGGGACCATCTTGGGCTCCATCATTGGTTGACGCACAGGGATTTCCCCAACTTGAGGGCGGCGTCGAACTCCAGATTCTCGATCAGGCCGGCAAACTGGTGAAAGGCGGCGTGCAACTGCGGCGGCGTCTTGGGCGCCAGGGCCTCGGTCAGCTCGACCGCCGCCAGATTGCCATCTTCCAGCAGCGTCAGGATGCGCTGCATGGCCTCCCGCCATTCGGCGAGGGACAAGGCATCATCGGCCGGCGGTGCGGTGGTATCGGGGGGCGGGGCGAAGGTTTTGTCGAGGCTCTCCAGGCTGAGCCGCACCGTCTCCTGCAACAGCTGCAGCCAGCCGGCGTCAGCCAGCAGCGCTGCGGCCTGCGACTGGTCGGCGTGGAGCAGGGCCTGCTCCTGCGCCTTGGCCAGGGTGGCCAGTCGGCAGGCCCCCATGGTGCTGGCACTGCCCTTGATTGCGTGCAATATGCGACAGGCCTCCGTGACCTGGCCAGCGGCGATGGCCTGGTGCAAGGCCTCCAGCTGTTCTGCCATGTCGGGGCCGAACAGGCCCAGGATCCGTTGCAGCAGCTCGATATCGTTGTCAAAACGCTGGCGTATGACGGATTCCGCTTCCAGCAGGGCTTCGCTGGCTGCGGGGGACGGGGGCTGGGCAAGGGCTGGCTGGCCAGCCTTGCCAAGCTGGGCCAGCAGGGTGGAGACCAGCTGTTCGAGGGCAATGGGCTTGCCCACATGCTCATTCATGCCGGCAGCCAGGCAGAGCTGGCGATCCGCTTCCGAGGCGTTGGCGGTCATGGCGATGATGGGCAGGTTGGCAAACTGCGGGTGGGCCCGGATCTGGCGGGTGGCCTCCAGCCCGTCAATATCCGGCATCTGCATGTCGATCAGCACGGCATCAAACGAGGGGGCTTGCTGCAACACCATGGCCACCCCGTCCCGCCCGCATTCGGCCAGCAGCACCCTGGCCCCTTCGCAGCTCAGCAACTCGCAGGCAACCTGGCGGTTGAGCAGATTGTCCTCCACCACCAGCAGGGTGAGACCACTCAGCCGGCGGGTGTGCTGGGCAGGGAGAGCGGGCGCGACGTCCTGGCCATGGAGGGCCTGATAGATGGCCTCTGCCAGCTGCTTGGGAGTCACGGGTTTGGTCAGCAGACTGACGAAGGGGGTGGCGCCCGACTGGTGCGACTCGGTGAACACCTCGTGGCCGTAGGCGGTGACCATGATGACTCCGGGGGCTGGGTCTTGCCCGGCCTGTAGCCGGATCTGGGCGGCGGCGTTCAGTCCATCCATGCCCGGCATGCTCCAGTCCATCAGCACTATGTCGAAGGGACGGCCCAGGGCACGGGCCTCGCCGACCCGGCGGACGGCTTCTGCCCCCGAGTGGACCAGCTCGGCCTGCCAGCCGAGCTGCAGCAGGGTGCGTTGCAGCAGCTCTGCCGCCAGCTCGCTGTCATCGACCACCAGAATGTAGGGTGGCGGTGCCATGTCCGGGCAGGCCTCCTTGAGAGACTGGGGGGCGGCCTGTGCCAGGGTGATGTCGAACCAGAAGCGGCTGCCACGGCCAGGTTCACTCTCGACCCGCAGCTCTGCCCCCATCAGCTTGAGCAGGCGTTTGCAGATCACCAGCCCCAGTCCGGAGCCGCCGAAGCGACGGGTGGTGGAGGCCTCGGCCTGGGTGAAGCTCTCGAAGATGCGCTCCAGCTGGTGGGCGCTGATGCCGATGCCGCTGTCGGTGACGGCCACGCGGATGGTGACCGTCTGCTCATGGCGGGCCAGCAGCGCCATGGTGATCACCACTTGGCCCTTGATGGTGAACTTGAGGGCATTGCCCGCCAGGTTGGTGAGCACCTGCTGCAGGCGCATGCTGTCACCGATCAGGAGATTGGGCAGATGGGAGTCGATATCGAACATGACTTCGATCTCTTTCTGGCGCTGGTTGCCGTCCAGTACGATGGCCAGGTCCCGCATCAGCAGCTCGATGTCGAAGGGGTGCAGGTCGAGCTGCAGCTTGCTGGCCTCGATCTTCGAGTAGTCGAGAATATCGTTGAGCAAGCCCAGCAGGGAGTTGGCCGCAGAGTGCGCCTTGACCACGTAGTCGAGCTGGCGGGCGGTGAGCTCGGTGTACTGGATCAGCTGCAACATGCCGAGCACGGCGTTGAGGGGGGTGCGGATCTCGTGGCTCATGTTGGCGAGGAAGGAGGACTTGGTCTGGCTGGCGGCATCTGCCTGCTCCTTGGCATAGAGCAGACGGGACTCCAGCTCGGTCTGGGCAGTGATGTCACGGTTGAAGCCGATGACGCGCAGCGCCTGACCGCTGCTGTCCCGCTCCACCTTGGCCCCGGCCTGGATCACCCGGTGATCGCCGTTGTCCTGCATCACCCGAAAGATGGGGTCGTAGATGCCGGTGCCGGCCACGGCGCGGTTCAGGCTGGCGGTGGTGGCCGCCAGATCGTCCGGGTGCACCCGGTTTGCCCAGTGCTGGTAGTTGAGCCCCTCCTCCCTGAGCGTCAGCGGCAGATCGTAGAGCTCGAACATGCGGTTGTTCCAGCTCAGGGCGTTGCTGCCGAGCTCCCATGACCAGATCCCCAGCTCGGCCACGTCGGCCGCCATCTGCAGCTGATCGCGGGTCGACAGGATCTCGTTGCGCTGGGCCAGCTGCTGGGTCATGTCGGTCATGATGCAGACGAACATGCTGGAGCCTGCAGCCTGCATCCGGCCGATCGACATCTGCAGCGGGAACTCGCTGCCATCGCGCCGCCGCCCGATAAACTCCCTCTCCATCAGGGCGGCCAGCTGGCTGTCGCTGAGGGTGCCGAGGGGGGCCTCACCCAGCGCGTACTCATCGCTGCTTTGCAACAGGGTCTGCACCTGTCGGCCCTGGATCTCGCCGGCCTGATAGTCAAAGGCGGTCTGACCGGCCGGGTTGAGGGAGTGAATGCGGCCGTCAGGATCCATGGTCATGATGGGGTTGACGGCGGTGTCCAGGATGGCGCGGGTGATCTCGAGACTCTCGGCCAGCTTCTTCTCGGCCGCCTTGCTGTCGGTGATGTCCAGGCCGATGCCAAGGTAGCCCTGACTGTGCCCCTGTTCATCACGGATGGCGGTGATCACCAGGGTGACGGGGAAGCGGCTGCCATCCTTGCGCACATAGGTCCACTCCCGGCTCTCCGCCCCTTCCCGTTCCGGCTTGTAGACGAACACCTGGAAACCGCTGATCTGCTCGCCATATTGGGCGCTGAGCTCGACACTGCGGGCCTGCATCTCGTCGCGGGTGTGGAAGATGCCGGGGGTCTCCTTGCCGACCACGTCGGCGGCACTGTATCCCAGCAGCTGCTCGGCCCCCTCGTTGAACAGGGTGATGGTGCCCTCCAGATCGGCCGCTATGATGGAGATTGCCGAGGCTGAGCGCAGGACGTTGCTCAATAACACGTTGATCTTGCTCAGCTCAGCCGTGCGCTCTGCCACCTGATGTTCCAGATTGGCGTTGAGCTCCAGGATCTTGGCCTCTGCCTGTTTCTGGGCCGTGATGTCCCGGATGGTCTCTGAGGTGCCGACCAGCTTGCCCCTATGGTCATAGATGGGGGCGATGGAGATGGAGAGATCCAGCAGATGGCCGTCCCTGTGCCGACGCCGGGCGGAGAAGCTCGGGATCCGGACGCCCTGCCTGAGGTCGGCGAGCAGCGCTTTCTCGCTGGCGCTGTCGTGATCCGTCTGAAACAGCGCACTGTCGGTACGGGTCAGCGCCTCGCCGGCCGGGTAACCGAACAGATCTTCGGCCCCTTTGTTCCAGCTTACGATGACGCCGCTCAGGGTCTTGGCGATGATGCCGTCACTGGCACCGGCCACGATGGCGGCCAGCCTGGCCTGTTCCTCAATGAGTTGCAGACGTTGCTGTTGCCCCTGGGCCCGCATGCGCGCAAGCAGGGTGAGTAGCAAAGTGAAGAGGCCGCCGGTGAACAACACCACATAGGGGGAGGTCTGGTTGAGCTGCGCCACGAACAGGGGGTGGGCGTCGAGCCTGATCTGCCAGCGGCGGCCATGAATTTCCCGCTCGGCGGCTCTGGACATGGTGATGTGGTGCGGATTGCGCGACTCATGGTCGATGGCACTGGTATAGAAGGGCTGGATATGCCGGGGGTCGGTCACATCGATCAGTCTGATGTGAAAGGCCGGGCTCTCCAGATGCAGGGCGTCCAGCAACTCTTCCATCAGCAAGGGGGTATAGCTCCAGCCAAACCCGGCGGCCTCTCGCTCCTCGGGAGTCGCTGGAGTGGTCACGGTGCGGTAGATGGGCATCAGCATCAGAAAGGATTGCCTTGGCTTGCCCGTGGCCTGTACCAGGGTGATGGGGGGCGTCAGCCGTACCTCGCCGCTGCGGATAGCGGCGAGGGCCGCCTCACGGCGCGAGGGCTCCGAGGCGATGTCCAGCCCGATGGCCGCCTTGTTGCGTGATAGCGGCTCGATAAACTGGATGATGAAATGTTCACCCCGATAGGGCGAGAGCAGCTGAAGGGTGAAACCTGGCCGCCCATCTCGTCGGGCGCGCTGGATGAAGTCGTCGAGATCGGCATCCTTCACTCGCCTGATGAAGCCAAAACCCCGGGCACCGGGGAATTCACTGTCCACATCCCTGGTCAGGCTGTAACGAACGAAGTCCTCGTTGTTGAAGGCGTGTTCGCCGGCGGTCAGGATGGCGCCACGTACCCCTCTGAGACCGTACTGATACAGATCGAGTCGCGCCTTGACGGTATCTGCGACGTGCTCCGTGGCAGCCGTGATGCTGGCTTGCACCTGCTTGTCATTGCTGTAATGGAGGAGGAGGGTGCCGAGCAGGGAGAGCAGCAGGCCGATGAGCAATACCAGGCCTGCACTGCGGTTCAACCCTAAAAAGGGGTGGTGATTGCGCAAGCTGAAGCCTCCTTGCCTCGCTGATGACGTAGAACACACCCGATGTGACGATTCTGCCGTTTTGGCCAGAGTAGCGTTAATGCATTGAAAGTAAACCCTGATATCCCGCAATCAAAACACAGAGCGCAAATGACGGCGCTCTGTGTTGGTTCAAAGTGGTATCAAATGGGTTGCAACATAACTTAGCACTGATCGCAGCCACTTGTATCCGATTCTCCTGCTCTACGCCTTGGCCTGAACGGCAGCCGCGTCTATGCAAAGCGGTAGGAGCCCATGTAGAGGCTGCCGCCATCCCAGCTGTCGTGCAGTTTGACCGGCTTGTCCTGGCCGGCGGCGCCGAGTGCCACGAACAGCGGGCGCAGGTGATCGTCGTGAGGGTGGGATTCCACCGCCCCCGGCGCGCGGGCGCGGTAATCTTCCAGCGCCGCTCTGTCACCCTCGGCCATGGTCAACTCCAGCCAGTCGACGAAACTGCGGGCCCAGCCCGGCACCGGCGAGTTTTCCGGCCCCAGTGCCCGCAGGTTGTGGGTGATGGCGCCGGAGGCCAGGATGCCGATCCCCTGGGCACGCAGCTGCTGCAGCGCCTCCCCCAGCTGCCACAGCTGGCGCGGGGTGAAGCTGGCCGGGATGGAGAGCTGCACCAGCGGGACGCTGCTGGCGGGATCCATCAGCGAGAGCGGCGACCAGACCCCGTGATCCAGCTCGCGGCGCACCGGCTCGGCGGGCAGGCCCGCCAGCAGCAGCTGGTCACTCACCGCCTCCTGCAACCAGAGCGGGCTGCTGGCCGGCCAGCGGATGTGATAGAGCGGCTCGGGGAAGCCGTAGAAGTCGTACATCAGGGCCGGATTGGGCTCGACGTTGATCTGCAGCTCGCTGCGGGTAAACCAGTGGGCCGAGATGACCACCAGCCCCTTGAGATCGCCAAGGCGCAGATTTTTGAGGAAATGGGTCGCCGGCTGGTCGCGCAGAACCAGATCCGGGGCGCCATGGGAGATGAACCAGACGGGGGCGATAGACATGACAGACTCCATATGCGTTGTACCGGTGCCAGGGCACCGAAAACGGTGGGCCAGGGCGACATGCCGCTGACGATATGGTCATTATCTGCCCCGAAATGTTAGTTAACAATCCGGCTTTATGAATAAGCACTCTTCACTATTGGTTGATAGTGATGGGTGGGAAGGAGGAGAGATCACCAATAACAAGGCCGGCGCAGTGGCCGGCCCTGGGGGAGATGGCAGGCGACAGGCCTGCCATCAACAATTTACTGAATACCCAGCAACTCCACATCGAAGATCAGCACGGGCGCTGGGTGGGATCTGGCCGGTTTACTGAATACCGAGCAGTTCCACGTCGAAAATCAGCACGGGCGCTGGGCGGGATCTGGCCGGTTTACTGAATACCCAGCAGCTCCACGTCGAAGATCAAAACGGATCCCGGCGGGATCTTGCCGGCGGCGCGATCGCCGTAGGCCAGGTTGGCGGGGATGTAGAAGCGGGTCTTCTCCCCTTCCACCATCAGCTGTACCCCTTCGGTCCAGCCCTTGATCACCTGGTTGAGGCCGAACTCGATGGGCTCGCCGCGGGCGACCGAGCTGTCGAAGACGGTGCCGTCCAGCAGCTTGCCCTCGTAGTGCACCTTCACCTTGCTGGTGGCGGTGGGGTGAACGGTGCCGCTGCCCGGGGTCAGTACTTCATATTGCAGGCCGGAGGCGGTGGTGGTCACCAAGGGTTTTTCCTTGTTGGCGGCGAGGAACTCGGCCCCCTTGCGCACATTCTCTTCCGCCAGCTTCCTGTTGTTGCTGCTCGAGTAGAAGTAGTAGGCGACGCCGGCAACCAGCAGCGCGATCAGAACGAGTTTCATCGGGTATCCCTATGTCGTGAAATGCCGGGAGGGCAGTGAGTGCGGCATCTTATCCCAGCCGGGGCGTCAGGGCGAGCCGGGGCGGGGCAGGATGTGACTGGACGGGCAAATGAGCAGGGGGAGGCGACTGGCGCCTCCCCCTCGTCGTCAGGGCGGTCGTTACTTGGCGGCCACCATCATCAGGGCGGGCAGGGCGAAGAAGAGGCCCGCCACGTAACCGAGCGCCAGCAGCTTGTTCTCGCTGCCGACCCGGGCCAGCCCCTCGGCCGCCTTGACCGGCAGCTCGCGCAGGAAGGGCACCCCGTAGATGAGCACCACGGCGAACAGGTTGAACAACACGTGCACCAGGGCGATGGTCAGCGCCAGCTTGGCCCCGGCACCGCTGATGGCGGTGGCGGCCAGCAGGGCGGTGATGGTGGTGCCGATATTGGCGCCCAGGGTGAAGGGATAGAGCTGACGGGTGCTGAACACGCCGCCGCCGGCCAGCGGGATCATCAGGCTGGTGGTGGTGGAAGAGGACTGCACCATGACGGTAACCAGGGTGCCGGAGGCGATGCCGGTCAGCGGGCCGCGGCCCAGCGCCTTGTGCAGCACCTCTTTGGCACGGCCGACCAGCACCCGTTGCAGCACCTTGCCGAGCCAGGTGACGCAGCCGAGGATCAACAGGATGCCGATGACGATGGTGGCGATGGCCGGCCCTTTGCCCGGCAGGAAGGCCACCAGGTCATCGATGAAGTTGAGGGCCGGGGAGATGAGGGGCTTCATGAAATCCATCCCCTTCATCGACATGTCGGCGGAGCCTACCAGCAGGGTGGCCAGCGCCTCGGCACTCTTTTGCAGCAGACCGAACATCAGCTCCAGCGGCAGGAAGATGAACACCGCCAGCAGGTTGAAGAAGTCATGCACGGTGGCGGCGGCAAAGGCGCGGCGAAACTCGCCCCGATCCCGGATATGGCCGAGGGAGACGATGGTGTTGGTGATGGTGGTGCCGAGGTTGGCGCCCATCACCATGGGAATGGCCATGCCGATGGGCAGGCCGCCAGCCACCAGACCGACGATCACCGAGGTGACAGTGCTGGAGGATTGCACCAGCGCGGTGGCCAGGATGCCGAGCAGCAGGGCGACGAAGGGGTTGTTGGCAAAGGCGAAGATCTGGGCCGCGCCCTCGGCGCCGCCGGAGAAGCCCTTGAAGCCGTGGGAGACGGCGCCGACGGCAACCAGGATCAGGTAGATCAGGGTGATCACAGCGAGCCAGTTGAACAGTGGGCCAGTACGACGGGTCTGCTGTTGTGCAAAAGATGGGGTGCTGTGCATGAAGCCTCTTGGGACAGTCTGCTTGAAAATGGACGGGCGCATTACAGCAGGGCTCCATGACAGAAATATGACAAAGTGACACTTTTGTGATGATTTGATGACATGGCCGGGTGGGGAAGATGGGACAGAAGGTGTCGGACTGGGCCGGGATCTCGCCCCGTTTGGCTGCGAATGTGTCTGGCGGCTTGCAGCCGGGGGACAGGGCGTTATGCTGCGGCCTTCCTTATCTCAACCAGCGTGGTGTTGTTATGCGTGCATGGGTGTTGTGTCTGTCCCTGGGTCTGCTGTCTGTCGGTGCCCAGGCGAGCGTGTTGAAATCCGAGTGCAACCTCGACAAGGCAATGAAGAACGAGGCGCTCAATGCGACCCTGGGGGTCAAGGGGCGCTGTGATACCGACAAGCTGGTGCGCCAGCAGAAAGAGAAGGCCGGGGCCGAGGTGAAGAAGCACACCACGGATGTGCTGGAGAAGAAAACCGCCGGCCTCAAGGAGGGCAAGAGCCAGCTGCAGGGGACCCAGCAGAAGGTCGATCAGGCCGGTCAGCAGCTAAAGCAGACCCAGCAGGATGTGAAGGCGGTGGCCAAGGATCCGCTCAAGGCGGCCGCCACCGCGGTGATCAACCAGGGTTGAGCCCGGCTGCCGCGAGGGCGGTGATCAGATGACGTGCACGAAGAAGGGGAGCCATGGCTCCCCTTCTGCTTGGTTGGCGCTGGCCGCTTACTGCGAGTCGGCCGCCTCTTCGTACTGACGGAAGGGGATGCGGAACACCGCGAGGCGCAGGAACAGGTAGGTGACGCCGAGGCCGGCCCAGATCAGGCCCAGCTCCAGCGAGCTCTGCTCCAGGTTGATCCAGAGCGCGCCTATGGTGGCGGCACCCAGCAGCGGCAGCAGCAGGAACAGCAGGTGCTCCTTGAGGCTCTTGTTGCGCTTCTCGCGCACCCAGAACTGGCCGATGACCGACAGGTTGACGAAGGTGAAGGCCACCAAGGCACCGAAGTTCACCAGCGCCAGCGCCATGTCCAGATCGAACGACACCGCGGAGAGGGCCAGGGCACCCACCATCAGCACGTTGATGGCCGGGGTGCGGTATTTCGGGTGGATGTAGCCGAATACCCGCTCCGGGATCATCCGATCGCGCCCCATCACGTAGAGGATGCGCGACACGCCGGCGTGGGCGGCCATGCCGGAGGCCAGCACGGCTACCGTGGTGCACACCAGTACCACGCTCTGGAACAGGGTGCCGCCGACGTAGAGGGCGATCTCCGGCAGCACGGCGTCCGGCTCCTTGAAACGGGCCAGATCCGGGAAGTAGAGCTGCAGGAAGTAGGAGACGGTCACGAAGATGATGCCGCCGATGAGCGCGGTCAGCACGATGGCGCGCGGGATCACCTTGCCGGCGTTCGGGGTCTCTTCGGAGAGCGAGCTCAAGCCGTCGAAGCCCAGGAACGAGAAGCAGAGGATGGTCGCGCCGGTGAACAGCGGCACCATGCCGGCTGACTCGAAGTGGAACGGACGGCTGCTCAGCAGGGTCGCCGCCCCTTCACCCTGATAGATGCCCCAGCCCATCAGACCGAGGAAGACGGTGATGATGGCCAGCTGGATGAAGACGATGACGCCGTTGAAGTTGGCCACCAGGTTGATGCCGCGCAGGTTGAGGAAAGTCATCACGGTCACCAGACCGAAGATGAAGATCCAGGGCTCGACGCCGGGGAACATGGCGGTCAGGTAGATCTTGGCCAGCAGGATGTTGATCATCGGCATGAACATGTAGTCGAGCAGGGATGACCAGCCGACCATGAAGCCGATGTAGGGGTTGAACACCTTCTGGGCGTAGGTATAGGCAGAGCCCGCGGAGGGGAACTTGCGCACCAGGTGGCCGTAGCTGATGGCGGTCAGCAGAATGCCGCCGAGCGCCAGCAGATAGGCGGTAGCGACGCGGCCTTCGGTAATGTCACCGACGATGGCGAAGGTATCGAATACCGCCATGGGTGTGAGGTAAGCCAGACCCATCACCACTACCTGGAAGAGGGTGAGCGTCTTGAGCAGCTTGGCACCGGCCATCACGCTTTCTCCTCTGTGATCGCCAGGTCGGCGAAGGGGGACGGGATCAGGGACGCAGCGCGTCGCTGGACACAGGGGGCGCCGGTCTGTGGCACAGACAAGTGGCGCACGCCGGCGGGGACCGGCAGGAAAGCAATGAAATGCCCCATGTATTTCCTCACAACGTCGGGAGATTGCCTGGCAATCTCGGTATCAATTCCGGTACAAAGTCCGGCCTCTTGGTGAATGTGGTTTACCCCTTAAAAACGAAGAACCGATGTTGCAAAAAACATCGGCTCTCAGGGGCGGCGTATTGTGCCCTCAGGGGGGGGGAGGACACAAGAAAAAATGCCCCCGTCAGGGGATTTTGTTGACCTGGGGCAGGTCTGGGTTGAGCCCCCGGCTGGCAGCCTGTGCTGACAGGGGCGCGAGCGGAGCCGCTCTGGCGCGAAGGGTGCTGTCACGGCGGGTGAACAGGGGTAAAAAAACGCCCGCGAAAGGCGGGCGCAGTAGTCATGAAAAGGGGGCTCAGGAGGCGTCGGTTTCCGGCCGTCGCAGCTGGACCCGGAACACGGTGAGGCGCAGCAGCAGATAGAGGGCGCCGAGGGCGGCCCAGATCAGCCCCAGCTCGAAGGAGGCCGGCTCCAGGTTGAGCCAGAGCACGCCGATGCAGGCGGCGCCACACAGGGGCAGCAGCAGGAAGATCAGGTGATCCCGCAGCGTCTTGTTGTGACCGAGCTTGACGTAGAAGTGGGCAATCACCGCCAGATTGACGAAGGTGAAGGCCACCAGGGCGCCGAAGTTGATCAGTGCCAGCGCCATTTCCAGATCGAACGACACCGCCGAGAGGGCCAGGATCCCCACCAGCAGCACGTTCAGCGCCGGGGTCTGCCAGGTCGGGTGGATATAGGCGAAGAAGCGGCTCGGCAGGGCGCGATCCCGTCCCATCACGTAGAGCAGGCGCGACACGCCGGCGTGAGAGGCGAGCCCCGAGGCCAGCACCGCCACCGTGGTGCAGACCAGCACTACCGCCTGGAACAGCTTGCCGCCCACATAGAGGGCGATCTCCGGCAGCACCGCATCCGGTTGCTGGAAGCGGGAGATGTCCGGGAAGAACAGCTGCAGGAAGTAGGAGACGGAGATGAACAGCACGCCGCCGATCAGCGCCGTCAGCACGATGGCGCGGGGGATCACCCGATCCGCGTTCGGCGTCTCTTCCGACAGGGTGGTGATGGCGTCAAAGCCGAGGAACGACAGACAGAGGATGGAGGCGCCGGTGAGCAGGGGGGCCACCGCCATCTGATCGGAGAAGAAGGGACGGCTGCTCGCCACCGTGCCGAGCCCCTCGCCATGGTAGACACCCCAGGCGATGAGGCCGATGAAGACGGCGATGATGCTGAACTGCATGATGACGATCAGGCTGTTGAAGTTGGCCACCAGCTTGATGCCGCGCAGGTTCAGGAAGGTCATGACGGCGGCCAGCCCCAGGATGTAGGTCCAGGGTTCCACGCTCGGGAACAGGGCCTCCATGTAGATCTTGGCCAGCAGCATGTTGATCATCGGCATGAACATGTAGTCGAGCAGGGAGACCCAGCCCACCATGAAGCCCACGTAAGGGTGGAACACCTTCTGGGCATAGGTGTAGGCGGAGCCTGCCGAGGGAAACTTGCGTACCAGGTGGCCGTAGCTCATGGCGGTGAACAGCATGCCGATGAGGGCGAACAGGTAGGCGGTGGGCACATGGCCTTCGGTGATTTCGGTGACGATGCCGAAGGTGTCAAACACCGCCATGGGGGTCAGGTAGGCCAGACCCATGATGACGACGTGCCACAGCTTCAGGCTTTTTTTCAGGCCGACGGGTTGGGCATTCATTGTGCTTTCCCCTCAATCCGGGCCGAAGGGATCAGGCTGACGGCATCAACCTGGGCATAGGGGGCGCCAGCAAGGCGGCGCAGACCGGCGCGGGCCGGCAGGAAAGCAGTGAAATACCCCATGGTGTTCCTCACTAGAGAAGCGGGTGTCGTGAGATGGCAACCCATCTCGCTATCTTTTCCGGTCGGTTCCGGCCTCGTTGTGGATTTGTTTGCCGCAAAAAAAGAACCTGACTCAGCAAGTGGTCGGTCCTTTTACGCGGCGGCGCATTGTGCATTCGTGTTGCCCCCTTGACAAGCATATCAAGGGGGCAAAAACGCATTTTTTTGCACTAATGGGCGAATGCTCTGTTTCAGATCAGGCGTGAGCCGCCTGCAGGGCCTGTTCAAGCAGGGTCAGCCCCTCCTCGATGATGGCCGGCGAGGCCGTCAGCGGCGCCAGGAAGCGGATGACGTTGGCACGCACGCCGCAGGCCAGTAGCACCAGCCCGCGTTTGCCCGCCTCGGCCACCAGTCGCTTGGTGAGGTCGGCATCCGGCTGGTTTGCATCGCGCTGCTTGACCAGCTCCATGGCCACCATGGCGCCGGGGCCGCGGATGTCGCCGATGCAGTCAAAACGCTCGGCCAGCTGCTGCAGGCGCGCCTTGATCTGCTCGCCCTGGGCCTGGGCCTGCTGGTTGAGACGCTCCTCTTCGATCACCTCCAGCACCGCCAGGGCGGCGGCGCAGGCGATGGGCGAGCCGGCGTAGGTGCCGCCCAGGCCACCCGGCTTGGCGGCGTTCATCACCTCCGCCTTGCCCACCACGGCGGAGAGCGGGAAGCCGCCGGCCAGGCTCTTGGCGAGCGTCATGATGTCCGGCTCGATGCCGCTGTATTCGGTGGCGAAGGTCTTGCCGGTGCGGCAGAAACCGCTCTGGATCTCGTCGCAGATGAGCAGGATGCCGTGCTGATCGCACAGCTGGCGTAGGCGCTGCATGAAGCTGGCGGAGGCGGGGTAGAAGCCCCCTTCACCCTGCACCGGCTCGATGATGATGGCGGCCACCCGGGTCGGTTCGATATCCGAGCTGAAGCAGAGATCCAGCGCAGCCAGGGCATCGGCCTCGCTCACTCCCAGATAGTCGCTCGGGAAGGGCAGGTGATAGACCTCCCCCGGGAAGGGGCCGAAGCCGGTCTTGTAGGGCACCACCTTGCCGGTGAGCGCCATCCCCATCATGGTGCGGCCGTGAAAGCCCCCCTTGAAGGCGATGGTGCCGCTGCGGCCGGTGTGGGCGCGGGCGATCTTGATGGCGTTCTCCACCGCCTCGGCACCAGTGGAGAGAAACAGGGTGCGCTTCGGGGTGGGGCCGGGCACCAGGGCATTCAGTTTTTCCGCCAGCTCGATATAGCCGGGGTAGGGGGTGACCTGGAAGCAGGTGTGGCTGAATTTTTCCAGCTGCGCGCGTACCGCGGCCACCACTCTCGGGTGGTTGTGGCCGGTGTTGAGTACGGCGATGCCGGAAGCAAAATCGATGTAGCGGTTGCCCTCCACATCCCACAGCTCGGCGTTTTGCGCCCGCTCGATAAACACCGGCAGCAGGGTGCCGACGCCGTTGACCACGGCCGCTTCACGGCGCGCTTGCCACGCCTTGTTTGATGCTGACTGACTCATCTTTCCTCCCTGAGGGGCCGGGGGCCCCTGTCTCAATGTGGCGAGGCCCCCTTGGGAGCACTCACTTCGTCCTTGTGAATTGATATGGCTGCGCCGGCGGGTGGCAGGCCCCTGTTGCAGGCCCGGCCGTCGGCGCAAGATGTGACTGCCTAGCGGATGCCGCCAAAGCAGAGGTACTTGGTCTCGAGGTACTCCTCCAGCCCCTCGGCCGCCCCTTCACGACCCAGGCCCGACTCCTTGATGCCACCAAAGGGGGCCAATTCGGTCGAGATGATCCCCTCGTTGATGCCAACCATGCCGTATTCGAGCTGCTCGGCCACCCGCCAGACGCGGGCGATGTCGCGGCCATAGAAGTAGGCGGCCAGACCATAGGGGGTGTCGTTGGCCAGGGTGATGGCCTCGGCTTCGGTCTCGAAGCGCACCAGTGGCGCGACCGGGCCGAAGATCTCCTCCTGCAGGATGGGGTTGGTTTTATCCACCTTGCCCAGAATGGTGGGCTGGTAGAAGAGCGGACCGGCGGGATGGGCTTCGCCCCCCAGCAGCAGCTCGGCGCCGGCGGCGGTGGCCTGTTTGACCAGCTCGGCCACCTTGCTGGCGGCGGCCGGGTTGATGAGCGGGCCTATCTGGGTGCCTTCGCTCATGCCGTCGCCCACCTTGAAGGCCTTGACCGCGGCGGTGAGCTTCTCGGCGAAGGCGTCGTAGATGCCGGCCTGCACCAGGATACGGTTGGCGCAGACACAGGTCTGGCCGGCGTTGCGGTATTTGGAGGCGAGCGCCCCGGCGATGGCGGCGTCGAGATCGGCGTCGTCAAACACGATGAAGGGGGCGTTGCCGCCGAGCTCCAGCGACAGCTTCTTCATGGTGTCGGCGCACTGACGCATCAACAGCTTGCCGATGCGGGTGGAGCCGGTGAAGGAGAGCTTGCGCACCGTCTTGTTGTTGCACAGCTCGTTGCCCACCGCCGCGGCCTGATGGCTGGTGACGATGTTGATGACCCCGGCCGGGATGCCTGCCTGCTCCGCCAGCGCCGCCAGCGCCAGGGCGCACAGCGGGGTCTCGGCGGCTGGCTTGATGACGATGGTGCAACCGGCGGCCAGCGCCGGGCCCGCCTTGCGGGTGATCATGGCGATGGGGAAGTTCCAGGGAGTGATGGCGGCGACTACCCCCACTGGCTGCTTGATGGTGGCCAGCCGGCGATCGCTGGAGAAACCCGGGATGGTGCGGCCGTAGGCGCGTTTACCCTCTTCCGCGAACCACTGGATGAAGCTGGCACCGTAGGCCACCTCCCCCTTGGCCTCGGCCAGCGGCTTGCCCTGCTCGCAGGTCATGATGCGGGCCAGCTCCTCCTGGTTGGCCATGATGAGTTCGAACCAGGCGTAGAGCCGGTTGCTGCGCTCCTTGGCGGTGAGCGCCGCCCAGCCCGGCTGGGCCGCATGGGCGGCGGCGATAGCGCGGCGGGTGTCGCCCTCGTCCATGTCGGGTACCTGGGTGATGACCTGGCCGGTGGCCGGGTTGTGCACCTCGAACCGGTGTCCGCCGCCGGCTTCGCACCAGCGACCATCTATATAGGCAAGGGATTTGATCAGGGAGAGTGCGGGTTGTGATGCTGACATAGATAGCAAGCCTCGATTGTGGGTCAGGGGGCCGGCTCATCCTGTGCCGCCACCGTATAGAATAATAAGCACAGGAAGACCATAAATTGAGCTGAAATGTTTTTCAAGTGTTAAATATATTTGAGTAAACTGTGTGTCGCGTGCTAGAAATGGAGCTGTTGGAGCGATTTTACCGGTTTCTGTGGTGCAGGGTGTGCAAAATAATGAACGGAATGCACTGTGCAGGATAACAAACAGGTCGGTCGGATTGACTCGCTATTTTAACCGGGGCCGCCAATGGCTCCTACCAGGCATACAGGGAGGTGGCCGAATGCAGCAACCACAGGGCGAGACGCGCTGGCAGTCCATGACCGACAACCCGCTGGCGCAGAATACCCAGGCGCAGAGCATGGGGGAGCGGTTGGCCGCCACTCGCCGCCGGCTGGGGCTCTCCCAGCGGCGGGTGGCCGAGCTGAGCGGGCTGACCCATGGCGCCATCTGCATGATAGAGCAGGACAAGGTGAGCCCGTCGGTGGCCTCTTTGCAAAAGCTGCTCAGCGTCTACGAGCTGCCGCTGTCGCGCTTCTTTGCCGAAGAGGAGGTGGCGAGCACGCCGAGCGTGGTGATCAGGGCCGAGCAGCTGATCGAGCTGGGCAGCCAGGGGGTCTCCATGAAGCTGGTGCACAACGGCAACAACCGTCGCCAGCTCGGCTTCATGCTGGAGACCTACGCCCCCGGCACCGACACCGGCGGCCAGGTCACCCACCTGGGGGAGGAGGTGGGTACCGTGCTGGAGGGGTCGGTGATCCTGACGGTGGCGGGCCAGACCTATCAGCTCAGTGCCGGGGACAGCTACGTGATCGACACGGGCGAGCCCCACAGTTTCAGCAATCCGTCGGGGCAGGTCTGCCGTATCGTCAGTGCCCACACCCCGGCCAACTTCTAGTGTCGAGACATCGTCTCGTTTGGGAAAAGAACTTGTAAGGAAACAGGGATCATGACCGAACATGTAAACAGTTACTACGCAGCCAGTGCCAACCAACACGCGCCCTATCCGACGCTGACCGAACAGCTGGAGTGCGACGTCTGCGTCATCGGGGCGGGTTATACCGGCCTCTCCAGCGCGCTGCATCTGGTGGAAAAGGGCTATTCGGTGGTGGTACTGGAGGCGGCCCGGGTGGGTTTTGGCGCCAGCGGGCGCAACGGCGGCCAGATCGTCAACTCCTACAGCCGCGACATCGACACCATAGAAGCGAATTGCCCGCCCGAACAGGCCAGGCTGCTCGGTTCCATGCTGTTTGAGGGGGGCCAGATCATCCGCGAGCGGATCAAGCGCTACAACATCCAGTGTGATCTGCAGGAGGGCGGGGTGTTCGCCGCCGAGACCGAGAAGCAGCTGCACGAGCTCAAGGCGCAGAAGGCGCGCTGGGAGAAGTGGGGCAACGACAAGCTGGAGCTGCTCGATGCCGACGGCGTACGCGAGGTGGTAGCGAGCGATCGCTACGTCGGCGCCCTGCTCGACAAGAGCGGCGGCCACATTCACCCCCTCAACCTGGCGCTGGGGGAGGCGGAGGCCATCCGCTTGCAGGGGGGCAAGATCTTCGAACAGTCCGCCGTCACCAGCATCACGCCGGGTCAGCCTGCTTTGGTCAAGACCGCCAAAGGGGCGGTGAAGGCGCGCTACGTGGTGGTGGCCGGCAACGCCTATCTCGGCAACCTGGTGCCCGAGCTCGCCGGCAAGAGCATGCCCTGCGGCACCCAGGTGATCGCCACCGAGGTGCTGGGGGAGGAGCGGGCCCGCTCGCTGCTGCCGCAAAACTACTGCCTGGAAGATTGCAACTATCTGCTCGACTACTACCGCACCTCCGGCGATCACCGGCTGATCTATGGCGGCGGCGTGGTCTATGGGGCGCGGGATCCGGCGGACATCGAGCGGCTGATCATCCCCAAGATGCTCAAGACCTTCCCCCAGCTGGCTGACGTCAAGGTGGAATTCACCTGGACCGGCAACTTCCTGCTCACCCTGTCGCGGCTGCCGCAGTTTGGCCGTATCGGCCACAACATCTATTACATGCAGGGCTACAGCGGCCATGGCGTCACCTGTACCCATCTGGCGGGCAAGCTGCTCTCCGAGGTGTTGAGTGGTCAGGCGGAGCGCTTCGATGCGTTCGCCAAACTGCCGCACTACCCCTTCCCGGGTGGTCGCCTGTTCCGTATTCCCTTCACCGCCGCCGGCGCCGCCTGGTACACCCTGCGCGATCGGCTGGGGGTGTGAATCGGCCCGTGCCGGGCTCACCATCAAGGAAAAAGAAACACCGCCAGCTGGCGGTGTTTTGCTTTCTATGGGCGCTTATTGGGCCAGGGATTTCAACTGCTGCTTGTCCGGCGGGTTGTTCCAGTCGATGGGGCCATGGGTGAAGCGGTACTGCAGGCGAGGCAGGCTGGTCTCCAGCCACTCATCCCGAAAATAGGCGTAGCCCTGATCCCAGTCCGGGTCGTTGGCCCAGCCGGTCTGCAGGAAGTAGAGTCGGGTGCCCTGACCTTCCGGCACGAAGCGCAGGCAGACCTGGGTCTTCTGTTGGCGGATATGGGGCAGGGAGGGGGGAAAATTCCAGCTGAAACTGAGCAGGTCGTGGGGCATGACGGCCATCACCCGGCAACCTTCGCTGCCACGCTCGCCCAGCGGGGCATCGGGTCTGAAATAGATTTCGAAGGGACCATTCGGTTCCGGCACCATCAGGCACTCCGGCGCCAGAAAACTGCGCAGGCCGCTTTCGGTTGTCCAGGCACGCCAGACGTCGTCGATATGGGCCGGAACAAAGATATTGCCTTCTATCTGCTTGTTATCCATAAATCAGCGAGCCTCAAAACATCCATACACGGGACTCAGGCAGTATAGTCCCATGGCTCATGAAATGGACAGAGGTGTGTCACACCCCTGCCATCGCGGCGGCGTTATTCTGTGCCGGCGATTTGACAGGGCCCCCGTGTTCCATGGAGAGTGGGGTGGTACTCATATGACAGGGACAGTTTGATGATCAGAGCCATGCGAGAGACGGATATTCCCCAGTTGGCGCAGCTGTTTTTGAAAGGGCGGCGCCAGACCTTTCACTGGGTCGATCCTGCCCAGTTCCGGCTGGAAGATTTTGACGAGCAGACCCGGGGCGAGCAGATCTGGGTGGCTGAGCAGGGGGGGACACCCTGCGGCTTCATCTCCATCTGGGGCGATGAGAGCTTTGTGCACCACCTTTATGTCTCGGCCGACTGGCATGGCCAGGGCATGGGACGGGCCCTGCTGAATCAGGGGCTGGCCCCCTTCAACAAGCCTGCATCCCTCAAGGTGGCCATCAACAACACGGCGGCGCTGGCGTTTTATCACCGGCTGGGTTGGCAGAACACGGCTGAAACCGGCCACTGCGAGATCACCGGCCCCTGGCGGCGGCTGATCCTGGAATAAGCCGGTTTACCATGTCCAGTTTGCCTATTCGCACCGGAGAGGTTGCCGGCAGCCATCGCCGGCAATATATAGTGTCAATTGTCTACCTAGAGTCTCGTGTGAGTGGCGGAAAAATTAACAGCCGTGGCTAATTGTAAAAATAGCTGGCATCACCTGCCGGAAAATATGACAAGCTGTGCCGGATCTATTTGCCATGCGTTACATGGGGGAATTGCATGGTAAACCATCTTGCAGGCGGGCCAATGAGTAATGGCTGAATAAAGTGGCCGCTATATTCAGCCAGAACTTTTTTGTTAAGAAAGTGACAGCTCTTATAAAAACATTATGTTGTTCTCAAACTGCCGTGCTATTCTCAAGCTGTGTTATCCCTGTGACAAACAAAAATAATTCTGTGAGGAAGTAATGAACGAGTTTCTGAAAGTTCTGCTGAACATTCGCAGCCTGCGTGCGGCCATCCGTGAATTGCCGTTTGAACAGCTGCAAGAAGCAAAAGAGAAGTTCGATCTGGTATATAACGAGCGCGCCGATTCTGTTGAACAGGAGCGTGCCGAGCAGGAAGAGCGTCAGCGCAAGCTGAACGAGTTCACCGAAATGCTGCAGCAGGCTGGTATCGATCCCCGTGAACTGCTGAACAGCGCTGCCGCCCCGGCTGCCGCTGCCGGCGCGACCAAGAGCAAGCGTGCTCCGCGTCCTGCCAAGTACAAGTATCAGGAAGATGGCCAGGAGAAGACCTGGACCGGTCAGGGCCGTATGCCCAAGGCCATTGCCGAGCAAGTTGCGCTGGGCAAGGATCTGAATGATTTCCTGATCTGATCCCTGAGGGTCGATCATGAATGATGCCGCCCATGAGGCGGCATTATTATTTGTGTTCATTGAAAGCCGCCCCTGTCAATTCCCCATGCTGTTTTATCCGACTGATTTTTGTCGCATGACAATCGCATGATCTCACCCCTATTTGTTGCCGCCTGATTGAACGATTAATTTGCAGTCGGCTGGTTTTTTCATCACCGACATCGTTTTTATGGTGTGACTGGCAGCCTTCTTCTCCTCCTGTTGCTGGACTCATATAGCCCGTCAAGTATTAGGTAGGTCATTCCAGGACGATACCATCGGCATTAAGAGATCGCCTGTTTCTGGCGCCTTGCCTCTCCCCTTGGTTGTGCCCATGGCATTAATCGGTCTGCTCACTGTCAGCGACCTGATTGGACGAACCACAGCGTATTACCCCGGTTGTTTTATTGCGGCAGGCGCCGGATACCTGCGCACTTTTTATGGGAAAGAGATGCCCTGGGCATTTAATCGGTGGTATGGCGGAGGGATTGGAAAAGGAGAGTGGGGAAATAATAAGGCTCCCGTTACGGGAGCCTTATTCACCCTATGGATTCAACTTGCCAGCTGGGCCGGCCAGCGAACAGGGTCCTGCCGGGGCTGTCCCGGATATTGGCGGCGCCGCTCGACGGCATCCGCCAGCATGGCGAGCAGGGTCTGGGTATCATCCCAGCAGAGGCAGGCATCGGTGACCGACTGGCCGTAGACCAGTTCGCTTAGAGGGGCCGGTTTCTGGCTGCCGCCCTGCAGGAAACTCTCGACCATGACGGCGGCGATGGCGTCGCTGCCTTCTGCCAGCTGGCGGCAGAGCTCCCCCGCCACCCGGATCTGGTTCTTGTGCAGCTTCTGGCTGTTGCCATGGCTGCAATCCACCATCAACAGAGGGGGGAGCCCCTGCCGTGCCAGTCGCTCGGCCGCCTCTTCCACGTCGCTCTGGTGGTAATTGGGGAGGGTGCCACCGCGCAAAATGATGTGGCCGGCCGGGTTGCCTTCACTCTTGATCACCACCATGCCGCCCTGGCTGCCGGGGGCGGTAAACAGGTGGGAGGCTTCGCTCGCCTGAATGGCATCGATGGCCACCCGGATGTTGCCGTCCGTCCCGTTCTTGAAGCCGACGGGGCAGGGCAGGGCCGAGGCCAGCTGCCGGTGAACTTGCGACTCCGTGGTGCGGGCACCGATCGCCCCCCAGCTGATGAGATCGGCCAGGTAGAGGAAGCTGGTGGTATCGAGAAACTCGGTGGCAGTGGCCAGCCCCAGCTGGTTGATGTCGAGCAGCAGCTGGCGCGCGAGCCGCATGCCGTGGTTGATGTCGTTGCTGCCATCCAGATGGGGATCGAACACCAGCCCCTTCCAGCCCACCGTGGTGCGGGGCTTCTCGAAATAGGTGCGCATCACTATCTGCAGCCGATCCTGATAGGCGTGGGCCAGCGAGGCCAGCCGTCTGGCATAGTCGAGGGCGGCGAGGGGATCGTGGATGGAGCAGGGGCCAATCACCACCAGCAGGCGATCGTCCTCTCCTGCCAGGATCCGGCGAGCCTGCTGGCGGTGCTGGTCGATCCGGGTCGCCAGCTCGGCGGGACAGGGATGAAGTGCCAACAGGTCGGCAGGAGTGGGGAGTGCCTCCACCGCGAAGGCGCGCATTACCGAGTTTAAAACTGCCATCTGGATTACCTTGCTGTGCATAGGAGTGAGTGACGTGCACTCCACACCGGGACCCGGACGGGAGCTGCAATGGGGCGTCATCACCTGTTATTGTTGAGAGTGATTATCATTATCTTGTTGTCGGCCGCAAATGCAAGCACAACCGAGTGGCACACCAGAATGGGGGGAGAGCGCCGGCGGGCAAGGCCGCTCCAATGGCAATCAAGCCCATGACCGGCAGGCCATGGGCTTGATATTTCAGGACAAAATCAGCTGATTCAGCTGTCCATCACGTCGTGACGGGCATGGTGATAGGCCTCTTCATCCTTGCCGTGGCGCCAGTAGGGCACGGCGTAGACCCGGGTGCGATCCACCTCGAGCGTGCGCCGTACGTGACGGCGCATGGGGACCACCAAGCCCTCTTCCCCGCCAAACCAGAAGTAGCTCTGTTGCTCCTCCAGCGGCAGGGCGGTGAAGTACTCCACCAGCGGCGCCGTCTGCTCGGGGGTGCCGACAAACCAGCGCAGGCTTACCCCGGCGGGCAGCGACAGATCCTGCACATCTTCCTGATAGGGCACCAGCAGGGCGATGTGGCCGCGGGCATCGGCAGGCATCACCTCAATCATGGCGCTGATGGCGGGCAGGGCGGTGAGATCCCCCACCATGTAGTAGTAACTGGCCGGTTGCAGCATGGGATCCGGGCCACCCGGGCCCGAGATGGCCAGCAGATCGCCGGGCTTGGCCTGGCTGGCGAAACGGCTGGCGGGGCCGCCATCATCGTGCAGGGCGAAGTCGATATCCAGCTCCAGCGCCTCGCGGCGAAACGCGCGAATGGTGAAGGTGCGCATGATGGGACGCTGGCTCGGATCTTCCCAGCGCGGCCCCTGCGGGGTGGGTGTGGGCAGCACGGCATGGGCCTGGCCCGGCTGGGGCAGCATGATCTTGATATGGGCGCCGCCACAGGTGAAGGGGTAGTCAGCGAGCTCCGGGCTGGTCAGGCAGATCCGGCGCAGGTGCGGGCTCACATCCTGAATGTGCTTGACCGTGAGCAGGCGGGGGCGGTTGACCGGGGCGGACTGGGACATGGGCATACTCCTGACTGATAATGGCGCCCATTCTTCATTAAATGAAAATTATTATCAATTGGTTTGTGTGACAGAGTCAGAGAGGGGAAAGCGAAGGGAAGTTCAGTGGCGTGCAGAAAAATAGCCCCCTCGCCATGGGGCGAGGGGGCTGGACTCAGAGGCGATCGCTGCCCCCCAGCGCCTTGTAGATCCTGGCCATGGTGTTGAGCTGCTCCTTCTGCTGGCCGAGCAGGGCGAGCTCGGCGTCCCACAGCCGGTTCTGCTCATCCAGCCAGGGTTGTACCCCGGTGGCGCCGGCCTGGTAGCGGGCTCTCGCCAGCCGCTCCGCCTCTTTGGCAAAGTCCAGCTGCTCGGCCAGGTAGCTCAGGCGTTGCTCGCCGTGGTGGCGGGCGGTCAGACCATCCTCCACCTCCACCAGCGCACCGTAGAGCTGCTTGCGAAACTCCGCTTCGGCTATCTGGTAATCGAGCTTGGCGCCGGCGATGGCGAGCCGGGTCTTGTTGTACTCGAGGAAGGGCAGCGCCAACGTGGCGCCCAGGGTGCCCACCGGGTTTTGCAGCACCTGGGTCAGGGTGTCCGAGCTGCTGTTGGCGCCGCCGGTCAGCTTCAATGTGGGGTAGAGGCCCGTGCGGATCTCGTCCCCCTTCGCCAGGGTCTTGCGCAGGCGCAGCTCGGCGGCACGCACGTCGGGACGCCGCGCCAGCACGTCGGCCGGAATGCCGACCGCCAGGGTGGGGATGGCGGCCGTCGGCAGCGCCTTGGGTTCGAACGCCAGCGGGCCGCTGCTGCGACCGAGCAACAGGCGCAGGGCATTGCGGGCCTGCTCCTGCTGCATCAGAAGCGAGCTGAGCTCCGCCTGTTTGCCGGCCTTCTGCTGGCTGGCCTGCACCAGATCGAGCCGGGTCACGGCGCCAGCCCGGTACTTGGCCTGGGTCAGCTGCTCGGCGCGCACATAGTTGGCGAGCTGCTGCTGGCCCAGGGTGATGGCCGAGCCAAGGTAGGCCAGCTGCCAATATTGCTCGAGCGCCTTGCCGATCAGCATCAGGCGGGTGGCGGCCAGATCCTGGGCGGACGCCTCGGCCTCCCAGCTAGCCTGATCCCGCACCGAGGCGAGCCTGCCCCACAGATCCACCTCATAGCCGAGGGTCAGGGAGGGGCCCATGCTGCCTTCACTCTTGCCGCTCTTCAGATTCTTGGTGCCATTGCCGCCGAGGCTGGCATCGACCGAGGGGGTCAGGTTGGTGTCGGCCAGATCGGCACTGAGCAGGGCGCTGCGCAGGCGCAGGCCGGCGACCTGCATGTCCGGGTTGGCCGCCAGCACGGCCTCGATCAGCCGATTGAGCTCGGGATCGTGGAAGCCCTGCCACCAGGGGCCGGCCAGCTGGCGGTTAAGACCGTCCTCTGGCTGCTGCCAATGATCGGCCAGTGCCAGCTCCTGCCGCTGATAGCTGCTCTGCTGGCTGCAGGCGCCGAGGCCGAGCGCCAGGGTGAGGCAGAGCCCCAGTTTGGATAAGTGGTACATCGTCATTCCCTCGCCAGCGCCTCGACCGGATCGAGCCGGGCGGCATTGCGGGCGGGCAGATAGCCAAACAGGATCCCGATGAGCGAGGAACAGCCAAACGCCATCAGGATGGAAAAGAGCGAGAAGTGCATCTGGATGCTCTCCACGAACAGGGAGAAGAGCAGGCCGATGAAGAGGGATACCCCCACCCCGAGCATGCCCCCCAGCAGGCTAACCATCACCGCTTCGATCAGAAACTGCTGCAGTATGTCCGACTGGCGGGCACCGACCGCGATGCGGATGCCGATCTCGCGGGTGCGCTCCACCACCGACACCAGCATGATGTTCATTACTCCGACGCCGCCGACGATGAGGGAGATCACCGCGATGGCGGAGACCAGCAGGGTCATGGTGGCGGTGGTTTTCTCCACCGACTTGATGATGCTGTCGCTGCTGAAGGTGAAGAAGTCCTTCACCCCGTGGCGCTGGGTCAGCAGCTCGATGGCGGCCTGTTCGGCCAGCGCCGGTTGCACCCCGTCCTTGACCCGGATGGTGAGCTGGCTGAAGTGGTTCTGGGAGATGAGGCGGCTCATCACGGCGCTGTAGGGCAGCCAGACGTTCACCGACTGGCCGCTGCGACCAAACCCGGTCTCCTCTTCCACCACGCCGACGATGCGCACCGGCAGGGTGCCGACCAGCACCACCTGGCCGACGGGATCCTGCTTGCCGAGCAGGCTCTCTATGGTCTTGCCGTCCACTACCGCCACCGCGGTCCGGTTCTGGATGTCGCGCTCGTCAAACAGCCGGCCGTTGGTGAGCTTCATCCCCTTGACCCGGAAGAAGTCGCTGCCGACCCCGACTATGCTGCCGCTGTTGGTCTTGTTGCGATAGCGCAGCTGGCCGGAGGCGGCGATCTGGGGGCTGGCCCCTTCCAGGTAGGGTTGGCCGAGCAGGGCGTCGAGATCCCGCTTGTTGAGGGTCTGGATGCTGGCGGCTTTCTCGTCCCCCCAATCCTTGCCGGGGAAGATGTCGATGGTGTTGGTGCCCATGGCATTGATCTGGTCGATCACCTTGGCACGGGCCCCCTGGCCGAGCGCCACCACGCTCACCACGGCGGCGATACCGATGATGATGCCGAGCATGGTGAGGAAGGTGCGCATGCGGTGGGCCAGCATGGCGTGCAGCGCCATGCGTGCCGCTTCCCGGTAGCGATCCCAGTCGTGGCCTGCCCCTTCCTTGCCGGCGGGGGCGGCGGTCGGGGTCACGGGGGCGGCCGGTTTGCGGCCGCTGTCTTCCTGCACCCGGCCATCTTTCAGGGTGATGATCCGGTCGGCGTGGCTGGCCACCTCCATGTCGTGGGTCACCAGTATGATGGTGTGGCCCTGGGCGTGCAGCTCCCTGAGGATGGCCATCACCTCCTTGCCGCTCTGGCTGTCGAGGGCCCCGGTGGGTTCGTCCGCCAGGATCACCTCGCCGCCGTTGGCCAGCGCCCGGGCGATACTGACCCGCTGCTGCTGGCCGCCAGAGAGCTGACTCGGGGTGTGATGGCTGCGCTCGCTGAGCCCCAGTCGCGCCAGCAGTGCCTGGGAGCGGGCCTGGCGCTCGGCCCGTGGCGTGCCGGCGTAGACGGCCGGGATCTCCACGTTGGCGGCGGCATTGAGGTGCGGCAACAGGTGGTAGCGCTGAAAGATGAAGCCGAAGTGGTGACAGCGCAGCCTGGCGAGGGAGAGGGCGTCCAGGGTGGCGGTGTCCTGGCCGCGGAACAGGTACTGGCCGCTGCTAGGTCGATCGAGGCAGCCGAGCAGGTTCATCAGGGTCGACTTGCCGGAGCCGGAGGCGCCGACGATGGCGATCATCTCTCCCGCCTCGATGGTGAGATCGAGGGGATGGAGCACGGTCACTTCCTGCTCTCCGCTCTGGTAGCGCCGCTCGATCCCCTTGAGCTGGATCAGAGGCTCGCTCACAGCATGATCTCCACGTCATTGCCACTGACCGGCGAACCCTGGTTCAGGGTGACCTTCTCCTGTTCGCTCAGGCCGCTGACCACCTCCACCTTGATGTCATCCTTCATGCCGGTCTTGATGCGGCGAGTCTCCTTCTGGTCATCCTCCTTGAGCAGGGTGACCTCGTACTCGTTCTCCCCGAGCTTCTTGCCAAGGGCGGTCTGCGGAATGGTCAGCACCTGCTTGCGCTCGCCGAGCACTATGGTGACCTGGGTGGTCATGGCGACCCGCAGGGTGTGATCCGGGTTGGGCACGTCGAACAGGGCGTAGTAGTAGACGGCGGCGTTGTTGGTGGCCGTGGTGCTGGTGGCCTGCTCATTGATGTTGGTGGGGGCCAGCTCGACGGTGCGCAGGGTGCCGTGGTAGCGGGTGTCCGGATCCCCCATCAGGGTGAAATAGACCGGCATGCCGGCCTTGACCCGGGTGACGTCCGCTTCCGAGATCTGCGCCTTGACCGTCATGGTCTCCAGGTTGGCGAGCTTGAGCAGGGTCGGCACCGTCTGGCTGGCGGCCAGGGTCTGCCCCTGGCGGGTCACTATGCTGACGACGGTACCATCCATGGGCGCCTGAATGCGGTTGTAGCCGAGCTCCGTCTTGGCTCGCTCCACCTTGATCTGGGCATTGTCGACTTCAGCCAATGCCCCCTGCAGCTCGGCTCTGGTCACGGCCAGCTGGGCTTCGGCGCTCTCCAGATCGGCGCGCGAGCTCGCCTCCTGCCTGAACATCTGCTGCTGGCGACGCCAGCTCAGCTCGTTCTGCTTGAGCTGGGCCTGCTTGATCTTGAGCTGGGCGCGGCGGCTGGCGAGATCCGCCTCGGCGGTCTTGAGGTTGTTCTGGGCGATCAGCGGATCGATCTCGGCCAGCAGGTCTCCCTGCTTGACCTTCTGACCTGCCTCTACCGCCAGATAGGTGACCTGGCCCGAGACCTGGGCACCGACGTCTACCTGCTCGATGGCCTGCAACACACCGCTGGCCAGTACGGTCTGCTCCACGTCCTGGCGGGTCACCTCGGCGGTCAGTACCGGCTCGGGAGCCTTGCTCGGCCAGGCCAACCAGCCGATGGCGAGCACGGGCACGAGGGCGAGCAGGGCAATTTTTCTCTGCTTGGGAGTGATGTTCATTTTTCACCTGAAAGAAGCGAACGAAGGCGTGCAAGGGCAACATCCTGCAGCAAACGAGGCTCAAAAAACAGTGATGAATATGTAAGAAAACATGTAGATAGTCTTGTCACTAGCGTGCCCTAGTTGGGCTTCCTGGCGAGCAGACGGGGCGGGGGGGCAGCGGGCGAAAAAGCCCGCTGCGGGCGGTCATTCGGGTACCCGGCCTGAGTCGGCGGGGGCCGGTCGTCAGCCGACGGCCTTGAGTTGTTCGGCGTAGGGCTCGTGGCAGATCTGGATGTCGAGCGGCAGCTTGTAGATAAGCAGGCGGGCCAGGGAGCCCTCCATCCAGTGGTGGCGACTGCCGACCAGCAGCAGATCCATCGGGTGAGTGGCCAGCCAGCGTTTCAGGTCAGGCACCACGTCATCGACCACCAGGCACTGGTAATCCACCGGGTGTTGCAGGGTGGTGATGAGCTCGCTGATGATGGCCTTGGCGTCCAGCGTACCCTGGGCGCTGCGCTCCTCTTCCGACAGCGACAGGCTGTTGCGGCGCATCTTGCTGCTGTGGGTCAGGTGCAGCAGGGTGAGCTCGCCCCCCATTCCTTGTGCCAATTGACTCGCTTTGGCCAGCGTCTCCTGCTCGTAATCTTTGCCTTCCAGCAACAGCACGATATTGGTTGAGGTCATAAGCAATTCTCCCTTGGCATGGTGCGGGCCACCAGGGACAAACGGCCTGTCCCAGATCACTGTGTACCCGCTATGTGTCGCATAGCACGAACCTGTCTCTGTGGCTGTCGGTGTCAGCGGGTGTCGCTGATGCAGCGCCAGGGCATGCTCGTTTACATCATCATAACAGACTGAGTTGAATGGAAAATGAAGGAAAACCTGGGCTGGACGGGCAAATGACGTGCGAGCCGTCAAAAGTGCGAGCAAAGCCGGGATTGGCCCCTCTCTGGAGCCATGCCGGAGGGTGTTGACTGGCAGACGGCAAGATAACAAGAGAGTGGGTGGGACGGGTGAGCAGAACGGCGAGTCCGGCGTGAAGCGGGACTCGCCGGGTCAGCGTCAGAGTGGCTTGCCTGCCAGATAGCTCGTCAGCCAAGGCAGCCCCTCTTTCTTGCGACTGACGGCGCCGATCAGCTGGATGGGGTGGGCGGGCAGGATGCCGTTGCTGGCGAAATGGAGCTGGCTGCCCCCCTGAGCCAGGTCGGTTAGCATCAGGACATAGGCATCCAGCCCATCCTCTGCCAGCCGCAGCTGCATGGCTTGTTCCAGTTCCGCCTGCCGGCTGTGCAGTTGACCCGGATCCATCACGCAGATCTGGCTGACATAGAGCTGGTAGCCGGCTATCTGGTAGGCCTTCTCGTCGGCGGTGAGCAGCTCGGCCATGGGGGCGTCACCAAGCTGGGTGCGGCGCTCCAGCAGGGTCTGGGCAAAGGGCTCCAGCGCCAGATCCGCCAGCGGCAGCAGGGCATGGACGGCGGCGCGATCGCGCGCCGTGGTGGTGGGCGAGGTGAGGCTGAAGGTATCGCTGATGATGGCCCCCAGCAGCAGGCGAGCCTGGGCGCGGGAGAGGGTATGGTAACCCATCAGCTCCAGCAGCACGGTGGCGCTGCAACCCACGGCCCGGATCCAGGCATCGAGCGGCCCACGGGTAATGAGGGTGCCGATGCGGTGGTGGTCGATGAGGCCCTGCACGTCGGCCTCTGTCAGTCCATCCGGCCCCTGCTCCAGCTCGCTGAAATCCACCAGGAACACCTCTTTGTTGGCCACGCTGCCCTGCAGCAGGGGCGGGGCGGCGACGCCGGCGGTTTCCAGAATGAAGCGGGTTTCGGCGATGGGTTCGCCAAGGGCATAGGCCTGGGCAGGGCGGCCCTGGCGATTGAGCCAGTCGGCAGCCACCAGGGCGGTACAGATGCTGTCGCTATCGGGATTCTTGTGACCAAACACGTGGAGCATGGTGCCATTCCTGCGGTTGATGACGTACCTGAGGCAAGATCAGGTATGCGGGGCAAACGGGAAAACAGGGGCTTGCCCTGCTCTGGATTCACTCTATGCGCCGTCCCCGCTCATGGCAACCGGCGCAGGCCGCCCTGCGGCGGGCGAGACCCTGTTGTAAAAGGGGCGCTCACTCCTGCTGCTGAATCGCCTTGGGGCTGGGTAGGGAGGCAGACCCGGGCAGCAGATTAGGGCAGGGAGGCAAACTCGGACAGGGAGACAAGCGGAAGGAGATAGCTGTGTGGCAAGCGCCGGGGGATCGCCCATGGCCGCAAGGTTCACGCTGCAAGAGGTGGATAGGGGGATGGGCAAGCAAAGAGATTAGGCCGCGTCTCGGTATGAGCGAGAGGCTATGAGGCTTCGATCCGGCCAGGCAGGCCGTGACCATTCAAACCGCCAGAAAGTGATCTCTCGGGGGGGGAGCTCTCCAGAATGCGGCAACGGCGGCATGGTGATGATGCACCCGCCGCGGCGCAGCAAACCGCCGTCACCAGCAGGCGGGGTTACGCGGGGAACCTGATCCTCAACGTGGGCCCCGCGTGCAGATGGCTGACCTTTGCCTCAGCAGGCCAGCAGTTCGCGAGCGTTGGCCAGGGTGTTGTCGGTGATCTGATCGCCCCCCAGCAGACGGGCCAGCTCGTTGAGACGGGCACTTTGATCCAGCGCCTGCATCTGGGTTTCGGTGGTCTTGCCGTCGGTGTGCTTGCTCACCACCATGTGCTGGTGCCCCTTTCCTGCGACCTGGGGTAGGTGGGTGACCACCATCACCTGGGTCGATTCCCCCAGCTGGCGCAGCAGGCGCCCTACCACGGCCGCTGTCGGGCCGCTGATCCCCACGTCCACTTCATCGAAGATGAGGGTCGGCGTCGAGATCTTGCGGGCGCTGATCACCACGATGGCGAGGCTGATACGCGACAGTTCGCCGCCGGAGGCCACCTTGCCGAGCGGCTGGATGGGCTGGCCCGGGTTGGTGGTGACCATGAACTCCACCCGGTCGATGCCGAGCGGTGACAGGCTGCTCTGGGCATCGGGGCGCACCTCAATGGCGAAGCGGCCGTCCGGCATCGCCAGCTCGTGCATGCTGGCACTCACCTTGGCGCCGAGCTCTTTGGCATAGCGTTGGCGACTCTGGCTCAGGGCCTCGGCGGCCTGCACGAAGGCCTGGCGGGCCTCGGCCAGCTCGTCTTCCATCCCCTCCAGCCGTTCCTCGTCGGAGTTGAGGCGCGCCAGATCGGCGGCCAGCTCCTGATGGTGCAGGGCCAGCTCGGCCGGTTTGACGTGGTGCTTGCGGGCCAGGTTGATGGCCTTGGAGAGGCGGCTCTCCAGCTCGTTGAAGCGCTCTGGATCCAGCTCCAGCCGATCCAGGTAGCTGCGCAGCTCGCTGTGGCTCTCCTGCACCCCGATGAGGGCCTCGTTGAGCATGCCGAGCACGTCGCCCAGCCGGCTGTCCATGGCGACCAGCCCCTCGGCCCGATCGACGACGGTCTGCAGCAGACCGGCGATGGTGGTCTCCTCGTTGTCATAGAGCAGATCCAGACAGGCGCCGCACTCCTGCATCAGCTCGGTGCCGTTGGCCAGGCGCTGATGCTCCTCTTCAATCTCTTCAAACTCCCCCGGTTGCAGGGCAAATTCATCCAGCTCCTGCACCTGGTATTCGATGAGCTGGCGGCGGGCCTCCCGCTGCTGCTGCTCGGCCTTGAGCCGGTTGAGCTCGTTCTGCAGCTGGCGCCACTGCTGGTAGTGGCGGCGCACCTCATCGAGCAGCAGATGGTGGCCGGCGTAGCCATCGAGCAGGGCGAGCTGGTAATCGGGTTTGAGCAGCATCTGGTGGGCATGCTGGCCATGGACGTTGACCAGCAGCTGGCCCAGGTTCTTGAGCTGGGTGAGGGGCACGGGCACGCCGTTGATGTAGCTGCGCGAACGCCCCTCGGCGGAGATAACCCGTCGCACTATGCATTCCCCTTCGTTTTCCAGCTCGTTGGTGGCCAGCCAGGCGCGAGCGGCCGGGTTGCCGTCCAGCAGGAAGCGGGCGCTGACCTCGCTCTTGTCACTGTCCGGTCGCACCATGCCCGCTTCGGCACGCTCCCCCAGGCACAGGCCCAGGGCGTCGATGGCGATGGATTTACCCGCCCCGGTCTCACCCGTGATGCAGGTCATGCCCGGTTGCAGATCGAGTTCGAGAAACTTGACGATGGCGAAGTTGTTGACGGTCAGCTGGGTCAGCATGGTCTCATCCTGTATGGGCCAACATTACTGTGTATGCATCCAGTATATACTGGTTTTCCATACAGTAAAGATGTCGCCGCGGGACGGAATGCAAAACGGCCCGCGTCAGGGGCCGTTTTGTGAGAAACAGGGAGTGCAGGGCTGGAGATCAGAACAGCTTGCTGCCCCAGCCGAGCTTGTTGCGCAGCACGTGGAAGTAGCTGTAATCCAGCGGATGCACCAGATGCAGCTTGTGGCTGCTCTTCTTGATGAGGATCTCGTCCCCCGGGTGGACCGCCAGCGTCACCTGGCCGTCGCAGCTCACTTGCATGGCGTCGTCCTGATTGTCCGGTGAGACCAGCAACCGCACTTCGCTGTCGGCGTCCAGCACTATGGGGCGGCTGCTCAGGGTGTGCGGGAACATGGGCACCAGCGTGATGGCGTTGAGCTTGGGGGTGAGGATGGCGCCGCCCGCCGACAGGGAGTAGGCGGTGGAGCCGGTAGGGGTGGCCACTATGATGCCGTCCGAGCGCTGGCTGTACATAAAGCTGCCGTCGATGTAGACCTCGAACTCGATCATGTGGGCAATCTTGCCCGGGTGCAGCACCGCCTCGTTGACCGCAAGGTTGTTGGACTTGCGCTCGCCGTGGCGATAGACCGCCGCCTCCAGCAGGAAGCGGTGCTCGCTCTTGTAGTGGCCGCACAGCACCTGCTCCAGCGGCAGCAGGTAATCCTGCGGCGAGAGATCGGTGAGAAAGCCGAGGTTGCCCCGGTTCACCCCGATCACCGCCACGTCGAAGCGCGACAGTACCCGCGCCGCCCCCAGCATGTTGCCGTCACCACCGACCACGATGGCGAGATCCGCCTGCTGGCCCAGTTGCACCAGATCCATCACGTTCTCGTCCATGATGCCGAGGGCGTGGGCCACCCGGCTCTCTACCAGCACCCGAAAACCGCGGGTGGTCAGGTATTGATGCAGGCCGGTCAGGGTCTGGTTGGCCCCTTCGTGGTGGGGCTTGCCAATCAGGGCGATGGTTTTGAACGGAGAATCCATGGTCTGTCGGGTCTGGGATGAGTATTGGGGGGAGTATACCGCGCTTTGGGGGGGATTTGTCTGCTGCCGGCGTGTCCGCTTGCGCCATGGGGCGGGAAAACACCGTAAATTGCCTGTCGCGTCACCTCCTTGGCGATAATGGCGCCCTTTTCCCCTTGAAAGCCGGGGATCCATCCCCATAATAGCGCCAACATAGTCGGCCCGTTGCCGTCCGGTCGCGCAACCGGAGAGCGGGCCCTCATAAGTAACCCGCAATTGGAGATGTCATGAACCACGAAGAACAAAAGGTTGAAGCGATGGAGCAAGTGGAAGCCCAGCCAGTCGAGCCGACCGATGTAGACAGTGAAGTGACAGCCGAGCAGGCCCGCATTGCCGAGCTGGAGGCGCAGCTGGAAGCTGCCCAGCAAGCCTCTGCCGAAGAGCGCGAGCGCGCCATTCGTGCCGTCGCAGAGATGGAGAACCTGCGTCGTCGCGCGGCGCAGGACGTGGAGAAGGCGCACAAGTTCGCGCTGGAGAAGTTCGCCGCCGAGCTCTTGCCGGTGCTGGACAACATGGAGCGTGCCATCGAGCTGGCCGACAGGGAAAACGACGCCCTCAAGCCGATGATCGAAGGGGTCGAGCTGACCCTGAAATCCATGCAGAGCGGCGTGGCCAAGTTCGGCCTGGCGGCGCTGGATCCGACCAACCAGCCGTTTGACCCCAACGCCCATCAGGCGATGAGCATGGTGCCGAGTGCCGACGTGGCGCCGAACACCGTCATCGCCGTGATGCAGAAAGGCTACGAGCTGAACGGTCGCGTGATCCGTCCGGCCATGGTCATGGTATCCAAGGCCGTCGACTGAGTCGGTGCTTGATGCCCAGGCCCGCCGCTTGGCGGGCTTTTTGTTGTGTATCCCTGCGGTGCGTCATGGCCCGGCCATGACAAAAGGCGGGGTTTTTGCAGGGCGGGGCTTGAAGTGGCCACTTGCGACCCCATATAGGATGCAAGGCCACGGCGGCACAAAAAATTTGATGCCGGGAGCTTGAAAGCCAGATTGGCAGGCCCCACCTAGCCGTTAACGCATTAAGGCGAGCCCCTCGCCAGTTTATTCAAAGTATTTGGAGATTCGTCAAATGGGTAAAATCATCGGTATTGACCTGGGTACTACCAACTCCTGCGTCGCTATTCTGGATGGCGACCATGCTCGCGTGATCGAGAACGCGGAAGGCGACCGTACTACTCCGTCCATCATTGCCTATGCCGATGACGGCGAAATCCTGGTTGGTCAGCCGGCCAAGCGTCAGGCCATCACCAACCCGAAGAACACGCTGTTCGCCATCAAGCGTCTGATCGGCCGTCGTTTCGAAGATGACGAAGTACAACGTGACCTGAAAATCATGCCGTACGCCATCGCCAAGGCCGACAACGGTGACGCCTGGGTCGAGGTGAAAGGCAAGAAAATGGCACCGCCGCAGATCTCTGCCGAAGTGCTGAAAAAGATGAAGAAGACCGCCGAAGACTACCTGGGCGAGCCGGTCACCGAAGCCGTCATCACTGTACCGGCCTACTTCAACGACGCCCAGCGTCAGGCCACCAAGGATGCTGGTCGCATCGCCGGTCTGGATGTAAAACGCATCATCAACGAACCGACTGCAGCGGCTTTCGCCTACGGCGTCAACAAGGTCAAGGGCGAGCGCAAGGTCGCCGTGTATGACTTAGGGGGCGGTACCTTCGATATCTCCATCATCGAGATCGACGAAGTGGAAGGCGAAACCACCTTCGAAGTACTGGCGACCAACGGTAACACCCACCTGGGTGGTGAAGACTTTGACAACCGCGTCATCAACTACCTGGTAGACGAGTTCAAGCGCGAGCAGGGCATCGACCTGCGCAACGACCAGCTGGCCCTGCAGCGTCTGAAAGATGCCGCCGAGAAAGCCAAGATCGAGCTCTCTTCCGCCCAGCAGACCGACGTCAACCTGCCGTACATCACTGCCGATGCCACCGGTCCGAAGCACATGAACATCAAGGTGACCCGCGCCAAGCTGGAATCCCTGGTGGAAGACATGGTGAAGGACTCTCTGGAGCCGGTTCGCGTCGCCCTGAAAGACTCCGGTCTGGCGGTTGGCGAGATCGACGACGTGATTCTGGTTGGTGGTCAGACCCGTATGCCGCTGGTTCAGAAGACAGTTGCCGAGTTCTTCGGCAAAGAGCCGCGCAAAGACGTCAACCCGGACGAAGCCGTGGCCATGGGTGCTGCCATCCAGGGTGCCGTTCTGTCCGGTGACAAGACCGACGTACTGCTGCTGGACGTGACCCCGCTTTCTCTGGGTATCGAAACCATGGGCAGCGTGATGACTGCGCTTATCGAGAAGAACACCACCATTCCGACCAAGAAGTCTCAGGTGTTCTCCACTGCCGAAGACAACCAGTCTGCCGTGACCATTCACGTGCTGCAGGGTGAGCGCAAGCGCGCCAGCGACAACAAGTCTCTGGGCCAGTTCAACCTGGAAGGCATCCGTCCGGCACCGCGTGGTCTGCCGCAGATCGAAGTGACCTTCGACATCGACGCCAACGGCATCCTGCACGTCTCCGCCAAAGACAAGGAGACCAACAAGGAGCAGAAGATCACCATCCAGGCCTCCTCTGGTCTGTCTGATGACGAGATCGAGCGCATGGTACGTGAAGCCGAAGCCAACGCGGCCGAGGACAAGAAGTTTGAAGAGCTGGTGCAGGCCCGCAACCAGGCTGATGGTCTGGTCCACTCCGTGCGCAAGCAGGTTACCGAAGCCGGTGAAGCCCTGCCTGCCGACGACAAGACCAAGGTCGAAGCTGCACTGAGCGAGCTGGAAACCGCCATCAAGGGCGACGACAAGGCCGTTATCGAGGCCAAGCAGCAGGCACTGCTGGAAGCGTCCCAGAAGCTGATGGAGATTGCCCAGCAGCAGGCTCAGGCGCAAGGCGCCGCCGGTGCTGACGCCGGTCAGTCCTCCTCTTCCGCCAAGGCTGACGACGACGTGGTCGATGCCGAGTTCGAAGAAGTGAAAGACGACAAGAAATAAGCCCGATCCAGATGGGCGAAGTCCGCTTCGCCCATCGGCTTGATTCTATGAATTTACGGGCGTTGGGTGACCAACGCCCGTCTGCGTAACTGCTGATATAGCAACAGGATAAGTATGTCGAAGCGCGATTTCTACGAAGTGCTGGGGGTATCGAAAGATGCCGACGAGCGCGAGATCAAGAAGGCGTACAAGCGTCTGGCCATGAAGTATCACCCTGATCGCAACCAGGGGGATGCCGGTGCCGAAGAGAAGTTCAAAGAGGTCAAGGAAGCTTACGAGATCCTGACCGATGCCAACCTGCGTGCCCGCTATGACCAGTACGGCCACGCCGGCGTGGATCAGAGCCAGGGTGGCGGTGGCCACGGTGGCTTTGGCGGTGGCGCCGATTTCGGCGACATCTTCGGCGACGTGTTTGGCGATATTTTCGGTGGCAGCCGTGGTGGTGGCCGTCGCGGCCCGGCCCGTGGCTCCGACCTGCGCTACACCATGGAGCTGACCCTGGAAGAGGCGGTGCGCGGGGTCTCCAAGGAGATCAAGGTACCGACCTTGGTCCACTGTGAGGTGTGTAACGGCTCCGGTGCCCACACCGGCAGCTCTGCCCAGACCTGCCCGACCTGCCACGGCTCCGGCCAGGTGCAGATGCGTCAGGGCTTCTTTGCGGTGCAGCAACCCTGCCCCCACTGCCACGGTCGCGGCAAGATCATCAAGGATCCGTGCCGCAAGTGCCATGGCGAGGGTCGCTACCAGAAGACCAAGACCCTGTCGGTCAAGATCCCGGCTGGCGTCGACACTGGCGATCGCATCCGTCTCTCCGGCGAAGGGGAAGCGGGGGAGGCCGGCGCACCGGCGGGCGATCTGTATGTACAGGTGCACGTCAAGGAGCACGAGATCTTCGTGCGTGACGGCAACAACCTCTACTGCGAAGTGCCCATCAGCTTTACCGCGGCAGCCCTGGGTGGCGAGATCGAAGTGCCGACCCTGGATGGCCGGGTCAAGCTCAAGGTCACCCCTGAGACCCAGACCGGCAAGATGTTCCGCATGCGGGGCAAGGGCGTCAAGTCCGTGCGCTCCGGCCAGGTGGGGGATCTGATGTGCAAGGTGGTGGTGGAGACCCCGGTCAAGCTGACCGAGCAGCAAAAAGAGCTGCTGCGCCAGCTAGATGAATCCTTCAGCGGTGCTGCCGCCAAGACCCACAAGCCGAAATCGGAAGGCTTCTTCGAAGGGGTGAAACGCTTCTTCGACGATCTGACCAGCTGATGTTCGCGACCCAGATATCAAGAGCCGGCCCTGTGCCGGCTCTTTTTTTGCCCCAGCTTTAGCAAGATCCCCGCTTATTGAGTGGATCCCGATGAGGGATCTTCCTCACAACTTCCGCCAATTCCTGCTGTACGAATGTTATCCCGCTCACACTTGAGCTGAAACGGTTTAGCTGATGTATTGAGTTAGCTAAATTGGTTTAGCTATGCTCTCGTCGTCGATAACAACAGGCCCGACCGGGCAACAGATGACAGGTGAGGACGATGACGATGTGCAAGCACAAGTTGGCGCTGGCGGTAGCGCTGGGATTGGGGATGAGCAGCCCGCTGTGGGCGGCGGATGGTGGTATCGAGGCCCGTTTGGCGGCGCTGGAGGCGCGGGTGCAGGCGGCCGAGGCGCGCGCCACCGCCGCCGAAGCGCGGGCCGATGAGGCCCAGAGCAAGGCAAACGAAGCCCGCGAGACGGCCGTGGTGGCCAAGGCCCAGAGCGAGAAGGTGGACAAGCAGACCGCCGGGGCCCAGGGTTTCGAGTTCCACGGCTATGCCCGCTCGGGCCTGCTGGTCAACGGCAATGGCAACGGCGGTCGCGGCGGCCCCTACATCACCCCGGCCGGCTCGGTGGGTGGCGCCGTGGGTCGCCTTGGCAACGAGGATGACACCTACATGGAGGCCAACCTGCTGAAGACCCAGACCTTCGCCGATGGCAGCTGGGCCCGCTACAAGTTGATGCTGGCGGACGGGGTGGAGACCAGCAACGACTGGACCGCTAGCGATTCCAGTCTCAACACCCGCCAGGTGTTTGCCGAGATCGGCGATCTGGCGAGTTTCGACGGTCCCTTCAAGCATGCTGTGTTGTGGGCGGGCAAGCGCTTTGACCGGGACAACTTCGACATCCACTGGCTCGACTCGGACGTGGTGTTCCTGGCCGGCACTGGCGGCGGCGTCTACGACGTGCAGCTGGCCGACAGCTGGAAGGCGAACTTCTCCCTCTACGGGCGCGACTACGGCGACATCAGTGCGAGCGGTCTCTCCGACATCGAGAGCTACATCCTCACCATGAACAACCGGGTCGGCAACTGGCAGTGGATGGTGAACGGCCTCTCCGCCAAGGACAACGAGGCGCGCATCAACGACGGCGGCGCCGGCAGCGAAGCGGCGAACAAGGGGGCACACACCCTGCTGGCCTACCACGCCGACAGCTTCTTTGGCATCAACCCCGGCTTCTCCAAGGCGGCCGTGCTGTATGGCCACGGCCTGGGTGCCGAACTCAAGGGGCTGGGTTCCGACAGCGAGCTGCTGGCGGACGCCGATGCGGTGCGGGTCGCCGTGTTTGGCGCCACGGATCTCAGTCCGCGCTGGCGTGTCGCCCCGGCCCTGCTGGCCGAGCAGAGCAAGGACCGTTACGTGAAGGGGGACGAGTACCGCTGGGTGACCCTCAATGGCCGGCTGGCCCAGGTGCTGAGCCAGAACGTCGAGCTGGTCTACGAGGCCACCTGGCAGTACATGGATCTCGATCCCAAGGGCTACAAGGGGCGTCAGGCGGTGAGCGGCGACTTCACCAAGCTCACCTTAGCCCCCACCTTCAAGGCGCAGACCGCCGGCTTCTTCGAGCGGCCCGAGTTGCGGGTATTCGCCACCTGGATGGACTGGTCCTCCGAGCTTGACAGCTACGCCAGCACCGATGCCATGGGCCAGAGCAACTTCACCGCCGGCGGCGAGTGGAACTTCGGCGTGCAGATGGAAACCTGGTTCTAGTTCGTTATCCCGATCACAAAAATGGCAGCCGGCGTCGGGATCTGTTGGTTGGCTAAAACGGTTTAGCTGATAATGCCAGCCAACAAAACAGAGTCTGGGTTTGACAGTCGATCCGATGCAGCAGTGGAGTAGCAAGGTGACGAATCGTGTGTGGGTAATGGGGGATGCGGTGGTGGACTTGATCCCGGAAGGGGAGCAGCACTACCTCAGGTGTCCGGGCGGCGCGCCGGCCAACGTGGCGGTCGGGGTGGCCCGGCTTGGCGGTGAGTCGGCCTTTATCGGCCGGGTCGGCGCCGATCCCTTCGGCCGCTTCATGGCCGATACCCTGGCCAGCGAAGGGGTCGACACCCGTCACTTGATCCAGGATCCGGCCTATCGCACCAGCACGGTGCTGGTGGAACTCGATGAGGCAGGGGAGCGCAGCTTCACCTTCATGGTGAGGCCCAGCGCGGATCAGTTCCTGACCCCCGCCGATCTGCCGGTCTTCCAGGCCGGGCAGTGGCTGCTCACCTGCTCCATCGCGCTCGCCAACGAGCCGGTACGCAGCAGTTCTCTGCAAGCCATGGCGACCATCAAGGCGGCAGGGGGGCGGGTCTGCTTCGACCCCAATCTGAGGCCCGAGGTGTGGGGCAACCCCGCCGAGATGCTGCCCGTGGTGCGCGAGGCCATTGCGCAGGCGGACGTGGTCAAGCTCTCGCTGGAGGAGCTGCAACTGCTAAGCGGTCTGGACGATCTGGCTGCGGGGCTCGCCACCATTTCAGGCCCGACCCTGGTGCTGGTGACCCGGGGGGCGGCCGGCGTGGTGGCTCGCCTCGGCGGCGAGCTGCTGGAGTGGGTGGGGCCCAAAGTGACTCCCATCGACACCACGGGGGCGGGGGATGCCTTCGTCGCCGGCCTGCTGAGCGCCCTGGCCGAACGGACCTCGCTGCCCGCTCTGGATGAGCTGCCTGCCATCCTGGCCCGGGCCCACGGCTGCGGGGCGCTGGCTACCACCGCCAAGGGGGCGATGACGGCGCTGCCGAGTCGCATCGAACTGGATGCCTTTTTGCGATCGGGGGCAAGCGGCTGTTGATCCGCGGCTAGAACCGCGGGTCGACAGGTCCTACTCTCATGTGACACGGGCCTGCCGACGGCGGGCCATAAGAGGAAGAATATGAATATCAGTGCGATAGCCAAGGATCTGGTGCCCCTGCTCGGGGGCAAGGAGAACATCGTCAGCGCCGCCCACTGCGCCACCCGGCTGCGGCTGGTGCTGGCGGACGACAGCAAGGTGAACAAGGCTGCCATCGACAAGCTGGAGGGGGTCAAGGGGTGCTTCAGCAACGCCGGCCAGATCCAGGTGATCTTCGGCACCGGCCTGGTCAACAAGGTCTATGTGGAGTTCGTCACCCTGACCGGGACCGGTACCGCCAGCAAGGCGGAGCTGACCGACCTGGCGGCGGCCAAGCTCAATGTGGCCCAGCGGCTGGCGCGGACGCTTTCCAACATCTTCGTGCCCATCATTCCGGCCATCGTCGCTTCCGGCCTGCTGATGGGGCTGCTCGGCATGGTGCGCACCTATGGCTGGGTCAACGCCGACAGCGCGCTCTTCATCATGCTGGACATGTTCAGCTCGGCGGCCTTTGTCATCCTGCCCATCCTCATCGGCTTCACCGCGGCGCGCGAATTCGGCGGCAACCCCTATCTGGGAGCGACGCTGGGAGGCATTCTGACCCACCCGGCGCTGACCAACGCCTGGGGGGTGGCCGGTGGCTTCAAGACCATGGACTTCTTCGGGCTCGATGTCGCCATGATCGGCTATCAGGGCACCGTCTTCCCGGTGCTGTTGGCGGTCTGGTTCATGTCCCACCTGGAGAAACAGCTGAGAAGGCGCGTCCCCGATGCCCTGGATCTCATCCTCACGCCGTTCCTGACTGTCATCATCACCGGCTTCGTGGCGCTGCTCTTCATCGGCCCCGCCGGGCGGGTGCTGGGGGATGGCATCTCGTTCGGCCTGAGTGCCCTCTATGAGCAGGCGGGCTGGCTGGCAGGTCTGGTGTTTGGCGGCACTTATTCGCTGATCGTCATCACCGGGATCCACCACAGCTTCCACGCCATCGAGGCGGGCCTGCTGGCCAACCCGGCCATCGGCGTCAACTTCCTGCTGCCCATCTGGGCCATGGCCAACGTGGCTCAGGGCGGCGCCTGTCTCGCGGTCTACTTCAAGACCCGCGACGTCAAGATCAAGGCCATCACGGTGCCGGCGGCCATGTCCTGCCTGCTCGGCATCACGGAGGCGGCCATCTTCGGCGTCAACCTGCGCTACATCAAGCCCTTCCTGGCCGGCCTGTTCGGTGGGGCCTGTGGCGGCGCCTACGTGGTGGCGGCCAAGGTGGGCATGACGGCGGTGGGCCTGACCGGCATCCCGGGCATGGCCATCGTCCAGCCCATGAGCCTCATCCACTACGTCATCGGCCTGGTGATCGCCTTTGGCGCCGCCTTCGTCGCCTCCTACCTGCTCAAGTACAAGGTGGAGTGATGAAGGAAAGCCATCTCCTCAAACAGGTTGTCCGGTCCCTGCTGGCCGGCCAGCTCAAGGCTGTGGCCGATCCCCATCGGCCCCGCTGGCACCTGGCAGCCCCGGTGGGGCTGCTCAACGACCCCAACGGCTTCGTCGAGCACGACGGGCGCTACCACCTCTTCTACCAGTGGAACCCGCTGGGTTGCGCACACGCCAACAAGGGCTGGGGTCACGTTACCTCCACCGATCTGCTGCACTGGCAGCACGAGCTGCCGGCCCTGCTGCCCATCGAGCCCTACGAGCAGAGCGGCTGCTACTCAGGCTCGGCGGTGAGCGACGAGCAGGGGCGCCTGACTCTCATCTACACCGGCAACGTCAAGTACCCGGACGGTAGCCGTACCGCCTACCAGTGTCTGGCCCGCGCCGACGGCATGGGCGGCTTCGAGAAGCTGGGGCCGGTGCTGGACCTGCCCGCAGGCTACAGCGGCCACGTGCGCGACCCCAAGGTGTGGCACGATGGCCGGCAGTGGCTGATGGTGCTGGGGGCCCGCACCCTGGATGACAAGGGGGAAGTGCTGCTCTATCGCGGCGACGCTCTGGATGGTTGGACGCTGGTCGGCCCCATTGCCGGCAGCGGGCGCGGGGGCCTCGGCGAGTTCGGCTATATGTGGGAGTGCCCGGATCTGTTTGCACTTGGTGAGCGCCATGTACTGATCAGCTGCCCTCAGGGCATAGCGCCTCGGGGGGAGGATTATCGCAACCTCTACCAGTGTGGCTGGCTGGCGGGCGACTTCGACGGCGAGCACTTCGCGCACGGTGCCTTCCACGAGCTGGACCGAGGCTTCGAGTTCTACGCCCCCCAGACCACCCAGGACAGCCAGGGGCGCCGCCTCTTGTTCGCCTGGCTGGGGTTGCCGGAGGAGAACGAGATGAGCCAGCCCACCGTCGAGCATGGCTGGATCCACCAGATGAGCTGCCCACGGGAGCTGTTCTGGCAGGACGACTGGCTCTGCCAGCGGCCGGTGGCGGAGATCGCGGCCCTCAAGGGGGCTCCGACCCGCTTCGAGGGAGCGCCGGACGAGCTGCCTGCCCTGGCCATCGACTCGGCCTGGCTGGACCTGGCCTTGAGCGGGGAGGGACGCCTCGGGTTCGGCGCCGTGGCCGAGCTGGTGTGGCAGCCGGGGCGCCTTGTCCTGCGCCGGCAGAACTGGCAGAGCGGGGAGTGGGAGGAGCGAGGCTGCCCCTGGCTTGGGGGGAGCATCACCGTCTTGTGCGACAGCTCCAGCCTCGAGTGTTTCGTCGATGGCGGTCGCCAGACCCTGTCTACCCGCTACTTCCCCGGTGAAAACCCAGTACTTTCCGCACGTTGTGACGGTGATGACAGCAAAATTTGCCTCGATCACTGGCCGCTGGCGGCCTGCCTTGTACAATAGCCCGGTGTCAGTTTGCCGGGAGGTCAGGTGGAGAAGAAGAAACGGATCACGATTGCCCAGATAGCCACGCTTGCGGGGGTCTCCAAGGCCACCGCCAGCCTGGTGCTCAACGGCAAGAGTGCGGAGTACCGCATCGCCGACGACACTCGCAAGCGGATCCAGGCGGTGGCGGACGAGTGCCACTACCAGCCGAGCATCCATGCCCGCTCCCTGCGGGCGGTGCGCAGTTACACCTGGGGACTGGTGATCCCCGACCTCACCAACTTCGGTTTCGCCAGCATCGCCCGCGCCCTTGAGGCCCACTGCCGGGAGGCGGGGATCCAGCTGCTCATCGCCTGCTCCGAGGATGACCCCACCCTGGAGCAGCGGGTGGTGGACAACCTTATCAGCCGCCAGGTGGACGGCCTCATTGTCGCCTCCAGCGGCCACAGCGACGACATCTATGCCCGCATCCACGACCGCCTGCCGGTGGTGCAGCTCGACCGCCACATCGGCGAGTCACGCCTGCCGATGGTGATCTCGGATGCCTGCAAGGCCACCGCCGAGCTGGTGCAGGACATGGCGGCCGGCTGCGGGGAGGAGATCTACTACTTCGGCGGCCTGCTGGATCTCTCCCCCAGCCGCCACCGGCTGGCAGGCTACGAGCTGGGGCTGCACCGCGCCGGGCTGGAGGCCACATCAGACCGGGTTCGTCACCGCGACTACCAGCCAAGCTCGGGTTATCAGCTGATGGCCGAGCTGGTGGCCGAGCTCGGCGCGCCGCCCAAGGGGCTCTTCACCGCCTCCTTCACCCTGCTCGAAGGGGTGCTGCGCTACCTCAACGAGGCGGGCCTGATGGAGACGGGCATGCGCCTGTGTACCTTCGACGATCACGACCTGCTCGACTGCATCCCCATGCGCATCGACTCGGTGGCCCAGGACTGCCCGGCCCTGGCCCGCGCCGCCTTCGAACTGATGCAACAGCTGATTGCGGGCAATCCCCCCACCCAGACCGCCCAGGTCATCCTCCCCAGGGTGCGCTGGCGCAGCCGCCGCTAACCCGAAAAGATGAAAAAGCCCCGCCAGTGCGGGGCTTTTTGCTATTGGGCGAGATCTCGTCTCAATCCGTGGTACTGGCGCGCCAGAACACCTGTTTGATGTGAGGGTGGATGCCGAGTTTCACCATCAGGGCGTCGAGCTCGTCGCCATCGATGGAGGTGGCCAGCAGCACCGCAGATATCTCCAGATCCCGCTCGCCGAAGGGCTCGATGTCGAGCTCGCTCAACGGATAGTTGGCCTGCTCCAGCATCTCTTCCAGCCAGTGCAGCACCTCCTTCTGGTATTCGCGCTGGGTGAGGGCGGTCACCCGGTAGGTCACCTCGGTGTCTGTGTTGTCCACCGGACGGCGGTTGATCTGGTTCACCAGCGGGCGCAGCAGGGTGTTGGCGGCCAGCACGAAGAGGGCGCCGAGGATCGCCTCCATGGCCAGTCCGGCCCCGCTGGCGGCGCCGACCGCGGCCACTCCCCACAGGGTGGCCGCGGTGTTGATGCCGCGGATGTTGCCCGACTCGCGCATGATGACGCCGGCGCCGAGAAAGCCGATACCGGAGACGATGTAGGCCACCACGTGCACCACCCCGTAGGTGCCGCCGTGCAGGTCATAGATGCGCTGGGCCAGGTTGACGAACAGGGCCGCGCCCACCGCCACCAGCACATTGGTGCGCAGGCCCGCGGTACGCTGGCGGTACTGACGCTCCAGCCCCACCAGACTGCCGAGCACGAAGGCGAGCAGCAGGCTGGCCAGGGTGTCGAGCAGGGAAATCATGTCCAATTGTTGCCACATTCTCATGGCGTACTCCTTCTGTTGCAGATGGCCTTCCTGAAGGCGGTCGAGGATTCCCTTGCCTGATCCCCGTGCGTGAAGACCATCACCTCATCGAAAAAACGCACGGAAAGCCCGGCCATGCTGGATGGCGGGCTGGGCTGCGAAACGGATTGAAAGGGGCCAGCGTGGCTGGCCCCGGTTATGGCTTGCTCAATTGAGCGCCGGTTCAGGGTCGCGGCGCGGATGCAACTCCCAGCGGACCGGGTGATGTACCCCCACCTGGTGCACGAACTGCACCAGATAGCGCCGCTGGGGCGGGGTGCAGTGCAGATTGAGCACCAGCTCCCGCCCGCCGCTGCGACCGGGTCGCAGGGACTGCAAGGGGTGCAGGCCCGCCGGTTGCAGGGTGTGGTTCACCAGATCCAGCACCTGCTCCATGTCGGCCCGATCCTCGCAACGGATCTGCAACCGGTAGTGGTGTTGGCGCTCCTTGCCACGCAGCCAGAGCGGCAACAGGCCGCGACCCAGTCTGCTCAGCAGGGGGTGAGTCCGGTTGGTTACGGACAGGGTTGAAATAAAACGCATAGCAGCCTCCTTGTGGGAAGCAGAAACTATGCAGGCATGGCGGCCATGGCTTTTGGCCAATGGTCACCAGACGTCAAGTGTAAAAAGAGAAGAGGGGAGTGGATTTCCGCTTCTCGCAGGGCTGCGAGCATGCGGCAGAGGATGACCTGCGGCTAGCTCGCGACCTGGGTACCGACGACGAGGGTCGGTCTACAACTGTCACTTGATGAGTTGCCCACTGATGGTCTCCGCTGTTGATGGACGGCCTGATGGTACTCATCCAGAGCGGTGGGGTAAAGCCTCATCGCCTATTTAGCAACATTTAGATACAAGTTCGTCAATAGTCGGGGCCGGCTGGCTACCTCCATGGCCATAAGAGGGCGGCGAGATGCCCCGCCCTCCTTATTTCGCCCCAGATGGCAGGTTTTTCTCTACCTTGGCGCGCCGCTATTTCAGCCCCAGCCGTTTGAGGATCATTGCGGCCGGGCAGAAGCCGGTGAAGGCGCTCTGGATCAGGTTGACCCCGACAAAGACGCTCAGCCAGACAAAGCCCGGGTGCACCCAGGCGATGAGCAGCAGCGACAGCAACAGCATGCAGCCCGCGACCACTCTTACTCCGTTTTCTACTGTCATGACCTTCTCCTTATTTAATTTAGATATTGCTAATTTAGTTTCGCTTTATACAATAGAACCAAATATCAGAAATTGCTAATTTACTCCCATGAGCCAATTCGACGAGATGAACAGACACGCGACGGCCGCCGCCTCCCTGCTCAAGGCGCTGGCTCATCCCGAACGCCTGATGGTGCTCTGTCAGCTGGTGGAGGGGGAGAAGGGAGTCGGGGAGCTGCTGGCCCGCAGCCAGCTCGGCCAGTCGGCCTTCTCCCAGCAACTGTCGGTATTGAAGCGCCAGGGTCTTGTCCGCTCGCGCAAGGTCTCCCAGCAGATCTACTACTCGCTGGTGAGCGAGGCGGCCGCCGATGTGCTGGCGGCGTTGCAAACCCATTTTTGTCACTCAGAAAATAAGGAATCTTGATGATGGAAAGCCAATGGCTGCTCTCCCTGGGGGGCGGCATGCTGGTGGGGCTCGCGGCCCTGATCCTGATGCTGTGCAACGGCCGGGTGGCCGGGATCAGCGGCATCCTGGCCGGTGCGCTGCAACACAGGGCGCCGTGGCGACTGCTCTTCCTGCTGGGGTTGGGAGCGGGAGCCTGGCTGGCACTGACGCTGGGTTGGGCCAGCATGCCTGCATTCACCGCGCTGCCCGCCTGGCCGCTGGTGCTGCTGGCCGGGCTGCTGGTGGGCATCGGCACGCGTTTTGGCAATGGCTGCACCAGCGGCCACGGCATCTGCGGCATGGGGCGGCTCTCCGTGCGCTCCATAGTAGCGACCCTCACCTTCATGGCGACCGGTGTGCTGACCGTGTTTCTGACTCATCATCTCTTCTAGGAGGCTATTGCGATGACCTTGTTGACAAGTCTGCTCGCCGGTTTGCTGTTTGGTCTGGGTCTGGCCATCTCCGGCATGATAGACCCCGCCCGGGTCACCGGTTTTCTCGATCTGGCCGGCGCCTGGGATCCCAGCCTGGGGTTCGTGATGGGGGGCGCCCTGCTGGTCTTCATGCCGGGTTATTTCTTGCTGGTGAAGCCGCGGCGCCTGAGCCTGCTGGGAGAGCCCATGGCTGTGGTGCCTGCCACCAAGCTGGATCGTCGCCTCGTCGGGGGATCTGCCCTGTTCGGCATAGGTTGGGGATTGGTGGGGATCTGCCCGGGGCCTGCCTTGAGTCTCATTTCCAGTGGCCAGCCCATGATATTGTTGTTCGTAGCCGCCATGGTGGCCGGGATCTTGCTGGTTGATCGGGTCCTGGTGAAGGTGCGGGAGAAGCGCTGCCACGCCCGCTCCGCCTGAATGGATTGCCCCTGCTGCCGGGGAAGGAGGACTATCATGGAACCGATCCGCTTGCCGGGGGCCATTCTGCTGGCCGTGACCTCTGCGCTTGTCTTTCCCATGATGCTGTCGACGGCATGGTCTGCCGAGACGAATGGCGAGGCGGCCCTGACACTGGTTCCCCGTCAGGTGACCGACTGGCTCACCCTGGATGGCACCGTCAGTGCCATCCATCAGGGGACGGTGGCGGCCCAGACTGGCGGTCGGGTCTCCCGCATGCTGGTGGATGTGAACGATGAGGTGGTGGCCGGACAGCCCCTGCTCGAGATCAGCGGCAAGGAGCAGTTTGCCGCCGTGACCGGCGCCGAGGCGCGACTGGCCCGGGCCCAGGCCCAGCAGGTGGAAGCCGAGCGCCAGCTCGCCCGCTTCCAGGCGCTGATTGCCAAGGGGGTGATCACCCGCGCCCAGCTCGACAGCGCCCTGGCGAGCGACAGATCTGCCCGCGCCGAGGTGAACGCCGCCGAGGCGGCCCTCACCCAGGCTCGGGAGGCCTACGGCTATACCCGCATCCTCGCCCCCTACGCCGGGGTGGTCACCAAGCGGCTGGTGGAGTTGGGGGAGACGGTGGCCCCCGGGACGCCGCTGCTCTCGGGCTTTTCCCTTGATGCCCTGCGGGTGGAGGTGGAGCTGCCCCAGTCCGCGCTGGCCCTCGCCGGCCAGCCGTCGGATGCGCAGGTGCTGCTGCCGGATGGTAAGGCCGTTACCCCCCTCAAACTGACCCGCTTCAACTATGCCGACAGCCAGAGCCACGCCTTTCGGCTGCGCCTCGATCTGCCGCCGAGCACGGCAGGGGTGCTGCCCGGCATGTGGCTCAAGGTGCAGCTCAAACAGGGCGAACGTCAGCTGCTGCAGGTGCCGGAGCAGGCCCTGCTCAGGCAGGGTGAGTTCAGCGGTCTCTATCTCAAGCAGGGGGATGGCTGGGTGCTGACGCCGGTGCGGGTCGGCCATTGCCAGGCAGGGCAGTGCGAGATCCTGGCGGGCGTCCAGAGCGGCGATCGGGTGGCACCGGATGGCTGGGCGCGCCAGCAGGCGGTGGCCCATGAGTAACGACGCTCACGACAGCAAGAACAAACTGGGGCCAGCCGGCCGGTTGGCGGCCCTGTTTCAGGGCTCGGCCATCACCCCGTTGCTGGCGCTGGTGGGGCTCTTGCTCGGCCTCTTTGCGGTGCTGGTGACCCCCAAGGAGGAGGAGCCGCAGATCGATGTCACCTTCGCCGACGTCTATATCCCCTTTCCGGGGGCCAGCCCGGCGGAGGTCGAATCCCTCGTCACCACTCCCGCCGAACAGGTTATTTCCCAGATAAAGGGGATAGACACCCTCTACTCCTTCTCTCGCCCGGACGGCGCCCTGCTGGTGGTGGTGTTCAAGGTGGGGGTGAGCCGTGAGCAGGCCATCGTGGATCTCAACAACCAGCTCGACTCGAACCGGGACTGGCTGCCCCAGGGGCTTGGCGTCGGCCAGCCGCTGGTCAAACCCAGGGGGATCGACGATGTGCCCATCGTCAGCCTGACGCTCTGGGGCAAGCAGCTGGGGGCCGCCGAGCTGACCCGGGTCGCCCACGAGCTGGAGACCGAGCTCAAGCGATTGCCCGGCACCCGCGATATCTACAGCCTGGGCGGCCAGCGCGCCGTGCTGCGGGTGATGCCGGATCCGGCCGCCCTCAGCGCCCACGGCATCAGCTGGGGTGAGCTCAACCAGCGGCTCGCCGCCGCCAACCAGGCGGGCAACGAGCAGGCCGTGGTGCAGGACAATCGGGAGATCAAGGTGCAGGTGGGGCAGTTCCTGCAAAGCGAGCAGGAGGCCCGCGAGCTGGTGGTGGGCCTGCACGATGGCAAGCCGGTCTACCTCGGCGAGGTGGCCCAGGTGTCCCTTGGGGAGGAGACCCCGGTGCAGCGCAGCTGGATGGGGCAGGGGGAGCAGAGCTATCCGGCAGTGACCCTGGCTATCGGCAAGCAGCCGGGGCAGAACGCGGTGGAAGTGGCCAAGCGGGTGGAGGCCCGGGTCGAGAGTCTCAAGAACCGGCTCATCCCGGCCGGGGTCGAGGTGACGGTGACCCGTGACTATGGCGTCACCGCCGAGACCAAATCCAACACCCTCATCGGCAAGCTCATCTTCGCCACCACCGCGGTGGTGCTGCTGGTGCTGGTGAGCATGGGGTGGCGCGAGGCGCTGGTGGTGGGCATCGCCATCGTCATCACCCTGGCACTGACCCTCTTTGCCAGCTGGGCGTGGGGCTTTACCCTCAACCGGGTGTCCCTCTTTGCCCTTATCTTCTCCATCGGCATCCTGGTGGATGACGCCATCGTGGTGGTGGAGAACATCCACCGCCATCGCGGCCTGGGCAAGGGATCCCTCAGGGACCTTATTCCGGGGGCGGTGGACGAGGTGGGTGGGCCGACCATTCTCGCCACCCTGACCGTGATCGCGGCCCTGCTGCCGATGGCCTTTGTCAGCGGCCTGATGGGCCCTTACATGAGCCCCATTCCCATCAATGCCAGCATGGGGATGCTTATCTCCCTGCTGGTGGCCTTTATCTTTTCCCCTTGGCTGGCGGGCCATCTGCTCAAGCGCGAGGGGCATGTCGCCCACGGCGAGGCCAGGGCCGGCCTCTTTCAGCGGCTAATGACCCCCTTCCTGATCGGTGAGGGAGCCAAGGGGGCCAGACGCAAACTCTGGCTGGGGGTCTTGCTGCTGGTAGCGGGCGCCGCCGCCATGCCCATGGTGCAATGGGTGGTGCTCAAGATGCTCCCCTTCGACAACAAGTCGGAATTTCAGCTGGTGCTCGACATGCCGGAGGGGGTGACCCTGGAGCAGACCGAGCGCACCCTGCTGGCGGTGGGGCGCGAGCTGGCCAAGGTACCGGAGGTGAAGGATTACCAGGTCTACGCCGGCAGCGCCGCCCCCATCAACTTCAACGGGCTGGTGCGCCACTACTTTATCCGCAGCGGTGCCAATGTGGGGGACATCCAGGTCAATCTGGTGGACAAACACGAGCGCCATCGCAGCAGCCACCAGATTGCCCAGTCGGTGCGCGCCCCCTTGCAGGCCATCGCATCCGCAGCCGGCGGCAACCTGAAAGTCGTGGAGGTGCCCCCCGGCCCGCCGGTCTGGTCACCCATCGTCGCCGAGGTGTATGGCCCCACGCCGGATCAGCGTGAGGCGGCGGCCCGCGCCGTAGAGGCCCGCTTCGTGGCGACGGTGGATCTGGTGGATGTGGACATCTATCTGACCGACCCTCAGCCCAAGTGGCGGCTGGTGGTGGATCGCAGCAAGGCGGTCCGCTTCGGAGTCGATCTCGGCGATCTGGTGGCGACCCTCAACGGCGGCGTGGGCTATCAGGATGCCAGCTGGCTGCACGGTCAGGGCGCCAAGTACCCGGTACCGATCCGTGTCGAGCTCGCCTCCGGCGACAAGCGGGATCTGGCCGGCATCCTGGCGCTCAAGGTGCGCAGCCAGAGCGGCCAGCTCATCCGTGTCTCCGAGCTGGTGAGCCGCCGTGACGAGGTGGCGCCGAGCTACATCATGCACAAGAACATGCGGCCCATGGTGATGGTGGTGGCCGACATGGGGGGCCATGCCGACAGCCCCCTCTACGGCATGTTTGCCGCCGGTGCCGACATCGACCTGCCCCAATATTACGTGCAGCAGCCGGATAAATTGGGGGAGGTGGCGCTGTTGTGGGACGGGGAGTGGAAGATCACCTACGAGACCTTCCGAGATATGGGCATTGCCTACGGAGTGGGGATGATCCTCATCTACCTGCTGGTGGTGGCCCAGTTCCGCTCCTATCTGGTGCCGCTCATCATCATGGCCCCCATCCCGCTCACCCTGATCGGGGTGATGCCGGGCCACGCCCTGCTGGGGGCCCAGTTCACCGCCACCTCGATGATCGGCATGATAGCGCTGGCCGGGATCATAGTGCGCAACAGCATACTGCTGGTGGACTTTATCGAGCAGCAGCGGGCGGCGGGTACGGCGTTCGAGCAGGCGGTGATCGGCGCCGCCCAGGTGCGGGCCAAGCCCATCCTGCTGACGGCGCTGGCGGCCATGATAGGAGCCCTGTTTATCCTCGATGACCCCATCTTCAACGGCCTGGCCATCAGCCTCATCTTCGGCATTCTGGTCTCCACCCTGCTCACTTTGGTGGTGATCCCGCTGCTCTACTACAGCCTGATGTCGCGCCGGGCGGAGGGGGGCGCGGCAGATGTGCCGGGCGCTCAATGACAGAAGGGCCACCCGGGTGGCCCTTCTCGTTTCACACGTTCAGGGAGGAGATATGCCGGCTGGCGGGGCTCAGCGCCCCTTCATCAGCGGGAAGTAGCGCCGGTCGGCCTGGCTCATGTGGCCGACCACCAGCTCCTGAATGATGAAGTTGAGCAACTCGTCGTTGCCAAGGGTGCCCGCCCTGGCGGCGGTCATCAGCTGGTCAGCCTTTTGCAGCAGCAGCTGGTGGTCTTGCTGGTGGCTGGTGAACTCGGGGTAACCCAGCTCGGCCAGCACCTGCTCTTCGAAGGTGAAGTGGTGGCGTGCCACGTCGAACAGATTCTCCATGCACTCCAGGAACAGGGCGGGGTGCTCCTGGTGATCCTTCATGTGCTCCAGCAGCCGGTTGGTCAGCACGAACAGCTGGCGATGCTCGGCATCGATGCGCGGGTGGCCGCACTCGTGGCTGCTCTGCCACACCAGCGAGCCCTGTTCCGGATCCAGCCCGGCGGTATAGAGACAGACCCGGCCGCGCCCTCGTCCCTTGGCCTGATACATGGCCTGATCGGCGTGGTGCATCAGGGTCTTGGGGTCGGTGCCGTGCTCCGGGTAGAGGGCCACCCCTATGCTGCTGGAGATGCGCAGCTCCTGCTCCTCGTCGATGCGAAACGGGTGGCGCAGGCGCTGGTGCAGGTGGTCGGCCACCGTCAGCGCCTCGTCACCGGTATCGGGCAGCAGGATCACGAACTCGTCCCCGCCAAGGCGGGCCACCAGGTCCCGCTCCCGCACGCAGTGGCGCATCCGCTCGGCCACCATGTTGAGCAGCACGTCACCTGTCTCATGACCGAAGGTGTCGTTGATCGGCTTGAAGTGGTCGAGATCGATGAACAGCAGGGCGAGCTGGGCCACCTTGCCCTCCATGACCTCCTTCAGCCGCTGCTGCAGCAAGCGGCGGTTGGGCAGGTTGGTGAGCGGGTCGTAGAAGGCGAGCCGGCGCATCATCTCCTCCCTGGCGGCCCGTTCGGTGATGTCGCGGGTGACCCCCAGGATCGCATCAGGCTGGCCCTGCTCGTTGCCGTGCAGGGTGGTGATGGTCTCGGTGGCCACCAGATGTCCCTCCTTGTGACGCAGCTGGGTACGAATGACACAGCGGGTCTGCTCGTGATCGCCGCGTTGCCAGGCGGCGAGGGAGCCGCTCAGCTCGGCGCGCAGCTGCTTTCTGGATGTCTCCGGAATAAGCTGCCTGAGGGGGAGGGTGAGCACATCGGTGGGGTCGTAACCGCTGAGCGGCTGGATGGCGGGGCTGACATAGCGAAAGCGCAGGGTGGTGGTGTCCATGGTCCAGATGACGTCGGCACTGTTCTCCGCCACGAAACGGTAGTGCTGCTCGCTCTGGGCCAGCTCGCGGGTCAGTCGCTGTCGGCCACGCGCCTCCTGGCGCAGGCGCAGATAGAGGTAGCAGAAGATACCGAGCAGGGTCAGCAGGGAGAGGGTGATCAGCATGGCCACCGCCACGCTCTTGTCGAGCAGCTGGCGCTGCTGGCGGATCCGCTCCCGATCCGGGTTGTAGAGAAAGTGCTCCAGGTCGGGCAGGGCCGACAGCAGGCCGGCATCGAGATAGTTCCTGGCGATCTGCTGCCAGCGCTCCGGCTGCATGTAACCGGGCTCGACCAGATCGGGCTGCATCAGCTCCCGGGTGGTGTCGGCCTCGAACTGCAGCAGATCACGGCCGGCGCCGCTCGGGTACTTGGTCACGATCCAGTCGATCATCTCGGCCGGGTTGTCCATGGCGTAGCGCCACCCCTTGAGGGTCGCCTGCTGGAAGGCATAGACCCGCTCCGGCCGGCTGCTCAGCTCGCGTTCCGAGGTGAACAGGTTGTCACCATAGAAGTCGAAGTCGATGCTGCGGGGGGAGAACACCCGGTAGGGGATGCCCATCTTGGTCAGATAGAAGGGCTCGGTGGTGCTGTAGGCGCTGATGGCATCCGTCTTGCCCGCCAGCAATGCCTTCAAGCCCTGCCGGTAGGGCTGCTTTATCCAGCTCTCCGGTGGCGTGTGGCGGTTGAGGTAGATCTGCAGCTCCTGGGAGCCGGGCTCCAGCATCAGCCGCTTGCCCGCCAGATCCGCCGGCTGGCGAATGTCGGATCGCTCCAGGGTGAGCAGCACCAGTGGCGAGTGCTGCAACATGGAGGCCAGCACCACGATGGGCTGGCCGCTGGCGCGGGCCAGCAGCAGATCACTGCCGCTGATCCCGAACTGGGCATTGCCCGACATCACCTCGTTGACCACATCGGTGCCGGTCATGGCGGGTCGCAGCGTGACATCCAGACCGGCGGCTCGATAGAAACCCTTGGCCTGGGCCGCGTAATAGCCGGCAAACTGGAACTGGTGTTGCCAGGGCAACTGCACTGTCACCTTGTCAATCACCGCCTTCGACGGCGGTGAAAAAAAGGCGCAAAACATCGCCGAGCCAAGCATTGGCAGGTACCAGAGCAGGCGATGAAGGGAGGAATTTACGACGCTCATACTCATTCCTCTCGGGAGACGATGGTCCGTCCTAGAGTCAAACAATTCCTTGTTGCCCGCAAGGGGGCGAAAGGGCGCTATAACAGGGGATGCGTAACAGAAAAAATGATTTCTGTGTCATTCATCACATTTGGCCTTCCTGCTCGTTATTTTTGGCAATTAAGCGAAGAATTACGGAGCCATATGACCTATAAAAATGGTCGCATTTTAGTCGTATTTGATTGTCGATTACCTCAATAAGCGCGAGTGTTTGGGCTCTTTTTAGCGCAATGCGTCAGTCTGTGTCGCCGTATCACGGGATACTTTCAACTTGCTGTCGAAATGTGTCGAAACTGCGATTATTGCGTTATGAGTCAATTATTGGCGGGAGGGGGGAAGCGGATCCTTGCTGCCCGGGTGGTATGATAGCGGTTCTCCCATCCCGATGAGGCCTTCTCATGTCCCGATTGCGTCTGTTGTTGTCCGACTCCCACGATCCTTTGTTCAATCTGGCGGTGGAAGAGTGCATTTTTCGCCAGATGGACCCGCATCAGCGGGTGCTGTTTCTGTGGCGCAACGCCAATACCGTGGTGATCGGCCGGGCCCAGAACCCCTGGAAGGAGTGCAATACCCGCCGCATGGAAGAGGACGGGGTGACCCTAGCTCGCCGCAGCAGCGGTGGTGGCGCCGTGTTTCACGACCTTGGCAACAGCTGCTTCACCTTCATGGCGGGCAAGCCGGAGTATGACAAGAGCGTTTCCACCGCCATCGTGCTGGACGCGCTCAAGCTGCTCGGGGTCGAGGCTTTCGCCTCCGGTCGCAACGATCTGCTGGTGGCGACCCCGGACGGGGATCGCAAGGTGTCGGGCTCGGCCTATCGGGAGACCCATGATCGCGGCTTTCACCACGGCACCCTGCTGCTGGACGCAGACCTCGGCCGGCTCGCCCACTACCTCAATCCCGACCCCAAGAAGCTGGCGGCCAAGGGGATCAGCTCGGTGCGCAGCCGGGTGGCGAACCTCGGCGAGCTGCTGCCGGGCATCGACCATGGCCAGGTGAGCCAGGCCCTGTGCGAGGCCTTCTTCAGCCACTACGGTGAGCGGGTACAGCCAGAGCACATCTCCCCCGAGCGGCTGCCAGACTTGCCCGGCTTTGCCGAGACCTTCGCCCGCCAGCGCAGCTGGGAGTGGAACTTCGGCCACGCCCCGGCGTTTACCCATCAGCTGGACGAGCGTTTCGGCTGGGGCGGGGTGGAGCTGCACTTCGATGTGGAGAAGGGGGTGATAGGGCGGGCGCAGATCTTCAGCGACAGCCTGGAGCCGGCCCCGCTGGATGCGCTGGCCACGCGCTTGCCCGGGGTGGCTTATCAGGTGGAGGCCATCGACGAGTTGCTGCGCCAGTGGCGCGGCGAGTTCCCGGCCCTGCAGACCGAGCTGGAGGTATTCTCCTGCTGGTTGCTGGCATCGCTGCGCTGACGCTTTTCTCGCCGCTGGGGCGGGTGGATCACAAAATCAAAAGAGGCGCCCGAAAGGCGCCTTTTTGCCAGCCGTTGTCCGCCCTCATGCATGACAAAAAGTAGGGGAGGCCATTAGTTATTGTCGCTGTTTCAAACGGCGACCCAGGGGTATAAGGGCAGCACATTTGCTGTACTAATGGTATAAAAATGAGTGACTTGGTCTATTTGAAAGATGAAGGCGTCAACGCCATCCACCCCGAATTCAAACGTCGTTTTGCCACAGTCAAAGCCAACTTTTTCTCGCGCAACCCCGATCTCTGGCCGGTCTTTCGTGAACCCGGCTTCGCCACCCTCAACGAGTTTCGCGCCCGCGGCCTGGCCCCGTCGGCGCGGCTGAACGCCTGGCCCGATGGTTGCGCCCGCCTCGCCGACCTGTGCGAGACCATGCCGGTGCCGCAAGCCATGCGCACGCCGGGCGAGCCCATGGCGGAGCTGCTGTTTGCCGGCGCCCTCTCCAAAGACTGGGAGAACCCCTCCAGCGTCGAGAACGTGGTCACCATGTCGGCGGATCCCGCCATCTACGGCGCCCAGATGGGGATCCTCGCCAACCCCAACCTGGTCTACTCCGAGTATGCCGGGGTGGCCGAGGAGCTGGAGAAGAAGGTGGTGCGCCAGATTGCCCTGCTGGCGGGTTACGATCCGGCCCGCGCCACCGGCATCTTCACCCAGGGGGGGACCTTTTGTAACCTCTATGGCTACCTGCTCGGCATTCGCAAGAGCCTGCCCGAGGCCAAGCACAAGGGGCTCGGCCACTATCAGGATTACCGCATCATCAACTCCCAGGGCGGCCACTACTCCAACATCACCAACCTCTCTCTGCTCGGGGTCGACATCGAGAACAAGACCATCCGCATCCAGGTGGGCGAGAACAACGACATCGATCTCGATCACCTGGAGCGCACCCTGACCGCCTGCTTTGCCCTCAAGCACGTGGTGCCCACCATCATGCTCACCATGGGCACCACCGACACCTTCGGGGTGGATCGGGTGAAACCCGTGGTGGCGCTGCGGGATCGCCTCTGCGAGCGCTTCGAGGTGGCGGTCAAGCCCCACATCCACGTGGACGCCGCCATCGGCTGGTCGATGATCTTCTTCCTGGATTACGACTTTGCCGCCAACCCGCTCGCCATCAACGCCGCCACCCTGGCGGGCATAGAGCGCAACGTGAGCCGCTTCGCCGAGCTCAGATACGCCGATTCGTTCACCGTCGACTTCCAGAAGTGGGGCTATGTGCCCTACACCTCCAGCCTGGTGATGATCAAGGAGCAGGACGATCTCAAGGCGATGGAGAACGACCCGGAGAACTTCTCTTATTTTGAGCGGGACATCCAGGGTCAGACCCACCTGCAGTCCACCATCGAGTGTTCCCGCGGGGCGAGCGGCCTGTTTGGTGCCTATGCGGCCCTCAACTACCTGGGGGTCGAGGGGTATCGCACCGTGCTGGCCCACTGCCTGCAAAATGCCAACTATTTCCGCTTCCGGTTAAGCCAGCTTGGCAACGTCAAGCTGGTGGCCCAGGAGAATCAGGGGCCGAGCGTGGGCTTCAAGATCTACAACCCCGAGTGGGTAAGCGATCCGGAGGCCGAGTTCGCCTTCGAGCTGGCGCGCAGCACGGACCCCGCCTACAAGGCGCGCCTGCAGCGCAACACCGACTATCACCGCAGCCTGTTTACCGGGCGTGGCAAGGTGGGGCTCTATACCAACTGGGTGGAGGCCATCGCCCACTCCGACTACGACGCCCGCGGCAAATACTCCTACATTGCCGGGGAGAAGGCGGTCTTCATGAACCCGGCCTGTGGCCGCGAGCAGATCGACGCCTTTATCGACCATATCCGCGGCTGAGAACGGCGTTTCCATATAACAAATGGGCAGGAATAACCTGCCCATTTTTATTGCGCCGTCATTTCAACAATCTGCCTGGGAAATTGGAGTCGGGATGGTTATCAATAAGGCCGACAATCATATCGGAGGCCATGAATATATACAGCATGCCGGTGCAAGGTGCGCCGGCATGTTTCGTTCAGGCTATATTTCCAGCCTCGGTATCAGGGGTTGGGTACAGTGCTGGCACAGTCATATTCCTCGCCTTTTAATCCCATGACGTCACAGGTGACGGTCAATACGTCGTTGGGTCTTGCCCAGGCAGGGTCCCAACCATCCATGGGTTCATCATGGCGTTTGTCTTTATAAAGATCCCACATGATCATGCCGGAGGGGGCATATTTGGCGGTGCGCTTGGCAATGTCATTGAGCAGTTCTTTGCTCAGTACCAAATTACCAGTGGCCGGCCTGCCGACTTCGAAGCCGACCGTGATGGGGGGAGCAATCAGCAACTTCTGAGGTTGAATGGATGCGGTCGCATAATTGGGGGCCCCTTTTATCATGGCATGCCCTGGTCGCAGGGTATCGCCGGATTTCAACCAGCTGAAGAAGGAGCCGTAATAATAATCGACCTGCCCCGCCAGATCGCAGGGAATATTGGTATCCCCGCCGCAGTCCGTTTCGCTCAGGTCATAGGACATGATGCCTATGGTGCTGAGCCGGTCTATTTTATCCGGATATTGCAGGGCCGTGTTATAAATGAGGCCATACAGGTTGCCGCCCCACCAGGCACCGCCATAGGTGTGGCTGGTCTGGGCATTGCTGCCCCAGTTGGCCGACATATTGGGGAGCCCGCCGGTGGCCGGCGCCGCCGTACTCAGCGCAAGCCCGGGATCGATGGCATCGATGGCGCTGTAGAGAGAGCCCAGTATGGCTGCAAACTTGTCGACCGTGTCCGGCATGATCCTGGGATAGGGCTGCTGCGCGGGATCGAGTTGCATGTCGTTGTTATAGACCAGCGGCCCCTTGCCCTGACTCATCAGCTCGGCGGTGTCGAGGTACTCCAGATTGTTGGCCGGGAGCTGCACCGAATCCGGCGTCAGGCGCCAGCTGTAGGCGTTGAGGTCCGCGTGCCAGAACTCTTCGTAGTCCAGATCGATACCCGCCACACCGAGATCGCTGGCCAGCTGAACCACGTTTCGATAGGCCTGATCCGCGGCCTGGCCGGAGATGGGATTGTCGAAGCGGTTGCCGGGGCCAGGGTTGGGGAAGGAGTCATATTTTTCCCCGGCCGGGCCACAGGCATCCACCTTGCCCGCGGTGACATCGTAGTATTCCGGGATACAGCTGAAGTTCCAACCCCCGACGGCAATATAGGTCTCCACCCCGTGCAGCTTGAAGGTGTTGATGATCTCCTTAAGCTGGGAGAAATCGGCAGTGGATTTATTGTCTCTTGGTTTTTTATTGACGGTGGCCGTGTCGCAGACATAGCCGAATAGCCCGGTGCAGGCGAGATCGTTTTGCGTGTAATTGATCAGGCTGGGCTGGACGAACGACAGCACCAGTTTATTGAAGTTGCTCTTTTGGCTGGCGACCTGCTGACTCAAGGCTTCCAGATTATCCAGCGAGGCATAATAGGCGGGAGTATTAGCCGGGGCATCCGGTCCACTCAAATAGTAAGCGGCGATTTCCGGGGATTGTCCCATCGCATGGCCGGCAGCCAGTGTCGTGAATATACCGAACAGAGCATGTTTTTTCATATAATATCCTTAGTTGTCTCTACAAGAGCGCAGTAGAGCCAAAAGCAATATCCTTGCTCTCATACAGGGTTATATTGGATGGAGTTGTTGGCTGTTTGGTTATTGTCTTGGTGCGACTCCTGTCATCAATGGGAGTCTCGATAGTAAGGGGATAAGTTTGACTTTTGCTGAATGCCAACTGAACGGTTGTTAATGTTTTGTTATTTCTATCTTCGTCAATATGAGGCTGTTGTTTTAAATGCGAGGCATAGCAAGCAGGATGATATTCACAATATCGTTTTCCCCTTATGTCGAATTATATTCAGGATGTTTGAGGGGAATCGGCTGAAGTGGGGCGGCAGCCACGCTCACGAAAAGGGATGGGGGAGGAGAGCCCCCCCATCCATGTTGATCCCGGCCCCGTTACTGCTTCTGGATGCTTGTCACCGTCAGCTTGCCAGCCGGGCTTTCGGCGTGGAAGCGCACCGCATCCCCCACCTGCAGATCCTTGAGCAGGGCCGGGTCGGCCACCTGGAACACCATGGTCATGGCGGGCATCTTGAGGTTCGCGATGGCCTCGTGCTTGATGCCGACCTTGCCATTTGCCACGTCGATGCGGCTGATGACCCCCTTGGTCATCACCCTCTCCTGCATCCCCTCCATCTGCTGCATGTCACCCATCTGGCTCATGTCGTGCCCTTGATGGTTCATCATCTCCTCGGCCTGCAGGCCGGTGTGGGTGGCGAGGCCCAGCAGCAGGGTCAGTGTCAGCGTCTTGTAGTTCATGATGGTTTCCTTGTTTGTGTTGTCCGGTTGATCAGGGCGCAGCGGGCGTATCCGTCTGCGCAGTCGTGTGGTCGAGGGTTTTCAGGGTGCGGCTGCGCCACAGGTAATAGGCGGCGGGCAGCACCAGCAGGGTCAGCACCAGGGCGGTCACCATGCCGCCTATCATGGGGGCGGCGATGCGCTGCATCACCTCTGAGCCGGTGCCCTGGCTCCACATGATGGGCAGAAGGCCGGCGATGATGGTGACCACCGTCATCATCTTGGGGCGCAGGCGCAGGGCGGCGCCGTGGACCACCGCCCGGTGCAGACCGGCCTGGTCCGGTTTGCCGCTGGCCACCAGATCGTCCCAGGCGTGGTTGAGGTAGACCAGCATCAGCACCCCGGTCTCCACCGCCACCCCGGCCAGGGCGATAAAGCCTACCCCCACCGCCACCGAGAGGTTGAAGTCGAGCAGCCAGAGGGTCCAGATCCCGCCCACTACCGCGAGCGGCAGGGTGGTGAGAATGAGCAGCACCTCCTGGAAGCGGCGAAACGCCAGATAGAGCAGCAGCACGATAATGGCGACGGTGAGCGGCACCACGTAGGTGAGGCGTTCCATGGCCCGCTCCATGTATTCGTACTGACCTGACCAGCTGAGGGCGTAGCCCGGTGGCAGCACCAGCTGCTTGCTAACCTCGGCCTTGGCCTCCTTCACGAATGAGCCGATATCGCGGCCACGAATATCGACGTAAACCCAGCCGTTGAGGCGCGCGTTTTCACTGCGCAGCATGGGCGCCTCGTCGCTGATGTAGACCCGGGCCACGTCCGCCAGGGCGATCCGCTCCCCCTTGGGGGTAACCAGGGGCAGCAGTTCGAGGCTGGCCACCGAGTCGCGATAGCTCTGGGGGTAGCGCAGGTTGATGGGGTAGCGTTCGCGCCCCTCGATGGTCTGCCCCACCTCCATGCCACCCACCGCGGTGGCGAGCACCGCCTGCACGTCGGCGATGTTGAGACCGTAGCGGGCCGCCTTGAGCCGGTCGATGTCCACCTTCACATAGCGGCCGCCCGCCACCCGCTCGGCGTAGACGGAAGAGGCCCCCTCCACCTTGCCAACGATCTGCTCCAGCTGCTGGCCAATCTGCTGGACCACCTTGAGGTCCGGGCCGGCAATCTTGATCCCCACCGGGGTCTTGATGCCAGTGGCCAGCATGTCGATGCGGGTCTTGATGGGGGGCACCCAGGCGTTGGTGAGGCCCGGGAAGCGGATGAGGGAGTCGAGCTCCTCTTTGAGCTTCTCCGGGGTCATGCCGGGGCGCCACTGATCGCGGGGCTTGAGCTGGATGCTGGTCTCCATCATCACCAGATCCGCCGGGTCGGTGGCCGAGTCGGCGCGTCCCGCCTTGCCGAACACGTTCTGCACCTCGGGCACGGTGCGAATGAGCTTGTCGGTCTGCTGCAAAATCTCCCGCGCCTTGCCCACCGAGATGTTGGCCGCCGTGGTGGGCATGTACATGATGTCCCCCTCATCGAGCGGCGGTATGAACTCGGAGCCCAGGTGCTGGAGCGGCCAGAAGCCCGCGATCGTGACCACTGCGGCGGCGGCGAGGGTGGTCTTGGGGCGGGCCAGCACGGCGTTGAGCAGCGGGATATAGGCCTGGCTCAGACCACGGTTGAGGGGGTTGGCCTGCTCGGGCAGTACCTTGCCGCGAATGAAATAGCCCATGATCACCGGCACCAGCGTGATGGCGAGCGCAGCGGCGGCGGCCATGGCGTAGGTCTTGGTGAAGGCCAGCGGGTGGAACATGCGCCCCTCCTGCGCCTCCAGCGCAAACACCGGCAGGAAGCTCATGGTGATGATGAGCAGGGAGAAGAAGATCGCCGGCCCGACCTCTATGCTCGCCTCGGTGATGATCCGCCAGCGGTTCTTGTCGGTGAGCGCCTCCCGCTCCATGTGCTTGTGGACGTTCTCTATCATCACGATGGCGCCATCCACCATGGCGCCGATGGCGATGGCGATGCCCCCCAGCGACATGATATTGGCGTTGATCCCCTGCAGGTGCATCACGATAAAGGCGGTCAGGATGGCGATGGGCAGGGTGATGACCACCACCAGGGAGGAGCGCAGGTGGAACAGGAAGGCGAGACAGACCAGCACCACCACCGCGAACTCCTCTGCCAGCTTGCCGGAGAGGTTGTCGATGGCGCGCTGGATAAGGTCGGAGCGATCGTAGACGGTGACGATCTCCACCCCCTCCGGCAGGCTGGATTTGAGCTCGGCCAGCCGCGCCTTGACCCCGTCTATGGTGTGCTGGGCATTCTCGCCGTAACGCATGACGATGATGCCGCCCACCACTTCCCCTTCGCCGTTGAGCTCGGCGATGCCGCGCCGCATCTGGGGACCGGTGACTACATCCGCCACGTCACCCAGCAGCAGGGGCGCACCGCGCACATTGGTGCCAAGCGGGATCTGTTTTAAGTCCTCCACGCTCTTCAAATAGCCATTCGAGCGCACCATGTACTCCGCTTCCGCCATCTCGATGACGGAGGCGCCGGTCTCCTGGTTGCCCTGCTTGATGGCGGTCTCGATGAGGGAGAGCGGGATGCCGTAGGCGCGCAGCTTGTCCGGATCGACCCGCACCTGATACTGGCGCACCATGCCGCCCACGGTGGCGACTTCGGAGACGCCGTTGACCGTCTGCAGCTCGTACTTGAGGAACCAGTTCTGCAGGGACGTGAGCTCGCTCAAGTCGTGCTTGCCGGTTTTGTCCACCAGGGCGTACTGGTAGACCCAACCTACCCCGGTGGCGTCCGGCCCGAGCTGGGGCTGGGCCCCGGCGGGCAGATTGGGGGCCACCTGGCTCAGGTACTCCAGCACCCGGGCACGCGCCCAGTAGAGATCCGTGCTGTCGTCAAACAGCACATAGACGAAGGAGTCGCCGAAGAAGGAGTAGCCGCGCACCGTGGTGGCGCCCGGCACCGCCAGCATGGCGGTGGTGAGCGGGTAGGTGACCTGATCTTCCACCACCTGGGGCGCTTGGCCCGGGTAGGAAGTCTTGATGATCACCTGCACGTCGGAGAGATCCGGCAGGGCGTCCACCGGGGTTTGCTTGACCGACCAGAGGCCCCAGGCGGTGAGCATGAGGGTCAATAGCAGCACCAAAAAGCGGTTGCCGACGGACCAGCGAATGATGGCAGGGATCATGACTGGACACCTCTCATTCGGTGGGCTGGCAGCCGACTGGGGTGGTGGTCAACGCAGTAAAGAATGGCCGGGATCATGATTTATCCCCCATCTGGTGCTGGCTGTGATCCATACCCTCCATGTCTGGCATCTCGCCCTTGGCCTCTTTTATTGCGTCGCCTGCGGCCGGTTTGTTTTCCGCATGGATCTGGATGATGCGGTACTCGTCCCCCTCCTGCTCCACCTGCAGATGCAGAGTCTGATCCGGTTTCAGCTGGCTGAGGTCCACACCGTCTGCCACGGTAAAGTCCATCTCCATGGCGGGCCATTGCCACTCGGGGATGGGCTGGTGAGAGATGCCGAGGGTGCGCCCGGCGAGATCGATGTTCTGCACCTGGCCCTGGGTCCACACCTGCATGGGACGCACCGCCGTCATGCGCTGGAAGTCCGAATCGATGGCCGATTCGGAGTCGAGCAGGAACTGGGCCGAGCTGACTATGCTGTCACCGGCTTCGACCCCCTGGTCGATGGCGACCTTGTCACCAAACTGGGGGCCCAGGGTGACGGCCACCGACTTGAAGTTGCCATCCCCCAGCGCCAGTACCAGCCTGTCCTGGCTGCCGGTGCGGATCACCGCTTCGCTTGGCACCACCAGGCGGGGTTCCCCCTTGCCGGTGCCGATGCTCACCTTGGCGAACATATTGGGTTTCAGGAACTCGTCCGGGTTGTCGAAGCGCAGGCGGACCCGCAGGGTACGGGTGCTGGCATCAAGCGTCGGGTAGAGGTAGTCCACCCGGCCCTGCCAGCGGCGCCCCGGGGCATAGTCCAGGGTCATGGTGACCGGATCGCCGACCTTGATCTGGGCGGCCTGGCGCTCGAACACCTCGGCGCTCACCCACACCTGCTTGAGGGTACTGATGTTGAACAGGGGGGCGGCGGGCTCCACATACTGGCCTTCACGCACCTTGAGCTCTGACACATAGCCGCTGCTCGGGGCATATATGCGCACCGTCTCCTGCACCTTGCGAGTGCGCTTGAGGGCCGCTATCTGATCCGCCGGTACCTGCAGCGACTTGAGCTTGCCTTCGGCGGCGCGCAGCAGCAGGGGATTGGTCGTATTGAGGGCCAGCAGGTACTCGTGCTGGGCGTTCACCAGATCCGGGGCGTAGAGATCGTAGATGAAGCTGCCCTTGGTGACCTGCTGCCCCTCGTTCTTGATGGCGAGGTTGCGGATCCAGCCCGCCATCCGGGAGTTGATGGCTTCGAGGCGCTCCTCGTCATAACCCACGTAGCCCACCGTCTCGATCTGCTGGTGGACGGGCAGTTTTTCCACCTTGGCGAGCCGCACCCCCAGGTTCTGCTGGATCTCGGGGCTGATGGTGACGGTGCCAGGGGATCCGCCCTGTTTTTCCTCATAGACGGGGATGAAGTCCATCCCCATGTTGTCCTTGGCGGGGCCGTCGCGCTTGTCGCGGGGATCCATGGGGTTGACCCAGTAGAGCGGCGTCTTCTCCCTGGCGGTGGCGCCACCGTCCGTCTGTTTGGCGGCCCAGTAGCCGCCACCGGCGCCGAGGGCGAGCAGCAGGGTGGATAGCAGCAGGGTCCGGCTCATCGCACACCTCCTGTCCGGGACGGGTGGGGCAGGTCGGCGCAGTGGGCAAGAGGCGCGGGGCGGCCGTGTTCGGCCACGGGGCCGGGGATCGGGGCAAATGACATGATACTTCTTCTCTTCTGTCAGAGCGCCGGAGGGGGTGTGCAGGCAAGGCATCACCAGAGTCCGGGCGGCAAACGGGGCGCGGCTGAATGGTCAGCGTGCGCACGGCTCCCTGTGCCATGGCCGGGTCAGCCGGCGACACAGGGTCAGGCAAGGTGGGCGGCAACGGGCAAGGGCCGCCCCGAGAGAAGTGCTTTCTAGTGGCGCAGCACCGACAGCATCAGGTGTCGGCGCGGCCAGGAGGGAGGGTGGGTGCCGCGGGATCGCAGGAAGGGATCCCGCAGCCAGTTGTCCAGCACGCTGCCGGCCGTCCCGAGGGGCAGCAGCAACAGGGGCAGGGCGAGCAGGGTCAGCAGGGCGGCCAGCAGCGGCAAGCCTGGGCTGCTGCTCGAGGTGAGCCCGCCGTGCATCTGGCACGCCTGGCCCGCCGCATCCTGCTCTCCTGCATCCGCCGTCGCCCCGTGGCAGGAGAGTCCCTGCATGGCGCTGCTGCTCATGGCCTGATTCTCTTGCGCCATGGCGGCGTTGAGGGCATCCAGCCCGTGCCAGCCGATGCAGAGGGTGAGATTGCAGACGAGCATCAGCCCCAGCAGCAGCCGGGCAATGCGTTCTGTGGGCAATCTCGATGAGAGCATGGGGAAAATCCTGACAATGACTGGGGACACTGTAAACCTTGCCTTGAGGAGAAGGTCAATGGCCCCGGCCGTGTCAGAGAGGGGCTTGATGAATCGTTAAGCGTCACTTAACGATGGCGTATAGCCAACCCTAATGAAGCCGGCTTCTTCTCTCGTTAGGATGCGTACCGGTCAGAAGTTGCCAGGGCGTCAAACCGGGTGTTTGAGCCGCCTCTCTGGCGAGTCTCCATCCAGTTCATTGTTCGGGAGTAACGATATGCAGCAACGACGGCTGGCGCTGATGCTTGCAGCCTTGCTGAGTCCCTCTGCCATGGCCGGCGGCCTTGCCTTGTATGAAACCAGCGCGGCCAACAGTGCCCTGGCCAACGCAGGGGCAGCCGCCCGCGCCCAGGGGGCGGAGACCATCGCCAGCAATCCTGCCGGTATGACCAGGCTGGCAGGCACCCAGTTGCAGGTCAATGGCGGCGCTGTATACGGTGACCTCGAGCTGGATCTGGATCAGGAGGGCAACAACGGCGGCAATGCCCTGCAGAGCGCCCCGCTTGGCAGCCTCTATCTGACCCACGCCATCGATGAGCAGTGGGTCGCCGGCCTCGGACTATTCGGCAGCCACGGTCTGGGGATCGATTATGGCGAGGGGTGGCAGGGGCGTGGCTATGTGCAGTCCGCCAAGCTGACCGGGATCGCCTTTGCTCCCAGCCTGGCGTATCGCGTCGATGACCACTGGTCGGTGGGGGCCAGCCTGATCGCCATGCATGGGGCGCTGGAGGCCTCACTGGACATGACGCCGAACGGTTCAACCAGTCAGGCATTTTCCGACAGCGACTGGGCGTACGGTGCCTCCTTCGGGGTGCTCTACGAGCTGGATCAGGACTCCCGCATCGGCTTGAGCTACTTCTCCGAATTGAAGTGGGAGCTGGACGATCAGCCGTTGCGCCGGCTGAATGGAGCCGGGCTGGGGGTGGAGATGATGATCCCGCAGACCCTGACACTCAGTGGCTATCACCAGCTCAACCCGCAATGGGCCCTGCTGGCCAGTGCCAATTGGCAGCAGTGGTCCCGCTTTGGCGAGGTGGATCTCGCGTCGGGACAGCAGAGCCGAACTCTTGACATGCAATACCAGGACACCTGGCACCTGAGCCTGGGCACCCAGTTTGATGTGACGCCGGCCCTGCGCCTGAGCAGCGGCATCGGCTATGACAGCAGCGCAGTGGACGACGTGCACCGCACTGTTACCCTACCGCTGGGCGAGAGCTGGCGCTGGGGTCTGGGGGCCAGCTATCAGCTGACACCAGCCACCAGGCTGGAAGCCAGCTATACCTTGGCCTGGCTGGGGGACATGGCGGTGGATCAACAGGGGGTAGGTCGTCCCCAGCTGTCAGGTACCTACCACAACAGCTACCTGAACTTCTTGAGCATAGGGGTGCAGCACCAGTTCTGAGGCCTGACTCGTCGCGTTGGGAGGTAGCCGGCTATGTGTTCTCTTGCCGGCGAACGGGGACGATAAAAAAAGCCCCTCCATGAAGGAGGGGCCGGGTGAGAGGGCGTTGAATGATCAGGCCCGTTTTTCCGAGCGCCGCATGATGAGGCGGAAGAAGAGCGGGATGAAGAAGATGGCGATGAAGGTCGCCGCCAGCATGCCGCCGATGACCGGCCAGCCGAGGGCGTGGCGGCTCGCCGCACCGGCGCCGCTGGAGGTGACCAGGGGCACACAGCCGAGGATAAACGCCAGCGAGGTCATCACGATGGGGCGAAAACGTAGGCGCGCCGCCTCCAGGGCCGACTCGATGAGGGTCATCCCTTCTTCATGCTTCATCACCGCGAACTCCACGATCAGGATGGCGTTCTTGGCCGCCAACCCCACCAGCGTCACCAGACCTATCTGGAAGTAGACGTTGTTGGTGAGCCCCACGGCCCAGGTGGCGAGCAGGGCGCCGAACAGGGCGAACGGCACGGCGGTGATCACCGCAAACGGCAGGCTCCAGCGCTCATACTGGGCAGCCAGGATGAGGAAGATCATCACGATGCCGAAGCCAAACGCCGTGGCGGCGCTACCTGCAGCCGCTTTCTCCTGGTAGGCGGCGCCGGTCCACTCCAGCTTGGCGTCGTTGCCAAGGGTCTGGGCGGCGATCTCCTCCAGGGCAGCAATGGCCTGACCCGAGCTCACCCCAGGCGCCGGCTGGGCCATGATCTTGGCGGCCGGGAAGATGTTGAAACGCTCCACCAGTTCGGGGCCGGTGGCATCGCGCACCGTTACCAGGCTGGTGAGGGGGATCATCTCGCCGCTGTTGGAGCGGACATAGACGTTGCGGATGTCATCCTTCTTGGCACGGTAGTCCGCCTCGGACTGCAACTGGACCCGGTAGGTACGACCGAACTGGTTGAAGTCGTTGACGTAGACCTGGCCGAAAGTGGCCTGCATGGTGTCGAACACGGCGTTGATGGGCAGCCCCAGCGCCTTGGCCTTCTCGCGGTCGAGATCTAGGTAGACCTGGGGCACGTTGGCGCGGAAGGTGGTGCTCACGCTGGCGAACTCAGGGCGCTGCTTGGCGGCATCGATCAGGCGTTGCACCTCGCCCGCGAAGGCGTGCACGTCGCCGGTGCCGCGGTTCTGCAGATAGCCTTCGAGGCCGCCGGTGGTGGACATGCCCTGGATGGGAGGCGGGTTGAAGGTGGCGGTGAAGCCATCGGCCAGCCCCATCAGGCTCATCCCCTGGAAGGTCTTGGCCAGGGAGAAGGAGTCCTGCCCCTCGCCCTGACGCTCTTTCCAGTCTTTCAGGGTGATGAAGGTGAGGCCGCGGTTGCTGATGATGGAGCCGGACAGGATGTCAAAGCCCGAGAAGGTGACCACGTCCTTCACGCTGGGGTTGGCCATGGCCATCTTGTCAAAATCATTGGCAACCGCCTGGGTACGGGTCAGGGCGGCGGCATCGGGCAGCATCACGGAGCCGATGAGATAGCCCTGATCCTCGTCCGGCACCAGGGCGCCCGGCACCTTGTGGAACAGCATATAGCTGCTGGCGAGGATGATGGCGATGATGCCAAAGGCCACACCGACCCGGCGGTTGAGGAAGGCCACCCCGCGCACATAGCGGCGGGTCAGCTGATCAAAGGCATTGTTGAACCAGACGAAGAAGCGGGCCGGCTGGTGGTGGCCTTCTTTCAACAGGATGGCGCACAGGGCAGGCGACAGGGTGAGCGCCACCAGGCCGGAGATGGCCACCGACACGGCGATGGTGATGGCGAACTGCTTGTACATCACCCCGGTCATGCCGCCCATGAAGGCGACCGGCAGGAACACGGCGCAGAGCACCAGCACGATGGCGACCACGGGGCCGGAGACCTCCTGCATGGCGAGGATGGCGGCCTCCTTGGCGGAGCACTTCTTCTCGCTCATGATCCGCTCGACGTTCTCCAGCACCACGATGGCGTCATCCACCACGATACCGATGGCGAGCACCATGCCGAACAGGGTCAGCAGGTTGATGGAGAAGCCCAGCATCAGCATGCCGGCGAAGGTACCGATGAGTGACACCGGCACCGCGATACAGGGGATCAGGGTGGCGCGCAAATTCTGCAGGAAGAGGTAGACCACCACGAACACCAGCACGATCGCCTCGAGCAGGGTCTTGACCACCTCCTCGATGGAGATCTTCACGAACTCTGTGGTGTCGTAGGGGATCTGGTACTCCACGTCCTGCGGGAAGCGGCCCTGCAGGCGATCCATGGTCTCGCGCACCTGATCGGCCACCGCCACCGCGTTGGCACCCGGTTGCAGGTAGGTGGCGATACCGATGGCCGGCTTGCCGTTGGCACGGGCCAGCACGTCGTAGTCCTTGCCGCCGAGCTCGACCCGGGCCACGTCTTTGACCCGGATCTTGGAGCCGTCCGGCATGGCGCGGATGATGATGTTCTGGAACTCCTTCACGTCATCCAGGCGTCCCTTGGTCTGCACCGTGTAGGTGAAGTCGGTGGGGGTGCTGGTGGGCTGGGAGCCGATCTTGCCCGCCGCGAACTGGGTGTTCTGTTCGCGGATGGCGCCGATCACGTCGCTCGGGGTGAGCTGCAGCTGGGCCAGCCGGTCCGGGCGCAGCCAGATCCGCATGGCGTAGTCGGTACCGCCGAACAGGGAGGTGTCCCCCACGCCGGGAATCCGCTTGAGCTCGTCGATGATGTTGAGCAGGGCGTAGTTCGACAGATAGGTGGTATCAAACGAGCCGCTGGGGGACTGCAGGGTGATCACCTGCAGGATGGAGGTGGACTTCTTGCGCACCGTCACCCCCTGCTTCTTCACCTCTTCCGGCAGCTGGGCCATGGCGGCCGAGACCCGGTTGTTGACGTCTATGGTCGCCTGATCGGGATCGACCCCGATGTCGAAGTAGACGTTGAGGTTCATCTGGCCGTTGGAGGCGGAGCCGGATTGCATGTAGATCATGTTCTCGACCCCGTTGACCTGCTGTTCAATGGGGGCGGCCACGGTCTGGGAGATCACCTCCGGGGTGGCACCCGGGTAGAAGGCGGTCACCGAGACCACGGCGGGGGTGATCTGGGGATACTGCTCCACCGGGAGCGCGCGCATTGCCGCCATCCCGCCCAGCACTATGATGATCGAAATCACGCTGGCGAAGATGGGGCGTTCGATAAAGAACTTGGAAAACATGGGGGCTCCTTATTTGCCAGCGGCACCCTGGGTGATCTTGGCGTTGATCGCCTTCATCTCCTCGGCGGAAACCGGTTTGACCACGGCGCCGGGACGAGCCTTCATCAGCCCTTCGACGATGTAGCGATCGCCGGCCTGCAGGCCTTTGTCGATCAATACGCCGCTGTCGACCACCGACCCCAGCTTGACCGGACGGGGCACCACCTTGTTGTCGGCATCCACCACCATCACCATGCGGTCGGCCTGGGACTGGACGATGGCGCGGGGCGGCACCACGATGGCGTTCTTGCGGGTGCCCAGATCGATGGTCATGCGCACGAACTGGCCGGGCAGCAGAACCCCGTTCTTGTTGTCGAAGATGGCGCGGGCGCGAATGGTGCCGGTGGCCGGGTCGACCCGGCTGTCGGAGAAGTTGAGCTTGCCCGCCTGGGGATAGACGGAGCCGTCGGCCAGCCGGATGTGGGTACGCCAGTTGGTGGCGTCCTTGGCTTCAATCAACCCTTGCTTCACCGCATTATCGAAGTTGAGGCGATCCTGCTCCGAGTAGGAGAAGTTGACGTAGAGCGGGTCGAACTGGGTGATGGTGGTGAGCAGGCCGTTCTCGCCGCTGGTGGAGATGAGGCTCCCCTCGGACTGGGAGCTCTTGCTCGCCATGCCGTTGATGGGGGCGGTGACCTGGGTATAGCTGAGGTTGAGCTCGGCCTCTTTCACCTTGGCCTGGGCGGCCTGGTGGCTGGCGACGGCGGCTTCGTAGTTGGCGATGGTGTCGTCATAGTCCTTGCGGCTCACCACCTGACGCTTGAACAGCGGGATGATGCGATCGCGGTCGGCGCGAGCCTTGTTGAGGCGCGCCTGCTCCTGGGCCAGGGTGCCCTTGGCCTGCTCCAGCGCCACCTTGTAGGGCTCGGGGTCGATCAGGAACAGCGCCTGACCGGCGGTGACCGGCTGCCCTTCGATGTAGGTGCGTTTGAGCAGGATGCCGCTCACCCGGGAGCGCACGTCGATCTCGCGAAAGCCGGCGGTCTCGCCCACCATCTCGGTGGTCAGCGGCACGTCGGTCAGTTTGACCTCGGCCACCACCACGGGCACCGCTGGCAGTGCCTGGGCACCGGCGGCGGGTTCATCACCACAGGCGGTCAGTGCGCTGGCCAGTGCCAGGGCGATACAGCCGCGCTTGAACATCTCTTCCCTGACGGATTGCACCTTCATCATCACACTCCTGTGGGATGGTGCACGATTGCCGCGCCCACCCTTTCTCTTCATGAACATGGTTAACTGCATGGTTACAAATTTAACTTATTGGATTACTGACAGTTTTTTAATGATAAAGCACGAATATTGAACCCAAGCTGCTCGGCAGTGAAAGTTGTCTGCATCTGGCGGCATGGGGGCGAGGAGCCAGCGACAGTCTGTGTCAGCCCGCAGGCCTCTTTCGGCGTGGCGTTGTCCGGATGCGAGGGCTCAGGGAGAAATTATAAGAAGGAAAAAACGGGGGAAGTGGGGGCTTGGTCACAGAGGGGGCGTCAAATGCCCCCTCTGTTGTCGTTATCAGGCGAAGCAGGCCCAGATGGGGGCGTGGTCGGAGGGCTTCTCGATGCCGCGCAGCTCGTAGTCGATGCCGGTCTCGGTCACCTTGTCCTTGAGGGAGTCGGAGGCCATGATGAGGTCGATGCGCAGGCCGCGGTTCTCGTCAAAGCCCTTGGAGCGGTAGTCGAACCAGGAGAAGCGCTCGCACTCGGTGGGGTTGGCGGCGCGGAAGGTGTCGGTCAGGCCGAACCCTTTCAGACGCTCCATCCACTCGCGCTCGATGGGCAGGAAGGAGCACTTGCCGTCCCGCAGCCAGCGCTTGCGGTTCGCCTCGCCGATGCCGATGTCGAGATCGGTGGGGGAGATATTCATATCCCCGATCAGCACCAGTTGATCGCCCGGGGTGTGATTGGTCTCGAGGTAGTGCTGCAGATCCTCGTAGAACTTCTGCTTGGCCGGGAACTTGGTCTCGTGATCCTGGCTCTCACCCTGCGGGAAGTAGCCGTTCATCACCTTGATGAGGGAGCCGTCTTCGCGCTCGAAGGTGGCCATGATCATGCGGCGCTGGGCCTCTTCATCGTCGGTGGGGAAGCCTTTCTCCACCTTGACCGGCTTCTGCTTGCTCATGATGGCGACCCCGTAGTGGGCCTTCTGGCCATGGAACTCGACGTGATAGCCCATGGCCTCCACGTCGGCCAGCGGGAAGGCCTCGTCGTGTACCTTGATCTCCTGCAGGCCGATCACATCCGGCTGATGCTTGTCGATGATGGCTTGCAGCTGGTGCAGACGGGCGCGCAGGCCATTGATATTGAAAGAGATGATCTTCATGTCCGGGATGCTCATGTCATTTTTATAAGTGGCTATTGGACTAGGAATCGGCGGTGGATGCAAGTGAAGGCGAGCTGCCACCTCTGGGGTGGCACGCCCGTTGCGCCTGGGCTCAACGGGTCATCTTTTTGACAAACACCACCACAAACAGCGCCAGCGTAAAGCTGCCGGTGAAGGCCTCGAAGGCGGCGAAGATCCGCGATAGCCCCACCGGGGTGAAATCCCCGTACCCTAGCGTGGTGAAGGTCACCACGCTGTAGTAGAGGCACTCCAGCAGGAAGATGGCGTTCTGCTCGAAAGGGGCGCCGGGCCGATAGACGAGGTGGTTGCCGTTGAAGCTCAGGCCAAAGAAGAAGTAGAAGAGGCTGCAGATGAAGATGAGCAGCAGGGAGAAGAGCACCACCCGCATGGGGGCCTCGCCGTAGCCGCAGAAGAGATCGACTATCCAGGAGGTGAAACGGCGGCCGGACCAGAATGGCAGCTGCAGCCGGCGCATGGTGAGCTCCTGCTGGATGTAGCGGCCGGACATGGTGAAGATGCCCTGCGCCTCCGAGGCCTTGCGCAGATCCCGGTAGGTCTCCTCGGCCTCCTTGAACCAAATCCGGGCCTGCCCGGGATCGCGCTCCTTGCGGCCGCGCCGCTCCTGCATCAGCCGTTTGCCGGTATCCAGGTTGTCGAGGCGGGTGTTGTGCCAGCGGATGCCGAGCAGGTTGACGTCGTCGAGGGTGGCGCAGTGCAGGTTGGCGTCGCTCAGATCGGCCTTCATCAGGCTGCCCCCTTTCATGCGCAAACCGTAGAGGTGAGCCCCCTGCAGATTGGCCCGGTAGAGGTTGCACTGCTCCAGCAGAAAGCCGTGCGGCGCGCCCTTCTTCACCAGATTGAGCCCGGCCAGGTTGGCGCGGGCCAGTTGCAGGCCGTGGCACAGGCCGCCTTGGTGGACGTAGTGCTCCAGCTCGCGAGCGGTGTGGGGATCCTGATGCTGGCCATGGGGATCGTGCCAGCGGCACAGATCATGCTCCCCCGCCTCTTCGCTGCAGTGGCGGCCATCCGCCACCAGATATCGACACATGGCCATCGCCCGTCTCCTCCCCTTGCCGAGTCAGTATCAGCATAGGCGAGCGGCCGGCGAGCGGGGTCAGCTGAGCTGGGTAAACTCCTGACGCAGCTTGCGAAAACGGTCCTGCTGGGCCGGGTTGAGGGGGATGCCGTCCAGCACCTCCAGGGTCTCCTTGCACTCGGCGCCAAACTCCGGGCTCTTGCGATTCTTCTGCATCAGCTGCAGCAGCACCTGGATCTTGTTGAGGGCGGCACCGGTATTGGCCGGGGCCCGGCGCAGCGCCTCGCGAAAGTGGCCGAGCGCCTGTTCCAGCTCGCCACTCTGATATGCCTTGATGCCCAGCTCGTTGAGCTGCTGGTAGCGTTGGCGGCGTTCCAGCACCGTTTTGTCGTCGCGGGTGGCCTGGATGCAGGTGGTGAGCAGCCGATCCTCGTCTTCGGCCAGCAGTGCCTGCAGGCTCTCGGCGTATTCGAACTCGCCGAGCTGATAGAGGGCGAGTATGGTCTCGCCCAGTAGGCTGGGGGGCATGGTGGCCGGTTGATCGAGCCAGTTCTGGTTGGCGCGGTAGAGCATCTTCTTGCCCTTGAGCAGCTCCCCCAGGGCGATCTGTACCCGGGCCTGGCAGATCTGCTCGAACACCGGGTAGTTGAACTCCGCCATCATCAACGAATCGCGAATGCGCGACAGGGCCGAGTTGACCTGCTTTTGCAGGTTGGCGATGTGGTAGATGTCGTTGCTGTTGAGGGCGTAGAGGGTCAGCGCCTGGATATAGGCCCCCAGATAGTGGGGGGTGCGGTGGATCGAGTTGCGCGACAGGTCGATGAGGGAGAGCAGCACGTCCTTGGCCTGGGCGTAGTCGTGGCGCAGCAGGCACACCTCCGCCAGCCGGCGGGAGAGCTGTACCGACTGGGGCGAGATATCCACCGCCCGCTTGAGCTCCTGCTGGGCCTGCTCGTCATTGCCGAGCGCCAGCAGGGATTCCGCCAGCCAGAGGTGGGCCTCCACCATCAACGGGGTGTTCTTGAGGGTAGCCTGCAGGTGGCTCACCGCCTCCTCGTGCAGACCCAGGGTGTGGCACGCCTTGCCCAGTGTCAGGCGGGCCCAGCTGTTCTCCTGGCCGGCCAGCAGCTGGCGCATCAGGCTGCGGGCCTCCTTGGCCTGGCCCAGCTTGAGCTGGGTATCGGCCTGCAGACAGCGGCAGAAGTTGGCAAAGCGCGGCACCGCATCGGCCCGCTCGGCGCAGGCGGCGAGCAGGGTGGTCAGGTTCTCCTCGGCGAGGGCGCTGAACACGCTCTCCAGCGCCTGGCGACGGGCGAGGGCACGTTTGAGGCGAAACGAGAACTGCTCCTGGGAGAAGGGCTTCATCAGGTATTCGTCGGGCTCGGCCTCCAGCGCGCTCAGCACCATGGCGCGGGAGCTGTCGCCGCTCACCATGATCACCACGCTCTGGGGCGGGATGAGCTTCTGGTCGCGCAGGCTCTCCAGCAGCTGGCGACCGTTCTCGCCAACCCCCAGCTCATAATCGATGAGGTAGATGTCGAAGGACTCTTTCTGGCAGCGTCGTCTGGCCTCTTCGGCCGAGTTGACATAGGTGATGCGACTGATGCCGATGTTGATCAGCATCGCCTTCATCATCACCTGAAAGGAGCGCTGTTCGTTGACCAGCAGGATGCGCTTCGGTTTGGGTGGGGCTTTTTTCTCTGGCTCGGATTCCGGTGTCTGCATCAGTCTGGTCAGGGCGCTACGGGCGGATAACAGAAGTGTGCCACCAAAGCGCGCAGACAGGCAATTGAACATCCATGCCGCCGCCGTTTTTCCTCTGGCAAGGGGGTGCCGGGCCTGAAAAAAATCGCCGCAGCCCTTGATCCCGGTCAAACGGGCGCTGGATTGCACTGGCGGCGCCCACACCGGTTTTTAGACTGAAAAGAGGCGGGCCGCGGGCCTGCCTTCGACCATCCAGTGACCACAAGGAGGAATCAAATGAGTTTGCTACCAGGCCGTACCAGTCTGTTTGATGACCTGTTTCACGACATGGCCTCCGGTTTCTACATCCGGCCCCTGCACGGGGATCCGCTGCCGAGCCAGATCAAGCTGGACCTCAAGGAGAGCGACGGCGGCTATCTGCTGCAGGCGGAGCTGCCCGGGGTGGCGAAGGAGGACATCCACGTGGATGTGCACGGCAAGCTGGTGACCCTGAAGGCGGAGATCCGCCAGCACGACAGCCAGAGCCAGGATGAGCGCACCCTGCGCAGCGAGCGCTATTTCGGCAGCGTATCGCGCACCGTCGAACTGCCGGTGGAGGTGACGCCGGAGCAGGTGGTCGCCCGCTTCGACAACGGCATTCTCACCCTGCAACTGCCCAAGCAGGCGGTGACTCCGGCGCCTCACCGCATCCCTATCGAGTAGCGCCGGCTTGCACACCACGAGGCCCCGCAGTGCGGGGCCTCGCTCTTTTATGGCGGTTGGGGAGCAGGCTGAGGATAGGGCAAGGGGGTTGGCGGCGACCCCGGCTCGTTCCTGATCACAAGGCCACCCGCCGATCGGATCCGGTACAGCCCCTCCGGGTGGATTTTTTCAGAAGGGGATTGTGCAAGTGGGTTTCTTTTGATACCGCTGAATGCTTTCCCCTGCGGATCAGCCACCATTGCGCGACAAGGAGTTCCCATGCGCCTGCCACCCTTTCCCTCGCTGGTCTGGATCGTGATCCTGGGCACCTTCATGGTGCGCACCAGTTTCTTCATGGTCTGGCCCTTCCTCTCCATCCTGCTCTACCGGGAGTATGGCCTGTCAGCGTCCGGCATCGGGATGCTGCTGGGCGGCGCGGCGGTGCTCTCCTGCCTCATCGGCTTCTACGTCGGCTGGCTCTCCGATCGGCTCGGCCGGCGCACCATACTGCTGCTCGGCTGCGCCCTGTCGTGTGGTACCTACCTGCTGCTCGGGTTCGGCCACTCCCTCTGGCTCATCGCCCTCGGGGTGTTTGGCTCGGGTCTCTCCTACGCCTTTATCGACACGCCGGGCAAGGCGCTGATGGGAGACCTGCTGCCCGAGAAGGCGCAGCGGGAGCTGGCTCTGCACCTGCGCTACTTCCTGCTCAACGTGGGGGCAGGGGTGGGGCCCCTCATCGGCGTCATGGTGGGGCTGGGTGCGCGCCAGGAGACCTTCGTGGTGACGGCCGCCAGCTATGGCCTGCTCGGCATCGCCTTCCTGCTCGGCTTTCGTCGCGACTGCGCCAGCCGGCCGGATACCGGTCTCTCCCTGGGGGCCATGCTCAGGGTGGTGGGGCGGGATCGCGCCTTCATGCTGTTCATCCTCGCCAACCTGCTGATGAATCTGGTCTATGCCCAGGTGGAGTCGCCGCTGATCCAGTACCTGACCCGCGCCGGCGCCCCCGAGGTGGAGACGCTGGTGGCCCTGCTGGTGGCCACCAATGCGCTCACCATCATCACCCTGCAGTTTCCGCTGCTGCACCTGACCCGGCGCTGGCGGGTGAGCCTGCGGCTGCAGTTCTCCATCCTGCTGATGGCATCGGCCCAGGTGATGTTTGCCCTGTCGAGCCCGGCCCTGCTGTGGCCCTGGCTGGTGGCGATGTTCTTGCTGAGCGTGGGGGAGGCGGTGCTGTTTCCGCTCTTCAACGTGCTGATCGACCAGATGGCGCCGGCTCACCTCAAGGGGAGCTACTTCGGCGCCAGCGCCCTGGCCGGGCTCGGCTGGGCGTTCTCACCTATGGTGGGGGGCTGGTTCTTGCAAGTGTGGGGTGGCCCGGCCCTGTTCGCCGTGATGACCGCGATCTGCATGCTGGTGTTTGCCCTCTACGGGATGGGTCGCCGGGAGGCGCGTCCGTCGGCCTCGCCTGCCGGCTGCGAGGATTAACACGCAAGCGCGTTGACGGCGCTCACTGGCTTGCTGTCGCCGAGGGAATACGCCAATGCCTCACTGCATTCCTATCGAATCACGCCGGCTTGCAAACAACGAGGCCCCGCACTGCGGGGCCTCGTTGTTATGATTGCTGGGTCATGGCTGCAGCTTTATGGCTGCTTGGGAACCAGATAGGGGGCGAACTGGGGTGTATGGCTGGCGGCGAAGCCCTGCTCGGTCTTGACGATGAGGTAGACCGCGAGCCCATGCGCCCTGGCAAAGGCCATCGCCTGTTCCGGCCCCATCACCATGAGGGCGGTGTCGAGGGCGTCGGCCTCGAGCGCGGTCGGGGTGATGACGCTGGCGGAGACCAGCTTGTGGGTGATGGGCTGGCCAGTGGCGGGGTCGATGATGTGGGAGTAGCGCTGGCCGTCGAGCTCGTAGTAGTTGCGATAGCTGCCGGCGGTGCTGAGGGCCATGCCGTTGGGGATCACCACGTCCGAGAAGGCGCCGGGCTGATCGGAGGGCTCGACGATGGCTACCCGCCAGGGCTTGCCCTTGGCGTTGTTGCCCTTGCTGCGCACGGCGCCGGCCACCTCGATGAGGTAGTTGTGCACCCCCTTTTGCTCGAGCAGGCCGGCAATCTCGTCGGAGGCCGCCCCCTCGCCCAGGGTGGAGAGATCGAGGTAGAGATCGGGAATGCCCTTGCCGAGCAGGAAGTGATCCCCCTCTGGGGTCAAGGTCAGCCGATCGATGCCCACCCTCTGGCGGGCGCTGGCGATCTGCTCGGCGCTGGGGCGCTTGATGGGACGTTTGTCCGGCCCGAATCCCCACAGGTTGACCAGCGGGCCCACGGTGACATCGAGCTTGCCTTTGGTGAGATGGCCGGCATCGATGCCCTGCTGCACGATGTTGGCCATGGTGGCGGGAATGGCCATGGGCGGCTGGCCGCTGCCCTGATTGAAGCGGGAGATGAGGGAGTTCGGGTCGTAGGTGGAGATCTCGTGGTTCATGCGCGCCAGCAGGGCGTCGACCTCCTGCTGCAGCGCAGGCTCCCCGCCCGGGAAGGGATCGCTTAGGGTCACCGCATAATAGGTGCCCATGGTCTTGCCCTGGATGCGGGTCTGGGTCGGGGCTGGCTGACAGGCGGTCAGCATCAGCAGCAGGGTCAACAACAGGCCGCGGGGGGCCGGGCGAGCAAGGAGTGACATGACGGATCTCTCTGGCTAAAAACGGATGGCTCGGGCGCGGGCCGCGTGCCGGGGTCGCCAGCTTAGCCAAGGGCGCAGCGGCGGGCGAGCGTCGGCTGGAGAAAAGCGCGGGAGATAATTAAACAAAGAGTGGTTAATGGGCGGCGCGGCCGGTTTGTCCAGTCAAATAATGGGAACAATCTGGTGACCTGACCCGCAGCTTTGCGCTAAAGGCATAGCCGAATGACGACAGTTGAGTAGAATAAGGTCGATTTTGACAGCATGTTTGCCAGCCATGGTGCGAGCCTGCAGGCAATTGTGTTGCCATCTATTGCCAATCAAAGGAGAGGATGATGAAAAAGGCGATTACCCTGCTGTTTCTGAGCACCCTGGCTGCCCCGGCTCTGGCCGATGAGTGCGCGTTGGTCATCGAAGGCAATGATGCCATGCAGTACAACCTCAAGGAGATGAGCGTACCGGCCACCTGCAAAGAGGTGACCGTGACCCTGAACCACACCGGCAAGATGCCGGTGACCGCCATGGGCCACAACTGGGCGCTGGCCAACACCGCCGACTATCAGGCCGTTGCCACCGCGGGCATGAGCGCCGGCGCCGAGAACAACTACCTGCCCAAGGATGATCCCCGCGTACTGGCCCACACCAAGCTGGTGGGCGGCGGCGAGAGCACCAGCGTCACCTTCAAGACCGACGGCCTGGCCGGCAAAGACCTCACCTTCTTCTGCTCCTTCCCCGGCCACTTCGCCATGATGAAGGGTACCTTCAAGGTCGGCTAAGCACGTTGTGCCGATTCAGAAGCCGGGCATTGCCCGGCTTTTTTGTGGCCGCTTGCCATGCCGTAGGAAACCCTGGCTCTGCGCCGGGAGTTGTGTGCCGTTTTATGATCCGGCGCGGGGTGAGTGGGGAGCATAGCGGGTAAGATAGGCCCCTTTCGGGCCTGATGCCCATGGGATAGGAGCCGTTTGTCGTGAGAAACGCCATCAACTGGGTGGTCGGCTGTTGCCTGCTGCTGGTATGCGCCATTGCGCTGGCGGCAGAGCCGCCGGTGAAGAAGAGCCGCAACGGCATCTGTCATCCCAAGGGCGGCACCTACTACAGCCGCACCAAGCACTACACCCCCTATGACTCCATGCAGGCCTGCCTCGACAGCGGCGGCCGGGCGCCGAAACGCTGACCGGCGCCTGCCACCTATTTGGGTTGCAGGGTAAAGAAGGCGATGGCGCTCTTCTTCTGGCAGTCGAACTGGATGCTCTGCTCGCCGCTGATCAGCAGGGTCTCGTTTATCGCCATGGGCTGGCCCGCTGCCGTGAGCTGGCCGCTCAGCAGGTAGCAGAGATAGGTCTTGTCCGTCTCCAGGGTGAGGCTGAGCGGGAAGGGGAGGTTGAGCACCCGCACGTTGGCGCTGAGGCGGGCCGGATCATAGATGAGCCCCAGATCCGTCACCTCTTTTTTCAGCAGCTCGCAGTGGGTGTCGTCATCCCCGCTGAAGTGGGCCGCCTCGAAGGTGGCGTAGGGGTGGCCGTTGAGCACGAAGCCGGCTCCGCTGATGGGCAGCAGGATGCGCTGATAGCCGGGGAATTTCGAGAAGGGGCCGGCCTCCTTGATGGGCGCCGAGCTCAGCCGGTAGGCAAAATCGAGCCTGTCGAGGCTGGCGCCGGCAGGGGAGATGAGGATCTGGGCTGTGGTGCCCTGCTTGTTCTTCCAGGGCATCTTCAGCTGGTCGGACTCTTTTATCAGGGTGATCAATGGCGCCTCGGCAGGTGGTGAGCGGAGTGAATTGTGTGGCCCAGTGATACCATCCCGCCCGCCGACCCACAAGGCCGCGTCTGTCCGTCCCGCACTGCCCGCCCACTATTTCATCAGTTTCATCAGTCAGGCCAGCCATCGCCCTTGCGTTGGCTGCTTTCCCGTCGCGGCTGTATGAAACGCAACCACTTGTGCGGGGCGGCGGGAGGGCAAAACGGCAGGCTGTGATCCCGTCGCTGTTAAAGCGGCGGCGGCTCGCTACACTGGCGGTTCTGTTGCCCAAGGAGGCCCCATGACTCACAAGATCATTCTGGATACCGATCCCGGTATCGATGACGCCATGGCAATTCTGTTTGCCGAAGCCCATCCCGCCATCGAGCTGCTTGCCATCACCACGGTTTTTGGCAATGCCACCATCGAGAACGGCACTCACAACGCCCTCTGGCTCAAGCAGCAATACGGCATGAAGGCGGATGTGGCGCAGGGGGCGGCCGCCCCGCTGCGACGCGAGCCGGTGGGCCCGACCACTGTGGTACACGGCCCGAGCGGGTTTGGCGACGTGACGGCGGGGGAGGTGACGCTCACTCCGGATCCCCGGCCGGCCTGGCAATACATAGTCGATACGGTGAAGGCCGCCCCCGGCGAGATCACCCTGGTCACCATAGGGCCGCTCACCAACCTGGCGCTGGCGCTGCAGGCGGCCCCCGAGATTGCCGGCCTGGTGAAGCAGGTGGTGGTGATGGGCGGGGCCTTCGGCGTCAACGGCCATCGCGGCAATGTGACCCCCTATGCCGAGGCCAACATCCACGACGATCCGGATGCCGCCGACCGGGTGTTCACCGCCCGCTGGCCTGTGGTGATCATCGGGCTGGACGTGACTCAGCAGAGTTTCTTCAGCAGCGCCTATCTGGACGCACTGCGCGACGAAGCGGGGGAGCCGGGCCGTTTCCTGTGGGATGTCAGCCGCTTCTACCTGCGCTTCTACTCCGAGCGGATCGGGCTCGACGGTTGCCACGTGCACGACCCGTCCGCCATCGCCTACGTGATCGATCCGACCCTGTTCACCCTGCGTGAGGGGCCGGTGCGGGTCATCAGCGACGGCCCTGCCATCGGTCACACCCTGCAGAAATTTGACGGCAAGTCCCACCCCCACGACGAGTGGGCCGACCATCCTGCCCAGCAGGTCGGGGTGGCGGTGCGGGATCAGGCGCTGCTGGCGCTCTATCGGGAGACGCTGGTGGCCTGGGGTCGCATCCGCTAGAGGGCTCGGCGAGCAGAGTGGCTTGCGGTCGGACTTGAGGCACGGCTGTGATCCGTGCCAAACAATCGGGGGCCAGTTGCGGCTTATACTGGCAGCAACCGTGTGAAGAAGGAGAAACAGGATGGCCTGGTTGTCGTTGCTGGTGGCGATCGCCCTCATCTGGTGGTTGATGAAGCTGGGGCGTGGCGCCCTGTTCGAGATCCGGCTTGCCCCAGGCAAGGTGCAGGTCAAGCGGGGCAAGGTGTCGCCCGCGTTCATCGAGCATGCCAAACAGATCCTGCGTCACGAGACGGTGCGCGGGCGCATCCTGGGTCAGCGCGATGGCGATGGGGTCAAGCTGGTCTTCTCCCGCTCCATTCCCGAGCCGGTGGCCCAGCGTTTTCGCAACATCTTCCCCTATGGCGATTACCGGCTGGGGGCTGTGCCGCTCTCCGGCTCCAAACCGCGCAAGGGGTGAGTCGTCACTCACACAGCAAACGGGCCTCCATTGGAGGCCCGTTTTGTTAGGGTCGGCGCGAATTATTGGTGCAGGGCGCGCTGGGCCTTGACCGTCTCCGGCTTGATGGCCACCCCTTCATTGCCCCAGGAGGTGCGCAGGGTATTGACCAGCTCGGCGATCTGCTGGTCGTTGAGGGTCCAGCCGTAGCCCGGCATGTGGTAGCCGATATTGCCCTGGGTGATGGGGGTCTCGGCGCCGTGCAGCAGCACGTTGAGCAGACTGGCCGGATCCTCGGCCAGCACGGTCTGGTTGCCGATCAGGGAGGGGATGACGTGGTCGTTGCCGCGCCCGTCGTTGCCGTGGCAGGTGGAGCAGTACATGGCGTAGTCCGCCTTGCCGCCGGCACTGGCGTAGGCCCGGTTGCCCCTGGCGGCCGGTGCCTCGTCATCCAGCCCGGTCAGGTAGGTGGCGATGCTGGCCAGATCCGTGTCGCTGAAGTACTGGCTGCTGTGAGTGATCACTTCCGCCATGGGGCCGCTGACGGCCTGATGCTGGCTGCGGCCGGTTTTCAGCAGATCGATGAGGGCCTGCTTGTCGTAGCGGCTGCCGCGAATATCGGGGGCATACCAGCCATCCAGGGTGGCGCCGCTCAGATAGAGAGGATCCGCCTCGGTCAGGGCTTTCTCCTGCATGCCGATCCCGCGCGGGGTGTGGCAGCTGCCGCAGTGGCCGGCCCCCTGCACCAGATAGGCGCCGCGGTTCCACTCCTCGCTCTTGCCGGCGACCGGGGTGAAGCGGCCGTCATCGTGATAGAGCCAGTTCCAGCCCCTGAGGGGCCAGCGCATGTTGAGTGGCCAGGGGATGTCGCTCGCCTTGTTGGCAATGGCCTGCGGCTGCACATCCTGCATCAGGTAGTGGTAGAGGGCGGTGAGATCCTCATCGCTCATCTTGGCGTAGGCGGTGTAGGGCATGGCCGGGTAGAGGGGGTCGCCGCTGCGGGTGATCCCTTCGCGCATCACCTTGATGAACTCGGGCAGGCTGTAGTTGCCGATGCCGTGGGTCTTGTCCGGGGTGATGTTGGTGGCGTAGACGGTGCCGACCGGGGTGGGGAAACCCTTGCCGCCGGCGAGCGGCTTGCTCGCCTCGCTGGTGTGGCAGGCGGCGCAGTCCCCCAGCTTGGCCACGTATTCACCCGCCGACATGGCGGGGGCGGCTTGCAGGGCGAAGGTGGGCAGGGCCAGCAGCACGGCGCTGGCAGTCAGGGAACGGATCATTTGGCACCTCCCTTGGTCAGGGCGACCAGCTCGTTGACGGCGCGCCACGCCTCGTCGATGGCGGCGTGGGCATAGGGGCTCCAACCCGCGTCCGAGTTGGCGATGGTGATGTTGCCCACCGGCTGGCGACCCCGCTCAATGAAGCGCTCCGACTGCTCTTCATCGTCAAACAGGGAGTTGGCAATGTAGGAGTAGCCGTGGGACCAGCGGTTGACCGTGATGGCGAGGATATCCTGCTCATGATTGAAGCCGGCCTCGCCCAGCATGGCCTGCAGCTGCTCGCGGATCATCTGCTCGTGCTGCTCGAACGGCATGCCGAGGAGCATGGCACGCCCCTTGCGGGACTGCTCGCGGGCCGAGAGGCCGCTGCCCGGCAGGGTCGGCACATAGACCATGTGCAGGCACATGGGCTGATCCGGGTTCTTGGGATGCTCGTAGCCGCCGAGGTCGACCGGGTAGTCGAGCTTGACCCGGCTGTAGGGGGCGGCCGGGGCATAGACCTCGTGCACGCCGAGTTTGACGAACGGCTGCCAGTTTCTGATCACCACCTTGGTGTAGACCAGCGGCGCCTTGACGTTCTGGCGCAGCGCCTCCTTCTGGGGCTCCGGCATCTCGGGCACCAGGTAGGGGATCATCATGTTGTAGCCGGCCATGATGCACTGTCTGGCCTGCACCCGGTGCAGCTTGCCCTCCTTGATGTAGGTGACGTTCACCCCCTGTTTGCCGTCCTTGAGCGGTACGTTTCTGGCCTGCAGCGCCGTGCTGCCGAGGCGCAGCTGCACCTTGTGCTCGGGGCGGTCGAGCTGGCTGTAGTCGAACCTGGCCAGCACCACGTCCTGCATGGTGTGGCCCGGGGCCACCTGCGGGATGAGCTTGCGCACCATCAAGCGGGTGAGGCCGGCGTTGCCATCCGGGAAGTGGAAGATGTAGGGGTCGTCCAGCTCGGCCTGGGATTCTGCATCGAGCGGGGTGAGATCCATGCCGGCAAAGCCCGGCAGGGCGCACAGGCGCGCGTCGGCGCAGGAGGTGGCATCGATGCCGACCGCCTGGAAGTCGTCGGTGCGCTGCTGGAAGAAGGTGATGGCCCGCTCGCTCAGCCCCACCTTGTCGCGCAGGAAGGTGGTGTAGCTGTTGCTCTCCATCCAGGCGTCTTTCTGCTCGCGAGTCATGCCGTGCAGGTAGTCGGTCTTCTCTTCGTGCAGCGCCAGCAGGGCGGCCTTGTCGGTGTCGTCGAACGGGAAGTCGCCGATGAACTCGGCCAGCGGCCGGCCGTTCAAGCGATCGCGCGGGATGTCGTCGGCCACGCTGTGGCCCGGATCGCCGCTCACTATCTTGTTGACCCCGAAGTGCTTCTCGTCAAAGAAGACGCCGCGGCTCAAGCCCAGATCCGGATAGAAGGTCTGCTGGAAGCCTTTGGCCAGCTCGTCGATGTTGACCTCCAGCGCCTTGAGCAGCCCCAGCGCCACCGGGCTGTAGACGGAGCGCGGCGATTGCAGGGATTCGCTGCCGCCGTAACCCAGCCGCAGGCCGTCCGGGGTGGTGAACTCGTTGCGCTTGGCGTGTCCACCGAAGTCGTCGTGGTTGTCGAGCAGCAGGATCTTTTTGTCCGCCCCGAGCAGTTGCTGGTAGAAGCAGGCGGCGGAGAGGCCGCTGATGCCGGCGCCGACGATCACCAGATCGTACTCGCCCTCCAGCGGGAGGTGGGCGAAGTCATACTGCTTGCCGTCGCGGGCGATGCTGTGAGCCGGCTCGAAGGAGCCCGGGTGGTTGCCGCGCAGGCCGGTGAGAGCGGGCGGATAGACCAGCGTCTTCTCGGCCAGCGCCTTGCCGCCTTCGGCGGCCTGCAGCAGCTGGATGGGGGCGACGCCGGCCGCAATGGCAATGGCGACGCCGTTGAGAAAGTCTCTGCGTGTGATGCTCATGGCAATCCCTGTAAATGAAGAGTCGAATGAGAAGTGGGATAGGGTTGAATTCGTGACTGACGAGTAACGAAGGGGCGCAACCTACCGCTATATCCCGATGGAGTCCATGGCTTTGATAATAACTTATTAAACAAAATGGGGGATCATGTGATGGTCATGGCGGTGAGATGGATGAAATATGCATGTTTGTGGGGCAAAGGCACATCAACACCAAGGAATTAATTGAAATTTAATTTGATTAATTATGGTTAATTTCGAGTCTCACCTTTATTCGGCCATGGTCGACAAACAGGGCCTGATTATCGCCTGAATTTTCACCGCAAGGCCACCAAATGACGCCCTTTATCCTTGTGAAATAAAAGGTTAAACGACGAAGTGGTCATTTAATCAACGCTGATTGAATAAAATTGAGCCAGCCGCTGATTAATTGAGAACGGCCCGATATGGATAAATTCAGCGGCGTCAAGCCATTAACATGCGACACACAGAAATCGCAAACCGCACACAAGTGAAAGATTAATTTTTCATGTTGTTCACATCCCCCCCCGGTGAAATAGAATGCTGCGTTTTTCTTACCACTTTAGCCTTGCGAAGATGAGGACATTGCATGAGACCTTTTGATGTAAAGAGGGGCTTGGGCGCTTTGCTGTTGCTCGCGACTGCCGGCTTGCTGAGCGGCTGCGACATGGCGCTGATGAGCCCCAAGGGGCAAGTTGGTCTGGAGCAGAAGTCACTGATATTGACCGCACTCGGCTTGATGCTGATCGTGGTGGTGCCCGTGATCGTGATGGCAGTGGCGTTCGCTTACAAATACCGAGCGTCCAACACCAATGCCACCTATGCGCCTGACTGGGCCCACTCCAACAAGATTGAAGCGGTCGTCTGGACCGTACCCGTCATCATTATCGCCATCCTGGCGGTGATTACCTGGAAAACGTCCCACTCTCTGGATCCCTACAAACCGTTGGAATCCGAGGTGAAGCCGATCCAGGTCGATGTCATCTCCCTTGACTGGAAATGGTTGTTTGTCTATCCGGAGCTGGGTATCGCCTCGGTCAACGAGCTGGCATTCCCGGTCAACACCCCGGTCAATTTCCGGGTGACCTCCGACACCGTGATGAACTCCTTCTTCATTCCCCAGCTGGGCGGCCAGATCTACGCCATGGCGGGCATGCAGACCAAGCTGCACCTGATTGCCAACGAGGCAGGCCAGTACAAGGGTATCTCGGGTGGCTACAGCGGCGCCGGTTTCTCCGGCATGAAGTTCAACGCCATCGCCACGCAGGATCAGGCCGGTTTCGACGCTTGGGTCGCCAAGGTGAAAGCCTCTTCCAAGGCGCTCAACACCATGGATGAGTTCAATGCCCTGGCCAAGAAGAGCGAAAACCACCCGGTGGAGTACTTCGCCAGCGCCGATCCCAAGCTGTTCGTCAACATCATCAACAAGTTCATGGGCGACATGAAGCACGGCGAGCACGCCGCCATGCAACACGGCGAAGCGCAGGCCGCCATGCCGCATGATGCCTCCATGAGCCACGAAGGCATGGAGCATGACGCCTCCATGAGCCATGAAGGCATGGAGCACGGCGACGACATGCACCATGAGGCCCAGGGCGAGCAGATGGACCACGCCGGTCACATGCCGGCCGACAAGACTGTGAAAGCGGGTACTAACTGATGTTTGGAAAATTAACTCTCGATGCCATTCCGTACCATGAACCCATCATCATGGTCACGATCGCCGGCATCATTCTGGGTGGGCTGGGTATCGCCGGTCTCATCACCTATTTCGGCAAGTGGCAATATCTGTGGAAAGAGTGGCTGACCTCGGTCGACCACAAACGCCTCGGTATCATGTATCTCATCCTCGGCATGGTCATGCTGCTGCGCGGCTTTGCCGACGCTGTGATGATGCGTACCCAGCAGGTCATGGCCTCGGCTGGCGGCGAGGGCATACTGCCACCGCACCACTACGACCAGATCTTCACCGCCCACGGCGTCATCATGATCTTCTTCGTGGCCATGCCGCTGGTGATCGGTCTGATGAACATCGTGGTGCCGCTGCAGATCGGTGCCCGTGACGTCGCCTTCCCCTTCCTGAACAACCTGAGCTTCTGGTTCACCGCCGCAGCCGTGGTGCTGATCAACGTCTCCCTCGGGGTCGGTGAATTCGCCCAGACCGGCTGGCTGGCCTATCCGCCCTTGTCGGGGCTGGAATTCAGCCCGGGGGTCGGGGTCGACTACTGGATCTGGAGTCTGCAGATCTCGGGTCTGGGGACCTTGCTGACCGGCGTGAACTTCTTCGCCACCATCATCAAGATGCGCGCCCCTGGCATGACCATGATGCGCCTGCCGGTGTTCACCTGGACCGCCCTGTGCGCCAACGTGCTGATCATCGCCTCCTTCCCGATCCTGACTGTCACCATCGCCCTGCTGACCGCAGACCGCTACCTGGGTACCCATTTCTTTACCAATGACATGGGTGGCAACATGATGATGTACATCAACCTGATCTGGGCCTGGGGTCACCCCGAGGTGTACATCCTGGTACTGCCGGTGTTCGGGATCTTCTCCGAAGTGGTGGCGACCTTCTGCAAGAAGAAGCTGTTCGGTTACACCTCGCTGGTGTGGGCGACCATCGCCATTACCGTGCTCTCCTTCATCGTCTGGCTGCACCACTTCTTCACCATGGGCTCGGGCGCCAACGTGAATGCCTTCTTCGGCATCACCACCATGATCATCTCCATCCCGACCGGGGTGAAGATCTTCAACTGGCTGTTCACCATGTACCGCGGTCGCATCGAGTTCACCTCACCCATGCTGTGGACCGTCGGCTTCATCATCACCTTTACCGTGGGTGGCATGACCGGGGTACTGCTCTCCGTGCCGGCCGCCAATTTCGTGCTGCACAACAGCCTGTTCCTGATCGCCCACTTCCACAACGTCATCATCGGCGGCGTGGTGTTCGGTTGCTTCGCCGGTATCACCTACTGGTTCCCGAAAGCGTTCGGCTTCAAGCTGGATGACGTCTGGGGCAAGCGCGCCTTCTGGTGCTGGATCACCGGCTTCTTCGTCGCCTTCATGCCGCTCTACGTGCTGGGCTTCATGGGCATGACCCGTCGTGTCAGCCAGAACATCGATCCCGAGTTCCACGGCTGGCTGGTGGTGGCTGCCTGCGGCGCCGGTCTGATTGCGCTGGGCGTACTGTGCCAGGTAATCCAGATCGTGGTCAGCATCCGCGACCGCGAGAAGAACCGCGACCTGACCGGCGATCCCTGGGGTGGCCGTACCCTGGAGTGGTCCACTTCCTCGCCGCCCCCCTTCTACAACTTCGCCATCGAGCCGAAGATCAAAGGGCTGGATGCGTTCTGGGAAGCCAAGCAGGACGGTTCTGCCTATCAGCAGCCCAAGCACTATGACCCGATCCACATGCCGAAAAACTCCGGTGCCGGCGTCATCATCGCCGCCTTCAGCACCCTGTTCGGCTTTGCCATGATCTGGCACATCTGGTGGATGGCCATCGCCGGCTTCGTCGGCATGATCGCCACCTGGATCATCCACAGCTTCAATGACGACGTGGACTACTACGTGCAGGTTGACGAGATCGAGCGGATCGAGCGTCAGCATTTTGAAAATCTCAACAAGGTGGCTTAATTCCATGGCGACTGACGTTCTACATCACACTCACGGTGCCCATGAGGATGGGCACCATGATGCCGGCGCCAACAAGGTATTCGGCTTCTGGATCTACCTGATGAGTGACTGCATCCTGTTCGCGACCCTGTTCGCGACCTATGCGGTCCTGGTCAACGGCACCGCCGGCGGCCCGAGCGGCAAGGACATCTTCGAACTGCCGTTCGTGTTTGCCGAAACCATGCTGCTGCTGCTGAGCTCCATCACCTTTGGCTTTGGCATGCTGGCCATGAACAAGAACAAGGTGGCGGCGGTCAATACCTGGCTGTTCATCACCTTCCTGTTCGGTGCCGGCTTTATCGCGATGGAGATCTACGAGTTCCATCACCTGATTGCCGAGGGTTACGGTCCGGATCGCAGCGGTTTCCTCTCCGCCTTCTTCACCCTGGTGGGGACCCACGGTATCCACGTGACCAGCGGCCTTGTCTGGATCATCGTGATGATGGTGCTGGTAGCCAAGAAGGGGCTGACCGATCGCAACCGTACCCGTCTGATGTGCCTGAGCCTGTTCTGGCACTTCCTCGACGTGGTGTGGATCTGCGTCTTCACCGTGGTCTATCTGATGGGGGTCATGTAATGAGTCATTCCGTTGACAATCACGGCGCCAGCCACGGCAGCGCCAAGAGCTACCTGATCGGCTTCGTGCTGTCCCTGATCCTGACCGCGGTGCCGTTCTGGATGGTGATGGACGGCTCTGCCTCTCACGCTACTGTGCTGGCCACCGTGGTCGGCATGGCGGTGGTGCAGATCTTCGTGCACCTGGTCTACTTCCTGCACATGAACACCTCGTCCGAGGAGCGCTGGAACCTGGTGGCACTGATCTTTACCGTGCTCATCATCGCCATCGTGGTCGTGGGTTCCCTGTGGATCATGTACAACCTCAACATCAACATGATGGTTCACTGAGCAGGTTGGCAATGATGATGAAGCAATACCTGCAAGTGACCAAGCCGGGCATCATCTTCGGTAACCTCATCTCGGTTATCGGAGGGTTCCTGCTGGCCTCCAAGGGGAGCCTGGATGTGCCCCTCTTCATCCTGACCATGGCTGGTGTATCACTGGTGGTCGCCTCCGGTTGCGTGTTCAACAACTACATCGACCGGGACATCGACTGCATCATGGAGCGCACCAAGAACCGTGCTCTGGTGAAGGGTCTGATCGCCCCCGGCGTATCGCTCTGGTACGCGAGCGCCCTCGGCATTGCGGGCATTGCACTGCTCTACTTTGCGGCCAATCCGTTGGCCGCCCTGCTGGCGGTGCTGGGCTTCATTGTCTATGTGGGGGTCTACAGCCTCTACATGAAGCGTCACTCGGTCTACGGCACCCTGGTCGGCAGCCTCTCCGGCGCAGCGCCGCCGGTCATCGGCTACTGCGCGGTGAGCGGTCAGTTCGACTCAGGCGCGCTGATCCTGCTGGCGATCTTCAGCCTGTGGCAGATGCCGCACTCCTACGCGATCGCCATCTTCCGCTTCAAGGATTACCAGGCGGCCAACATCCCGGTACTGCCGGTGGTGAAGGGGATCCCGGTGGCCAAGCTCCACATCACCCTCTACATCCTGGCCTTTATGGTGCCGACCCTGATGCTGTTCCTCGGCGGCTACGCCGGTTACAAGTATCTGGTGGTGGCCACCGCGGTCAGCGTCTGGTGGCTGGGGATGGCGCTGTCTGGCTACAAGGCTGCGGTGGATGACTCGCTCTGGGCGCGCAAGCTGTTCATGTTCTCCATCGTCACCATCACTTGTCTCAGCGTAATGATGTCGGTGGACTTCCAGCCGGAGGCCGAGCCTGCGGTACTGGTGAGCATGCTGCCCTGATAGTGTGACTTGCCCCCCTAAAATGCATGAAATCCAGAGCCGGGAACCTTCCCGGCTCTGTTATTATGGGGCCGCCCCGTCGGGCACTTTTCCCCTCTGTCGGGTGTGGCAAGCCCAGTGTCGGCCACCCCTTGAGTCTTCCTTTTTCCTGACCTATCGAGGCCATCATGAATGATTTCACCATGACGAGGGGCGAGCGCCGTGCCACCTGGGCGCTCGGCTCCGTCTTCTCGTTGCGCATGCTCGGCATGTTTATGGTGCTGCCGGTGCTGACCACCTACGGCATGTCGCTGGCTGGTGCCTCCGAGGCGCTCATCGGCCTGGCCATCGGCATCTACGGCATGACCCAGGCGCTGTTCCAGATCCCGTTCGGCTTGCTCTCCGACAAGGTGGGCCGCAAGCCCCTCATCGTCGGCGGCCTGCTGATGTTTGCCCTTGGCAGCGTGATCGCGGCGCTCACCCACTCCATCTGGGGCGTGATCCTCGGCCGCGCCCTCCAGGGCAGCGGCGCCATCTCGGCTGCCGTGATGGCGCTCCTGTCGGATCTCACCCGCGAGCAGAACCGCACCAAGGCGATGGCCTTCATCGGGGTGAGCTTTGGCATCACCTTCGCCATCGCCATGGTGACGGGTCCCCTCATCACCCATGCGCTGGGGCTCAGTGGTCTCTTCTGGCTGATCGCCCTGCTGGCGCTGGCAGGCATCGCCGTCACCCTCTGGCTGGTGCCGACCCCGAGCGGTCACCTGCTCAACCGCGAGTCCGGCATGGTGAAGGGGGGGATGCGCACCGTGCTGACCAACCCGCGCCTGCTCAAGCTCAACTTCGGCATTCTCTGCGTGCACACCCTGCTGATGTCGAGCTTCGTGGCACTGCCACCGTTGCTGGAGCGCGCCGGCCTGCCCCGCGACAGCCAGTGGCAGGCTTATCTGGTCACCATGCTGATCGCCTTCGTCAGCGTGGTGCCGTTCATCATCTATGCCGAGAAACGCAGAAAGATGAAGCGGGTGTTCCAGATCTGCGTGCTGGTGATGCTCATCGCCGAGCTGGTGCTCTGGCAAAGCGGCCTGCAGCTGTGGGGCCTGCTCGCCGGGCTGCAGATCTTCTTCATCGGTTTCAACGTGATGGAGGCGCTGCTGCCTTCTCTTATCAGCAAGGAGTCGCCCCCCGGCTACAAGGGCACCGCCATGGGGATCTACTCCACCAGCCAGTTCATCGGGGTGGCCATCGGCGGCAGCCTCGGCGGCCTGCTCTACAGCCTGGGGGGCGGCGCCCTGGTGTTTGGCGGCTGCGCCGCGCTGGCGCTGGTCTGGCTCGGGGTCAGCCTTACCATGGCCGAGCCCCCCTATGTGAGCAGCCTGCGCATCGTGCTGCCGGAAGGGGTGGAGGTTGATGCGGCTCTGGAGCAGAAGATCCGCGCCTGCGAGGGGGTGAGCGACGTGCTGCTGGCCGCTTCCGAGCGCTCCGTCTATGTGAAGGTGGACAGCAAGCGCCTGAGCCGGCGCGATCTGGAGTCGCTGGTCGCCGCCTGAGGACACCGACCAGCATGAAAAAGCCCGCCAATCCGGCGGGCTTTTTATTGGGCTGTGCTCAGCTGGGCTCTATTTCGCTGGATTGCATCCAGCTGTGTTTGATAGGGCTGGGCTCAGTCGGCCAGGCAGCGCTGCTCGGCGGGCAGGCTCGCGGCATCCCCCAGCAGCAGGGTGCTGAGGGCCGCCCGGGCGCAGCGGGAGCTGCTGAGCTGGCCATGCTGATTGCTCTGCTCTACCTGCACCAGGCGGGCGGCGCTGCCAAAGGCGGCCTGCATCTGGCGGGCACCGGCGAAGGGGGTATTGGGATCGTATTCGGCGCCGAGCACCAGGGCTTTGGCATCATCCGGCAGCTTTATCTCGCTGGCGCCGTAGCTGGTGATGGGCTGGCGCGGATAAGGCCAGTCGGCGCAGGTGTTGAAGCTTTTGGCCAGCAGCAGGGCACCGGCCCCCTGGAAGGCGGCATCTTCCGGATCCAGCCCCTGCCAGCCATAGGGCTCGCTGTTGTCGGTGCAGTGGATGGCGCTGAAGAAGGGCATCTCCTGCAGTTCCTGATAGGGGTTTTCATCGTCCTGCCCGGCGAGGCGGGCCAGCAGGGGGCCGGCGTCGTCCTGCTGCCAGAAAGCGAGCTGATCGTCGCGCTGGCTGCCGCTGATGGCATCGCCCAGCACCGCCACCCAGCTGGCGCGGTCGAGCACATTGCCCTGATTGTCCACATAGCGGCCGTTGTCGCGCACCTGGCGGGTCACCGCCATGCTGCGCTGCAGCGCCTGATCCCCGAAGCGCCAGGCCAGGATGCGGTTGGCATTCTCGCCATCGCGGCGAAAGATGGCCGGGTAGCGGCTCTCGGCAGGGGACATCGGCGAGTCGACCACCAGATTGGCCACGTGGCTCGGGTAGCGGGCGGCATAGAGGGCCGCCAGACGAGTGCCGTAGGAGAAGGTGATGGGGGTGATCCGCTCGCGCCCCAGGTGCTGGCGCAGGCGCTCCATGTCCTCGACCACGGCCCGGGAGCCTAGGTGCGGCGCATGCAGCCGCAACGGCTCGTCGCAGCGCTCCAAAAGGGCCGCGCTGAAGGCCTTGCCCTGATCGGCCCCGCTCTCGAGTGCCGGCAGGGCGCCCTTGTCACGGCTGGCAAAGAGCTGGGCGAGCTGCGCCGGGGTCATGTCTGGCCGCACCCCCTGCTTGTCGGTCAGCAGGCAGCTGCGCAGCTCGTGGCCGAGGGCGCTGTAACCAGCCCCGCGGGGATCCAGGGTGACGATGTCGTAGTGCTCAAGGATGGCGGGGTTGGCGCTGCGCAGCAGGTCGAGCAAAAGGCCGAGATCCGGGGTGGCCGAAGTGGGGCCGCCCGGGTTGTAGAACAGGGTGCCGCGATAGTCGCCGCTGGCGCGATAGTGCAGATAGAAGATATCCAGGGTGTCGCCCTTGACCGTGCGGGTCTCCTGCTTGATCTGGGTGCGGCTGGGCGGGTTCGACCAAGAGGAGAAACGGCTGCTGTCGCCGGAGAAAAAGCCACTGCTGGAGCGCGAGGTGGAGCTTTTCTCCCACTTGCTCTCCTTGATCTGGACCCACTCCTTGTCGTAATCGAGCGGTACCGTCAGGTAGTGACAACTGACCTGACTGGCGGGAATGGCGATGCCGTCCTCCTGCCAGCCCTGGCGCAGCTGTTGGCAGACCTGGCCGGCGTCATAGCCGGCGCGAATATGGCGGGCCTGGAAGGGCTCCTCTTTCTTTTCCAGATTGCAACCTGCCAGCAATGCCGGTGCCAGCAGGGTCATGAGCAGCGTGTATTTCATTGTCTATTTCCATTTATCTAGCCTGAACCCCGAAATAGTACGGGGAGGGGCCGACCGGATGGCAGCCGGAAGTTGTATGGAAATATTGCAAGGTGTGTCGATTTACATATTTATGGTGATATTTGATGGTCTCATTGTTCTATTTGAAAATAATGACCGGCAACGCGCACCGTTATTTTATGCGGGATCAATAACGGCGGCGCAACCGGTCGGCACAGGGAGAGGTCCTGGCGTTACACGGGCGCGCGCCAGAACGGCTTGTCCCCCAGCACGGTGGCCCTGTGCATCACTCGCCGGGCCGGCAGATAGTCGGCGTTGGCGTAATGCTGGGTGACCCGGTTGTCCCAGATGGCGATGTCGTGCTCCCGCCAGCGCCAGCGCACCTGATACTCGGGCTTGGTGACATGGCGAAACAGGAAGGCGAGCAGCGCTTCGCTCTCTTGTGCCGGCAAATCGGGCAGGCGGGTGGTGAAGCCCTCATTGACGAACAGCGCCTGCCGACCGCTCAAGGGGTGGGTGCGAACCACAGGGTGGCGCAGCGGCGGGTTGCGGGCCGCCGCCTCCTGCCAGCGCTGGTATTCGGCCGGGCTGGCGTTGTGGCTATGGGCCGGGAACGACTTGGTGAAGTCGTGCTCGGCTTCCAGCCCTGCCAGCAACTGCTGCAGGCGGGGGGAGAGTCCCTCGAAGGCGGCGATGCCGCTGGTCCACAGGGTATCGCCCCCCACCGGCGGCAGCTGCTTGGCGGCCAGAATGGCCAGCGCTGGCGGCGTCTCGATGAAGGTGACGTCGGTGTGCCAGTTGTCGTTGTCTGGCGGGTTGTCGTCGTGGGTGTCGAGCACGATGATCTCCTCGGCCTCCGGCGCGTGGGGATAGACGGGGTGAATGTGCAGATCGCCGAAGCGGTTGGCCAGCGCCCGCTGCTGGCGGGGGTTGATGGGCTGATCCCGAAAGAACAGCACCTGATGGGTCAGCAGGGCCTGCTGCAACTGCGCGAACTGACCCTCATCGAGCGGCCCGGCCAGGCTGATGCCGCTGATCTCGGCGCCGATGTGGGGGCCGAGGGGGGTGATATGCAGGGAATTGCTCATAGTCCTTCTCCATGCCACGGCGTCAGGCGACGCTGCAGCGCACGTAAACCAAGTTCCAGAGTGAAGGCGATCAGGGCGATCACCAGAATGCCCGCCAGCACCACGTCGGTGGCAAGAAATTCGCCGGCGGCTTGAACCATGAAACCCACGCCGCGGGTGGCGGCGATGAGCTCGGCCGCCACCAGGGTGGACCAGCCGACCCCGAGCCCGATGCGCAGCCCGGTGAGAATGTCCGGCAGGGCGCCGGGCACGATGACGTACCACAGTACCTGCCAGCGGTTGGCGCCGAGCGCCCGGGCGGCCCGCAGTCGCACCTGCCTGGCGCCCTGCACTCCCGCCAGGGTGGCCATGGCGACGGGCGCGAAGATGGCCAGATAGATGAGCAGCACCTTGGAGGTTTCGCCGATGCCAAACCAGATCACCATGAGCGGCAGGTAGGCAAGGGGCGGCACTGGCCGGTAGAGCTCGATCAGCGGGTCGAGCATGCCGCGCAGGGTGGGGCTGAGCCCCATGACGAGACCCACCGTCACGCCGCACAGGGTGGCGGCCGCGAGGGCGATGAGGATGCGCTGCAAACTGGCGGCGAGGTGTTGCCAGAGGGTGGCGTCCATGAAGCCCTGCGGCCCGGTGAGGGTGGCAAATTGCTGCAGTACCTGGGCGGGAGGGGGCAGGAACAGCGGGCTTATCAGTCCGAGCCTGGCCACCAGCCACCAGAGCGCCAGCAGGGCACCCAGAGTCAGCAGGCTTATCCCAAGCCGGCGCGGCAGCGGCCAGCGCAGGCGTATCCGGCGGGCCGGGTCGAACGGGCGGGAGAGGGTGAGGCTCATGCAAACACCTCCCGCTCGGCAAAGACCCGCTCCAGCACATACTCGCGCCGCGCGATGAAGGCGGGATCCGACTTGATGCTGCGGCAGGGCTCGCCGGCGGCGAAGCGGCGGCCGAAGTCCAGGGTCAGCCGCTCCATGACTCGCCCCGGCGCCGGGGAGAGCAGCACCAGCTCGGTGGCCATGAACACCGCCTCCTCGATGTCGTGGGTGATGAGCAGCACCTGCCGGTGCTGCTCGTGCCACAGGCGCAGCAGCAGGGTCTGCATCTGCTCGCGGGTAAAGGCGTCGAGGGCGCCGAAGGGCTCGTCGAGCAGCAGCAGTTGCGGCTGGGTGGCCTGCGCCCGGGCGATGCCGACCCGCTGGCGTTGACCGCCGGCCAGCTGCAGCCCGAAGGCGACATTGTCCAGCACGTTGCGCCAGGGCAGCAGCCCCTCGTTCTGGAAGACCACCCCCCGCTCGGCGCCGGGGCCGCGCACCGGCCGCCCCTGCAGGCTGATGGTGCCTTGCTGGGCGGGCTGAAAACCGGCGATGAGGTTGAGCAAGGTGGTCTTGCCGCAGCCGGAGGGGCCGAGCACCACCATCAGCTCGCCCGCATCCAGGGTCAGGTTGATGTTGTCGAGGACTCTGCGTCCGGCGTAATCGGCACAAAGGTGAGTGAGCTGCAGCATGCATGCCTCCTTGTGTTGCGGGGTCAGCGGGCGTGAGCCTTGACGAAGCGGTCGGTCACGTAGTCGCGATAATCGTGACCAGCGCTTCGTACCTTGCCCTGCTCCTTGAGAAAACGGCTGGTGTCCACCAGGGTCTGGTTCACCAGCTCCTTAAGCTCGGCGCCCTGCTGGCTGGCGCTCAGGTAGCTGTTGCCCCTGACCAGCGCGGGCACGTCCGCCTCGGGTACGCCGCTCAAGGTTGACAGCTTGGCGAGGTTGTCCGGCTTGGCGAGCCAGCCGTCGAGGTTGGCCAGGTAGTCGCGCTGGGCCGCAAGGGTGCTGTCGACGAAGGCCTGCACCAGTTCGGGATGGGCCTTGGCGAACGCCTTGCGCACTACCCAGACATCCAGGGTGGGGGCGCCCCACTCGCCCACCTGGGCCGAGTCGGTCAGTACCTTGCCGCCCTTGGTCAGCTCGTTGAGGGCCGGCGCCCAGACATAGGCGCCATCGATGTCACCCCGCTGCCAGGCGGCGATGATGGCCGGTGGCTGCAAGTTGACGATCTGCAGGCTGGCCGGATCCACTCCCCAGTGCCGCAGCGCGGCCAGCAGGCTGTAGTGGGTGGTGGAGGTAAAGGGGACGGCGATGCGCTTGCCGGCCAGGGCTGCGGGGGAGGTGAGCCCGGGCTTGACCACCAGCGCTTCCGAGTTGCCGAGCTTGGAGGCGAGCAGAAACACCTCGATGGGCACCTGCTGGTTGACGGCCACCGCCAGCGGGCTGGAGCCTATGTTGCCGATCTGCACGTCGCCGGAGGCGAGCGCCCGCACCACGCTGGCGCCGCTGTCGAACTTGAGCCACTTCACCGTGGCGCCGCTGGTGCGGGCAAAGGTGTCGTCGGCCTGGGCCACCTTGGCCGGTTCGGCCGAGGTCTGGTAGGCCACAGTGACGTCCACGGCCCTGGCTTGCAGGCTGAGCAGGGCGAGCGCCGCCAGCCAGAGGGAATGTCCTTTTCCTGTCATGATATTGCTCCATCGGGGGAATGAAGGGGCAGTTTTCCCATTTATCGGGGCGCTGAGGAAAGACCGAAAATATATGGCTGATGAGATATGGTTCTTAGAAAAAGAACGGCAACCCAATCCGTTTATTCATATATCTCAATATGGCAAGTCGATATTTGAAGGTTGGCAATAGGTGCCGAAAAAACGGCTTTAAATATCGGCAAACCTATACGGATATGGCAATGCTTGCCCATTTATTGAATATCGAACCGGCTTGTTGGGCAGATAAAATAAAACCCGCCGGTTGGGCGGGTTGGTATGGTGCAGGGGATGCCGCTGAGGCAAGACGCGCGTTGGCAACGGGCCGGGTGAGCACGGCCCGCCCGGACTCAACGCTCCAGCAGGGGGGCGGAGCGGTAGCTCCAGAGCCCATAGGTGCGCAGGGCATCGCGGTAGATGCCGAGCAGCTCGCTGTCGCTCACCTTGGCAAGCTCGGAGAGTGGCTTGTCGGGATAGCTGACGCTGTCTATCCGGATCCCGGCCGGCCCGCTCTGCCAGCAGGCGATCTCAAGCAATGCTTGGCCCCGGCGCACATGGCTGGCGGAGCTCACCAGGGTGGCGTATTCGATCTGGTGGCGGGCGAGGGCATAGCCGCTGTAGAGGGCGTTCTCCACCGTGCTGGTGGCGTAGTTCTCCTCGATGATGCGGGAGCGGTCGATCCCCTTTTTCACCAGCCAGTCCGCCATCAGCTTGCCCTCGGTCTGACGGTGCTGGGGCACGCCGCCGGTCAGAATGATGAGGGTCGCCGGGTTGGCCTTGGCCAGCGCCCGGGTGGTTTCCAGCCGGCCCAGCAGGATGTCGTGCATGGAGCCGTCGGGATTGAGAGCATAACCCAGGGTGACGATGGCCCGGTTGCCCGGCTTGGGTGAGCGCTCACCCTGCTCCTTGAGCGGGGTGGCGATGACGCGCTCGACCGTGTCGAAGATGCGCTGCAGATCGGCGGCCCGGCCGGGATTGAGGGTCGCCAGCTTGCTCTGATACCCCTTGGCGGCGGTCTCGTTGTGCTTGAAGGTCTGCCAGGTGGCGAGGTAGGTCAGCAGGTCGATGTCATCGGGCGCCGTGCTGAGGGCCTGCTCGAACAGGCCGATGGCCTTGTCCACGTTGCCGTTGTAGATCTGGGCGTTGGCCGCCGAGATGAGCAGGTCGGTGCGATAGGGCTCGAGCTGGTAGGCCTGCAGCAGCAGCTCGGTGACCTGCTCCATGTTGCTCGGCATCTTGGCGGTGAAGCCGGCGGTGGAGATGCGGGCGGGGGATTTGAAGATCTGCCAGGCGTCCGCCAGCAGCTGATCCACCACCTGGCGCTTGCTGATGTACTGGTCGTAATTCTGCTCCTTTTGCAGGGAGCGTACCGGGGTAGCCCAGGCTTCGGAAGGGAGCACGGCAGGCAATGTCAGCAGGCCGGCCAGCGTCAGGGCAATCGCGGTTCTTTTCATCATGATGGCGTTCCACCGAAGGTTGATGGCTCCAGGCCATTCCAGGACCATGGGGCTTTTTCAATAAAAACATAAACTTGGTGATTGGTCAGTGTACCGCGTCGTGGCGTGAAAAAACGTGAACCGCTTCGGTTATCCGGGGAAGGGGGTGGTGTTTGCCCTATTCGGGGGGAGCGAGGTGTGGTTTTCCTGTGAAGTGGCTCAGTTGTGGCGCAATCCTGCCGCGTTTTCGGCGAAAGGGGCCATGACTGTGAAAAAGTTGACGGTGCCAATCGTTTTACCGCTTTTTCTGTGACGGCGATCACTGTACCATCGCCGCCCGACCTGCCACCTGGCGCGCGGCTCCCTGCGTTCTGGTTGGCGTCACCCGATACTCGCCGTCACCCGGAACGTGAATGACCCCAGGATGGGACCCGCCACTAACCTGTAGGTTTGTGGTCTGCGTGTCGCGGGGTCGGCACCTTTCCCGCCCGCTCCCTGCGATGCCTGTCTGCAGACTTGCCGTATGAAACTTCTCTCTTCATAGGTGCAAGATGACGCTGTTATTGAGTCTGGTCGGTATGCTGGCCCTGATGTTTATCGCCTGGCTGGCCAGTGAAAACCGCCGTGCCATCCGCTGGCGGACCGTGCTGGGGGCGCTCGCCCTGCAAACCGGCTTTGCCGCCCTGGTGCTCTACTTCCCCCCCGGTCAAATCATGCTCGGCGCCATGAGCAACGGCGTCTCCGCCCTGCTCGGCTTTGCCGACAGCGGCATCCGCTTCGTGTTTGGCGATCTGGCCAGCAACGGCTTCATCTTCGCCGTGCGGGTGCTGCCGCTGGTGATCTTCATCAGCGCGCTGATCGCGGTGCTCTATCACTTCGGCATCATGCAGTGGGTGATCCGGGTGCTGGGGGGGGGTATTCACCGCCTGCTCGGCACCAGCCGCGCCGAATCCCTGGTGGCCACCGGCAACATCTTCCTCTCCCAGGGTGAATCGCCGCTGCTGATCCGCCCCTTCCTGGCGGGCATGACCCGCTCCGAGCTGTTTGCGGTGATGACCTGTGGCATGGCCTCAGTGGCTGGCTCTGTGCTCGGTGGCTACGCAGGGCTGGGTGTGGATCTGAAATACCTGATCGCCGCCTCCTTTATGGCGGCGCCGGGGGGCCTCTTGATGGCCAAGCTGCTGGTGCCTGAGCAGCAGCAGGTGAACGATCAGGCCGAGATCACCCTCGACAAGAGCGAGTACAGCAACGCCATCGACGCCTTGGCGGGTGGCGCCATGAGCGGCATGAAGATCGCGGTGGCCATCGGTACTATCCTGCTGGCCTTTGTCAGCGTGATCACCATGATCAACGCCGGTCTCACCACGGTGGGCGAGTGGTTCGGCTGGGCTGATCTCTCCCTGCAGCAGCTGCTGGGTTACCTGTTTGCCCCGGTGGCCTGGCTTATCGGCGTGCCGGCCAGCGAGATGATGGCGGCAGGGTCACTCATCGGCCAGAAGGTGATCATGAACGAGTTCGTCGCCTACCTGGACTTTGCCAACATCAAGCAGGATCTGAGCGCCCACACCCAGATCATCATCACCTTCGCCCTCTGTGGTTTTGCCAACCTGGGCTCCATTGCGGTGCAGCTCGGCTCCATCGGCACCATGGCGCCGGAGCGCCGCCACGACGTGGCGAGCCTCGGTTTCAAGGCGGTGCTGGCCGCGACCCTGGCCAACCTGATGAGCGCCACCCTGGCGGGGCTGTTCGCTTCCCTCGGCTAAGCGACCCTTGCCTCCATGCACACCCCGTCTCGCCACTGGCGCGGCGGGGTGTCGTTCATCTGGCGCCAGCCACTGACGCCTCGGCACGGCGTGGGCTCGACAGGGGCGGGCGCAGGCGGTAGCGTGATGACGCGCGGCCAGTCCGCGCCCGTTCAGGCATTCATATAACAAGGAATCACACCATGACCCGTCTCTCTCGCGCATTGGCGCTCTCCCTGCTGCTGGTCGGCGCCGCGCCGGCGTTTGCCGCCGCCACCTATACCTCTGATCTGCTGCTGTCGGCGGACTTCAAGGCCACCTGGGCCAAGGCGACCCAGGGCATCAAGAACCTGCCCAAGTGGGTGCGCAGCGGCAACGGCACCAGCTCCCCGCTTGAAGCCGTGGCCGGTACACCGTATCAGAGCGGCTCGGTCTGCAAACCTCATGACTGCGCCAGCCACTACATGCAGTTGCTGGTGGATGCCAAGGCCAAACGGGTATGGGGCGTGCTGATCGACCTGCCAGATAGCGACGCCGCCCGCGAAACCCCGTCGAAGTTTGCCCGCTACACCTGGCTCGGCCAGCCTGACAAGGGGATGCAGGCTGCCCTGATGAAGCAGGTTGAGGCCGACCCCAACTGGCAGTAAGCCTCGAAAAGCAAAAACCTCTGCCTGGGCAGAGGTTTTTTTATGGCGAAGAGGTGATGGGGCAAGGCGCTAGCGGCTCAGGATCCGCACCGAGCGGATGCGATTGTTGAAGTCGGTCGCCTCCTGCTCGCCGCCCTTGCGGGTGTAGTAGCCGCCGCGAAAATCGGTCTCCTCGTAAAAGCGCACCACCCAGCCAGCCGGCACGGTGAAGGAGGAGATGCGATTGGCAAAGCCGTAGCGGCCGAGATCCGCAATATCCCGGTCGATGCGCAGGGACTCGCCGCTCTGGTGGGCACCGTCGAACACCAGCAGGGTGCTGGCGTCGTCGCTCTCATCGAGAGTGGTGGTGATGCAGCTCGCCTTGGCCGCCTCGCAAAACAGGCTGTTGTTGCCTTGGCCCTGCTGGCAGCGGCGGCTTACCTTCTGGCGCGCCAGCCACTCGCTGCGCCCCGCATCGGCATAGACGCTGTTGAAGGGGGTCAGGGTACAGATGTGGATACGCCCGTCACCCTGGCTCTGGCCGTTCACCACGATCTGGGGATTGATAAGGATATCGGCGCGGGCCGCTGTGCTCAGGGTCAACAGCGCCAGCAGGACAAACAGCTTGTTCATGGATGAGATTTTGCCAGTTCAAGGGGCGGCAAGGATTGCCGAGACGCTGCCCCGACGCAAGAGGGGGCGGCGCCCGCTGCGACACGCCTTGCCCGCCATCGATGCAAAGATGCAGGGCCCAAAGCAGAACACCGGCACAAGGCCGGTGTTCTGAACAGCATGGCGGCGGGCCCGGCGGGGCGCGCGGTCAGGGCGGCTTAGGCGTAGAAGGCCTCGACGGTGCCCTTGACAGTGATCAGCATGGGGTTGCCATAGCGATCCTTGGCTTTGGGGGAGGGGATCTTCACCCAACCTTCGCTGATGCAGTACTCCTCGACATTGGTGCGCTCCTTGCCGTTCACGCGAATGCCGATTTCGTGCTGGAAGCACTCCGCCACATGGTGCGGGCTGCGCGGGTTGGCCGCCAGGCGGTCGGGCAGGGCCGGTTTGTTGTCGCTCATTTTATTTACCTGAGTGTGATAAAAAGTGGGTCATTGTAGGCAATGCCCGTCATGGGCTCAAGGCTGGTGGCACGCAACTTCACCTTCACTTCACCGAGCGGGGATAAGGTAGGCTCACGTTTTCAGTTGGAGCTTTACCCTATGCCCACCATCGTCACTCACGCCGCCGTCCCTCTCTGCTTTGGACTGGGGCTTGGCAGCCGGCTCATCCCGCCGCGCCTGCTGCTGGCGGGGGTTGCCATCGCCATGCTGCCCGATGCAGATGTGCTCGCCTTCAAACTGGGGGTTGCCTACGGCCATGTCTTTGGTCACCGCGGCTTTACCCACTCACTGCTGTTCGCCTTTGTCCTGCCTACCTGGCCATGCTGTTTCACCGCCAATTTCGGGCCAGCGCTGCTACCGTCTGGTCGTTTCTGCTGGTTTCTCTGCTCTCCCACAGCCTGCTCGATTCCCTCACCACCGGCGGCAAAGGGGTGGGCTGGCTCTGGCCGTGGCGTGACGAGCGTTTCTTTGCCCCCTGGCAGGTGATCCGGGTCGCCCCCTTCAAGCTGGAGGCCTATTTCACCGCCCGAGGTGAAGCGGTGATCCTCTCCGAGCTCTACTGGGTATGGCTGCCGGGGATGGTATTGATGCTGATATTTATGGGGGGGCGGATGTGGGGAAGGGGTCCTAAGGGATGCTGAGATTGGCTGCCAAGTGATGAAGATAGTCATAAGGGACACCCATATTTTTGAATGTTGGCTATGCCATGTCTGGCTCAGCAAGGTGGGTGTCCTGATTTTTTAGTAGCCGTCTGCTCATCTTTTTCTCTAACGTTTGGTTAAGGAGCGGGCTTTAGCCCGTCCCAGTGAGTGAAGCGAACGGTTTGAACCAGTTGTTAGACATTTGTGCTCGTTGCGCGCTATTTCCTGCTAAAGAGGAATCCAGCAACTGCACCAACAACTGCGCCAATGGCACCGATAGTAAGTTTTTCATACAGACTATTATTCGATTGATTCAGTTTTTCTTGGGTTTCGTTGTTGCTTTTATTCATATTTGAAATATTGTCTGAAACCTTGGAAAGTGTTTCTTCGGAGTTTGTTTTTTCAATGATTTTTTCCTGTGCGTTTAATGCATTCTTTGCTGTAGCTTTGTGCGCTTCAAGAACGGAGTTCTGACTTTTGGCGGTAGTTTCTGCTACCGATTTTGTTAGGTCAACGAGATGGGGCGCTAGCGTTGTTATTGCTACTAATTGAGCCTGCGTGATGGCTCCATCTTGATGAAGTTTTATAATTTTTTCTTTATGTTCTAAATATCGAGGATGCTGTTCGTCTTTTAGTTCTACTTCTGGTATTTCATTATTTTTCAATACTTCGGTAGTGGCGTTGTTTTTATTTTCTGTGGTCATGTCGAACTCCTAAGATATTTTATGAGAGGAATGTATAACGCTGCATCCAGCGGCTTATCTGCTGCAATGCTTTGTTAGATTCAACCTCTGCCATACAGCACAACATTCATAAGCTCTTTTAATATAATGGGTGCTTCATGTTGCACCCAATGAAGAAAAAGGCCTGACACCATAGCTCCACCGAACAAGATGAATAGAGTAAGGAATATAATATTTTTCCATGGAGTACAGTATTTTGCAGTATTTTTGATAATCCATGAGTCAGGGTTTCCAGAAGAAATGCTATTGCCTGCAACTATGATATACAGCAGTGACATTGTTATTTGCCAAAATGTGAAAATAAGTGTGCATACTCCAAACAAGTGAACAGAAAACCAAAGAAAGTCATCTGTTATAAAATATCGATTCAGGCCAGACCAGCCAGCTTGGTTGATAATTTGCTCAACGTATTGAAAATTGTCTGGAGCATAGAGAGGATTAAAAGCGAGACCTATAGCAATAAAGTACATGATCATGAAGGCTACGACATATAGCAGATAAATAGACCAAGTAATCCCTTTAAATCTACCGATTACCATTGACCGTAGAACGGCCCCGACCCAAATGGAGAGTAAAAAAACCTCTCCATACAATAGCGAAGTTAAAATGGTTGTCCGGAAAAAACCATATAAAGTAAGCCCGGCAAAAACAAAAAATCCACCAAGAAACATGAACACCTTTGTTTCCTGTGGTGTATTCTTTCTTATTTCATAAGAGTAGTGATTTATCGTATTAATACTGACAGTTTTGGTAATGCTTGTCCCAACTTCTACATTTCTGAACTCGCTACTAAATAATTTTGATAGCACCAATCCTAAAGCAGCTCCAAAAATTGATGTGGCTATCGAAATATAAATATCTACTTGCTTGCTCATTACAATTTCTAGCAATTTAATCTCCAATTCTTAGGTTATTTTGGAATCTAACGCCGTCAATACGGGCCGAGCAAAGAGAGGTCCAGCCCGCGTTTTTGCGGGTGCTGTGCTTGGATTTTTTAGCACTATCATTACCAGTTAAATTCAGTTGTATTACCACTGGACTTATCTGTGATTTTGAATGATCTATCGGTCAATTCATCAACCTCAAAGTATTTTGAGTTCGTGCGACCATAAAGTCCCATATCCCTAAAACCTTTGTAACCGCACTCTTCCCAATACATGCTTATATCAACAGAATCGTGCTTTATTGTTAGCTGACATTTAATTATGTCGTCTGATATCTTTGTATTGCCACCAACTACAGCCGAAACGGTGAAGTCACCTAGGTAGCTACCAGCATTGCGATTACCATTTAGGGTCTTAACTAGCTCGCACAAATAGTGCGTCCCATCTTGAGTATTCATCATACCTTCCTGATAAAATTTCCGTGATTTATAAGTGATAACACCTAAATTAGGTGCGCCGTAGGCGTCACCTACATTTACTTGTTAGTATTTTGACTAGGTTACTCTTGAGGAATGAGATACTTCATTTCCTCATCGGACAGGGTTAATGTTATATTTCTATCGGTATCTGCTTTAAATTTACCACGAACCCGCACAAGACCTAAATCTATACCTTCTAGTATTCCTGACTCACTATTCTCCCAGACTTCTTGAGGAAGTCCTTCAATAGAAATTCGTAGAGCATCCCAGATCAGAGTGACATAAGATGGCCCTCCATCAAAGGATGAAGATACAATGCCAACTAAATGACCTGCTTCATTGAAAACAGGGCCTCCACTCATCCCACCTAATGTTTCCATATCTACTTCAACACATGGAGAAGGCATTCTTTCTCCTCTGCCATGTGGAAAGCAATCTGTCACTAGACCAGATGAGATCAACGGAGATACCAAGGTACTATCTGATTCAAAATCACCATTACGAAACCCCACAGCCCATAATCTGGCTCCAGGCAATGGCAGGCAAAGTTCCATCGGGACAAGAGAAAGAGGGTGCTCTAAATGTGCTTCAGAATTCAAGTCACATGAAACGATCGAAAGATCTGAGACAATCTTTTTCTTCGCATCCCATGGATTGTACCTACTCGGCCCGGAACAAGTTACTGTAGAGGTAGGCAACCATGCACGAGCTTTTTTTCAGGTAGAAAAGAGAGCAATACTGGTCCTGAGCCTGTTCTAGGAAATTCTTCAAAAACATGGGTTGCAGTTAGAACTAGACCGGGTCCTACCATTATTCCACTGCCAATGCTTCTCAGTTTTCCATCAATATATCCTGATATTGAGACTATAGCGTCACTTGCTTGATGTAGATTATCAAGTGAACCCAAACCGTCGTCAGGAGTAAACTCGGGGCGACCAAATTTTAATTTAATATCTTGAAGCTCAATATTTTTTTCTGTGATTAATACGCTATGCACTAGTACCTCATGATATTTACTTCGATGCTAAGTGGGGTGAGACTAACAGTGATTAGATAGAAGACAGCACTAATCCGATAGCAGAGCCTTCCAGACAACTCCGCTCTGCCCTGATAGCCGCTATGAAAAAATCAAATTAAATCAAAGTATTACCAGTCTACCTCTGATACTTGAATGTATTCGCTTGACCTCCTTTTTTAATGCTTCCATTGCCCCTTTATAAAGAAACAGTTCAGGAGCCAGCTACGGCAAATCCCAACAAGGCTACCGCCCCTGAGTTACAGCCCCCAGTTCGCTGTTTTTCACCCGCGAGATAGCAACCATCGCTGTCATGACGTTCTCCCTAGAGACGGAGTGTCGATTGCTATCATAAGGGGCCGGATTGAGACATGGGAAGAGGTGGTTGATAAAAATCTGAGCTGGTTCAAGCAATTAGTGAGTAATTGCTGTTTGAAGTCGGCTGTTTTTTGGCAAAAAGGTGGAAATAACCCTCACCCCAGCCCTCTCCCAAGGAGAGAGGGGGCATATCTGCTGTTAGACGGGGCTATGGGCTGGTACGGTGTTGATCCCCCTCTTATTCGCTGAGGCGAGCCCTCTTGCCAGGCCGCGAGGCAGGATGCCGAGCGAGCGGCGCTGGGCCATGGACGGCCCATCGGCGCGTGCCGTTGGACAAGAAGGTGAGCCGAAGGTACCCGACGTTAGTCGGGCGAATAAGCGGGGGAGAAGACGTTTGGTGACTTTGGGTCTTTCCAAAGTCACTCGCCTCAGCCCGAAGGGCGGGCGAAACCCCGTCGAGGGCAGAGCCCTCGCGTTCCATGCGGCGAAGCCGCATCAAGGGGCCAACCGCTGGCTCGGGAATCCGGCGAGAGTCTGTCGTCGTGGAACGGACTATTTCCTGCGGTGCAATGCACTGTGCTTATTACACCCTACGATGTTCCACTGCGTGGCGAAGCCGCGCCACCATATCAACTCCGCGAACGTCCGAATACGCTGCGCTATTCGAACCTACTATTCGATAACGCCGGGGGATTATGGGTTCCCTCACCCTGGCCCTCTCCCAAGGGGAGAGGGGACAAAGACGTCGGGAGCGGCAGCAAGCAGGAAAGAGAAAGGGAGCAGGTCAGGCTCCCTTTGATGCGTTGATAGGGTGATGTAACGATGGCCGCTATGCCGCTATGCCGCTATGCCGCTATGCGTAAGGCGAATACGCAACCGGATCACTCACGGCCAATAGCATTTGGCCAAAGTCATCCTTTATCGATTGGTCGCGGCCTTCATCCCTTCTACAAACTCCTTCAGGCGAGTGAGCATATGTTCCGGGTTCTGGTGGTGGGTCTCGATGATCTTCACCACGGCGGAGCCGGAGATGGCACCGGCGGCGCCAGCGGCGATGGCCTCACGCACCTGAGCCGGCTCGCTGATGCCAAAGCCGAGCAGGGCGGGAGGGGCGTTGAACTCGCGCAGGGTATTGATCAGCCCTTCCACCGGCATGCCGGCCTTGGTCTCGGCACCGGTCACACCGGCGCGGCTCACCAGATAGGTGTAACCATTGCCAAGCTCCGCCACCTGTTGCAGGGTCTCGGCGTCGCCATTGGGCGGGGCGATAAAGATGCTGTCGATACCGAACTTGTCGGCGGCCGCCTTGTAGGGGGCGCACATCTGCACCGGCACGTCGGCGACCAGCACCGAGTCCACGCCAGCCTGCTGGCACTTCTCGTAGAAGCCGTCAATTTTGCGTACATAAACCAGGTTGGCGTAGACCAGCAGGCCAATGGGCAGCTGCGGGTACTTGGCGCGGATGCGGCCAAGCAGCTCGAAGCAGTCGTCCGGGGTGGTGTGGCTGGCAAACGCCCGCAGGGCGGCGCCCTGGATGGTGGGGCCGTCCGCCACCGGATCGGAGAAGGGAATGCCGAGTTCGAGGGCATCGGCGCCCCCTGCGACCAGCGCATCGACGATGGCCAAGGAGAGTTCGGGGGTGGGGTCACCCAGCATCACGAACGGCACAAAGGCGCCCTGATTGGCTTCGTCCAGACGGGAGAAGAGTTGTGCGTAGCGGTTCATGACAAGGTTCCTTCTTTCTCGAAAATGTCGGCCACGGTGAAGATATCTTTGTCGCCACGGCCTGAGAGGTTGACGATGAGCACCTGCTCTTTTTCCGGTTCACTGCGGGCCATCTTGAGGGCGTGGGCCAGCGCGTGGGAGGACTCCAGCGCCGGTATGATCCCTTCTGATTTGGCCAGCTCCTGGAAGGCGTCCAGCGCCTCCTTGTCGGTCACCGAGGGGTACTCGGCGCGGCCGATGGCGGCCAGATGGGCGTGCTGCGGGCCGACGGAGGGGAAATCCAGCCCCGCCGAGACAGAGTAGGACTCCTGGATCTGGCCCTGGGTGTCCTGCATCAGATAGGAGTGCATGCCAAAGAAGACCCCCTTGCTGCCGTGACCGAGCGGCGCACCGTGCTCGCCACTTTCGATACCGTGACCACCTGGCTCGACGCCGATCAGGCGCACCGACGGCTCATCGATAAAGTCGGCAAACATGCCGATGGCGTTCGAGCCGCCGCCGACGCAGGCGATCACCGCGTCGGGCAGTCGCTCTTCCTTCTCGAAGCACTGGGCCTTGGCCTCTTCGCCGATCATCTTCTGGAACTCCCGCACGATAGTAGGGAAGGGGTGCGGGCCGGCGGCGGTCCCGAGCAGGTAGTGGGCCGACTCGTAGTTGGCGGCCCAGTCGCGCAGCGCCTCGTTGCAGGCATCTTTCAGGGTGGACGAGCCTGAGTGCACCGGAATGACGGTGGCACCCATCAGCTTCATGCGAAAGACGTTGGGCTTCTGGCGCTCGCAGTCCTTGGCACCCATATAGACCCGGCACTTGAGGCCGAGCAGGGCGCAGGCCAGCGCAGTGGCCACGCCATGCTGACCGGCACCGGTCTCGGCGATGATCTCGCTCTTGCCCATCCGCTTGGCCAGCAGCGCCTGACCCAGCACCTGGTTGGTCTTGTGGGCGCCGCCGTGCAGCAGATCTTCACGCTTCAGATAGAGGCGGGTCTTGGTGCCCTTGGTCAGATTGCGGGTCAGGGTGAGCGGAGTCGGGCGACCGGCATACTCGGTCAGCAGGGTCTGAAACTCGGCGACAAAGGCCGGGTCATCCTTGGCATCGACAAAGGCTTTCTCCAGCTGGAGCAGGGCCGGGATAAGGATTTGGGGTACATACATGCCGCCAAATTCACCAAAAAACGGGTTGAGCAGGGTCATGGCTTCTTCCTTGTATTAGCTAAATCGAAACATCAAAAAGGGTTGCGTTACAGGTTGCGCAGTGCGCCGAAGGCGGCTGCAATCTTGTGCGCATCCTTCTGGCCCGGGGCACTCTCCACCCCGGAGTTGAAATCAAGGCCGAGGCAGCCCACTTGCGCCGCCTGCAGGGCGTTGTCGGGATTTAGCCCCCCCGCCAGCATCAGCTTGGCTTTATCGAGATGGGCCAGCAGGGCCCAGTCGAACGCCTGACCGGTACCGCCGCTCTGGCTGCCTACTTTGGTATCCAGCAGCAGGCGATCGGCCGGATAGTCGAGGGCGGGCAACGGCTCGCCGCTTTCTTTGTCGAGAGAGACGCCTACGGCTTTCCAGATCTGGCAGCCAGCCGGCAGCAGTGCGCGCAGACCCTCGATATAGGCGGCATCTTCATCCCCGTGCAGCTGCACCGCGGCGAGGCCAAGCGCCTCCACCGTCTTGGCGATGGTGGCGGGCTGGGCATTGCGAAATACCCCGACGTAGGAGAGCGGCGCGCCCGCCATCACGGCGCGGGCGGCGGGGATGTCCACATAGCGCGGGCTTTTGGAAACAAAGATCAGACCCCCGAATACCGCGCCCGCCTGATGGGCGGCGGCGGCATCGTCGGCGCGGGTGAGGCCGCACACCTTGTTCTGGCCCAGAGTGAGCTTGCGCACCGCAGCCTCCAGATCCGGCTCGGCCATCAGGGATGAGCCCACCAGGAAGCCCTTGGCGTGGTGGCGCAGATCCGCCACCTGGGCGCGGTGATTGATGCCGGACTCGCTGATCACCACCCGATCGCCCGGAATATCTTTAGCCAGCTGTTTGGTGCGGGCGAGATCGACGCTCAAATCCCGCAGATCCCGGTTGTTGATACCAATCACCGGCGCCCCCAGCGCGATGGCGCGGGTCAGCTCTTCTTCGTTGCTCACCTCGGTCAGCACGCCAAGACCCAGCTCTTTGGCCACCGCGAACAGGGCGCGATAGCCCTCGTCGGTGAGCACCGAGAGCATCAGCAGGATGGCGTCCGCCTGATAGTGGCGGGCCAGATAGACCTGATAGGGGTCAATCATGAAATCCTTGCAGAGCACCGGCTGGCTGACGCGGCTACGTACCCGCGGCAAAAAGGCGAAATCCCCCTGAAAGAACTTCTCGTCGGTCAGCACCGAGATGGCGGTGGCGTATTTGCCATAGATGTCGGCGATCGCCTCCGGGCTGAAATCGTCGCGGATCAAACCCTTGGAGGGAGAGGCCTTCTTGCACTCCAGAATAAAGCGGGTAGAGCCCGCCTTGAGCGCCCCGACGAAATCCCGATCGCTTGGGGTCAGCGTGCTCTGGAAGCTCGCCAGCGGCTGGGCCAGTTTGCGGGCGGCAATCCACTCCTGCTTGGCCGCCACGATCTTGCCGAGGATGGTCTGGCTGATGGAGGCCATGTTCAGAAATGCATGGGGGGCAATAAGGTCTGACATCTCGTTATCCTTGCGAAACTGGCTATTGCCCTGCGGGCGTTCTGAATGACTGTTATGCAATGTGGTGGCTGACATCATGCCTCCTGATGGCCCGCTTCCTGATGGCTCAAAGTGGCCAGCCGAGCGGCGAGATCCGCTGCCTTGCCGCTTGCCAGCACCGCCAGCACCTCGGCCGCCGCGCTCTTGAGATCGGTCGCCTTGCCCGCCATCAGCAGCAGCGGTGCCACATTGGCGGCAATGGCGGCGTTGTGGGCCGGGGTGCCACGCCCTTCCAGGATGGCGGCAGTGATGGCGCGGTTCTCTTCAGGCTCCCCCCCCTGAATTGCGCTGACCGGGTAGGTCTCGAGGCCAAAGTCAGCCGGGGTGAGCAGAAACTCGCGGATCTCGCCGTCACGGATCTGGGCCACCTGGGTCGGGCCGTGGATGGCAATTTCATCCAGCCCGGCGCCGTGCACCACCATACCGGTTTTCAGCCCCAGTGCCAGTAGGGTTTCGGCGATGGGGCGCACCAGCTCGGGGGCATAGACCCCCATCAGCTGATAGGTGGGGCGAGCGGGGTTGATAAGCGGCCCCAGCACGTTGAACAGGGTGCGGGTCTTGAGGGCCTGACGCACCGGCATGGCGTGGCGCACCCCGGCGTGATACTGGGGGGCGAACAAAAAGCAGATGCCGAGCTCGTCCAGACAGCGGCGCGCCTGGGCCGGGCTCATGTCGAGCTTGATGCCCATCTTGTCGAGCAGATCGCTCGAACCCGACTTGCTCGAGACCGAGCGGTTGCCGTGCTTGGCCACTTTCAGACCGCAGGCGGCGGCGACCAGCGCCGAGGTGGTGGAGACGTTGATGGTGTTGAGGCCATCGCCACCGGTGCCGACGATATCGCAGAACTCATAGTCCGGGCGCGGGAAGTCGCGCGCTTCCGCCAAGAGGGCCTCGGCGGCGCCGGCGATCTCCTCTGGGGTCTCCCCCTTGATCTTGAGGGCGGTCAAGAGACTGGCGAGCACGATGGGATCCACTTCGCCACGTACCACCTGGCCGAAGGCGTCGCGGGTACTTTCACGGCTCAGAGACTGACCCTGATAGAGGGTGTTGAGATGATGATGCATGTTGGTCTCCTTACCTTACCGGACGCTGCTTTCTGGACGGGTGATATGGGCGAGCGCCTGAGTCAGCAGACGGGCCCCTTCTGAAGTCATGATGGATTCCGGGTGGAACTGGAAGCCCAGCACCCGCTCGTCCTGCTGCTCGATGGCCATGGGCATGCCCTGATAGTGGGCAATCACCGTCAGCTCTTCCGGTACATAGGTGGCGACCAGCGAGTGGTAGCGGGCCACCGGCAAGGGGCTTTGCAGCCCCGCGAAGGCGCCGTGGCCGTTGTGCTCAATCAGGGAGCGCTTGCCGTGGACGATCTCGCCCGCCGCGCCGACGGTGCCGCCGTAGGCTTCGCACAGGGCCTGATGACCGAGACAGATGCCGAGGATGGGCACCTGACCGCGGGCCAGCTTGATGAGATCAATCAGGCAACCCGCCTCGTGGGGGGCGCCCGGCCCCGGCGAGAGCACCAGCACGGCGTCCCCTTCACAGGCGGCGATTTCGCTCATGATGCGGCTGGCCGGCAGGCTGTTGCGGTAGATCCGCACCGGATAACCGAGGGAGCGGAATTGGTCGACGAGGTTGTAGGTAAACGAGTCGAAGTTATCGAGCAGGAAGATGTTAGTGGCTGTTGATCCGGTACTCATTGGCTCACATCCTTATGTTGCTCCTGCTGGGCGCTCAGGGCTTGCAGGGAGGTGCCATGGCTGGCAGCGATGGCGGCCAGCACGGCGGCCGCCTTGGCGCGGGTTTCGTCCGCTTCGGCTTGCGGCTTGGAGTCATAGACCACCCCGGCACCGGCCTGCACATGGGCCACGCCCTCTTTGACAAAGGCGGAGCGGATGACGATGCAGGTATCCATCTCGCCGGCGCCGTTGATGTAGCCGACCGCGCCGCCGTAGCTGCCGCGGCGCTTGCCTTCCACCATGCGAATAAGCTCGCTGGCGCGGATCTTGGGTGCGCCGGTGAGGGTGCCCATGTTCATGCAGGCCTGATAGGCGTGCAGGGCGTCAAGGTCGGCGCGCAGGGTGCCGACCACCTTGGAAACCAGGTGCATCACGTGGCTGTAGCGATCCACTTTCAGCAGCTCCTTGACGTAGCGGGTGCCGGGCTCCGAGATGCGGGCGATGTCGTTGCGGCCCAGATCCACCAGCATCAGGTGTTCGGCCACCTCTTTCTCGTCCTGGCGCAGCTCCAGCTCGATACGGCCGTCGAGATCCCGGTTGATGCTGCCATCGGGGTTGAAGCCGCGGCGGCGGGTACCGGCGATGGGGTACATCTCCACGTCGCGGCTGGTAGCGCAGAATTTCACCGCGCTCTCCGGCGAGGCGCCAAACAGGGTGAAGCCCTCGTCCTGCACATAGAACATGTAGGGGCTGGGGTTGGTCTGCTTGAGGCGGCGATAGGCGGCGACGGGGCTGGGGCAGGGCAGGGAGAAACAGCGTGACGGCACCACCTGGAAGATGTCACCGCGGCGGATAAAGCCCTTGAGCTTCTCCACCTCGGCGCAGAACTGCTTGTCGCTCTTGTCCACGCTCATGCCGCCGACGAGGGGCGGGGTGGCCGGTGCCTGCGCGGGGGCTTGCTGGCAGGCGTGCTTGAACTGGGCGAGGCGCTCGCTCAGGCGGTGGTATCTGTCTTCCACCCGGCTCTCGTCGCTGTCGCCGCCGAAGATGCAGGCGAGCAGCGCAGTGGAGCGCGCGATATGGTCGATGGTGATCAGGGTCTCGGCCACGTAGAAGCAGTAGTCGGGGCAGTCGTTGCTCCCCTCCGGTACCTCGGGCAGATCTTCAAAGGAGGCGATGAGGTCGTAGGCGAAGCTGCCGGCCATAAAGAGCGCCTCTTTGCCGAGCTGGCAATCGAGCTCCCGCTGCAGGGTGCGCAGCACGTCCAGCACGCTGATCCCCTTGAGGCGGCTGTCTTCGTCCTGCTCCCGATCGGAGGCCGGGAAGTCGAGCTGCAGCTCGCCGGCCACCATGCTCTGGGCAACGGCGGCGGGCAGGCGCTCGGCCAGCAGGCTCTGCAGCTGGGCGCCGTTGTCGTTCAGGCTGCGCACCCGCACGGTGCGGCCACGGCACTCGATGCGCAGGCAGGCGTCCACCAGCAGCAGGCTCTGTTTGCCGGCCTTGGAGTCGATCTCCACCGATTCAAGCAGCAGGTTGTTGGGGCGACCCTGGCAGAGCTCGCTGTAGAGTGCCAGCGGATCGGCCACATAGGGGGCGTTGAGGGTGAGGGTATCGAATTCACCCAGAGGAAGGCGATGGCTGGCTGTCATAGTGCGTTCCCTTGCGTGTGATGCTGTTTACCGATGTTCATGACGTTGAATTCCTTGAAAATTTAATGGGTCTGGGGTGGCTGGTTCAGGGGCGCCATCGCCAGGTCAGCTTGCTTGTCTGAATTCTCGGTTTCATCACAGGTCCATTTGCCGGATAATAAAAAAGCCCGCTGGGGTCAGCGGGCTTTTTCTTTGGGTTCTTTATTTGCTGTCAGATTTACAGGTACAGCAACGACCACACGCCCGCATGTCAGGGAGTGTGCCACCACCAGATGGTCAGGATGGAAGTCGTTTGCATGATAAAGTCCTGTAAAAAGATGTTTGCAATGAAGTGCCTACAGAAAACGATAAAGCCGCGGCCAAGTCAAGTCGCTTTTTAGCCTTCTTTCACCGAATGTGTACCCATGGTGACCTGACCACGAGAGCGGAATAATCTGATGAGATTCGATCTACACTGCCATACCACGGCCTCGGATGGGGTGCTGAGCCCCGCCGAACTGGTGCGCCGCGCCGCCGAAAAACAGGTCGAAGTGTTAGCAGTTACTGACCACGACACCCTTGCCGGGCTTGATGAGGTGCGCCGCACCATAGAGAACGAGCAACTGCCGCTGCGGCTGGTGAGCGGGGTCGAGATCTCCACCGGCTGGGAGCATCACGAGATCCATATCGTGGCGCTGGGGGTGGATGAAAAAAATGTGGCGCTCACCGATTTTTTGGTCGGCCAACAGGCTCGCCGCGAAGCACGCGCCCAGGAAATAGGGCGTCGTCTGGAGAAGTGTCTCATTCCCGGCACCTATGAAGAGGCCAAGCAGCTTGCTGGCGACGCAGCCGTGACCCGGGCCCACTTTGCCCGGGTGCTGGTGGCGCGCGGGGTGGCCGACAACATGCAGAAGGTATTCAAAAAGTACCTGAGCCGGGGCAACAAGGGCTATGTGCCGGCAGAGTGGCCCGAGATGGGCGAGGCGATCAGCGCCATTCACGGCGCCGGTGGCCTGGCTGTGCTGGCCCACCCGAGCCGCTACGATCTCACCGCCAAGTGGATCAAGCGGCTGCTGGTGGCCTTCAAGGCGGCCGGTGGCGATGCCATGGAGGTCTCGCTGCCCCAGCAGAGCCCCCAGGAGAGGGCGAATCTTGGCCAGTGGGCCAAAGAGCACGACCTCTATATCTCGGTGGGATCGGATTTTCACTTCCCCTCCAACTGGACCGAGCTGGGGCGCCACCTCTGGTTGCCCAAGGAGGGGATGCCGATATGGTTGGCGTATCCCGGCCACTTTGGGCTTACCACCGAGCAACACGCAGAGTTGCTGGCGAGCCGGTAACAGCATTTGCGAAATAGGGAACACACCGGACAAGAGGGTATGGCCATATTTATGGCTGGCGTATCCCGGTTACTTCGGGCTTACCACTGAGCAACACGCAGAGTTGCTGGCGAGTCGGTAACCGCCCCGGAGTTGCAGTGCGCCAACGGGCGCCAAACAGAGTAAGGTAGTGTCGTGAAGCCCGGCTTCGCGGCCATCAAGCGGGCAGAGATTGCTGCCCCCATTGCGAGAACGAGTCATGAGTCAGCACTTTTACGTACACCCGGAAAACCCCCAGGCCCGTCTGATCAGCCAGGCGGTGCAGATCATCCAGAATGGCGGCGTCATCGTCTATCCCACCGATTCGGGTTATGCGCTGGGTTGCCAGATGGGTGACAAGGGCGCGCTGGAGCGCATCTGCCGCATCCGCCGCATCGATCCCAACCACGACTTCACCCTGGTGTGCCGCGATCTCTCCGAGATCTCCACCTATGCCAAGGTGGACAACAGTGCGTTTCGCCTGATCAAGAACAACACCCCCGGCCCCTACACCTTCATCTTCAAGGCCACCAAGGAGGTGCCGCGCCGCCTGATGAACGAGAAGAAGAAGAGCATCGGCATCCGGGTACCGGACAACAAGATTGCCCAGGCGCTGCTGGAGGCCCTCGGTGAGCCGCTGCTCTCCACCACCCTGATCCTGCCGGAATCTGACATGGCGGAGTTTGACCCGGAGGAGATCTTCGACAAGCTGGGCAAACAGCTGGATCTGGTGGTCAACGGCGGTTATCTGGGCGAGCAGCCCACCACAGTGGTGGACTTCTCCGACGATGAACCCGTGCTGCGTCGGCGCGGTGCCGGGGATCCGACCCCGTTTGAGTGATACGGTTGAACCGGTCGCCATGACGGCCGCCCAGCCGCCCGCCCAGCCGCCCGCCGGGGCTGGCGAGGGGGCGCCGTCGGCGCTCTCTCCCATTGCCCGGGTGCTGGGGCAGCCCTATCACGAGCTGCCCCAGGACTTGTTCATCCCGCCCGATGCGCTGGAGGTGTTTCTCGATACCTTCGAGGGGCCGCTCGATCTCTTGCTCTACCTCATCCGGCGCCAGCAGCTCGACATCCTCAACCTGCCGATCCTGCAGATCACCGCCCAGTACATGGAGTACGTGGAGCTGATGCAGGGGCTCAATCTGGAGCTGGCAGCCGAGTACCTGCTGATGGCGGCTTGGTTGGCGGAGATCAAATCCCGCATGCTGCTGCCCAAGGCGCCGGAGCTGGAGGACGAAGAGGAGGGGGAAGACCCCCGCGTCACCCTCATCCGCCGGCTGCAGGAGTACGAGCGCTACAAGGTGGGGGCTGAGCGGGTCAACGAGTTGCCGCGGCTGGAGCGGGAGATCTTTGTCGCCAGCGCCATGGCGCCGGATTTTGGCGATCTCAAACCACTGGCGCCCGATGTTTCGCTGGTTGAGCTCGCCCTTTACATGCAAAGTGTGGTAAAACGCGCGACTCATTTTGAACATCACCAGATCCGCCGCGAGCAGATCCCGACCCGGGTGCGCATGGCGGAGATCCTCGCCATGCTCTCGCTAGGCCAGACCCTGCGCCTGGAGCAGGTGCTGCGCGCCGAAGAGGGGCGCATGGGGGTACTGGTGACGTTTCTGGCGCTGCTGGAGCTGTGCAAGGAACAACTGATCTGGATCCTGCAGGCGGAACCCCTGGGGCCCATTCACTTTGCCCTGGCCAGCCAGCATGAGGAGAGCGAGCGTGGCGCTGCCCACTGAACGGCTGCGGCCGATAATGCGAGGAGCGAACCATGGCGCTGCCGGCTGAACGACTCAAGACGCTGATCGAAGCGGCGCTGTTCGTTGCCGGGCGCCCGCTCAACGTCAGCGAGCTCAAGAGCAGCGTGCTGGCGGACTACCCGGTCACCAGCCGCTACGTGCAGCTGTTGCTGGCGGAGCTCAAACAGGATTACAGCGAGCGGGGAGTGGAGCTCAAGGAGGTCGCCTCCGGCTGGCGCTTTCAGGCCCGCCAGGAGTACGCGGAGGAGCTCTCGAGGCTCTGGAGCGAGCGGGCCCCGCGCTATTCGCGCGCCGTGATGGAGACGCTGACGTTGATCGCCTATCGTCAGCCCATCACCCGGGCCGAGATCGAAGCCATCCGTGGGGTGGCGGTCTCGAGCCAGATAGTGAATACCCTGAAAGAACGTGGCTGGGTGCGCAGCATAGGTCACAAGGAGGTGGTGGGTCGCCCGGAGCTGCTCGCCACCACCCGAGAATTTCTGGATTATTTTAATCTGCAGAGTCTGGAGCAGCTCCCCGAGCTTGATCCCGAACTGCAACCCTCGTTGTCCACTCTGACGTTGGCAGAGACGGGCAGCGATCAACAATCAGGTAACCCCGATGAGTGAAAAACTGCAAAAAGTGTTGGCCCGCGCGGGTCACGGCTCCCGTCGTGAGATGGAGGCCCTGATCACCGCAGGTCGGGTCAGTGTGGATGGCAAGGTCGCCACACTGGGGGATCGCGTCGAAGTGAACGCCGTGATCCGGGTGGATGGTCACCAGGTCAAGACCCGCGCCGCAGAGGAAGTGATCTGCCGCGTGCTGGCTTACCACAAGCCGGAAGGGGAGATGTGTACCCGTCACGATCCGGAAGGTCGTCCCACCGTGTTTGATCGTCTGCCCAAGATGGAAGGGGCCCGCTGGATCGCGGTCGGCCGCCTCGACGTCAACACCTCAGGTCTGTTGCTGTTCACCACCGACGGTGAGCTGGCCAACCGGCTGATGCACCCGAGCCACGAAGTGGAGCGGGAATACGCGGTGCGCGTGTTTGGCGAGATCACCGAAGCCATGCTGCAGCGCCTGCGCAAGGGCGTGCAGCTGGAAGACGGCATGGCCAAGTTCAACAAGATCAAGCCGGCCGGCGGCGAGGGTCTGAACCAGTGGTTCAACGTTACCCTGACCGAGGGTCGCAACCGTGAAGTGCGCCGCCTGTGGGAGTCCCAGGAAGTGCAGGTGAGCCGCCTGATGCGTATTCGCTACGGCGACGTCAAGCTGGATCGCGGCATCCCGCGCGGCGGCTGGCAGGAGCTGAAACTGCCCGAGGTGAACTACCTGCGCGGCCTGGTCAACCTGCCACCGGAGACCGAGTCCAAGGTCGATCTGCAGCAGGATGGCAAGGCTAGCCGCCACAAGCAGGCCGCCCAGATCCGTCGCGCCGTCAAGCGTCACAAGGAGATGCAGGGCAAGGAGCCGCGCGCCCGCGCCACTACCGCCCGTCGTAAGCCGCAAGCCTCGACCCGCAACTCCGGCACCGGCAGCAAGTAAGCGCCGCGTCGCACTGTAAAAGGCCCGCCTCTTTGGCGGGCCTTTTCGTTGGCGCCTGCTGCGTCCGTTATTGTTCAATGTGCAGGATTGCTGAATTAATGGGGCCAGGCAGGCGGCTGGCGGGGGCCGGGGTGGTTGCCCGGCGGAGGCGGGCTTGTTAGCCTTCCGGCACTGACACAGGAGATAATAATGAGCAAGGTACTTGATGAGCTGCTGGCGTTGCTGGCGCTCGAAAAAATCGAGGAGGGCCTGTTTCGGGGCCAGAGCCAGGATCTCGGTCTGCGGGCCGTGTTTGGCGGACAGGTAATGGGGCAGGCCTTGTCAGCCGCCAAGCAGACGGTGGCCAGCGATCGCCAGGTGCACAGCTTCCACTCCTACTTCCTGCGCCCCGGCGATGCCAACCGTCCCATCGTCTACGACGTGGAGAACATCCGCGACGGTCAGACCGTCTCCACCCGCCGGGTCAAGGCCATTCAGGGCGGCAAGCCCATCTTCTATCTCAACGCCTCCTTCCAGGTCGAGGCCGAGGGGTTTGAACACCAGATCGCCATGCCGGCGGGGATCACGCCCCCCGAGCAGCTCAAGAGCGAGCTGGAGCTGGTGCGCCCCTACGAGCAGCAGATCCCGCCCGCCCTGCGCGACAAGATCATGTGCGAGAAGCCCATCGAAATTCGCCCGGTGACCCTGGTCGACCCGATCCGCCCCGACGTGCATGAGCCGCTGCGCCACGTCTGGTTCAAGGCCAATGGCCAGATGCCGGATGATCAACGGGTGCACAAATACCTGCTGGCCTATGCCTCCGACTTCCACTTCCTGTTCACCGCCCTGCAGCCCCACGGGGTGTCGTACTGGGAGCCGGACATGCAGGTGGCCACCATAGACCACTCCATGTGGTTCCACCGGGACTTCCGGCTGGACGACTGGCTGCTCTACGTGGTGGACAGCCCGAGCGCCAGCGCCGGTCGTGGCCTGGTGCGCGGCCAGTTCTTTACCCGCGACGGGGTGCTGGTGGCCAGCACGGCGCAGGAGGGGGTGATCCGCCGCCGCGGTTGATTAGCGCTGAGCGTCAACAAAAAACGGGAGCCAATGGCTCCCGTTTTTTTATGGGCTTGCGCTATCAGGCCGCGTCTTGCTCGGCGCTGAGGGCTGTCTCGCCGCTCTGGGCGAAACGGTCGGCCCACAGGGCAATCACGCCATCGCCGGTGACGTTGCAGGCGGTACCGAAGCTGTCCTGGGCCAGGTAGAGGGCGATCATCAGGGCGATGGAGGCCTCACCGAACCCCAGCATGGAGGTGAGCAGACCCAGTGCGGACATGACGCCACCACCCGGGGCACCCGGGGCGGCAATCATGATGACACCCAGCATCATGATGAAGGGCAGCATGGTGCCGATGCCCGGAATGGCCAGATGCTCGGAGAGGAACATCACGGCGGTGGCACAGGTCACCAGGGTAATGGTGGAGCCACACAGGTGAATGGTGGCGCACAGCGGCACGGTGAAGTTGGCGATGCCGGCGCTCACGCCGTTGTTCTTGCTGGCCTGCAGGGCGACCGGGATGGTGGCGGCGCTGGACATGGTGCCAAGGGCGGTGAAGTAGGCCGGCAGCATGTTCTTGATGAGCTGAGCCGGGGAGCGGCCCAGGGCCAGACCGGTGCCAACGAACAGCACGGAGAGCCAGAGCCAGTGCATGATGATGGCCATCACCAGCACCACGCCAAAGGTCTTCAGGGTGGCAAACACGGTGCCTTCCACCGTCATCTCGACGAAGACGCCGGCGATGTAGAACGGCAGCAGCGGGATGATCACCTTGGCCAGCAGGCGGTCGATAATGTCGCGGCCCTGATCGGCTACCCGGCGCAGATCGGTGGCCTGGGTGGCGCTGATGCCGATGCCGAACACGAAGGCGGCGGCCAGTGCCGACATCACCCCGAACAGCGGCGGGATCTCCAGATTGATGTAGGAGGTGAGCTTGATGGCGCTCTCGGCGGTGGACTCGGCGGCGCTGGTCAGACGCGGGATCAGGTTGCTGGCCACGGTAAAGGCGAACAGGCCGGCCAGTATGGTGGAGCAGTAGGAGAGGGCGACCGTCTTGCCCAGCAGCTTGCCGGAGTTCTTCGGCAGGCTGGCGATGCCGCTCATGATGAAGAAAAGGATGATGAGCGGAATGGTGAAGGTGATCAGCTGACCTATGACTGTCTTGGCCGTAAACAGCACGCGTGCGACCCATTCAGGGGCGTAGAGACCGAGCAAGAGACCGGCGAGGATGCCGGCAACCAGTTTGAGGACAAGTTTCATAAGTAAATCCAGGTGTTAGTGTCTGATTTGTTATTTAATTTTGATTTTAATGCCGCTTTTTAACACAAAATCCGCATCATGTCTGTCGTAGGTGCGTTAATGTCGAGTTAAATATTGTTAAATGTGATCATGGTGGTGATAGCCACTGGCCAGGTTATCGCGGAGTGTAGCGGGTGATTAATTTGGTGCGGCCCTTCAGCTGCGAAGCAGCAGGGCGTGCAGCCAGCGGCCATCCGTCTGCTCGCTCTCCCAGCACTGCTGCAGTTGCAGCGGCAGCGGGGCGATGAGCCGGCGCAGCCCCTCCTCATCGAGTCGGGAGAGGCGATCTTCGGCTAAGGGAGGTGCGGCCTCAGGCGTGCCGTCGCTGAAGGCCGGCTGGCCACTGGGGTGGGGAAAGGCGCAGTAGAGCGGCCCAGCTGGCTTGAGCAGGCCGGCCAAGTGCGCCAGCGCGTCGCTGAGCTCGCTGGCCGCGAGCAGCGGCAATGCCCCGCGCGCCCAGATGCCGTCATAGGGCACCACGCTGTGCAGCTGACTGATGCAGCAGACCCGCACCGGCTGGCCGCTGCGCCGCGAGGCTACCCTGGCCTGCGCCAGGCGGGCATCGAAGGCCGTCACCACCAGCCCCTGCTGGCGAAAGAAGCAGAGATCGTCACCTTCGCCGCAGCCCGCCTCCAGCAGGTGGGCTCCACAATGGAGCAAGGCCAGAAACTGCTGACGCGCGACTGACTGTGGGTCGGCTGAGGGGGTGGCAAGGGACATCGGCGGGCAATGGGGAGACGAACGGGACATGGCGGGCACTTTTTCGGGGACGCTACTCTGTTTCGGGGGCGTGACTATAGCAAATTTGAGCGAATTTGGCGCCGGGGCGCCAAAGGAAGGGGAGGGAACTGGGGAGTGTCTGCGCCGGCCAATGGACCTGTGTTGAGCGGCTGTGAGTCAGGTGCGGCGGGTGGCCGGGCCGCCGGACTGGGCGATCAGGGCGAACAGGTTGTCCAGCACAAAGTCGGCCTCCTGGCGCAAGTCGATGCGATCCGGGAAGTGCAGCCAGTTGATGATGTAGCCATCCAGGGTGCAGTGCAGCAGGGTGGCGGCCCGCTGCAGATCCAGCTCCTGCGGCAGCTGGCCGAGGCGCACCGCATTGCCCAGGGTAATCTCCAGATCCCGGAAGAAGTTGTTGGACTGGCTGCGCATGTGCTCGCGCAGTGAGATGGCTTCTCCCTCCAGCGACTCCAGGTTGAACAGTATGGTGAACATCTGCTGATGGGCGGGCTCGGTGCTTATCTTGATGATCACCCCCTTGAGGAAGCTGCGTAGCTTGCCGAGGGGGTCAGGCTCCTGTTCGGAGACGCAGGCATCGAGCTGGTGGGAGAGGGGCTGGCAGAGCTCCTCCCAGAGGGAGACGAACAGCTCTTCCTTGTTCTTGAAATGCCAGTAAATGGCGCCCCGGGTCAGCTCGGCGGCCCTGGCGATGTCGGTCAGGCTGGTCTTGGCCAGGCCTTGTGAGCAGAACAGATCCAGGGCCGTACTCATGATGTGGCAGCGGGTCTGCTGCGCCTCTTCTTTGGTTCTTCTGGCCATCTCTCTGCGCACCTTGTAAAAGTAAAAAAAGTCACTTACATACATTTATGAATGTATGTATATTGCCTCATCTTTCCAATTTTACCAACCGGGTCCTATAAACCCTGTGGTTTTTCATTGATAGACAGAGGCTCAGGTTTTTCATGCATAAACATATTCTCGCACGTTCAGTCGGCCTTGCGCTGCTGGCGAGCGGTCTGCTGACCGCTTGCGGCGAACAGGGCCCCGCCCAGCAAGGACCCGGTGCGATGCCGCCGGCTGCGGTGGATGTCGTCACCCTGCACACGGCGCCGTTGCAGCTCACCACCGAGCTGACCGGCCGCAGCGCCCCGCTGCGGGTCGCCGAGGTGCGCCCCCAGGTGAGCGGCATCATTCTCAAGCGCCTCTTTACCGAGGGCAGCGACGTCAAGACCGGTCAGCTGCTGTACCAGATCGACCCCGCCGTCTATCAGGCTGCGGTGGCCAGTGCCAAGGCCAACCTGGCCAAGGCGCAGGCCAACGAGCAGAGCGCCCGCCTCAAGGCCAAGCGCTATGCCGAGCTGGTGAAGGTGAAGGCCATCAGCAGCCAGGAGTATGACGACGCCGACGCGGCCTGGAAGCAGCAGCTGGCCGAAATCGGTGCCGCCAAGGCGGCGCTGCAGAGCGCCAACATCAACCTGGCCTACACCCGCATCACGGCCCCCATCAGCGGTCGCATCGGCAAGTCTGCGGTGACCGAGGGGGCGCTGGTGACGGCCCAGCAGGCTGACAGCCTCACCTCCATCCAGCAGCTCGATCCCATGTATGTGGACGTGCGCCAGTCCACCGCCGATCTGCTGCGCCTCAAGCGCCAGGTGGCGGCCGGCAAGCTGACCCAGGACGAGCAGAAAGGCGCCCGGGTGAGCTTCCAGCTGGAAGATGGCTCCACCTACGGTGAAGAGGGCTCGCTGCAGTTCTCCGATGTGACCGTGGATGAGACCACCGGCATGGTGACCCTGCGGGTGATCGTCCCCAACCCTCATCAGCTGCTGCTGCCGGGTATGTTCATGCGTGCCACCCTGCAGGAGGGCGAGCGCGCCGAAGGGCTGTTGGTGCCGCAGACCGCGGTGACCCGTACCCCGAAAGGCGGTGCCACCGTGATGGTGGTGACGGCGGACAACAAGGTGGAGCTGCGTGAAGTGCAGCTGGGCCGCATCGTCGGCAGTGACTGGGTGGTGGAATCCGGTCTCAAGGCGGGTGAGCGGGTTATCGTCGCCGGCCTGCAAAAGGTAAAACCCGGGGTTGTCGTGGCGCCGGCTGAACAGGGCGCCGCTGCGCCGTCTGCCCAGGCGCCGGCCAATGCCTCGGCCAACAAGTAGGATGGAGTAGTCGCCTCATGGCACGATTTTTCATAGACAGACCCATTTTCGCCTGGGTGATCGCCCTGGTGATCATGCTGGCGGGCAGCCTGGCGATCATAGGCCTGCCGGTTGCCCAGTATCCGAGCATTGCGCCGCCGGCGGTGGGCATCTCTGCCAGCTACCCGGGCGCCTCCGCCAAGACGGTGGAAGACTCGGTGACCCAGATCATCGAGCAGAACATGACCGGGCTGGATCACCTGCTCTACATGTCCTCCCAGTCGGACTCCTCCGGCCGGGTATCGGTCACCCTCACCTTCCAGCCGGGGACCGACCCTGACATCGCCCAGGTACAGGTGCAGAACAAGCTGCAGCAAGCCATGTCGCTGTTGCCGCAAGAAGTGCAGCAGCAGGGGATCCGGGTCCAGAAGACCTCCAGCAGCTTCCTGATGGTGGCGGCCTTCATCTCCAAAGATGGCGCCATGACCAACGATGACCTGGCCGACTATGTGGTGGCCAACATCAAGGAGCCGCTCAGTCGTCTGGACGGGGTAGGGGACATCACCTTGTTCGGCAGCCAGTATTCCATGCGGGTCTGGCTCGACCCCAACAAGCTCAACCGGGTGCAGATGACCCCGGGTGACGTACAGGCCGCCATCAAGGCGCAAAACACCCAGGTGGCCTTTGGCAAGCTGGGGGGCACCCCGGCGGTGACCGATCAGCAGTTCACCGCCACCATCATGGGGCAGACCCGGCTCTCCACCGTGGCGCAGTTCAACGACATCCTGCTGCGGGTGAACCAGGACGGCTCCAAGGTGCGGCTCAAAGACGTGGCCCGGGTTGAGCTGGCCGGTGAAAGCTACGATGCCGAGGCGCTCTACAACGGGCAACCCACCGCGGCGGTGGCCATCAAGCTGGCGACCGGTGCCAACGCGCTGGATACCGCCGAGAAGGTGCGCAGCAAGCTGGGCGAGCTCTCCGCCTACTTCCCGGCCAACATGGAGATCGTTTACCCCTACGACACCACGCCGTTCGTGAAGATCTCCATCGAGGAGGTGGTGCAGACCCTGGTGGAGGCGATCTTCCTGGTGTTCTGCGTGATGTATCTGTTCCTGCAGAACTTCCGCGCCACCTTGATCCCGACCATCGCGGTGCCCGTGGTGCTGCTGGGGACCTTCGGCGTCATGGCGGCGTTCGGCTTCTCCATCAACACCCTGACCATGTTCGGTCTGGTGCTGGCCATCGGCCTCCTGGTGGATGACGCCATCGTGGTGGTGGAGAACGTGGAGCGCCTGATGAGCGAGGAGGATCTCTCTCCGCTCGAAGCGACCCGCAAGTCGATGACCCAGATCACCGGCGCCCTGGTGGGGATCGCCCTGGTGCTCTCGGCGGTGTTCGTGCCGATGGCCTTCTTCGGTGGCTCCACCGGTGCTATCTATCGCCAGTTCTCCCTCACCATCGTCTCGGCCATGGTGCTGTCGGTGCTGGTGGCGCTGATCCTGACCCCGGCCCTGTGCGCCACCCTGCTCAAGCCCATCAAGCATGGCGAGTTCGGTGCCAAGCGCGGTTTCTTCGGCTGGTTCAACCGGGCCTTCGACGCCAGCGCCAACCGCTACCAGAGCGGCGTGCGCAAGGTGGTCAAGCAAGGGGTGCGCTACGGCATCATCTATGCGGCCATGCTGGCGGTACTGGCCATCCTGTTCATGCGCATGCCCACCTCCTTCCTGCCGGAAGAGGATCAGGGGGTCATCATGTCCATGGTGCAGCTGCCGGTCGGTGCCACCAAGCAGCGCACCGAGGTGGTGCTGGCGGACATGCGCGATTACTTCATGAAGAACGAGAAGGAGAACGTCGACTCCGTGCTGACGGTGGCGGGCTTCAGTTTCGCCGGTAGCGGTCAGAACAGCGGCATGGCCTTCATCAAGCTGAAAGACTGGAAGGAGCGCAACACGCCGGATCGTAGCGCCAATGCCATCATCGGCCGCGCCATGGGCTACCTGTTCAGCATCAAGGAAGCCCAGGTGTTCGCCTTCAACCTGCCTCCGATCCCGGAGCTCGGGACGGCCACCGGCTTTGACTTCTATCTGCAGGATCGGGCCGGCGTGGGCCACGACAAGCTGATGGCGGCACGCAACCAGCTGCTCGGCATGGCGGCGCAGGATCCCAACCTGGTGCGGGTGCGCCCGAACGGGATGGAAGATACCCCCCAGCTCGACATCAAGATCGACTACGAGAAGGCGCTGGCGCAGGGGCTCTCCATCAGCGACATCAACAGCACGCTCTCCAGTGCCTGGGGCTCTGCCTATGTGAACGACTTCGTCGACAGAGGTCGGGTCAAGAAGGTTTATCTGCAGGCGGATGCCCCCTTCCGGATGAACCCGGAAGATCTCAAGCTCTGGTACGTGCGCAACAGCGCCGGTCAGATGGTGCCTTTCTCCGCCTTTGCCAGCACCGACTGGAGCTTCGGCTCGCCACGACTGGAGCGTTACAACGGCGTGCCGGCGATGGAGATCGTCGGGGAAGCGGCACCGGGCAAGAGTACCGGTGACGCCATGGCCGCCATCGAGCAGATGGTGAAGCAGCTGCCGGAAGGCATCGGCATCGAGTGGACCGGTCTCTCCTATCAGGAGCGGCAGGCGGGCTCCCAGGCGCCGGCCCTCTACGCCATCTCCCTGCTGGTGGTGTTCCTCTGTCTGGCCGCCCTCTACGAGAGCTGGAGCATTCCGTTCTCGGTGATGTTGGTGGTGCCGCTCGGGGTGTTGGGGGCCATTGTGGCTGCTACCCTGCGGGGGCTGGAGAACGACGTCTACTTCCAGGTGGGCCTGCTCACCACCATAGGGCTGTCGGCCAAGAACGCGATCCTCATCGTCGAGTTCGCCAAGGAGCTCTATGACAGGGGTATGGGGCTGAGTGAAGCCGTGGTGGAGGCGGCGCGCCTGCGTCTGCGTCCGATCCTGATGACTTCGCTCGCCTTCATCCTCGGCGTATTGCCGCTGGTGATCAGTACCGGCGCCGGCGCCAGCAGCCGCAACGCCATCGGTACCGGCGTGATGGGGGGGATGATCAGTGCCACCGTGCTGGCCATCTTCTTTGTGCCGCTGTTCTTCGTGCTGGTGATGCGCTATTTCACCAAACACAGCACCAAGCAAGCGCGTCTGGCCCATGCCGAGGAGATCAAACATGACTAAGACCCTGATCGCCTTGAGCGTGACTCTGCTGTTGGGGGGCTGTTCCATGGCCCCCGATTACCAGCGCCCCGAGCTGCCACAAGGCGCCACCTGGCAGAGCAACCAGACGGGGGAGGCGGCCGTCTCCTCCTGGCGCCAGCAGTTCCTCGATCCCGCCCTGCAGCAGTTGATCGCCACGGCCCTCGAGAACAACCGGGATCTGCGTATCGCGGCCCTCAACGTGGAGGCCTACGAGGCCAGATACCGGATCCAGCGGGCGGCCCAACTGCCGACCCTGGCGGCCAATGGCTCGGGCTCTCGCCAGCAGGGATCGGACGATCTCAGCAGCACGGGGCAGGGCACCATCAGCAGCCAGTACGGCGCCAACATCGGCATCACCGCCTACGAGCTGGACCTGTTCGGCCGGATCCAGAGTCTGAAAGATCAGGCGCTGGAGACCTATCTGGCGCAGGTGGAGACCCAGCGCAGCACCCAGATCGCCCTGGTGGCCTCGGTGGCCAACGCCTATCTCACCCTGCTGGCGGATCAGGAGTTGCTCGCGCTGAGCGAGGCGACCCTGGCCACCGAGCAGGAGAGCTATGGTCTGACCGAGCACAAGTACCGGCTGGGGGCCGCCTCCGAGATGGAGCTGGCCCAGGGCCGTACCGCGCTGGAGAGCGCCAAGGTGAGCCTGGCCCAGTACCAACGACAGGTTAAGCAGGATCGCAACGGCCTGGCGCTGCTGCTCGGGACTGGTGTCCCCGCGCTGATGACCCAGCCGGCGACCCTGGCCGAGGTGCAGCTGGCGGCCATCCCGGTGGGAGCCCCATCCAGCCTGCTGCAACAGCGCCCGGACATCCTGGCGGCCGAGCACAGCCTGAAAGCGGCCAATGCCAATATCGGCGCCGCCCGTGCGGCCTTCTTCCCGACCATCTCGCTGACTGCGACGGCGGGCACCGCCAGCAACCAGTTGAGCGGGCTGTTTGACGGCGGCACCGGTACCTGGACCTTTATGCCGCAGATCAATCTGCCGATCTTTGACGGCGGCAAGCGCATTGCGGATCTGGATGTGGCCGAGGTGAGCACCAAACAGGCGGTGGCGAGCTACGAGAAGAGCATTCAGACCGCCTTCAAGGAAGTGGCAGATACGCTGGGTGCCCAGGCTGACTATCAGCAGCAACTGCAGGCGCAACAGGCACTGGTGGAGGCAAACCAGACCTACTTCAAGCTGGCGGAGGTGCGCTACGAGAAAGGGGTGGACAGCTATCTCACCCGACTCGATGCCCAACGCTCGCTGTTCAGTGCCAAGCAGGGGCTGATCAGTACCCGTCTTGCGCAGCTCAGCAACCAGATCGCGCTCTACAAGGCTGTCGGCGGCGGCTGGCAAGCTGCCGATAGCGAGGGAAGTAAAGGAAAAAGCTGACAGTAGCCACACTTTCCTCCTTGCGTTATCTTACCGTCACAGGGCGAACCATCAGGTTCGCCCTGTTTGTTTGCTGCAAAAACATATACATATGAAGCTCAAGTGACATAATACGTCGTGCAGACAGAGTTGTGATCGGTATCAGACTCTGGTGGAAGAGCTGAATTTTTACGTGTGCGGCGGGGGGCAATTGTAAGAAAGTGTTACGTGCCTCCATCTGGATTGGCAAAAAGTGGCGGTCTTGTGAGTGCGCTCCGTACTAATGCGTCGCTTGTCACTATTTTTACTTTTGAATCCGGCTGGCAACGACCTTTTTGGACTTAAAGGGGTCCTTGTTGGCGGTTGGCAGATCATCTTCTGCTGCTGGAAGAGTAGAGAACCGCTACGGGAGAGGGCGTAAATCGCTTACTGCATGAAGGGTTGTTATGGCTGTTCAAGCGGCCAGGAAAGGCGCTAAAATCCGGACTTTGCCCTTGGGGCATGGCAGCGATTGACGGCGGTTTTTCGTAACCTGGCACGTTGAATCTGCAAGAGAAATCGCACTTTTGTCATCAGGGAGTGGTGACAGAATTTTCCCAAGCTGGAGGGCGCTATGGCCAACAGCACACACAATCCGGTCAAAAGCAGCAATCTGGGGGCTGTAACCCAGGGGCGGTAGCCATTGTCTTTTTCGTGGCTAGTGTCAGAAATCCGCCATTTGAGCGAGCATTTTCACCACCATGAACAATGGTAACTGGTTCAAAAAGAACCGAATTTCTATTACTTTTCAAGAGCATAACTATGAAGATTCTTGTCACTGGTGGCGCAGGCTTTATCGGCTCGGCGGTTGTTCGTCATATCATTCGGGATACCAACGATTCAGTTATCAACCTCGATAAACTCACCTATGCGGGCAACCTGGAATCCTTGGCCAGTGTCGCAAACAGTGAACGTTATGCCTTTGAGCAGGTGGATATCTGCAACCGCGCCGAACTGGATCGGGTGTTTGCCCAGCATCAACCGGACGCCGTGATGCACTTGGCCGCCGAGAGCCACGTCGATCGTTCCATCACAGGCCCCGCCGACTTCATCGAAACCAATATTGTCGGCACCTACATGCTGCTGGAAGCGGCTCGCGCCTACTGGAACGGTCTGGACGAGGTACGCAAGGCAGCCTTCCGGTTCCACCACATCTCCACCGACGAGGTATATGGCGACCTGCCCCATCCGGATGAAGTCGCCCCTGGTGTAGCGCTGCCGCTCTTTACCGAAACAACCCCCTATGCCCCCAGCAGCCCCTATTCTGCCTCCAAGGCCTCCAGTGACCATCTGGTGCGCGCCTGGCGCCGTACTTACGGCCTACCGACCATCGTCACCAACTGTTCCAACAACTACGGTCCTTATCACTTCCCCGAGAAGCTGATCCCGCTGGTGATCCTCAATGCGCTGGATGGCAAACCGCTGCCTGTCTATGGCAAGGGCGACCAGATCCGTGACTGGCTCTATGTGGAAGATCATGCCCGCGCGCTCTACAAGGTGGTGACCACGGGCTTGATCGGGGAGACCTACAACATTGGCGGTCATAACGAGAAACAGAATCTGGAGGTGGTGCATACAGTGTGTGATCTGCTTGACGAGATGGTGCCCAAGGCTGGCTCTTATCGCGATCAGATCACCTACGTCGCCGACCGCCCCGGTCACGATCGCCGTTATGCCATCGATGCCAGCAAGATGAGCAGTGAGCTTGCTTGGCAACCGCAAGAAACGTTCGAGTCGGGTATTCGCAAAACCGTACAGTGGTATCTGGATAATCAGCTGTGGGTCAGCAACGTCAAGAGCGGTGCCTACCAATCCTGGATCACCCAGCAGTATGGGGAGAAAAATCAATGAAAGGCATTATTCTGGCTGGTGGTTCTGGTACCCGTCTCTATCCCATTACCATGGGGGTTTCCAAGCAGTTGCTTCCTGTTTACGACAAACCCATGATCTATTATCCACTGTCGGTCTTGATGCTTGCCGGTATCAGGGAAATTTTGATTATTACCACCCCAGAAGATCAAACAAGTTTTCAGCGTCTGCTAGGCGATGGGAGCCAGTTTGGCATCACGCTGGTATACGCAGTTCAGCCAAGCCCGGATGGGCTTGCTCAAGCATTTATTATTGGTGAGGAATTCATCGGGCATGAATCAGTATGCTTGATCCTTGGCGACAACATGTTTTGGGGGCAGGGTTTTTCACCCATGTTGCGAGACGCCGCCAGCAGGAAAGAAGGCGCAACAGTATTTGGCTATAAAGTTCAAGATCCAGAACGATTTGGAATTGTGGAATTTGATGATAAGCAGAGTGTCATTTCTATCGAAGAGAAGCCTGCACAACCCAAGTCACATTTTGCCGTAACTGGGCTCTATTTTTACGACAATCAAGTAGTCAATATTGCCAAACAAGTCAAACCCTCTAAACGAGGGGAGCTTGAGATAACCAGTATCAATCAAGCATATTTGGAGCAAGGGCTTCTTAATGTTGAACTGCTGGGGCGCGGTTTTGCCTGGCTTGACAGCGGTACTCATGAGAGCTTGCTTGAGGCGTCTAATTTTGTAGCAACAATAGAGGCTCGGCAAGGCTTTAAAATAGCGTGTCTCGAAGAAATTGCATTACGTAATGGCTGGTTGAGTCGCGCTGACGTCGCCATTGTTGCACAGAGGATGGCCAAGAATAGCTACGGGCAATATCTACTGGATCTGATAAAGGATTAATAATGAGTTTGATAACGTTGATTGACCTGCCTGTGTTAGGGGATGAGCGTGGTTCGTTGGTAGCTCTTGAAGGGAATAGAAATATTCCATTTGAAATAAAACGTGTTTACTATATTTACGGTACTCAAAAAGGTGTTGCTCGTGGTTTCCATGCCCATAAAGAGTTAAAACAAGTTGCCATTTGCTTGAATGGCAGTTGCCGTTTTGTCATGGATGATGGCGTTAAGAAAAATGAAGTTATATTAAACTCGCCATCACAGGGCCTGTTGATTGATGTCATGCAGTGGCATGAGATGTATGATTTTAGTGAAGATTGTATATTGCTGGTATTAGCTAGCGATATTTATGATGAAGCTGATTATATAAGAAATTATAACAGTTTTATGCAGTTATCTAAGAGGCATAATTGATGTTCATTCATCCCCTGAGTGATGTGCAGTCAAGCGATATCGGTAATGGTACTCGAATATGGCAATTCTCAGTTGTATTACGTGGTGCAAGAATAGGAAAAAATTGCAATATATGTGCACACACTCTAGTCGAAAGTGATGTTGTCATAGGTGATCGCGTCACGATCAAATCTGGTGTATATATCTGGGATGGAGTAACAATCGAGGATGATGTTTTTATCGGGCCTTGTGTTGCATTCACGAATGACAGGCATCCTCGCTCCAAGATTTATCCAGATGAATTCTCTAAAATGATCATAAAAAATGGGGCATCTATCGGAGCCAATGCAACACTCTTACCAGGTATCACCATAGGAAGACATGCCATGGTTGGTGCTGGAGCCGTTGTCACAAAAGATGTACCCGATTATGCTGTTGTAGTGGGTAATCCGGCTAAAATAATCCGTTATGCTGAGATGTAAACAATGATTAACTTCCTTGACTTGAAAACTATTAATAGCCAATACCAAAAAGAATTAAAAGATGCTTGTGCAAGAGTGATAGATTCTGGTTGGTATATCATGGGGAGCGAGCTGGCCCAATTTGAAGTGGAGTTCGCCAACTATTGTGGTGCCAAACATGCCATCGGTGTTGCTAATGGCCTTGATGCCCTCAATCTGGTGCTGCGTGCCTGGAAAGCGCTTGGCAAATTGCAAGTAGGTGATGAAGTGATCGTGCAGGCCAATACGTATATTGCGTCCATATTGGCGATTACCGAAAACGATTTGGTACCTGTCTTGGTGGAGCCCAACCCGGATACTTATAACCTCGATCCCGGCGTTGTTCGTGCAGCGATAACGGCCAAGACCAAAGCAATATTGCCAGTCCATCTCTATGGTCAGCTTTCCCCCATGCCAGAGTTGATGGCAATTGCCGCTGAATCCGGTCTACTTGTGCTGGAAGACTGTGCCCAGGCGCATGGTGCAGAAATCGAGGGAAAACGAGCTGGTAACTGGGGTGATGCAGCTGGTTTCAGCTTCTATCCAGGTAAAAACCTGGGGGCGCTGGGGGATGCAGGGGCAGTCACCACGAATAATGATGAGTTGGCTCAGACAATCAGGGCCCTACGCAACTATGGTTCGCACAAGAAATATGAAAACCTGTATCAAGGGGTCAACAGCCGCTTGGACGAAATTCAGGCGGCAATGATGCGGGTCAAGCTTCCTTATCTGGAAGGGGAGACGGCCCGTCGTCAAAGTATTGCTCAATCCTATCGCACACGAATTAACAATCCTTTCGTAACACTACCCTGTGTGGAAAACGAGGGGGCCCATGTATGGCATTTATTTGTGGTACGCAGTGACGTACGTGAGCAGTTACAGCAATGGTTGTCTGAGCAAGGTATCCAGACGCTGATCCACTACCCCATACCTCCCCATAAACAAAAAGCGTATCCTGAATTCCAGGATTACCGGCTGCCGTTGACAGAGCAGATCCATCAGCAAGTTCTTTCTCTCCCCATGGGTCCGACCATGAGCGATGAAGCTGTGACAAGGGTGATCGATGCGGTGAACGGCTTTACCGTATGAGACGCTTGCTTAAAGTGACTGCCATGACGGGGCTATTGACGCTCCTTAAAATGGCGATGGGGTTTGTAATTGCCAAGGTGGTGGCCATTTATACAGGCCCCACCGGGATGGCCATGTTAGGCCAGGTTCAAAGCATGGTCGGTGCGCTCAATGGGGTGATTAATGCCCCAGTGGGAAGCGGGGTTGTACGTTATACCGCTGAGAAGAAAGATCAGGGATTTGAGGCATGTGCTCCCTGGTGGCGAGCAGCAGTACAGTGGGTAGTGATTATTTCTGCCATCACGATTCCAAGCGGATTGCTTCTGGCCGAACACATTTCAAATTGGCTTTTTCAAGATACAGCCCTTGCCTGGGTGGTAATGGCAACCGTCTGTGTTTTGCCGTTGTCAGCCATAGGGACACTGTGTAATTCCATCATCAATGGTCAGCAACTTTATCGCCGCTATGTTGGCTTGGGTATGTTCTCTGCCGTTATATCCGGTTGTGTAATGTTGACCATGATAGTGATGGCCAATATCCAGGGAGCCTTGTTGGCTGCTGCAGTGCAGGCTGCCTTGATCGGACTGGTGATGCTGATTGCTAATTTGCGCCAACCCTGGTTTAGATTGAAGTATTGGTGGGGCACAACTGACCCGGATGCGAGAAGATCTATTGGTGGCTACATGCTGATGGCAATCACCAGTGCCTTGACCGTCCCTATATCACTTATTCTAGTTCGTACAATTTTGATCCAGCAAGTAGGATGGGAAGCAGCAGGCCATTGGCAGGCGGTATGGAAAATATCAGAGGTCTACCTTGGGGTTATTACCATGGCGCTAGGGACTTATTACCTTCCTCGTCTTTCCTCTCTTGTCGGTGTGGATGCTATTGTCAGTGAGATCCATAAAACGGCATTGGTAATTTTACCGATCGTTGCAATCATGGCTTTGGTTGTATATCTATTACGTGATGTGGCTATTTGGTTGCTTTTTACTGAGGAGTTCAAATCGGCACGAGATCTTTTTGCTATTCAGTTGTGTGGTGATGTAATAAAAATTACAAGTTGGCTCTATGCATATCCTATGTTATCCCGAGGTAAAACCAAGATATTTGTAGCAACTGAAATTTTGTTCTCACTCCTTTTTGTCATGCTCTCTTACCCGTTGATATACTATGTTGGAATTAAAGGGGCTACTATAGCTTATCTAGCAACGTATATTTTCTACTTCATATTTATGTATTCAAATCTTAAAATAATTTCTCGTTAAAATTTAACTTCCTCGAGAGCTTGTTTATATGAAAGTTCTATTAGTCGGAGAATACTCCGGTGTACATACCAATCTAGCAAAAAATCTTATTGCTAAAGGACATACCGTTACAACAGTATCTGATGGTGACGGATATAAAAGTTTTCCTCGAGACATCGATCTTGCGACCTCTGAGAATAGGCTTTTTAAAAACTCCATAGTAAAAAACATTCTATATTATCTCGGCATTAAAGGTGTTATATCATACTTTAAGAAGCGAAATCAGCTTGATGAACTCAAAGGATATGATATTGTCCAGCTGATTAATCCAGCCCCGATAACAGCATACTCTTCAATTGCCAATTATATGTTGTTAAGAAAGCTCAAGAAAAATAACGGAAAGTTTTTTTTATGTGCTTTAGGCGATGACTATTACTGGGTCAAACTATGTTTAAGTAAAAAGCTGAAATATAGTCCATTAGATAAGTTCACTCTATCAACATTTAAGAATTATCTTTTTTCTTTAAAGTATATATATGGGATTGGGTATAAACAGCTAAATGACTATGCTGTTAATATATCAGAAAAAATAATACCTGGTTTGACAGATTATAAAAATGCGTATGCTTGGTCTGATAAAGTTACCGAGATAATAGCTATTTCAATAGATCAAGAGCAGTTCTTACGAACAAAGGACATATATGAGACTCAATCTTTTATACGTAACAGAAACGTCGTAAATGTATTTCATGGATGGCAAAAGGGTAAAGATCTGCGTAAAGGTAACGATATACTTGATGCTACCATGATGTCTTTAAAAGAAAGATACCCGGATAAAATTAATTATGAAGTTGTTTCTGGTTTGACTTATGATGAGTATATAAAAAGATTTGATTCTGCCGATATATTCCTAGATCAATTGTATAGCTATGACCGGGGGGTAAATGGCATACTCGGTATGGCTAATGGAAAGTTGGTTGTGTCTGGTTTCGAAGATTCGCCATCCATACAAGGGCTTGTAACTCAACTAGGAATTAATGGAACTCCAGATCAAAAGACGCTATTTGAGGCTCTTGAATTTATTATTAACAACCAAGATATTAGATATCAGATAGTTAAAAATTCTATTTCCTATATTCTAGACAATCACTCACCAAATGTCGTTGTAAATAAATATATAGATGTCTGGATGGGATAAGGTAAGGTCATCTCAATCTATATAGTCTAATATAAGTAATCTTTTATTATATCGTTTTATTTTATATGCGATAGATATGAGTTTAGAACTATATCATACTGTGGCATGCCAATAACCTACATTGTGTGCAGGTGGTGTTTTGAAAGAATATTTCAATGAGTACTATAATGGAGTTACTATTTGGGGATATATACCAACATTAATTATATTGACAGTCGTTTATATACTATTAGCATATAATATATTGGGAAGTAACAAAAGTGTGGTATATGCGGCATTATTAAGTTGGTTTTTTAGGATTTTGCTTGGATTTTTGGCGCCACTATTGAGTTTTTTTCCTAGTGTAACGGATGCAGATTTATTTTCTAAAATCATATCAGAGAACTTTTATCCTGATTATCAATCTACAGGAGTAAAAATATTTTTTTATATAACCTATATAATTAGGATTTTATCATTGTGGGATATACAAATTTTTGTTTTATATCAGGTGTTCTTCTATGCATTGTCATTCCTGATTATATTTTATTCTTTTGAATTATGGGTAAATAACAAGGGTGAGTCAGTAAATAATAAAACTAAAATTCTCTATATATTCATATCAACTATATATCCTGCATCAATAATGTATATTTCTGTTCCTTTGCGTGAGTTTTTGATAATTTTTGCCATTTCTATTTTTACATTAGGTTCAGTAAAATGGTTGATTCATAAGAAGGATGTTGGCGTTCTTTTATTGGGGGCTATTATCGTACTTGCTGTTAGGCCACAGCTTCTTCCTGCATTGCTATTATCATTGTTTTTAATTAGATTTAAATTAAATTTTTATAATGTCCTGATAATAGCCATTATGCCGATACTCCTCATATATATATTTTCAGTCGTTTTCTTTGATATCTCACCAGAAAAATTGTCGGCCATTAGAGCATCATGGTCAGAGATGCACGCGATAGAAGTATATGGTGTCTTTAATTGGAAAAGTTGGCTTGATGTAGTGATGGATTACCCCTTATTATTACTACAATATTTGCTATCACCAATTCCTATTTTACATCAAAAAGAAGTTTTTAATATGATCGCAGCATCATTAGATGTTATATTTTTAGTGCCGGTTTATTATTGTGTAATATTGTTGTTGATTATGAGAAACAGGATTTTAGTTAGCTCTCCCTTTATGATTATATCATTGGTAACAATATTACTTTCATCTCTTTGGGAGGCTTATATTGGCGGAGCTGTTCGGCATAGAATGATATCAATGTTGCTATTATTCCCCTTGGTTTCCTTTCATCTAACGTATTCCAATAAGAAAATTGGCAAGGATTAGTATCTATGCTTTAAATGTCTGTACAAGGATAAATAATGGCTCTGATTTCACTTGCTATATCTACCATATCAAATAGAATAGATTTTCTCAAACTACAAGAGTATTCAAATGTTGAGTATGTGATTGTACATCAGCGACCAAATGAAGGTGATCCAAAAGTAATATCAAGCTTGAAGGAACGACATGACATAATATATGTCCCATTAGATAAGTCGGGTCTTTCTATCAGCAGAAATACAGCAATTAATAAATGTGGTGGAGATTACATTTTTATTTTAGATGATGATGTCTTCTTTTCTTTTGACTGTATGTTCATGGTAATTGATCTAATGAGAAAGGAGGATGTAGATATTGGTACATATTATCATAAATACACCAACGGAAAGACTACAAAAAATAAGGAGTACTCTTTTTCTCACAATATGTTGAATATCGCCAACCCTTCATCAATTGATATTTGTTTAAAGCGGGAGTCGATAGCGGCAAGTGGGGTGCTATTTGATGAGGACTTTGGTTTAGGGACCAGTTATCCTTCAGGCGAAGAAATGATATTTTTATCTGATTGTATAAAGTCAGGTTTAAAGTTGAAAAGATATCCTATTGAGGTATGTATTCATCCTCCTGTCACATCAGGTAGCGACTTCTATTCTACCAAAGAAAAGATCTTAGCTAAAAAGGCTATGTTTAAAAGAGTGTATGGCCAGTTAGGTGGGATTATGTTTATACTTTTTATTTTGAAAAAATATCCTGCAGCATACAAGGCTGGCTATGGTATGTTTTTCTTAAAACACTCGCTTTTTAAGTAAACTCACATCCGTGTGGTAATATTATTATGGACGCATCCCCCCTCGTTTCAATCGTGATGCCGAGCTATAATTCGGGCAAAACGATATCTGCAGCAATACAGAGTATTCTTCTGCAAGAGTATGATAACTGGGAATTGTTGGTTACAGATGACAACTCATCTGATGATACCGTCGCTATATTAAAAGCTTTTGAAGCGCAAGACCCAAGGATTAATGTTGTATGCAATGACACCAATTCGGGTGCAGGATTCTCAAGAAATCATTCAATCAGAAGGTCGAAGGGTAAATATATAGCATTCCTTGATTCTGATGACCTTTGGAATCCGGATAAACTGAAAGTTCAGATTTCTTTTATGGAGGAAAAGAATTATTCATTTACTTTTTCTTCATATCAAATGTTTTCCAACGAGGGCGAGGGCAAGGTTGTCAATGCTCCTGTATCCGTGACTTATAATGAATTGTTGTATGGTAATGTTATCGGATGCTTAACTGCAGTATATAATGCTGAGATCTTAGGCCGTCAGGAAATGCCACTTATAAGAAAGAGGCAGGACATGGGGCTATGGTTGGTGTTGCTAACAAAGTGTGAGAAAGCTTATGGTTTACCTGACGTGTTAGCAAGATACAGAACAGACTCTGGTATGACGCAAAATAAATTGCATGTAGCGAGATATCAGTGGGAATTTTACAGGACTGTAGTACAGCTGAACCTGTTGAAGTCTTCATGGTACTTCTTCTGGTATACACTAAATGGTTTTTTGAAACATCGGAAATAAAACATGAAAATTGCTATTGCGGGTACGGGATATGTTGGCCTGTCTAATGCCGTATTGCTGGCACGACACCATGAGGTGGTTGCCGTTGATCTGATTGCCAGCAAGGTCGAGCTGATCAATCAAGGGCTCTCTCCCATCGTAGATAAAGAGATCGAAGAGTATCTGGCTGGCGGAAAGCTTAATCTGAGGGCGACTTTAGATAAAGCAGAAGCATATCAAAAAGCCGATTTCGTCATCATTGCGACGCCAACAGACTATGATCCCGACACTAACTATTTCAATACCAGTACGGTGGAGTCAGTAGTCAAGGATGTGATGGCAATCAATCCTGATGCTGTCATGGTGATAAAATCGACCATTCCAGTTGGGTATACCGCTAGGTTGCGCAAGGATCTCGGTTGTGAGAATGTGATTTTTTCCCCCGAATTTTTGCGTGAAGGGCGAGCTCTCTATGACAATCTGCATCCTTCTCGTATCGTGGTCGGTGAGCGTTCAGAGCGAGCTCAGGTGTTTGCCAACCTGCTGTTGGAGGGCGCGATCAAGAAGGATGTACCTGTGCTCTTTACGGACAGCACAGAAGCAGAGGCGATCAAGCTGTTTGCCAATACCTACCTTGCGATGCGCGTTGCGTTTTTCAATGAACTTGACACCTACGCTCAGTTGCATGGCCTCGATAGCCGGCAGGTGATTGAAGGTATTGGATTGGATCCGCGCATTGGCAGCCACTATAACAATCCCTCGTTCGGGTATGGTGGTTATTGTCTGCCAAAAGATACCAAGCAGTTGCTGGCTAATTACAATCAGGTTCCAAATAACTTGATTCGGGCGATAGTCGATTCCAATACAACCCGCAAAGATTTTATTGCGGATTCTGTTATCCGACAAAAGCCGAAAAGAGTCGGGGTATATCGATTAGTCATGAAGTCGGGGTCTGATAATTTTCGAGCTTCAGCCATACAGGGGGTCATGAAACGCATCAAGGCGAAAGGCATTGAAGTGGTTATCTACGAACCAGCCTTGACGGAAGTGGAGTTTTTTCATTCTAAGGTCATCACAGATCTGGCAGAGTTTAAAGCCAGTTGCGATGTGATACTGGCCAATCGACGCGTGGCTGAGCTTGATGATGTTATCGACAAACTCTACACTCGTGATCTTTTCGGTTCAGATTGACATTATTTTCCCCTTATAAAAATCATATTGAGGAATCAAGTGAGTTATCAACGTCGCCACTCACGCTGGTATGAGCGCATCATATTTACTCCTCCTGCACTGTTTATCCTCGGGGCCCTGCTTACGGTTTGTTTACCAGCCATCGAGCGCTGGGGCTGGGAGTTTTGGGAGGGCTTTAATGCCGTCAGAGTCAACACCCTGAGTGGTGCCTTCGTGGCGTTTCTGTTGACCGGTATCGTGCTGCATCGTTTCTTGCGCTACCCGGGTGCGAGTCCCGTGGCCTATATGATTCCCACTGTGACCACCCTTTATGGCGTATTAGTTGGAGTACTTTTCTTCCTGCGCCTCCCTTACAGCCGTCAGGTCTTGTTCGAGTCATATCTGGTGGCGCTGCTCTGCTGCTGGCTAGCCTACTTCATTGGTCGCCGCTACCGGACACCCAAGTATGCCTTGCTGCCTTTTGGTGATTATCAAGCTCTGACCCAACATGCTTGTGTAGAGTGGCGTTTGCTGGCTCGGCCTGATTTAGGTGCCGTGCGATATGATGCCGTGGTAGCCGATCTGCGGGATGAGAAACTGGCGGGGGAGTGGGAGCGTTTCCTGGCGCGCTGTGCCCTGGCTCATATCCCCGTCTATCACATCAAGCAGATTAGTGAGGCCCTGACAGGACGTGTGAAGATCGATCATCTCCATGAGAACCAGCTAGGCTCCCTCTTGCCGTCCCCCGTCTATGCCTTCATCAAGCGGGGAATGGACATCCTGGCCGCGTTGATCGCAATCCCGCTCTTCTCCCCCTTGATGTTGGTGACGGCCATTCTTATCAAGCTGGAGAGCCCGGGCCCCGTGATGTTTCTGCAAAATCGGGTAGGGAAGGGCAACAAGGATTTTCGTATCTACAAGTTCCGCAGTATGTGTCAAAACTCTGAACAACACGGTGCACAGTTTGCTCAGGATGGCGATATGCGCGTCACTCGGGTGGGTAAGGTGATCCGCAAGCTGCGTATCGACGAGTTGCCGCAGTTTTTCAACGTCCTTAAAGGGGACATGAGCCTGATCGGGCCGAGACCGGAGCAGCGCACCTTTGTCGATCAGTTTGAGCGGGAGATCCCGTTCTATATGTATCGTCATATCGTGCGGCCCGGGATCAGTGGCTGGGCCCAGGTGGTGCACGGTTATGCGGCCGATGCCGATGACACTCGGATCAAGATTGAGCACGATTTCTATTACATCAAGCACTTCTCCCTCTGGCTGGATGTGCTTATCGTGTTCAAGACCATCCGAACCATACTGACCGGTTTTGGTGCTCGGTAATCCCAGATGCGTATTTTGTTGCTAGGCGCTCGTGGTCAACTAGGACGAGCGCTTTTTTCTGCCCTGTGCCGGGATTATCCAGATTGGCAGGTAGTCGCACTTGGCAAGGTGGAGTGCGACATCACCGATCCCGATACACTGAGCGGCGCCCTGGATCGCCATCAGCCTGATGTGATCCTCAATGGAGCAGCGTTCACTGCCGTCGATCTTGCAGAGAGCCAGTCTGAGCGTGCTTATCGCATCAATCATCAGGCGGTAGCACTGCTTGCCCGCGAGGCCAATACTAGGGGGGCCTTGCTGGTGCACTTCTCCACTGATTATGTGTTCGATGGTTCAGGCTGTGATCCCTGGTGCGAAGCTGATGTGCCATTTCCGCTCAATGTCTATGGTGCCAGCAAGCTGGCCGGTGAGCAGGCCATTCAGGCCTTTGGTTCTCGTCATCTGATTGTACGTATAAGCTGGCTTTATGGTGGTGAGGGGCGACACTTTGCTCGCACCATTTTGCACCGCGCCGATGTGGGACAACCCCTTGAAGTCGTGGCTGATCAATGGGGTGCACCTACACAAGTGGACTGGTTGGCTGCGACCGTGTTGTCTGTCTTGGAGCAGGCAGTAAATAGGCCGGAAAAGTGTGGTCTCTATCATCTCAGCCCAGCAGGAGAGACGAGTTGGTATGGCTTTGCATCGGCGCTGGTGCAGGAGGGCTGTCGACTCGGCTTGCTGGCAAAACCCGTCCCGGTGAATCCCATTTCTTCGACAATTTGGCCCCAGGAGGCCCGTCGTCCGCTCAACTCAAGGCTTGACTGTCGGCGGTTTTCCGCCGCCTTTGGGATTCACATCCCGACCTGGCAGGTGCTGATGACCCGCTGGCTTGTCAGTCAATGCGAAGGGAAGCAGACGTGAACCGAGCAATAATCACTCCCTCCGCCCTTGGCGTGCTATGCATCAACGTAAAGGCGTCATTCTGGCCGGTGGATCAGCCACCCGCCTCTATCCGGCAACACTTGCCATCAGTAAGCAACTGCTGCCGGTATACGATAAACCCATGATCTATTACCCCCTATCGACCCTGATGCAGGCAGGTATCCGTGACATCCTGATCATCAGTACGCCGCTGGATCTGCCTCGTTTCGAACTGTTGTTGGGTAATGGCAGCCAGTGGGGGATGCGCTTCAGCTATGCAGTGCAGGAGAAGCCCGCCGGACTGGCACAGGCGTTGCTCATCGCTGAGCCTTTTTTGGCAGGCGGTCCCTGCTGCCTCATCTTGGGGGATAACATTTTTTATGGTGTAGAGTTACCTCACCAGTTGCAACGTGCTTGTGCCAAGGAACAAGGAGCTACCTTGTTTGCCTATCATGTACTGGATCCAGAGCGCTATGGCGTGCTGGGGTTTGACGAGCAGGGACGGATAGAGACGATTGTCGAGAAACTGATCTCTCCGGCGAGTCAGTATGCGGTGACAGGCATCTATTTTTACGATGCCACGGCGAGTGCGATTGGACGAATCCTATGCCCTTCGGCGCGGGGAGAACTCGAAATCACCGATGTCAACCAGCATTATTTGGCGAAAGACACTCTGGATGTCTGTTTTATGGGGCGTGGTTCTGCATGGCTTGGCACCTGTACCCACGATAGCCAGCAGGAAGCAAGCAGTTTCATTCAGCCCCTTGGAAAACGTCAGGGCCTCAAGGTGGTGGCTCCTGAGGGGGGGATACTTGGCACCATGGCTGGGGACCCGACCAGGAGCTGGTGGCATTGGCACAACCCCTAGCAAAGAGCTGTATTGCTTCTGCTTCAAGAACCGTTTGGCAAAATACATTCCAATTGAGATTGATGTTTTACACCATCGGGTGATATATCCTTACCCATTCTTCTCAAGACAGCGTCTATGCACTTTATTTCATTGAACATTCAGGATGTTATATTAATCCGCCACAAGCGTCATTATGACGAACGAGGTGATTTCATGGAGCTCTTTCGTCATGAGACTTTTACCCAGCGTTGTGGCGATTTTTGCTTCGTTCAGGACAATTTGAGTCGCTCTCGACAAGGAACGCTGAGGGGATTGCATTATCAGCGACGAAAGTCACAAGGTAAGTTGGTGCAGGTGGTCACAGGGACCATCTTTGATGTTGCAGTAGATCTGCGAGAGACTAGCACAACTTATGGGCAATGGGTGGGGACTAAGCTTTCGGCTACAGAGGACTCATCATTGTGGGTCCCTCCCGGTTTTGCTCATGGTTTCTATGTCATGAGCGAGGAGGCCCATGTGCTCTACAAGTGCACTGATTACTATGTGCCCGAGTTTGAGGCTACCCTCAATTGGGCCGATCCTACCTTGGCAATTAAATGGCCCATTTTGGAGCACGTACCATTATTTCTTTCTGAAAAAGATCGTAACGCACCTTTCTGGCTATGACTTCACCTTTAGGGCCCAACATGAATAAAAATACTTCAAACACCCAATTACCCCAAGGATGGCAACAATCCTCCAATGATGAGATTGATCTACGTGAATTGATGTTGGTGTTGTGGCACCAGAAGTTGCTTATTGTGCTTGTCACGGTTGTGTTTGCTGTGAGCGGTATCTCTTATGCACTGCTTGCACCACAGCAGTGGTCCGCTTCGGCTGTGGTGATAGAGCCGAAGCCGGAAGACATGACACCGATGCTGAAAGTGTCAAAGCAGGCAACTTCATTGGGCCTCAGCGGTTTTCCCAGCGCGAAAGATCTTTATCAGGAATTTATTCTGGAGTTCAACAGTTACGAGAATCGCCGTGATTATCTCAAAACCAGCCCGTTATTCGCCGAGGTGGTAAAAATGCATGGGCTAGATGGCAAGGCACAGGTTCGTTGGTTACGCAACTGGAGTAAATTTGTGACGGCTCAGCCTGTGGACAAAAAAGGGGAGGTCCCGGGGGTTGAACTCAAGTTTGCAGCCTCCACCTCCGAGATGTCACTAGTAATGTTGGAGGGTTATGTCGACTATATTGTCAAGTTGCAACAAAAGCAGTTGACACTCCGACTTGCTGAAAAACGTGATCTGCAGTTGGATGGTATGCAAACTGAATACTTGATCATGCAGGAGAATACAAAACGAGCCCTGCAACAAGAAATTCTAGAATTGGCGATGGCTAACAAAGTAGCCAAGGCGGCTGGCGTCACTTCTCCGTTGGCAAATTATGACACTCAAGAGCGTTTCCCCATTTCTTTGGGCTCTAAAGGGTTGGAAGAGAAGCTGTCATTACTGAAGTCCATCGACCTTGAGGTCTATCAACCCAAGTTGCAATCTCTGCAGGTAAAGATGGCTCGTTTAAAAAGCATCTCTATGGAAGGAATTGCATTTCGTCCGTTCTCCTATCTGGATGCACCAGATGAACCACTGAGCCGTGACAAACCCAAGCGTCCTCTGGTTGTCGTGCTGGCAACCTTGCTTGGCGGTATGCTGGGGATCGGCATCGTACTGGCTCGGCATGCTTTTCGCCGGCCAGAACAGGTATGATGACAAAATGAAATAAGAAACGGGGGGCTATGGCCCCCTTTTTTTGATGTTTGCATCAGCGCCACTGACGTATGAACATTGCTCAACAACATAAAGGGGATCAAGGAAGATGACCAATACAGGTCTCTTTGCTGCCGTCAGCGCTCTGTACTGGTTGCTGGGCATGCATTTTTTCATGCACAACCCCGGTGGGGCCGGGCTCTATCTGCCGTTCAACGCCTGGGGCTGGATCTTCGCCAGTCTGGTCATCGGGTTGGGGCTGTGGCGGGTGACCTTGCAGCAGTGGCTGGTGTTCTCCTTGTTGCAGGGCTGGCTCTGGCTCGGGGGATTGTTGCTGCTGCTGCCGATGGCCTATCCCGGCTTTGAACTGAAAGACTACGCCATTCCCCGTTTGCTGGGGTTGTTCGCCGGTCTGCTGTTTCTGTTCTGTCTCTATCAGTGGCAACTGGCGCGGGCATCCCGTGACCGGCTGCTCTATCTGCTGCTGGGGGCGGTGGCCATCGAGGCGCTGCTGGGCTTGGTGCAGTACTACCTGCTGGTGCCGGGCAACTGGATCGGCTATGACACCCACGTCAACCGCCCCTACGGTATCTTTCAACAACCCAATGTGATGGCCAGTTTCATGGCGACCGGGCTTGCGCTGGCCAGCTGGCTGGAGCTGCGTGGCAATCCCCATGTCTGGCTGCGTGGGTTGCGCCACGGGGTGATCCTGGTGGCCAGCCTGCTGTTGGTGGTGCTGCAATCCCGGGTGGGGCAGTTGGGGGGCTTGCTGGCGCTGCTCCTGCTGGTGCCCGAGCTGCGTCGTCATCGTCTGCTGGCCAGGGTACTGGTGCTGGCCGCGCTCGGCATCTTGCTGGGGGTTGCCTCCCAATACTGGATTGACGGCCTCAGGCGTGGGCTGGAGGCCTATCAATCCGGCGGTATGCGTTCCATCTACTGGCCCTATGCCGCCAAGCTGATTGCCCAGTCTCCCTGGGTGGGCTGGGGCTATGGCAGCTTTGAAACCACCTTCCTTCATCACTACATGGCCGACAAGGCGTTGAACCCGGCCATGGTGCAGATTGAATACAACCTCGATCACCCCCACAACGAGTTCCTCTACTGGGCGGTAGAGGGGGGGATAGCCCCCATGCTGGGCATGGTGCTGATGGGCGCTGCCCTGCTGTGGCGGGCGAGCCGGGCCGGCTGGCGCAAGGGCGCAGCCCTGCTGGCGCTGGTGACTCCGATCCTGCTGCACACCCAGACCGAATACCCGCTCTACCACGCCATCGCGCTCTGGTGGGCCTTGCTGACGTTGGTGTATGTGTTGGACGCGGAAGTGGAGGAGGGGCTACTGGAGGCGGGACGAGCCAGCTGGCGCGAGCATGTCTACCGCCCCTGGCTATTATTACGTTTCGCGGCCATCGCCATCCCCCTGTTGGTGGTGCCCTTTATGTTGACGGCGCTGCACACCGCCTGGGTGGTGACCAAGTACGAGCGCGGCGGCTACAAGGAGCCGACCCTGCTGCTCGATGTCATCAATCCCATGGCCTGGTTGACCCGGGTGGAGTTTGACGTCAACTCGGTGCGGCTGGCGGTAGGCCTGCAGAGCAGCAACAAGGCGGAGCTGGAGGCCTATCTCGATTGGGGACAAGCCTTCGTGCAGCATACGCCGAGGGCCAATATCTACGCCAACATGGTGATCGCGCTGGATGCGCTGGGACGCAAAGAGGAGGCGCGGGCCCTGCGCAGCGAAGCGCTGGCACTCTACCCGGCAGATCCCTTGCTGACCGGCACGGCCGCCAAATCCGTGGCCACGACGCTGGAGCGCAAACCCTCCTCCTGACGATGGCGGGGCGGTTGCGCGATGTTTCATCAACAGCCCCATCGCCTCGCAAAAATGGCGGCCACTGCTGGACGGCAGAGGCGCCATGGCTAAGATAGTGGCCTCAACGTCTTGCTTAGTAGGGAGTATGAAATGGAGTTAGTGCTTGGCCCGTTGGAGGCCCGCGTGATCGGCTGTCTGATCGAAAAAGAGATCTGCACCCCGGATCAATACCCCCTCTCTCTCAATGCGCTGGTCAATGCCTGCAACCAGAAGAGCAACCGCGAGCCGGTGCTCGAGCTGTCCGAGCTCGACATCCGGGCCGTGGTGGATGAGCTGATCCGCAAGCGGCTGGTGGTCAATACCGCCGGTTTCAACGCCCGGGTGCCCCGTTACCAACACCGCTTCTGCAACACCGAATTTGGCGAGCTGAAGTTCACCGCCCAGGAGCTCGGCATTATCTGCGAACTGCTGCTGCGCGGCCCGCAGACACCGGGTGAACTGCGCTCACGCACCAACCGGCTGTGCAGCTTCGATGACGTGGCCGAGGTGGATGCGGTGCTGGCGACCCTCATCGAGCGTGGCCCCTATGTGGTCAAGCTGCCGCGCGAGCCGGGCAAGCGAGAGTCCCGTTACGCCCACCTGTTCAGCGGCGAGGTGGATCTGCAGGCGCTGGCCGAGGCGGCCCCCGCCGGCAACTATGCCTCGCCGGCGGCGGACAGGCTGAGCGCGCTGGAAGAGGAGGTCGAGAGCCTCAAGGCGCAGCTGCAGGCGCTGGCCGAGCGTCTGGCCCGGCTGGAAGGCTGACGCCGGAACAGGATCTTTTCCAAGAGGCGCTACGGCGCCTTTTTTTATGCCTGTGTTTCCCCGTCAGGGCCGCGGGGGCGGCAATGACGGGTTGTCTGCGTCCCGTCGTCATGGTCGGTCCGACCAGCAGGCGCCAGCTTTTTTGCGTTATTTCGCGCTTAAGGGTCGAGCCGCAGTTGCTTTCCCGTTAAAATTCCGCTTTTGCACCGGCCCGTGAGTCTCGATGTCTGCGTCCACTCTCTCTTCAGATTGTTATGTCCTGCTTGGCGAGCTGCAGTTGCAGCGCACCGCCAGTACCCGCTATTTGCAAGAACAACTGCCATCTGGACAGACCCTGCCGGATCGGCTCGGTCAGTTGCAGCAGCAGGGGCTGGTTCGCCAGCGCGGAGAGCAGCAGTGGAGCCTGACGGCGGAGGGGACGCTGGCACTCATCCTGGCGGTGCGCCGCGGCGACTGCCCCATGCCGAACTGGGCACGGGTGCCGTCGGTCACCGGTCAGGAGATGGCCCAGGCGCTGGTGCGCGAGCTCTGTCTGGGAGAGGCCGGGCAAGTACCCGCTTACTATCTGGCGGCCGACCTGCTGAGTCTGCTCGATCTGCCCGACGCCCAGCTGCTGCTGGTCGGCTCGAGCCCGCAGTGGCAGCGGTTGCTGATGCAGCACTTCGCCCTGCAGACCCTGCTTGATGCCGAGCCCCACCCGCAGTGGCCGCTCACCCCGCTTGCCCAGCACTGTGCGCCCGAGCTGGCAAGTTTGACCGAGGGCTTTGCCGCCGAGTGGCAATGGCTCTGCGGCGAGCCGAGCGGGGAAGCGACCACTCACTGGCCCGCCCTGCAGCAGTTGGTGGAGCAGGAAGACGAGCAGCCGCTGGCCGAGCGCCTGCTGGCTGCGCTGGGGGCTTGGCAGGCGTCAGCGGGCGCGGGTCAGTGGCCTGCCACCTTCAGTGCCCTGCTCTGGCTGGGCTGGTTGCAGCAGGCGGATCCCGTGCTGGCCAGCGAGCAGCGCAAGAAGTGGCTGCGCACTTTGGCCAATCAGTTCCCCCTGCTGGCCGATCTGCTGGGACAGTGGGCAGGGGAGCGCCACGGCCAGGCGGTCGGGCTGTTCGACACCCTGCAATTGCCGCTGGAGGAACTCCATTGGGGTTACCTCTGGCTCGATCTCTGTGCGCTGGCCCGGCACGGCGAGCAGAGTCCCCAGGTAGCCATCCTGCACAAGTGGGATCTCTCCCACGTGCTGGAGGCCGCGCCCCGCCACCGCTTGATGGCCTTCTGCCAGGATCTGCTGCGCCTGCTGCTGGGGCAGGGGGCAGAACGCACCCCGCTGCAGCAGTTGCGGGCCGCCGGGCCGGATGATGAGCAGGGGAGTGCGTCTGAGGATGAGGAGAAGGCTCCCGCCTCGGCCAGCTGGCTCAACTGGCTGCAGGGACTGGGCCGCTCCAGCGGCGTGCGCAAACCGCAGGAGCGGCTGGTCTGGTTGCTTCACGCCGAAGGGCCCGAGCTCGAGTGCAAGATCCAGAAGCAGAGCACCAAGGGGGAGTGGACCGCCGGTCGCCGGGTCGATCCCGCCCTGCTCTCCACCCAGTACGCCGCCCTGCTCGACGAAGAGGATTGGGCGCTGGTGCGTACCCTGCCGCGCAACATGGGGCGGCTGCCGCGCGAGGTGTGGGCGCCGCTGGCCAACCACTCCCGTTTGTTCAATGCCAGAGGGCAGAAGCTGCAGCTCGCCATCACGGCGCCACTGCTGCAGATCGTGGCCACCGAGCAGGGCATGGGGGCCGTGTTGAGCCCGGCCGCGGCCGCACGCGGGGCGCACATACTGCCGCTGGCTCAGGATCTGTGGCAGCTCATCCTCACCCCCCAGGCCCTGCAGGATCGCCTACCGGCGCTGGAGGCCATTCCCGACCTGCCGGCCGAGGGGCTGGCTGAGTTGCAACGCACCCTGGATGCCATCCCGGATCTGCCCTGGCACAGCCAGGTGGCGGGGCTGCACGGCAATGCCGAGCTGACGCCCTGGCCCGGAGTGGCCTCGGTGCAGCTCGACTGGCAAGATGGCCAGCTGGCGGTCAGGCTGGTGACCCGGTTCGAGGAGCTGCCGCCGCTGCCCCTTGGCAAGGGGGAGGCCATCGTGCGCCAGGGGATCAAGGATGATCACTATTGGCAGCGGGATCTGGCGGCCGAGCGGGGCGAGGCCCAGCTGCTGCGCAATCAGCTGCCCATCGAGCTGCCCGGCAGTGAATGGCGGCTCGAGGGGGAGCAGGCACTGGCGCTGGTCAACGCCTTGCCGGAGCTGGTGGATGCTGGCGTGGTCATTCACTGGCATCAGGACAGCGCGCGTTTGAAGAGCCTCGATGAGGCGGCGCTGAGCCTGCGCATCGAGCGGCGTCAGGATTGGTTCCAGGTGGAGGGGGCCCTCTCCCTCGATGAGCACCAGATCCTCGATTTGCGCCTGATCCTGCGTCAGCTGACGCCGGGCCAGCGCACCGTCCAGCTCGACGAGAAGACCAGCCTGATGCTGAGCGACAAGCTGGTGGAGCGGCTCACCATGCTGGGGGCCATGCTGGATGACGAGCAGCGCATCAACAACAAGCTGGCCTATCCGCTCACCCGGCTACTCTCCGTCATCACCACCGAGGGGGATGCCGCCTGGCAGAACCTCCAGCAGGAGTGGCAACAGGAGGTGGCGTGCCCGGACGAGTTGATGGGGCCGCTGCGGGACTATCAGAAGGAGGGGGTGCGCTGGCTGGCGACCCTGGCCCATCACGGTTTCGGTGCCTGTCTGGCCGATGACATGGGGCTGGGCAAGACATTGCAGGCCCTCATCGTGCTGCGGATGCGCCAGCATCTGGGGCCGGCCCTGGTGGTGGTACCCAAGTCAGTGGTCACCAACTGGCAGGAGGAGGTGGCCCGCTTCGCCCCCGAGCTGGAGGTGGTGGTGTTCGACAACCCCGCCGAGCGGGATGGGATGGTGCGCGAGGCCAGGGCGGGGCAGATCATCCTGCTCAACTACGGCATGCTCGGCAGCCTGGCGGAGGCGCTCAAGTCGCGGCGCTGGTCCAGCATGGTGCTGGATGAGGCGCAGCAGATCAAGAACGCCGGTACCCAGCGGGCCAAGCTGCTGTTCCAGCTCGACGGTGATTTTCGGCTCGCCCTCTCCGGCACCCCCATAGAGAACCATCTGGGGGAGCTGTGGAGTCTGTTCACCTTCATCAACCCGGGGCTGCTGGGCAGCCTCGGCGAGTTCAAGCGCCGCTTTGGCAAGGCGGTCAAGGATCCCCAGCACATGGCGCTGCTGCGGGCGGTGATCAGCCCCTTCATCCTGCGCCGGCTCAAGCACCAGGTGCTGACCGAGCTGCCGGACAAGACCGAGATCATCCACCACATCAGCCTCTCCCCGGCGGAGCGCCAGCTCTACGAGGCGACCCGGCGCGAAGTGGTGCAGCAGGTGCAAAGTGCCGATGGTCGCGCCCTGATGCACGTGCTGAGCGGCCTGACCCGGCTGCGCCGGCTCTGCTGCTCGCCCCAGCTGGTGATGCCGGAGTGGGCCGAGGCCAGCAGCAAGCTGGACGAGGCGATGGCGCTGCTGGATGAGGCCATCGACGGCGGTCATCGGGTGCTGGTGTTCAGCCAGTTCGTCGATCTGCTGAGCCTGCTGCGCACCCGCATCGAGCAGCGGCAGTGGGATTATTGCTATCTGGATGGTGGCTGCTCGGCCAAGGCGCGGCAGGATTCCATCCTGCGCTTTCGCCACGAAGCGGTGCCGCTGTTTCTCATCAGCCTCAAGGCGGGGGGCACAGGGCTCAACCTGACCCAGGCCGATACCGTGCTGCACCTCGACCCCTGGTGGAACCCCGCGGTGGAGGATCAGGCGAGCGACCGGGCCCACCGCATGGGGCAGACCCAGCCGGTGACCGTCTATCGCCTGGTGTGCGAGCAGACGGTGGAGGAGAAGATTGTCGCCCTGCACGACGAGAAGCGGGCGCTGGCCGATGGCCTGCTGAGCGGCCAGTCGGAAGTGCGCGGGCTGGATGTGGAGAGCCTGCGGGCCCTGCTGATGAGCTGACGAGGGGCTGACTCGTGCAAGAAACAAGGGGGAGCATCTGGTGATGCTCCCCCTTGTTGTTGGGCAATACGGGTTGTGAGCTGAGTGGGTTGTGCCTGGTGGGCAAGGGCCCCTTACCCCTGATAGAGGTAGAGGTGGAGCCGCTCTATGACGGGTTCGCCGCCAATCTTGCGATCCCGCCTGGCCTGGCGCAGCTTGGGCGGGTAGTGGCCAAGATGGGTGACGGCCGGCTGGCTGTCCGCGCAGAGCAGCAGAGGCAGGCTTGCCTTGATCTGCTGCTTGCGGGGCTCCCGATCCAGCCAGAGCAGGTTGATCATGGGGTGGGTCTTGACCGGGCGGCGGATCCGAAGCTCTGCATCCGCCGGCAGGCGGCGGATGTCGTAGACCTCCTGATCCACCATCTTGCTCCACTCCTCGTTGTCCGACAGCGCCGGGACATAGCGGCGGCTGCGCTCCAGCATCTCCAGCACCTGCTCGCGGCTGAGGCGGTTGATGCTCTGCTTGTCGGCCCAGGTAAAGCCCAGCGAATGCAGGTCACCCTCCAGCAGGGTCAGTTTGCGATAGACCTGCAGGGTGATGACCCCGGGCAGCGCCCTGTGCACCAGTTCAAACTTCTCGTCCCGGCTGCCCGCCTGCTGTACCAGGGCCTTGAAGGTGAGCTTGCACTCATTGATCTCGTCGATCAGCGGTCGCAGCAGCGGGGCGCTGGCGGCGGGCAGGCGCAGCCAGCCCGGCAGGCGATGGGTGGCCTTGGTGGAGCAGCCGGCGCGGGCACTGTGATCCCGATAGGCGGCCAGGGTGGCGGCCAGCGCCTCTTCACCATCGAGGTAGCCCACCGTGATGGTGTCGATGGGCTCGTGCTCCTCTCCCTGCGCGACGGCGGGCAGGGGATAGACGTGGGCTTCCAGCAGCTCCAGCTGCGTCAATTGATCCGCCAGCCTGGCCAGCGCCTCTTCGAGCCGCTCCATCTGTTGGCGCAAGGCGGCGGTGGGGGTGAATGTCTCCATCGGCATATCCTGTGTCGCCCTTGCCGGCCCTTGGGGCGGGAAACGGCAAGGCGGTAAAGGTACTGTATAAATAACCATATCAGCCCTGTGTATGCGTGCCAAGTGGGAGCGAGAGGCGGGCAAGGCGATGGGTCACTGGAAGGTAACTGTGGTGTATCAATGTGTTAATTGAAGATCAATGAAAGATCTCTTCATTAACAATTGAATGTAAACAGCCGGTTGACCCTGCTTTTTGCCAAGGACGGGAGTGCATAGCCAGCAGAGGAAACTGCATAGTTAGAAGGGAGCCATGCAGGAGAATATGCTGCAGCCTTTCATCAGGCCAAGAAAAGGTTTGTTAGTCTTTTATAATCAGTATCTTATGTTTATCTCACCACGGACATCAACCATTAGTTTTACTAATGTCTGCTATCAAAATTCGTCAATTGAGTCGGCCATACCCCCTGACTAAGCTTTGCGCAACAAATTTGCACCCGCGCAGACACCCTACAGAGGAGCCATATCATGGCCAACATGACTTATACCGCCGCCGGTTACCAGCATTCCAGCCAACTGAATCTGGTTGCCCGCGTCAAAATGACCGTACTGACCTGGCTGGAACGTAGCCGCAGCCGTCGCCAGCTCTCCGAGCTGCCCGAATACCTGCTCAAGGACATCGGTCTGAACGAAGCCGATCGTTATCAAGAGACCACCAAGCCGTTCTGGCGTGGTTGATCTGCCGGGCAAGGATGCCTCGTTTTTTTGCTGATCCACGGTCGCAGACCTCCGCCGTCACGGGTTGATGGATTGCCCTGTTCATCAGCTGCTTCACGCTGATCGCCTTACCCGATTTCTTCCCTCACGGCTCTGTGCCGCTCTCTCTCTGTTCCCCACGCCCCGATCCTGCTCCACACCCAAACTTGTAACATTACTGTTTGAATTTGTTTAAAAATTGATTTTAAGCCGAAGCGCCTTGCGTATAATCCGCCCATAGCGTTCCTGACAAAAGGGTGAGATGGATGATTCCCCAGCATGACTTTTTGGCTCTGACCCGCCGCCACGAGTGGCAGCTTGAGCCCTTTTCCTATGCGTTGGCCAATGGCGACAGGGTGAGTGTCTGGGATACTGGCGTGCTCTGCCTCGAGCCCGCTTCCGGGGCCGGTGATCAACCCGGTGGGCGCAAGGATATCGTGCTCTCCTGCGGCGTCCACGGCAACGAAACCGCGCCCATCGAGATCTGCAACCAGCTGCTGACTCGCCTGCTCTGCGGTGAGCTCAAGGCCCGCCATCGGGTACTGTTCCTGTTCGGCAACCCGGCAGCCATGAACCTGGGTGTGCGGGAAGTGGAGGAGAACATGAACCGGCTCTTCTCCGGCGCCCACAGCAAGGGGGAGGGGCTGTGCAATCAGGAGCGGATCCGCGCCATGCGCCTCGAGCAGTATGTGAGCCGCTTCTTTGCCGACGCGGCCAGACCTCGCTACCACTACGATCTGCACACTGCCATTCGCGGCTCGCGCCACGAGAAGTTTGCCGTCTACCCCTTCCCCCACGAGCGGCCTCACTGCAAGGAGCAGGTACAGTTTCTCGGTGCCTGCGGCGTGCGCACCATTCTGCTCTCCAGCGGCCCCACCACCACCTTCAGCTATTACAGCTCCCATCACCATGGCGCTCACGCCTTCACGGTGGAGCTGGGCAAGGTGCGCCCGTTCGGCGAGAACGACATGACCCGTTTCATCGAAACCCGGCAGGCGCTGCAGGATCTGGTGACCCGGGATGAGGTGGAGCTGGAGCCCTGGCGAGCGGATGACTTCACCATCTTTGCCATCGATCGGGTGATCAACAAACGCTCGGAGCAGTTTCGTTTCCTGTTTGCCAGCGATGTGGACAATTTCACCGAATTTCCCCAGGGTTTCGTGCTGGCCGAGGATGGCGAACTGCGCTACACGGTAGAGAAACCGCGGGAGGCGGTGGTGTTCCCCAACGCCAACGTGGCCATCGGCCAGCGCACCGTGTTGCTGGTGGTGCCGACCCGGCTGTGGGAGTAACCCGGCGCGGCCTCTGATGACAATCTCAGGCTGCCGCCGGCCTTGCCGGCCGTGCAGCTCGGAGCGGGAGCCCCTGGTGCTCCCGTCCCGCCCTGACAGGGAGCCCGACGTGGCTCCCTGTTTCGTTTTCTTTCAGCCGAAAAATCCAGCTTCTTTCTGAAATTAAAGAAGTTTCTACTGGTCTTACCTGGCTAAATCTCATTGCCCTTTGCTTAACAATCTATTTACATTCAAAGGGTCACCTCATGGTGGTGACGTTGACAACGGCAAGGAGCCAGTTATGACCCATGTCGACATCCCTTTCCTTCGTTACCTCGATGAGGAAGGGCGCCCGGTCGCCACACTACCGACCTGGCTGGACAAGGCGATGCTGCACACCTTCTACCGAAACATGGTGATGGTGCGCAGTTATGACAAGAAAGCGATCGCGCTGCAGCGAACCGGCAAGCTCGGCACGTTTCCCTCCCATCTGGGAGCCGAAGCGGTCGGAATAGGCGTCGGGCTCGCCATGCAGCCGCAGGATGTCTACGTGCCCTACTACCGGGACATGCCCACCCTCTATGTGCGGGGCGTGCCCATGGAGAAAAACCTGCAGTACTGGGGCGGGGACGAGCGTGGCAGCGTCTTTTACAAGGCGGATGGCGAACTCTCCGAGGACCTTCCCATTTGCGTGCCCATCGCCACTCAGATCACCCATGCCGCCGGCATCGCCGCGGCCTTCAAACTGCGCAATCAACCCAGGGTCGCCGTGGTGACCATCGGCGATGGTGGCACCTCCAAGGGTGACTTCCTGGAGGGGCTCAACTGTGCCGGCGTCTGGCACCTGCCCATGGTGATGATCATCAACAACAACCAGTGGGCCATCTCGGTGCCGCGCAAGCTGCAGTCGAGCGCCCCCACCCTGGCCCAGAAGGGCATAGGGGCCGGTGTGCGCAGTATCCAGGTGGATGGCAACGACGTGGTCGCCGTTTATGAGGCCACCCGCAGCGCCGTCGAACGCGCCCGTAGCGGCAAGGGACCGACCCTGATCGAAGCGGTCAGCTATCGGCTGGGGGATCACACCACGGCCGACGATGCGACCCGCTATCGGGAAGCGGCCGAGGTGGAAGCCGCCTGGGCCAAGGAGCCGGTCAAACGGCTGCGTCAGTTCATGTTTGAACAGGGCTGGTGGGACGAGCAGCAGGAGCAGGCACTGCTGGCCGAGGCGTCCCGCGAGGTCGAGCGCGCCGTGGCCGTCTATGAAGGAACGGCGGCTCAGGCCCCGGAAACCCTGCTCGACTATCAGTTTGCCGAGTTGCCGAAGGATTACCGCACGCAGCGCCAGCGCATCATCGCCAAGGGCATGCAGCAGCACAGCGGGGAGGAAGCATGAGTGATATGACGTTGCTCGAGGCCGTCAATCTGGCGTTGCATCACGAGATGGAGCGGGACCCGGACGTGGTGGTGCTCGGCGAGGATGTGGGGGTCAACGGCGGGGTGTTTCGCGCCACCGTGGGCCTGCGCGACAAGTTCGGCTTCAAGCGGGTGATCGATACCCCGCTGGCCGAAGGGCTGATCGCCGGGGTGGCGGTCGGCATGGCCACCCAGGGGCTCAAACCCGTGGCCGAATTCCAGTTTCAGGGGTTCATCTTCCCGGGCATGGAGCAGATCATCTGCCAGGCGGCGCGGATGCGCAACCGCACCCGGGGCCGCATCACCTGCCCCATCGTCTACCGCTCTCCCTACGGCGCCGGCATTCACTCCCCCGAGCACCACAGCGAGAGTGTGGAAGCCCTGTTTGCCCACATTCCCGGGCTGCGAGTGGTGATCCCCTCCAGCCCGAAGCGGGCATATGGCTTGCTGCTGTCGGCCATTCGCGACCCGGATCCAGTGATGTTCTTCGAGCCCGATCGCATCTATCGCTCCATGAAGTCCGACGTGGTGGATGACGGCATCGGCCTGCCGCTGGATGTCTGCTTCACCCTGCGTCCCGGCCGCGACCTCACGGTCGTCGCCTGGGGGGCCTGCATCCAGGAGGTGATGCGGGCGGCGAACCTGCTGGCGGAACAGGATATCCAGTGCGAGGTGCTGGATCTGGCCACCATCAAGCCGCTGGACATGGAGAGCATACTGGCATCGGTGCGCAAGACCGGCCGCCTGTTGGTGGTGCACGAGGCGTGCGGCAGCTTCGGAGTCGGTGCCGAAATCGTGGCGCGGGTCACCGAGGAGGCGCTGACCTCCCTCAAGGCTCCGCCCAGACGGCTCACCGGGGTGGACGCCGCCGTCCCCTACTACCGCAACGAAGAGTATTACCTCATCACCGAGCAGGACATTGCCGATGCGGCTCATCAGCTGATGGAGAACCAGTGGCTATGAAATTTTTCAAATTACCGGATCTGGGTGAAGGCTTGGCCGAAGCCGAGATCGTCGAATGGAAGGTCAGCGCCGGCGATACCGTGAGTGTCGACCAAGTGTTGCTGTCGGTAGAGACGGCCAAGGCGCTGGTGGATGTTCCTTCGCCAGTAGCGGGGGTTATCGCCAGGCTGTGCGGACAGGAGGGGGACATCCTGCACATAGGTGCGCCGCTGGTGGAGTTCGAAGGCGGCGAGGATGACGGCACCGTGGTCGGCAAGGTCAACGCCCATCAGCAGCATATCGAGGATCACTTCGTGGTGGGCGCCATCGCCCCCGGCGGCGCCCTGGTGCAGGCCATGCCAGCGGTACGTCTGCTGGCCCAGAAACTGGGGCTCGACATCGAGCGGATCAAGGGCAGCGGCAGTGCCGGCATGGTGACCGAGCAGGACGTGCAGCAAGCGTTCGAAGCCCAGCAGAGCAGCGGCAACGAGTTCCTCAAGGGCTCGCGCCGGGCCATGGCCAAGGCGATGGAGCTCTCGCACCAGACGGTGGTGCCGGTCAGCATTACCGACGAGGTGGACTTGCGCCACTGGCGTCCCGATGAAGATGTGACAGTGCGCCTCATCAAGGCCATCGGGGTGGCTTGTCGGGCCGAGCCCTCCATGAATGCCTGGTTCGATGGCGATACCCTGTCAAGACGGCTGTTCAGGGAGGTCAACGTGGCCATTGCGGTGGATTCCAAACATGGGCTCTACGTGCCGGTAATGGAGAACGTGGCCGAGCGGGAAGGGGCCGATCTGCGCCAGGGGCTGGATCGCATGATCGCCGACGTGAAGGCGCGCGCCGTACCGCGCGAGATGCTGCAGGGGGCAACCATCACCCTCACCAACTTCGGCGCCATCGCGGGCCGCTATGCCAGCCCGATCGTGACGCCGCCCCAGGTGGCCATCATTGGCGCGGGCAAGTTGTTCGAGAAGGTGGTGTTCATCCATGGGGAGGCGCGCCCGGTCAGAGCGTTGCCACTGTCGATGACATTCGACCACAGAGCCTGTACCGGCGGCGAGGCGGCACGCTTCCTAAAAGCCCTGGTTCAGGCGCTGGAAGCAGCTACGCTGTAACGTTTGTGCCCTGCCGTGGCAGGGCACAAATTGTTTGCGTAATCCCCAAAGCCACGTATAATCTCAACCAGCTTGAAAGGGCGATAGTTATGTCAATGAATATGATGTTTTACATCTTTTCCTGTTGTTCATAAGTTAATCCCGTTTTTTGAGCTTTATCCGCTGAAAAGCATAAGTAATTATTTTGAATACAGGTTTAAAGATATGTCTAACATGATCACCGGTACCGTTAAGTTTTTCAACGAAACCAAAGGTTTTGGCTTCATCCAGCAAGAAAACGGCCCGGACGTTTTCGTTCACTTCAGCGCCATCCAAGGTAACGGCTTCCGTACCCTGGCTGAAGGTCAGCGCGTACAGTTCTCCGTGACCCAAGGTCAAAAAGGCCCGCAGGCTGAGAACGTAACTGCTCTGTAATTCTTACAGAATTTAAGAAAGCCGTGGTGCCTTTGGGTTCCACGGCTTTTTGTTTATGGGCGTTTCTCACCGTCCGTCGGTGGGAGGCGTGACCTTCTACTTCTGCATGTTGTGCCGACTATGCTGCCATCCCTTCTGCTCGCTACCACTCTGATAGCTTCCACCGATAAACAGGGGCCTGACTTCGTTGAGAAAGAGGCCATGGTCGTGTGCCAGCAGTTTGTGCAGGTGCGGGTGGGCGCTGGCAGGCTCCCGGACGAGATCAGGGCGCAGCCGTTGCCGCAACGGGCGGGGGAGTGGATGGTCGATGGCAAGATAAAAGGACCCGAAGGTCCTTTGCTGTTTGCCTGTCTGTTGCGTCAAGGGAAACGCTGGGAGCTGCTCAACTTTTCGCTGTGGGCTCCCAAGGCGGTCAAAGCGGTTTGAGTGCCACCAGCAGGTGCTGCAGGTGTTCCACCATGGTCATACCAAAGGGCGTCAGATAGCCGCCATCTTCCGCGCTGATGAGTCCTTGCTGGTGCAGGCGAACAGCGGCCTGGCAGAGTTCGTCGGACATGTCGCTGCGCAACTTGATCCCCAGGCTCATGTTGGCCGGATCAAAGCATGCCAGTATTTTCAAATCGTTTACAAACTCGCTGGAAACCTGGTCGATCCCGATCATGAATGCACTCCTTACGCTAAAGATGTATGCAAACTAGCACTCCCGGATCCACTTTAGTGGGCGCTGGCTCAAACTATTGGGCTTTATCTTTCCCTGGCGTGCTCGAACGCTGTTTTTTTGGCCGTCATCTGGCGAATCAATTGAGAATTGTTTGAGTCCGGCTTTGCGGCGTCAAACATGATAGGATAGGGCTTCCTTTGTCTATCTGGCCGATATTGTCTGTCGGCCCCCGGTTCAAGGCGCATTCCATGGTCAAGATCACACTGGTATCCCTGCTGCACACCCTGGGTTCCCGTTTTTCCGTCTACCCGGTCTCTCTGCTGTTGCCGCTGCTCGAGCAACATGAAGGGGATCTCTGGCTACCCGCCTGCAAGGGGGCTGATGTCGCGGCCCTGCGTCAGCATGGCAAGTGCGCAACCGCCCAGAGCCTGGCACCGCTGACGGCGGCCTGGTGTGACTTCGCGACCGGTGAAGAGGGGGCGACGCCTGAGCTGGACGCGCTGGCCAACTACGACAACGAGATGATGGACAACCTGCAGATGTACTGGCACAGCCCGGCCAAGATCAACAGCCCGATCACCGACAATCTGTTCGAGCTGCGCCGCGAGGTGGTGGAAGAGGCTCATGACGGCAAGCTGGCCGATGCCTGGGACAGCGCGCAGCAGGCTCGTCTTGCACAGATCCTGGCGGGGGCGAGGGCCGGTCGGGATCAGCTCTGCTTCGTCGAAGTGGAGGCGGCCTACTGGCTGCGCCAGCGCCTTGGCGAGATGGCGGAGATCGACCTGGTGACTCCTGAGCTCGGGTGAACCTGCTCAAAAATCGGTGACCGATCTCTCATACTGGACAAGGCGCCGGCAAGATGTGAACATGGCGCCCTTTATTGCACAAGAGACTTGACCGATGAGCTATGAACTGAGCGACACCGAGCGCAATGCTGCGCTGCAACTGAACGCGGACTACCGCTTTGATCACTTCATCAGCAAGCTGGTCGAGCACGAAGAGCTGTTCGTTCTGACCGACGAGCACGGCGTCATGATGCTGACCACCGACGATGAAGACTGCATCCCGGTATGGCCGCACCCGGAGTACGCCAAGGCGTGGGCCGAAGGGGAGTGGGCCGACTGCAAGCCGCAGTCCATCACCCTCAAGGTATGGCTGGAGCGCTGGATTGACGGCATGGAGCAGGATGAGCTGTGCGTGGCCGTCTTCCCGACGCCGGATCAGGAAGGTATCGTGCTGGAGCCGGCCGACGTGGCCGACGCCATCGCCCAGAAGCAGGCCAAGCGCGGCTAAGCGCCTCCTGCCTCAGCGAGCAACCCAGGTTGCAAAGAAAGACCCCGCCACTGTGCGGGGTCTTTTTGTTGATGGCCTTGGCACACCCTGGCAGAGAAGCGGGTTGCCCTATTTCTGCTGATAGGTGGTGTCAACCAGGGTGACGGGCGGGAAGGGCTGGCCAGCCTTGATGGCGGCCCGGGTCTGCGCCTTGGTCTCTTCATCAATCCAGAACAGACCGCCGTAACTGTAGCCACTGTTGCTGCCGTCCAGCGGCCAGTAGAGCAGTTCGCTCTTGGGCGTCGCCGGCAACTTGGGCAGTTTTATCCAGCGCCAGGCCCCTTCCCGGGTGTAGGGCACCTGATAGGCGGGCACGAAGCTGGCCAGTTCATAGAGCCGCTGCTGGATCTGGCGCGACAGCGCCGCCTTTTTGGCGAAGTCGAACTCCTTGTCGTACTGCTCCACCAGGGCTGTGATGGCGTCGTCATTTATGTTCATGATGTTGTTGGTCTGTGGCTTGTTGGCGTTGACCTTGTGGAAATATTCCCAGTAGGCGGGATAGCGGCTGGTACTCCAGCCCATCCAGGCGCTCTGGTGTTTCTTCTCCAGCATCGACTTGAAGCCGGCCGAGGCATCCATCAGGTTGAGCTCGAGGTTGAGCCCCGCCTTCTTGGCCTCTTCGCGCAGCAGGGTGAGGCGCTGGGCGTGCTCCGCCGTGGTGTAGGTGATGCTCAGGGTCAGCGGCTGGCCCTTGTCGTTTTGCAGGGTGCCGTCGGGGCCGGGCTTGGTGAAACCGGCCTTGGCGAAGTACTGGCGCGCCAGCTCGGGGTCAAACGGGCGGGCCTTGAGCTCCGTGTTGGTGAACTCCCCCTGGCCTGAGCCGTAACTGTTGAGGCGTTGGTAGTCCCCCCGCAGCAGGGTGGTGAGCATCTTGTCGAGGTTGAGGGCATGCTGGATGCCGAGCCGCACATTGAGGTCGCGCAGCAGCGGATCGGCGGTGTTGAGATAGAGCCCCATGGGGGACTGGGGGGTCTGGTTGTAGAACCAGAGTCGCTCGATATAACCCTGCTCGAACTCCGGCGTCCTGGTCTTGTCGTGCCACCAGTTGGGCATGACCAGCGGGAAGGTATCCAGCTCGCCGCGCAGGAAATGTTGCCAGGCGATGTTCTGATCCCTGAGCACCTTGAGCTCGATCCGGTCCGGGTTGAAACGGTGCTGGAAGTAGCGCTCGTCATTGCCCCACCAATCCTTGACCCGTTCGAAGGTGACCGACTTGCCCTTCTTCACCTCGCCAAGCTGGTAGGGGCCGGTCACCGGCAGTACCTTCCAGTTGTACGCCTTGACCCAGTCGGCGGTGATCTTGATGGCGTGGCTGGGAGCCGGGGTGAAGGGGAGGGATTCCAGCAGATCCTGGCGACTCTTGGCACTGCCGCTGGAGATGGCCAGGGTGTGGTCATCAAACTTGGTGACGTCGCTTATCTGGGTGCTGTAGTAGTTGTTGTACCAGGGGTCGTTGATCTCTTTGCTACGCAGCAGCTTGAGGGTGAACAGCCAGTCATCGGCGGTGACTGGTTGGCCGTCTGACCAGCGAGCCTTGGGGTTGATGCGCAGATAGAGGGTCTTGTGGTCGGCTCCGAAGGCCCATTCGTTGGCCAGCATGGGCATGGGATTGCCGGTGACGGGATGGGTGCTCAAGAGCGGCAGGTTGGTCTCCCGCACATAGCCGGCGAAGCCGCCGTTGGAGTCCGGACCGTACACCCGCAGGGTCAGCGGAAAACTGGTCATGAAGCCGCGAAAGGTGCCGCCCCGCTTGGCGGCCGGATCCGCGAACACCGGATCCGCGTTGTTGCTCTCCCACTTGAGGTCAGCCGGCAGGGTGGCGCTCCAGCCGTAGTGGCTCAGGCAGAGGGTCAGGGTGATGGCACTGGTGCGCAGAAGGCGCGGGATGATCCGGGGGCCGGCGGTGACTGTCGATGGCATGTCCTTGCTCTCCTGATGGCTGCGTCCTGCAGGCCATGTGTTGATGACGCGAGCCCCGTTGGGGGCTGGCTCATCATGAAAAGTTTCTCCGCCCCGGTCAATGGCGACGGATAAATAAGCGTCAGGCGGCGGTCTGCGATTTGAACCAGCGCAGCCGCCCGCCCAGCAGATGCACCACGAACCCCAGCAGCACCAGGGCAGAACCCAGCCACTGCAAGGGGGTGGGGTGCTCGTCCAGTAACAGGGCCGCTGCCACCATGCCGACGCAGGGCACCAGCAGGGAGAGGGGGGCCACCTGCGCCACCGGGTAGCGCATCAGCAGCCGCCCCCACAGGCCGTAGCCGAGCCAGGTGGCGACAAAGGAGAGATAGAGCACGCACAGGATCCCCTGCCAGCTGATGTTGAGCAGGCTGCTGGCCATCAGCTCAGGTCCCTCGAATAGCCAGGAGAGGGCGAAGAAGGGGAGGATGGGCACCAGCCCGCCCCAGGCGACCAGGCTTGGCAGAGAGGTCTTGTAACGCAGGCCGATCTGGCGATTGATGACATTGCCAAGGCCCCAGCAGGCGGCGGCGCAGAGGGTCAGCACGAAGCCGAGCAGGGTGAGATTGCCCTCGCCATGGGTGGCGATGAGGTAGAGCCCGGCCCCCGCCAGCGGCAGGGCCACCCAGTGGTGGGGTTGCCAGCGCTCCCCCAGCCAGATCATGGCGAACAGCAGGGTGAACACCACCTGGGATTGCAGCACCAGCGAGGCCATGCCCGCCGGCATGCCGAACTTCATGGCGCAGAACAGAAAGGAGAACTGGCCGAGGCTGATGGCACCGCCGTAGGCCAGCAGCCAGCGCCAGGGCATGGCGGGTCTGGGGACCAGCAGGATGGCGGGAAAGACCACTCCGACGAAGCGCAGTGCCCCCAGCAGCAGCGGCGGGATCCCCTCCAGCCCCCACTTGATGGCGACGAAGTTGAGCCCCCAGCAGAGGATGACCAGAGCGGCCAGAAACTTGTCCTTGGTGTGCATGTCACGTCCTTGAAAGAGTGGCCCTTGCCAGGCGGTGCCCAAAAGAGGACGAGCATACCCTCGTCTGGGTGGGCGCCGTCAAGCGGCCAGGCGGGGGAGCAATCCCGCAACAGGCGGCAAGGTACTACTCAGGCGGCGACGCAGTGCACTGTGATACCGCGTGCGGCCAGGGTGGATCGCATGGGGGCGGGCAGGGCGTCGTCGGTGACCAGCACGCCGATCTGGCCCGGCGTGCCGAGGGGGCTTGGGTGGATGGCGCCGAACTTGCTGCTGTCGGTGATGACCACATTGGTCACCCCCTTGGCCAGTACGCTGTTGACCACATCCGCCCGCATCATGTCGCGGCCGGTGAAGCCCACCTCGGGATGAAAGCCGTCTACCCCGATGAAGGCCTTGGAGAAGTGCACCTGCTCGATGCACAGCCGGGTCAGCGGCCCTACCACGCTCTCGCTCTGATGCTGGAACAGGCCGCCGAGCAGTACCACCTGGGCCTGGGTGTCCCGCAGCAGATGGGCGATGTAGCTGCTGATGGTGATGATGGTGACCCGCTTGTGCAGGGCCAGATGACGGGCCAGCAGGGCGTTGGCGCTGCCCCCCTCGATAAAGACCGTCTCGCCATCCTCCACCAGCTGGGCGGCGCGCTCGGCGAGGCGCTCCTTGAGCAGGTAGTTGATGTTCATCCGGGCGTCGGGGTCGTCGCTCTCCAGCGCCATGGCCGAGCCGTGCACGCGCTTGAGCAGCCCCTGCTTTTCGAGGGCGGTCAGGTCGTTGCGCACCGTCACCTCCGAGACCCCGGTACGTTGGGAGAGCTCGCTCACGCTCATCTTGCGAGCCTGATGGACCAGGGTGAGGATCAGTTGGTGGCGTGGGTTCATGGGACCTCGCTGGCTGGCAGTGGATAGCGGCAAGCCACCGCGCGGGTGGCTTGCCGGTCATAATGGGGCACAGCTGCCCCTGGTGGAGCCCGTCAGAGACAGTGCTCGGTGCGGGCGATGATATCATCTTGCGCATCGGGGGATAAGGCGGTGAAGAAGGCCGAATAGCCCGCCACCCGCACCACCAGATCCCGGTACTGGTCGGGATGGGCCTTGGCCGCCAGCAGCGTCTCGCGCGAGACGATGTTGTACTGCACGTGCCACCCCTTGTGTACCTCGAAGAAGGTGCGCAGCAGGCTCATCAGCTTGGCCTTGTCCCGCTCGCTCTCGAGGCTGGCCGGGCTCAGCTTCTGGTTGAGCAGCACGCCGCCGAGGATGGCCGCCGTGGGCAGCTTGCCGAGCGAGTTGAACACCGCCGTGGGGCCGAGGCGATCCGAGCCCGACGCTGGGCTGGCCCCTTCCGCCAGCGGGGTGCGGGCGTGGCGGCCATCCGGGGTGGCCATGGTGGCCGCACCGAACGGCACGTTGGCCGAGATGGAGGAGGTGCCCGCATAGTAGGTGCCGCCGATGGGGCCGCGGCCGAAGCGGGTGTTGTGCAGCCCCTTGAGCTCGTCGATGTAGCTCTGGTAGGCCTGTACCAGCAGCAGGTCGACCTCGTCCAGATCGTTGCCATATTTGGGGGCGGCATTGGTGAGGCGCTGGCGCAGCTGTTCGCCCTGCAATCCGGCAAAATCCTGATCTAACGCCTCGGCCAGCTCGCGCTGATCCACCACCCCCTGCTCGAACACCAGTTTCTTCAGCGCTGCCAGGCTGTTGCCCAGGTTGGCGATCCCCACCTGCAGGCCGGAGACCCAGTCATAGACGGCGCCCCCCTCCTTGATGGTCTTGCCGCGTTCGATACAGTCATCCACCAGGGCGCTGCAGAGGATGTCGTGGGCCTGGGCCTCCAGCACGCTGTCGACCACGCAATCGATCTCGATGGACTTGCGGGTGAAGTAGCGCACCTGCTCGTCCCAGCGGGCCATCACCTCGTCGAAGTGGCCGAAGGTGCCGTCCTGCAGCGACTGGGGCTGGGGCAGGAAGACCTTGCCGGTGGTGGCATCGCGGCCGCCATCGAGCGCCGCCAGCAGGATGCGGGCGAAGTTGATAAAGCTCATGCCGGTGCAGCGATAGCCCCACTTGCCGGGCACCGCGGTCTCGATGCAGCCGATGGCGGCGTAGTGGTGGGCATCCTCCTCGCTCACCCCGAGCTTGATGAACTCGGGGATCACCACCTCGTCGTTGTTGAAGGCGGGCATGCCGAAGCCGCAGCGGATCACCTGGATGCAGGCGTCGAGGAAATCCTCGCTCATGCCGGCGTGGTAGCGCACCGAGAGGTTGGGTTGGGTCGAGCGCAGCTGGCCGCAGGACTCCAGAATCGCGTAGGAGAGGCCGTTGACTGCGTCGTGGGCCTTGCCATTGCGCCAGTTCTGGCCGCCGATGGTGACGTTCTGGTAGAGCGGGCTGCCGGCGGAGGCTTTGGAGTGGGTGCCGGAGCGGATCTTGTTCACCTCCAGCAGCTTGAGCCAGCACCCTTGCAGCAGCTCGATGGCGCGCGTGCGCGGTAGGAGTTCCGACAGCTCAACCTCGCGGCGATACCAGGGGTAGAGGTACTGGTCCATCCGGCCAAACGACACCGAGTGGCCGTTGGACTCGATCTGCAGGATGAGCTGGATGAAGTAGCAGAGCTGCAGCGCCTGCCAGAAGGTCTCGGGGGGCCGGTGGGCGATGTGGGCGCAGTTGAGCGCGATCGTCTCAAGCTCGCCGCGGCGCTCTGGGCGTGGCTCCTGCTGCGCCAGTTCGCGGGCCAGCGCGGCGTAACGCTCGATATGCTGGCTGACGGCATCGAGGGTGATGGCGACGGCCTGCAGGAACTGCTCGCGCTGCAGATCGGCCCAGTCCGCCAGATCGAGCCGGCTGCGCCGCTCGGCCACCCTGGCCTTGAGGCCGTCGAGACCGAGGGCAAGCAACTGCTCGTAGTTGACCGCGAGGTGGGCATCCCCCGAGGTCATGTTGCCCTCGGCCTTGATGATGCCGCTCTCCAGCAGCCCCTTCTGCTCGTCGGTAAAGAGGCCGTAGCAGCGATCCTGCACCGTCTGGCCGCGCCAGAAGGGAGTGAGGGCGTGGATGGCCAGCTTGTCCGCCTCGCTCACCGCAAAGCCGGCGCCGGGGCGGTCGGCCAGCTCATCGATCTCTTTCTCGATCCAGCCCACCGTGTATTCGGGAAAGAGCGGCGCCGCCCGCACCTGGCTCGCCTGGTTGCCGACGATGAGCTCGTCGTGCTTGATCCAGATGGTACGTTCCTTGAGGTGGTGAGCCAGCGCCAGGGCGCGGCGCACCGGCAGCGGCCTGGCCAGGAGGGCCTGATAGGCCTCTGTATAGTGGCGGGCACGTTCGGTGCAGACTGGCGGCTGGACGATGTGGATCAGGCTCTCCTTGTGGGCGCGGATCCGTGGGGGCAGGGTGGTGAGGTCGAGCTGGGTCATGGTCTTATCCTCTGGTCATTGGGCAGCGAATGGCTGATGTCATGGGGTCTGTCTAGCCCCGGGTGAGCGGGGTCAGCCCCTGCGCACGGGCACACTCATGGGCAAAGGCGAGCAGTGCCGGGTCATCGAGTGGCTGCAGGGGGGCCTGATAGGGTTGGTCGAGCAGAGCGTACTTGCCCGCGCCCAGGGTGTGGTAGGGGAGAAAATGGATCTCCTGTACGGTGCCGAGGCTGGCGGCGGCCTGGGTGATGGCCTCGATGGAGGCGCGGTCGGCATTGAAGCCGGGGATGAGCGGCACCCGGATCTGCATGGCCACGCCGCGCTCGGCCAGCCGCCTGAGGTTGGCCAGGGGCAGGGCGACCTTGCCGCGAGTCCAGTCGAAGAAGCGCTCCTCATCCACATGCTTGAGATCCGCCAGCAGCAGGTCGAGGTGGGGGAGGCTGGGTTCAATCTGGTGCCAGGGCACGTGCAGGCAACTTTCCACCGCGGTATGCAGCCCCTCGGCCTGGCAGCGGGCCAGCAGGCTGGCGGCAAATTCTGGCTGCATGAAGGGCTCGCCGCCGGAGAGGGTCACTCCGCCGCCGCTGCGCTCGAAGAAGGGGCGATCTCGCAAGATGGTGGCCATCAGGGTGTCCAGGCTCTCCTCCCGGCCGCACACCTGCAGCGCTTCGCTGGGGCAGAGGCCGCGCAGCCGTTCCACATCCTGATTGCCGAGGGATGAGCGGGTGAGCTGGACCCCCTGGCTGTCACGCAAGATTGCCGGGCAGGCGTCGCTGCAGAGCCGGCATCCCTCGATGCATTGGCGCCGGTCGAGTAGTATGTCCGGCTTGGGAGAGCGGCTTTCCGGGTTTTGACACCAGCGACAGGCCAGCGAGCACCCCTTGAGAAACACCAGGGTGCGAATGCCGGGGCCATCGTGGGTTGAATAGCGTTGCAGGTCGAAAATCATACCGCCTCCTTTTGTTTTTGCATTCTATTTTCTTTCGTTCGAAAGTTGATTTGATTTCGATCAACTAAATTGCGGATGTTATCTCGCTAGAATGGCGACAGATTGCACATCCCCTTAAGGAGTCAGAGATGGAGCTTTATCTCGATACTGCCGATGTGGCTGCGGTGCGCCGCTGGTCACGGATCCTGCCGCTGGCCGGCGTCACCACCAACCCGTCCATTACCGCTGCCGGTGGCATGCCGCTGGCCGAGCTGTTGCCTGCCCTGCGGGAGGCGCTGGGTCCCAAGGCGCGGCTGTTTGCCCAGGTTATGGCCAAAACCGAGACCGAGATGGTGCGCGAGGCATTTGCCCTGCGTGAGCTGGACCGGGACCTGGTGATCAAGATCCCGGTATGTGAAGAGGGGCTGGCGGCCATCAAGACCCTGACGGCCAACGGGGTGCCGACCCTGGGCACGGCGGTCTATACCCCGCTGCAGGGCTGGCTGGCGGCGGTGGCGGGGGCCGAATACGTGGCGCCCTACGTCAACCGGCTGGATGCCCAGGGGGGCGATGGCATCGCCACCGTGCAGGAGCTGCAACAGCTGCTGGCGCTGCACGCGCCGCACAGCAAGGTGCTGGCTGCCTCCTTCCGTACCCCGCGCCAGGCCCTCGACTGCCTGCTGGCGGGTTGCCAGTCCATCACATTGCCGCTCGACGTGGCCGAACAGCTGCTGCGGGTGCCGGCGGTGGACGCGGCGCTGGCGAAGTTTGATCAGGATTGGCAGCGGGCGTTTGCCTGAGGCTGTTTGAAGGCAGGATGAAGGGGCGGCTGGCGGACTAAGCTAGAAGAGAGGGCCCGCTGTGGCGGGCCGCTATCGATGGCTGATCGGAGGTGCCCCATGAGCGACCATACCCTGCTGCCCCACGGTGAAGATCTGCGCCGCGCCGTGCGCTGGCTCAGCGAGCACCATCAACACGACATCCGGGCCATCGAAGAGGCCTGCATCCGCTTCGATCTGTCGCCGCTGGATGAGGAGTTCCTCATCCAGCACTGCGCCGAGCGGTCGCGGGAAGGGGGCGCCAACTAGACGAAGTTGGCGAGGTTGATGCCGAACTCCTTGGGATCGACCGTGCTCTCGATGGTCTCCTGCACCCCGTTCTTGGCCAGATCCAGCCACTGCACCTCGAGGTAGTGGCGCTGGGTCCCGTGATAGATCACCTTCACCACCGGTTTGAGCGGCTCATGAGGATTGCGCTGCATGACGATGGCTAGCCGCTGGTTGGAGAGCTGCACCAGGGTACCCACCGGATAGACCCCCATGCACTTGATGAACTTGGTAACCAGTTCGGCATCGAAGTGGTGGTTGATCCCCTTGAGCAGAATGCGAAAGGCCTGGGTCGGCTGCATCCCCTGCTTGTAAACCCGATCCGCCGTGACCGCGTCATAGACATCGACGATGCCGCTCATGCGGGTATAGAGCGAGAGCTGCTCACCCTTGAGCCGCTGCGGGTAACCGGTGCCATCGAGCCGTTCGTGATGGTTGGCTGCCACCTCCAGCATGGTGGCGGTGATACCGGGGGTGTTGCTCAGGATCTCGTAGCTGTGCACCACGTGCTGGCGCATGACCACAAACTCCTCGTCGGTGAGCTTGCCCGGCTTGTTGAGCACCTCGTCCGGGGTCATGATCTTGCCCACGTCGTGCAGCAGGCCGCCCAGGGTCAGCTCCTTGAGCACGCTGCGATCCAGGTCCAGATAGCGGCCGAAGTTCGCCAGCAGGATGGCGACGTTCATGGAGTGCTCCATCAGGTAGGCATCCTTGGCGCGAATGCGGGCCAGACAGAGCATGGCGTCGCCGTGGGTGAACATGGTGTCCACCATCTCCTCGGCCACTGCCGCCAGCGGCGTGATGTCGATGGGCTCCCCCGCCTTGAGGTGGCGGATGAACTTGCCCTGCAGCTCGCGAGCCTCCTGATAAAGCCGGCGGATCTTCAGTTCACGCCCCTCGCCGTTGCCACTGCCGGAGGGACGTTGTGAGCTGGTCGCAGAGACGGCGGGTTGGGGGGAGATGACCTGCTCGATGCCGGGCAGCTTGCTGCGGGCGAGATCGACCCGCACCGTGAGTACGCCGCGCCTGACCAGATCGTTGATCTGCTGACGGGTGGTCACCAGCCCCATCTGGGCAATCTCCATGCCGCCGGTCTGGCTGGTAATGGCGATCACGTACATGCCGGGTTGCAGCTGGTTGACGGGGATAACGGGATGAGGAGTGTGCGACTTCATACGGCTTCCTGACATTATTATTATGCGTGACGTTAGGCCCTCTGTTGGCAGTCTAACACCGGCGCCCGGGTTCGTCATGGCGACATGCTGGCCGGCCTTGGCGCTTAGTGCTGGAGTTGTCGGCCCCGGCCGATATAATGACGCCCCTTTCTTGATGGACTCTGAGGTTGTGCATGCGGCTCGATAAATTTCTTTGCGATTGTTCCGACTTGACCCGCTCGCTGGCGGGCAAACTGATCCGGCAGGGAGAGGTGATGGTGGACGGTATCGTGGTCAAGCAGCCCGCCTTCCACATCAACGAGCAGAGCCAGATCGAGTTCGACGGCGTCACCCTGACTCTGGATCAGCGCAACCGCTACTTCATGCTGCACAAGCCGGAAGGGTATGTCTGCTCCAACGAGGATCCGGATCACCCCACCGTCTTCTTCCTGATGGACGAGCCGGCCATGGGCAAGCTGCACGTGGTGGGGCGGCTCGATCTCGATACCACAGGTCTGGTACTGGTGACCGATGACGGACAGTGGTCCCATCGCATCACCTCTCCCCGTCACGAGTGCGCCAAGACCTATCACGTCTGGCTGGCCGATCCGGTGAGCCCGGATGCCATTGCGCTGTTTGCCGAAGGGGTGCTGCTGCGCAGCGAAACCGAGAAGACCCGGCCGGCCCAGCTGGAGATCCTGGGGGAGTGCGAGGCGCGCCTCACCATCCACGAGGGCAAGTACCATCAGGTGAAGCGGATGTTTGCCGCCATCGGCAACAAGGTGGTGGGGCTGCACCGGGAGCGGGTGGGCGATCTGGTGCTGGACGACGATCTGGCGCCGGGCGAATATCGCGAGCTGACCGTCGACGAAATCGCCCGCTTCTGATCGCCAGGAGTCAGTGGCCGCTGGCTCCCAGCACCAGCACTGTCCCCAGGGTGGCCAGCAGGGTGCCGGCCCAGGCGGCGGCGGACGGCCGCTCGCCCGAGTGCCACCACAGCAGTGGCAGCAAGATGACGGGGGTGGTGGAGGAGAGGATGGCCACCATGCCCACATCCCCCTGTTTCAGGGCCACCAGGATCAGCGTCATGCCGAGCGCCATGGCGAGGAATCCGTTGAGGGCTATCATGCCGAAGATGCGACGGTTGACGGGATGCAGCGGCTTGCTCAGTGGCAGCCCGGTCATGCGCAGGGCGCAGTGAGCCAGCAGGGCGCTGCCCATCCTGACGCCGGAGGCGCTCACCGCATCGACGTCGCCGCCCATCATCACCGGTTTGGCGATGATGGCGCCCAGGCTCTGGCAGAGGGCGGCGGTCAGCCCTAGCGCGACCCCGGCCGCCAGGCTGCCCCGTATTTTCTCCCATTCGCTGCCGCTGCTGCGCCGACCAAACAGAATGGCCAGCATGACGCCGACAAACACCAGCATGGCGCCGGCCAGCCGGGAACCGGTCAACTGCTCGTTGAACAGCCAGAGCCCGAGCAGCGCGGAAAACAGCGCATGGCAAGAAAACAGCAGACCGCTGCGACGGGGACCCAGCCGGTTCATGCAGGCGTAGAGGGCGGTATCGCCGATGAAGATGCCGATGAGGCCCGAGATGGCCAGCAGGGGGAGGGCACTGCCCGAGAGGGTATGCCAGCCGCCGGTCAGGAGACTCATGCTGCCGAGCATCAGGCTGACCAGGCACATCCGCCAGCGGCTGTAGGCAAATGGCCCCAGATGGCGAGCTGGTTTGACGGAAATCAGGGCCGCCATTGCCCATAAACTGGCCGCTGCCAGCGCCAGCCACTCATACCCCATAAAAACTCCTGAAAAAAATAGCCCGAGAGACTCCATCTCTTGGGCAAGCCCGATACAATACGGGGCGTCTTCGGGGATAACAAGCGCGGCATCATGCATTCGTATCCAGGCGCGCCGCCGGCCTTCCCCCTTTCCTGAAATAAGTGCATTGAACGAGGTTTATGTCATGGTTTACCGCTTAGTACGCCGGCCGGCACCACGCTGGCTCTCCCCCTTGTTGCTGGGGCTGCTGCTGACCCCGCCGCTGCAGGCGACCACGGTATCCCAGGATCCCGCGTTGTCGGATCGCCAGACCCTGGTCAAGGGCAATGGCGCTGAGCCCGAATCCCTCGACCCGGCCCAGATCCGCTCCGGCTTCCCCGGTGAAGTGGTGCTGGTGGACCTGTTTGAAGGGCTGGTGAGCGAAGATGGTCAGGGCCGGATCGTGCCGGCCCAGGCCCAGCGCTGGGAGACCAGTGCAGACGGGCTGGTCTGGCGTTTCTTCCTGCGCCCGCAGCTCAAGTGGTCCAACGGCGAGCCGCTCACCGCCACCGATTTCGTCTATGCCTGGCGTCGTCTGCTGGACCCCGCCCAGGCTTCCCCCTCTGCCGGCCTGCTGCTGACAACCGGCATCAACAATGCCCAGTCCATCTACGCCGGCGCGCTCGATCTCAACACCTTAGGGGTGGAAGCCGAGAGCGAGCAGATCCTGAAAGTGACGCTGGAGCGGCCGGTTCCCTACTTCCTGCAACTGATAAGCCAGCGCCCCTTCGTGCCGGTCAACGAGAAGGCCATCAGCCAGTTCGGCAAGCAGTGGACCCAGCCCGGCAAGCTGGTCAGCAACGGCGCCTATAAGCTGGTGAACTGGGTACCGAACGAGCGCATCGAGGCGGAGCGCAACGTGCAGTACTGGGATGATGCCCACACCCGGATCCAGCGGGTGACCTATCTGCCGCTCGCCTCCCAGCATGCCGAGCGGCTGCGCTACGAGGCGGGGGAGATCCAGCTCACCAACAAGGTGGCGCTGGAGTATTACCAGAAAACCAGAGAGGCAACCCCCGAGCGGATCTGGGGCCTGCCGCTGCTGGGCACCTACCTCTACACCTTCAACCTGCGCCGCCCTGAACTGCAGGACGTGCGGGTGCGCCAGGCACTGGCCATGACCATCGATCGTCATCTGTTGACCGAGAAGGTCAGCGGGCAGGGCGAGCAACCCGCCTGGTCGCTGCTGCCTGGCATGCCGGGCTATGAGGCGCTGAGTTCCCCCCTGGCCCTGCAGGATCAGCCGACCCGGCTGGCCAGAGCGGCGGAGCTGCTGGCCCAGGCCGGCTATGACAGCCAACATCCCCTCAAGTTGACGCTCACCTACAACACCTCTGAGAATCACAAGAAGCTGGCGCTGGCCGTCGCAGCCATGTGGAAGCCGCTGGGGGTCGAAGTGACGCTCAACAACATGGAGTGGAACGCCTATCAGGTGGCGAAAGACAGCGGCGATTTCATGCTGGCCCGCTCCTTCCTGTTCGGGGATTACGTGGAGCCCTCTGCCATGCTCAACAGCTTCCGCTGCCAGGATCCCCAGAACGAGAGCGGTTACTGCAACCCGGCCTTCGACGGCCTGCTGCAACAGGCGGCCGATACCCTGGATGGCAATGCCAGGAGCGGGATCTACCACCAGGCCGAGCAGTTGCTGATGGACGAGATGCCGGCCATCCCCGTCTATCACTACAACCAGATGCGACTGGTGGATCCCACCCTGCGCGGCCTGCCGGTGCAGAACCTGAAGGGGGCGATCGCCACCAAGGATCTCTACTTCAGTCAGCAGTAAGGAGCTTGCCATGAAGATTGCCATTCTTTCCGACCTGCACGGCAGCCTGAGTGCGCTGGAGCAGGTGCTCGACCAGCTCGCCCCCTGGCAGCCGGATCATTATCTGCTGCTCGGTGATCTGCTCAATCACGGCCCGCGCAACCCGGTACCGCCTGGCTATGCTCCCGCGGCCGTGGCCGAGCGGCTCAACGGGCTGGCCTCCCGCATCATGGCGGTGCGTGGCAACTGTGATTCGGAAGTGGATCAGATGCTGCTGGATTTCCCCATCACCGCCCCTTACAACCAGCTGCTGGTGGATGGCCGGCGCTGGTTCGTCAGTCACGGCCATCTCTATCAGCCTGCTGCGGTGCCGCTGCCTGCCGGCAGCCTGTTCATCAGCGGCCACACCCATCTGCCCGTGCTGCAGCGGGAAGGGGAGCTGGTGTTGATGAACCCGGGATCCATCTGTTTTCCACGCGGCAACCTGGCGGCAAGTTATGGCCGCTACGAGGATGGGGTGCTCGGCATTCACGCCTGTGCGGACAGCGAAGTGCTGTTGCAGCTGGCGCTGTAAAAAAGAGAAGGGGGGATGGTTGTGCTGCGGGGCAGCCCGCCGTCGTAACGGGGGAGGTCAGGCCTTGATGCCGATGGAGCGGGTACCGGAGCGGGTATTGCCCTTGGCGTCATAGGTCAGGGAGTTGCGATCTCGCAGCTTGCTCAGGTAGCTTGCCAGCCGGCGGTTGGAGACGATGCTGAGCTCGAGCAGGCGCCCGTTCAGATCGTTCTGTTCCTGGCAGGCATCTAGTTTCTCGCGCAGTACGCGCATCTGCTCGGGATAGGCATTCAGTTGCTGTTTCAGGTCGGGCAGCAGGGCCATGGCCTTGTCCAGCTCTTCAATATCGGCAAGCAGCTTCTGCTTGCGCTCTGCCAGCTCGGGCAGCGCCAGTGCCTGGTGCTGCTTGAGCAGGTTGAACTCCTCCTCCAGCAAGCCCTGCATCTGGGAGAGGTAGTCGTCTTGGGTGTGCAGCAGCGAAGGTAAATCCATCATCCCAGCAACTTGTCGAGGTTGGATTCAAAACTGAACATCTTCTTGGCCACAGCTTCGCTGTCGACCCGATATTCACCATTGGCCACGGCTTTCTTCAGGCTCTCGACCCGGCTTTCATTGCCGGTGGAGGCTGAGTTGAGGTTCTTCTGCATCTGTTGCAATTGCTGCGCCTCGCTGGTCAGAGAGACGGAGTCGGTCTTGACGGCCGCCGCACGGTTGTCGGAGGACGAGGTCGCTGGTTTGGTGCTGGCACCCTGGCTGCTACCGGTATTTTGCAACCGATTGTTCGCCAAGTTGTTGATATTGTTAATAGCCATAGTGTTTACCTTCGCCTGCTTTGCTGTTCGCTTACCTGTTTATCGGTGGCTGCCGTCATAACTTTAGAAAAAAAGTGATCCGAAAATACTCAGAAGGTGACCACCACGGAGCCAACTGCGTTGACTTTTCCCTGCACCGTTTTGCCTGACCGGATATTGACGAGCCTGATCATGTCTCCGAAGCTGCCATCTTGCAAGGCTCGGGCCATGGTTTTGATTTGCATGCTGCTATTTTCTGCGCTGAGGGTCACCTGGTCACCCTTGCAGATGACGCAGACTTGGCTGAGCCGGATGGGCTGGCCCGGCTTGAGTTCCCGTTTGCTGCGAACGCCGATGAGGGCCGTGGTATCGCTGAGATAGTCGCCGCGGATCAGGGTCTGATCCTGGTAAGCCTGCGTCAGCACGCTCTCGCTGAGGATGTCGCCCTTGGCCACCGGCGTGGAGACGGTCACATACGGCTTCTGTATGCTGATCCGCACCGGCAGGTAGAGATCCCAAGGCTTCTCCTCCTCACACTTGAGGTAGACGGTGGTATTGCGGCGGATCTCCATCTTGGCGGGCAGGGTGATGGACAGATGCTCTTCGCAGCGGCTCAGGGGCAGACGTTCATCGATGGAAGCGGCCTGCACCTGTGCCTGGGCGTCGAGGGGGACATCGAGCTGGCCGAGCACAAATTCCTGCGCCTTTTCTTGCAAGTAACTGGTCACCTCGGATGCCGTGGCGTGAGAAATGCCGCAAAACAGCAGTAAGGTGAGGAAAAGTCTACTAATCATTTTCGCTCGCAGGCCGATAAGTTGTTCACGTATATCACCATATTTAACTATGCTTGCTTCAGAATTCGTTCGTAGTGACATCGACAGTCTGACGCAAGCCAACACGCATGCATGATTAATGCCAAGCGTTTTTAGGGAGTGTTTATGGCCAGTATCCTGGACTCGGTCAACCAACGTACCCAGCTGGTGGGGCAAAACCGGCTGGAATTGTTGTTGTTTCGTCTCAACGGACGTCAAAGATTTGGCATCAACGTATTCAAGGTTCGTGAAGTGTTGCAGTGTCCTCCCTTGACCGTCATGCCCAAGCTCAACTCCTGCATTCGCGGGGTGGCCCACATTCGTGGCCAGACGATCTCCGTCATCGATCTGAGCATGGCGATGGGCAAGCGTCCTATCGAGGATCTGACCAAGTGTTTCATCATCATTTCTGAATACAACCGCTCCATTCAGGGCTTTCTGGTGCACTCGGTCGAGCGCATCATCAACATGAACTGGGAATCCATCCTGCCGCCACCGAAAGGGGCTGGGCGCATCAACTACATGACGGCCGTCACCGAGGTGGATGGGGAGCTGGTCGAGATCCTGGACGTGGAGCGCATCCTCAACGAGATTTCGCCGGTGTCGACCGAAGTGAGCCAGGAGCTGGTGGAGGCCAGCGTAGAACACCCGACCCTGGGACGTCCGGTGCTGGTGGCCGATGACTCTTCTGTGGCCCGCAAGCAGGTGCAGCGCGCCCTCGAAGCCATCGGGGTACAGTGCGTGCTGGCCAAGGATGGACGCGAAGCGCTCAACATGTTGCTGGAGATGTCCAAAAACGGTCCCATCAAGGATCAGATCGCCCTGGTGATCTCGGACATCGAGATGCCGGAGATGGATGGATATACTTTCACGGCAGAGATCCGCAACAATCCCAATCTCAAGGACTTACATGTTATTCTGCACACATCCCTCAGTGGGGTGTTCAATCAGGCCATGGTGCAGAAAGTTGGTGCGAACAATTTCATTGCCAAATTCCAGCCGGATGAATTGGCCAAGGCCGTACAAGGCGCACTCTAATCAAGAAGAACAAACTGCATGAAGACACTTTCGGACGACTTATACAAACAATTCAGCAATTTTCTGGCGGTACAGAGCGGAATCGTGCTGGGTGACAACAAACAGTATCTGGTCAAGAGTCGGCTTTCACCCTTGATGACTCAGTTTGGTATTGAGAGTCTGTCTGATCTGGTTACTCGAGCGATGAGTGTGCGTGAGCGTGACCTGAAAATGGCAGTGGTTGATGCCATGACCACCAACGAAACCCTGTGGTTTCGCGATACCTATCCCTTCCAGCTGCTGACCGACAAGATCTTTCCCGAACTGGGCAAGAGCGGTCGGCCCATCAAGATCTGGTCTGCGGCCTCTTCCTCCGGACAGGAACCCTATTCCATCGCCATGACGGCGCTGGAACAGCAGATGAAGAAGCCCGGCACCTTGCCAGGTGGCGTCCAGATCGTGGGGACGGACATCTCGACCACCATGCTCAATCAGTGCAAGGAGGGGGTATACGATAGCTTGGCACTGGCCCGTGGTTTGTCGCCCGAGCGCAAGAAGCTGTTCTTCGAACCCCATGGTGACAACAAGATGCGGGTGGTGGAGCGTGTCAGAAAATTGACCACCTTCCGGCCCTTGAACTTGCTGGAGAGCTACAGCCTGCTTGGCAAGTTTGACATCATCTTCTGTCGCAACGTACTCATCTACTTTGCCCCGGAAGTGAAGTCGAAGATCCTCAACCAGTTTGCAGCCAGCCTCAATCCTGGCGGCTACCTGATGTTGGGGGCTTCCGAGTCGCTGGCCGGTTTGACCGACAGGTTCGAGATGATCCGCTGCAACCCCGGCATCGTCTACAAGGTTAAATGATCTCCGCTTAAATCCTTCCTTGGCACACCTCTTGCTAATAATTTCTCAAGCAGGAGGTGTGCTATGGCAATTTCATTCGACAAGGCATTTGGTATCCATCAATACACGCTGAGCGTTCGCTCCAAGCGTGCCGAGGTGTTGTCCAGCAACATTGCCAACGCGGATACCCCTGGCTTCAAGGCCAGAGACATCAACTTCTCGCAAGCATTGGAAGAGGCCCAGCAACATCAGGGCTTCGGGCTTGCCACGACCAGCGAGAAGCACTTTGCCCTGCAGATGGATGCGCCCGGCGTGACGCAGTATCGCAATCCCCTACAGCCGGATACCGGTGATGGCAACACGGTGGACGTGCAGCAGGAGCGCAGCGAGTTCTTGCGCAACAGCCTTGAATACCAGACCTCCCTTGAATTTATGAACAGCAAGATCAGTGGCCTGCTGAAGGCCTTGAAAGGAGAACAGTGATGAGTTTGTTCAAGGTCTTTGACATTGCAGGCTCGGCCATGAGTGCACAGTCTGTTCGACTCAACACGGTAGCCAGCAACATGGCCAACGCCGACAGCGTGAGCTCCAGCGTGGAAAAAACTTACCATGCCAGGCGGCCAATCTTTGCCGCCCAGCTGGATCAGGCCATGTCGGACAAGCAGGCGTCGGCCGGGGTTGAAGTGAAGGGCATTGTCGAGAGCGATGCCCCTCTGCTCAAGGAGTACAACCCCAACCACCCCATGGCAGACAAGGATGGCTTCATCTTCAAGCCAAACGTCAACATGGTGGAAGAGATGGCGGACATGATCAACGCCTCGCGCAGCTATCAAACCAACGTGCAGGTGGCCGATTCTGCCAAGAAGATGCTGCAGCAGACGCTCAACCTCGGCAAGTCCTGACAGGGGGACGCATAAATGGCAGATACAACCAGTGGTGTGAACGGTATTGGCTATACCTCCACCCAGACCACGGGCACGACCACCACTCCGAAGAAGGAGCTGGATCAGGAGTCGTTCCTGAAGCTGCTGACCATGCAGCTCTCCTATCAGGATCCGTTCAAACCGGTGGACAACGCCCAGATGCTTTCCCAGATGACCTCCATGTCGACGTCTCAGGGGATCAGCAGCCTGTCGAACCAGATTGGCAGCCTCAATACCTTGATGACCTCCAGCCAGGCGCTGCAGGCGTCGGCACTGGTGGGGCAAAACGTCTTGCTGCAGAGCAACGTCGGCTATCTGGAAAAAGATGGTTCTTTGCCGGGTGTGGTCGCAGTGGGCACAGAAAACAAGTATTCGAACGTCAAGATCACCATCGAAGACGAGAGCGGACAGGTCATCAAGGAGTTTCCCCTGGAAGGTGACCAGAAGGGCAACGTCGAGATTGTATGGGATGGCAAGGACAAGGACGGAAACCCGGCCAAAGAGGGCAAATACACCCTCAAGGCAAACGGTACCGTGGACGGGAAGTCGGAGAGTGTGCCGATCTTTGCCTACGGCAAGGTCGACAGCGTGATCCTGGGTTCGGCAAGCAATCCGACCCAGCTCAATTTGAAAGGCCTCGGTACAACAAGCTTGAACAGTATCTTGCAGATTGCAGGTACGGTGAAAACACCATCAACCACCACGCCAACAGCATCGATCTAAGGAGCTGGATATGTCATTTAACAATGCCTTGAGCGGTGTCAACGCGGCACAAAAAGATCTGAACGTTACCGCCAACAACATTGCCAACGTCAATACCACGGGCTTTAAAGAGTCTCGTGCCGAGTTTGCGGACGTCTACGCCAACTCCATCTTCGTCAATGCCAAGACCCAGGTCGGCAACGGTGTGGCAACGGGGGCGGTGGCGCAGCAGTTCCATCAGGGGGCGCTGCAATTCACCAACAACGCCCTTGATTTGTCCATCCAGGGCAACGGCTTCTTCGTGACGTCGGACGGTCTGACCAACCTGGATCGTACCTTTACCCGGGCTGGTGCCTTCAAGCTGAATGAAAACAGCTATATGGTCAACAATCAGGGCAACTATCTGCAAGGTTATGAAATCAACACGGATGGGACACCGAAGGCGGTCAGCATCAACGCCACCAAGCCGATTCAAATTCCGGATCGGGCGGGCGAGCCCAAAATGACCGAGCTGGTGGAAGCCAGTTTCAACCTGAGTATCGAGTCGAAAACCAAACCGACGTCACCGGCTGCGTTTGATCACACCAACTCCGCCACCTTTGCACACTCAACTTCCGTGACGATTTATGATTCGCTGGGTGCCCCCCACGTGATCACCAAGTATTTTGTCCGCCACGAGGATCCGGCTGCCCCGGGAACACCGCTGACCCCGGGTACCTGGAGCATGTACATGTATGAGGGGGACAAGCCCATCGACATCGCTGGTGGTTCACCCAGCCCGGCCGCAGGTGTCCCCACCGGCGTCCAGATGACGTTTACCTCCGGTGGCAAACTGGATACAGCGCTGACCGTTCCGGCAGATCCGATCAAAACCGTTACGCTTGGTACTGCGGCCGGGATTATCACCAACGGTGCCGACCCCACCCAGACACTGGAGATCCGTCTCGGTGACGTGACGCAATACAGCTCGCCTTTCAACGTCACCAAGCTGACCCAGGATGGCGCCACTGTCGGTAATCTGACCAAGGTGGAGATCACGCCGGACGGCATTGTGTCGGCGACCTACAGCAATGCGACCACGTTGAAGGTTGCCATGGTGGCACTTGCCAAGTTCGCCAATTCGCAAGGATTGACCCAGGTCGGCGATACCTCCTGGCGCCAGTCTCTGCTCTCAGGTGATGCGCTGCCGGGCACCCCCAATTCGGGTACCCTGGGCAGCATCAAGTCCTCTGCGCTGGAGCAATCCAACGTGGATTTGACCTCCCAGCTGGTCAACCTCATCACGGCGCAGCGCAACTTCCAGGCCAACTCCCGTTCGCTGGAAGTGAACAGCTCCCTGCAGCAGACCATACTGCAGATCCGTTAAGTCTGGTTGCATGCACGACAAGGGGCGCTTCGGCGCCCCTTTTTATTGCCTGTTGTTGCGGGGGATTGCGGCGGTAACTGACAAGCTTGATGGGGATTGGCATTCAAATTGCAGTTCCTCTGTCAGAGTCATCAGTTTGACGGAGGATCCCATGGATCACCTGCTATACATCGCCATGTCCGGGGCCAAGGAGAGCATGAACAGCCTGGCTGTTCGAAGCAACAACCTGGCCAACGCCAACACCACCGGCTTCAAGTCTGACTTCGAGCAGGCGCGCAGCATGCAGGCGTTTGGCGAAGGGCTGCCCACCCGGGTGTTCGCCATGGCGGAGCGGCCGGGGCAGAACCTGCAGCACGGCATGCTGATGACCACGGGTCGGGATCTTGACGTTGCCGTCGACGGCCCGGGCTGGATTGCGGTGCAGGATCCCAAGGGCGGTGAAGCCTATACCCGCATGGGCAACCTGCAGCTCAGTGCCACCGGCAATCTGCAGACTTCCACCGGCCTGAACGTGGTGGACGACGGCGGTCAGCCCATCGTGCTGCCGCTGCCGATGGAGAAGATCGAAATCAACCGGGACGGCACCATCAGCGGCCGGCCGGAGGGGGCCGCCCCCAACCTGCCGGAGGAGTACCAGCGTATCAAGCTGGTCAACCCGGCGGCCGATGCGGTGGAGAAGGGGCAGGATGGCCTGTTCCGTCGCAAGGATGGCCAGAATGAAGCTGCGTCGGCCAATGTGGGCCTCATCGCCGGCTCCCTCGAGGGGAGCAACGTCAACGTGGTCGATGAAATGACCAACCTTATTCGCTTGCAACGTCAGTTCGAAACCCAGGTCAAAATCATGAAGACCGCGGAAGAGAATGACGAGGCCCAAACCCAGCTGCTGCGTATCAGCTAACCAAGGAGTTTTACATGAACCCTGCACTCTGGATCAGCAAGACCGGGTTGGATGCACAGCAGACCAATATCTCGGTTACCTCGAACAACCTGGCGAACGCCAGCACCGTGGGTTACAAAAAATCCCGGGCCATCTTCGAGGATCTGCTCTATCAAAACATCAATCAGCCGGGCGGTCGTTCGTCGGCCGACACCGAGCTCCCCTCCGGCCTGATGCTGGGGGCGGGTGCCAAGGTGGTGGCCACTCAGAAGAACCACAGCCAGGGCAACGTGCAGACCACCGACAACTCGCTGGATCTGATGATAAGTGGCCGCGGCTATTTCGAAATCCAGCTGCCGGACGGCAGCGCCGCCTATACCCGCAACGGCCAGTTCACCCTCAATGATGAAGGGACCATAGTCACGCCGGGCAACGGCTATCCGTTGCAGCCGGAAATCCAGATCCCCGAGAACGCCCAGAGCGTCACCATTGGGGAAGATGGGCAGGTCTCGGTGCAGCTCAAGGGGGATGGGGCTTCCCAGGTCATCGGTCAGATCAATACCAGCGACTTCGTCAATGCCTCCGGATTGCAGCCGATGGGGGAGAACATGTTCGTCGAAACCCAGTCCAGCGGTGCTCCCATTCAGGGGGTGGCCGGCACGGACGGTCTTGGGGTGATCAAGCAGGGCATGCTGGAGACCTCCAACGTCAACGTGACCGAAGAGCTGGTCAACCTGATCCAGGCCCAGCGGGTGTACGAGATGAACTCCAAGGTTCTCTCGGCGGTGGACGGCATGATGTCCTTCCTGATCCAGCGCACATAAGTAGGAGGCGCACCATGAAAGCCATATGGATGCTGGGACTGATGGTGTTGGGGGGCTGCAGCAGCACCCCCAATACCCCCAAGCCCGATGATCCCGAGTTTGCCCCCGTCTACGGGGAGTCGGAGCCGGTCTCGGTCAGACCGACCGGGGCGATTTTCCAGCCCGATCAGGTCAACGGCATCTACTCGGACATCAAGGCGCACAAGGTGGGCGACATCATCACCATCGAGCTGGCCGAGTCCACCTCTGCCTCCAAGAAGGCCAATACCCAGAGCGGCAAGGACAACAAGCTGACGATGAACACGGCGATGCTGGGTGGTGTGCCGGTAACGGCCGGCCCCTATGATCTGTCGGCCTCTCTTGGCCAGAATGGCGCTTTCAAGGGGCAGGCCAAGGCGGATCAGAGCAACAGCCTGCAGGGCAACATCTCCGTCAGCGTGGCCAAGGTGCTGCCCAACGGCAACCTGCTGGTGCGCGGCGAGAAGTGGATCATGCTCAACAACGGCAATGAATATATCCGGATCACCGGCATGATCCGCCCCGAGGATGTGACCACGGACAACAGCGTCTCCTCCCAGAAGGTGGCCAATGCCCGCATCCATTACGGTGGTACCGGCGATCTGGCCAACAGCCAGGAACAGGGGTGGCTCACCAGCTTTTTCAATGGTCCCTGGTGGCCGCTCTAGGAGGTGTTATGAAGTCGCTCCGTCTTGTTGCCCTGTTTTGCTGCCTGTTGCCCCTGGGGATGGCTCATGCCTCCCGGATCAAGGACATCAGCTCGGTGGAAGGGGTGCGCAGCAACCAGCTGATCGGCTACGGCCTGGTGGTGGGTCTGCCCGGTACGGGTGAGAAGAGCAACGCCTTCACCGAGCAGACGTTTCGCACCATGCTGAACAACTTCGGCATCAAGGTGCCGGACAACATCAAGCCCAAGATCAAGGACGTGGCGCCGGTGGCCATCCATGCCGATCTGCCCCCTTTTTCCAAACCGGGACAGACCATAGATGTGACCGTATCGGCCATCGGTGAGGCCAAGAGCCTGCGTGGCGGCACCCTGCTGCAAAGCTTCCTGAAAGGGCTGGATGGCCGGGTCTATGCCGTAGCGCAGGGCAGCTTGGTAGTTGGCGGGCTAGGGGCCGAGGGGGCTGACGGCTCCAAGGTGGTGGTCAATACGCCCACCGTCGGCCGCATCGCCAACGGGGCCACCGTGGAGCGGGAGGTTCCGAACTCCTTCAGCCAGGGGGATACCATCACCTTCAACCTGAATCGTCCCGACTTCACCACGGCGCGCCGGCTGGCCGACGTGGTCAATGATCTGGTCGGCCCCAACACCGCGCAGGCACTCGATGCCACCTCGGTCAAGGTCTATGCGCCGCGGGATCCGGGCCAGCGGGTCTCTTATCTCGCCACCATCGAGAACCTGGAGGTGGATCCGGCCACCGAGGCGGCCAAGATCATCGTCAACTCCCGTACCGGCACCATCGTCATCGGCAGCCAGGTGCGGCTCAAGCCGGCGGCCATCAGCCACGGCGGCTTGACGGTCACCATCGCGGAGAATCAGCAGGTGTCCCAGCCCAATCCGCTCTCGGGTGGCCAGACGGCGGTGACGAACAACTCCACCATCAATGTGCAGCAGGAGCAGGGGCGCATGTTCAAGCTGGATACCGGGGCGACCCTGGATGATCTGGTGCGGGCGGTGAACCAGGTCGGGGTGGCACCCGGCGACCTGATGGCGATCCTGGAGGCGCTGCAGCAGGCTGGCGCCATCGAAGGCCAGCTGGTCATACTGTAATCAACAAGCGGCAAGGGGTTGCCACGGGCGGCAATGAGGTAAGCAAAATGGCAGAGTTAGATAACAACGGCGGCGTGAATCTGGGCATGGTACAGGATATCCAGAACCTGGATCGCCTGCGCCAGTTGAGCCAGAGCAAGGAGGGGAAAGCGGATGCGCTGATGGCCGCCTCCCGCCAGTTCGAGTCCATTTTCACCCAGACCCTGTTCCAGAGCATGCGCCAGGCCAACCAGGTGCTGACCCAGGACAGCCCCTTCAACAGCAGCTACACCCAGTTCTACGAAGGGATGCTGGATGAGCAGCGGGTCGCCGACATGTCGAGCAAGGGGGGGATAGGCTTGGCCGCCATGGTGGCCAAGCAGCTCTCGCCGGAGACCTTCACCCATCATGACGGGCGGGTGCTCAAGATGCCCCAGCGTACCGAGCGGGTCTACAAACCCTATCAGCCGCCCACCTCCGCCGCCAACGATCTCATCTCCGCCTCAAAAGTTGGCAAAGATTTTGCTGAGAAAGAGATGCAAGGGGATACCCAGCCTCAGGCAGCGCTGCATCGTACCCGCCGAACCGTACCGCCCATGGGGCCGGCGGCAGAGGCACACGGCATGCGCAGTCACAAGGCGCTGGACGATACCGCACAGGTGTTCGACTCCCCTGAAGAGTTTGTCGACCGGCTGATGCCGCTGGCCAAGAAGGCGGCCGCCAAGCTGGGGTTGAGCCCGGCGGTGCTGGTGGCGCAGGCCGCACTGGAAAGTGGTTGGGGTAAACGGGTGATCAAGAATGGGGAGGGGCAAGTGACCCACAACCTGTTCGGCATCAAGGCCGACCCGCGCTGGGAAGGACCCAAGACAGTGGTCAGCACTCTGGAATATGAAAAAGGAGTGGCGTCGCGCCAGAAGGCCGCGTTTCGCTCTTACGAGTCGTTCGAAGAGAGCTTCAACGACTATGTCGATTTCCTGACATCGGGCTCCCGCTACAAGGGGGCACTGGCCAAGGTGGACAGTCCGGATCGCTATTTCGAAGCCTTGCAACAGGCCGGATACGCCACCGACCCGCACTATGCCAGGAAACTGAAACAGGTATTGCGCAGTGATGCCATTGCCGGCTACTCCGCGACCAACACGACAGAAATGGAGCTGTAAGTCATGGCAAGCGATCTGCTTGGAATTGGTACCTCGGGTGTGATGGCCCAGCAGCGGCTGCTGCAGACCACCAGTAACAACATCGTCAACGTCAATAGCCAGGGCTATGTGCGTGAACGTACCCTGATCTATACCAATGCCAACGGACTCGGCACCGGGGACATGCTGACCGAGCGGGTCATCAACGCCTATGCCCAGGGGGAGGTCAGACGCGACACTTCGGCCTTCTATGCCTCTTCCACCCGTTATCAGCAGCTTGCCAACACCGATACCCTGCTGGGGGACACCAGCAACAGCGTCGGTGCCGCCATCAGCTCCTATTTCGAAGGATTCCATACCGCCAACGAAGCACCCGCCGACATCTCGGGCCGCAAGACCACCCTGAGCGGGCTGAGTGGCATGGTGAACCGCTTTCATACCCTGTCGGCCCAGCTGGACAAGCAGACCGACACCATCAACACCACCATCGGTGACGAAGCCAAGCGAGTGAACAGCCTGATCAACAGCATCAACGATCTGAACCAGGCTATCATTCGCACCCAGGGCACGCCGGAAGAGAACCTGATGCTGTTCGATCAGCGGGACGAGGCCATTCGCCAGCTCTCCGAGAAGATGGAGATCCGCACCGTGCCGCAGGACAACGGCAGCATGCTGGTCAACATGAGCACCGGCCACTCCCTGGTGCTCAACGGCAGCGTTGCCCAGCTCAGCGTGGTGCCGGGTAATCCCGATGCCCGTGAGTCCGAGTTGCAGCTGGTCATGGACCCCAACAAGGTCGCCCTCAATGACAAGGACATAGGCGGCGGGATAGGGGGGCTTTTCTCCGCCCGCAACGATCTGGAGCCGGCCAAGCGCGAGCTGGGTCAGCTGGCGGCCGCCATGGCGGATGCCATGAACCAGCAAAACAGGTTGGGGATGGATCTGGACAACGAGCTGGGGGGGGATCTCTTCTCTCTCGGCACGAGCGATGGCCTGCCCTACAGCCAGAATACCGGCAACGCTACCGCCAAGGTGAGCTTCGTGCCCGGCAAGGGGACGGAAGTGACCACCTTCGACTACGAGGTGCAGTTCAGCAGTGCCACCGGCTACGAGGTGTTCTCGGTGGACAAGGATGGCAACCGCACCTCGCTGGCCACTGGCACCACGCCACCCGCCACCGTGCAGGTGGCGGGGCACGGCATCCAGTTCGATCTCTCCGGCACGCCGGCGGCGGGGGACAGGATCCTGCTGCAACCCACCAAGCGGGCGGCTGCCGGCCTGGGCCAGCTGGTGACCCGGGCCGAAGATCTGGCGCTGGCATCGCCGCTCAAGGCGGATAAAGGCAAGAACAACTTCGGCTCGGGCGAGATCAAGCTCACTGGCATCACCAATACCGGCGCCGGTTCCGGCTTTGGCACCAACAGCCTGGATCCGGCCTCACCCCAGGTGGTGAAGATAGATGGCAGCGGCAACTACCAGGTCTATGCCGCGGACGGTACCACCCTGATCGGGGTTGCCCCCGCCGCCAGCCAGGGGCAGAACCTGATGGCGGCCCTCGAGAATCCGCTTGGTGGCCCCAAGGTGTATGCCACTCCGACCCAGACCCCGGGTTATGAGTTCAGCATCACCGGCAAGGTGGAAGCCAATGACAGCTTCACCCTGAGCTACAACACCGACGGCTTTGCCGACAACGCCAACGGCCTGGCGCTGGCCGAACTGCAGAACAAGGATCTGGTGCGCAAGAGCAGCAACGCCGGCACCAGCAACGACAAGATGACCTTCAACGAGGCCTACTCCAGCCTGGTGACCGGGGTGGGCAACACCACCAGCCAGGCCAAGAGCCAGCTCAAGGCCGATGAAACGAAATTGACCCAGAGCAGGGAGATTTTCGAGAGTGTCTCCGGCGTCAGTCTGGAGGAGGAGGCGGCCAACCTGATCCGCTATCAGCAGTCCTATGCCGCCTCCGCCCAGATCGTCAGCACCGCCAAGACCATCTTCGACACCCTGCTGTCATCAGTGAGGTAACCCGATGCGTATCACCACCAACATGGTCTATGACCGCAACATCACCTCGCTGAACGGCGCCAACGAGCGGCTGAGCACGGCTTATGAACAGCTGATGACCGGCAACAAGTTCAAGACGGCGGGGGAGGACCCTTCCGGCATGAGCCAGAAGTTGGCGTTGACCAAGGAGATCGATCTCTTCAAGCAGTACGGGGTCAACGGCAGCCTGCTGGAAAACAGCCTGGGCCACGAGGAGACGGTGCTGACCGCCCTCAACACCGCCATGACCAGCGCCCAGACCCTGATCCAGAAGGCGAACGACTCGGCGGTGGGGTACGAGGATCGCCAGGCCATCGCCAGCGAGCTGGAGGGGCTGCAAAAGCAGATGTTCGACCTGATGAACAGCAAGAACTCCCAGGGCGAATATATCTTCGGCGGCAACCAGAGCAAGACCCAGCCCTTCATTCAGGATGCCAGCGGCAACTACATTTTTCAGGGGGATACCGGTCAGCGCAAGATCCAGGTGTCACCGACGGTGCAGATTGCCGCCAACGATTCGGGCTTCAACCTGTTCGAAATCGTGCCGACCCGTCGTACCAGCAGCGCGGCCAGCGCCAATATTCAGGTCGGGGTGGCCGATCAGGGCCACTTCGACAGTTTTTACCGCAACAATTACGACCCTTCGCTCGCCAGCAACCAGTACACGGTGAACACCATCGCCGGCACGCCGGATACCTACGAGATCCGGGATGGCGGCGGTACCCTGCTGCAAAGCGGCGACTATGTGGCGGGCAACAAGATCCCCTTCAACGGGCTGGAGCTGACTCTGTCGCTGCCGGCGGGGGGCGCGGCGCAGAACTTCGTGCTGGATCCGCCCCAGAACAACAACATCCTCGATGGCATGTCCGATTTCATCACGGCGCTGCGGGATCCCAACATCACGCCGGATACCTTCCAGCTGAAGGTGGCGGATGCCACCGCCCACATGAAGAATGCCCGTCTGAACGTGGATCAGGGGCTGGGGGAGATCGGCGGGCGCATGAACGGGCTGGAGCAGGTGATGGGTTCGAACGAAGGCTTGAGTACCCTCAACCAGCAGGCCAGGGCCAAGGTCTCCGAAGCGGATCTCTATGAGGTGATCGCCACCCTGTCGAAAGAGGATGCGGCCCTGAGCGCCACCCAGCTCTCCTTCAGCAAGATCAGCAAGTTGACCCTGTTCGACTACATCCGCTGAGCTTTTCTCATCGCTTGCGGCTCTGGCTGGCCGCAAGCGATGGTTGCCGTTCCAGCCCCTTTCTTCCGTTTTTTTGTCCTCATTCAACTCCCCTTGCCAACCAATTGTAACAAGCTGTTGCCATGGGCCATTTAGCCCCTTGCCCCGGGTTGACTCCTATTGAGCGTTCGATAATCATGCTGCCCGCACAACAGAGGGTTGTGCGACTATTTGCAGCATCTCGTTAGGCGAGGCTCCTGTATAAACACAGGCCACTGATCTCACGACGTCCAGAGACGCCCAAGATCAGGACAGTTTTCATCGGATTAAGGTGTAAACCCAAGTGGCTTCCGGCATGCCGGATACGTTATGCAGTGCTAAAGCTGGTACGTGGGGATGATGACACGCCGGACGGCGTCATTTCCTGCCTATTACTCGTCAATCAAATTGCTGTTTTCTTTCAGACGGCGACGGATCACCGTTCGCGCTCAGGCTTGCCTGAAATCACATGAGGTCATTTGTGATGAAGAAAACACAGACACTACTCAATCGTCACCAACTGCTCGATCTGGCCGCCCTGCAGGGCTGGCTGGAGCACAACCTGGATCCGGTTCAGCGCGCCGATCAACTGCTGACCCTGCGTCCGGAAGAGCTCAACTGCATCTTCGATACCCTGCCCATCAACGAGGGGGCTGCATTGCTCGGCTCGCTGTCGGCAGACTGTGCCGGCCGGCTGCTGATGCGACTGCATGTCAGCATCGTCAGCCTGTTGCAGGGGGCCATGCCACGGCGCGACATGCTGGCCATTCTGCGCCGCTTGGGCAGCAGTGATCGCACCATGCTGCTTGCCCGCTTCCCGGAGCAGGTACAGTCCACCTTCTACTCCCTGCTCGACTGGCCGACCGAATCGGTGGGCGCCAACATGCGCCACGAGTTTCTGGCCATCGGCGATCAGGAGACGGTGGGCAGTGCCAAGCAGCTGATCCACGATGCCTGGGACAACGCCCAGCTGTTCCAGAACCTCTATGTGGTCAACAACGACAAACGCCTGCTCGGCAGCATCTCGCTCAAATCCCTGCTGATTGCCGACCCGCAACTGCCGGTGAGCGAGCTGATGGACCGGGAGGTGGTGCGCATCAACGCTCGGGCGGATCAGGAGCTGGCCGCCCGCCTGCTGATCGATCGTGACCTCTCGACCCTGCCGGTGGAGGATCAGGGCAAGCTGGTGGGCATCTTCCACGTGGACGATGCAGCCGACATCCTGGAGCTCGAATCCACCGAGGATGCGGAGATGCAGGGTGGCTCCTCGCCGCTCGACACTCCCTATCTGCAGGCGACCCCCTGGCAACTGTGGCGCAAGCGGGTGGGCTGGCTGCTGATCCTGTTCGTGGCCGAAGCCTATACAGGTACCGTGCTGCGGGCGTTTGAAGAGCAGCTGGAGGCCGCCATCGCGCTGGCCTTCTTCATCCCGCTCCTGATCGGCACCGGCGGCAACAGCGGCACCCAGATCACCACCACGATTGTGCGTGCCATGGCGGTGGGGGAGGTGAGCCTGCGCAACCTCGGCACCGTGCTGAAAAAAGAGATCTCCACCGGTCTGCTCATCTCGGCCGCCATCGCCCTGGCGGCCTGGGTGCGGGCCTGGAGCTTGGGGGTTGGCCCCCAGATCGGCATGGTTGTCACCCTGACCATCATCGCCATCGTGCTGTGGAGCGCCACCGTCGCCTCGGTGATCCCCATGGTGCTGCGTCGTTTTCGCATCGACCCGGCGGTGGTGTCCGCCCCCTTCATCGCCACCCTGGTGGACGGCACCGGTCTCATCATCTACTTCGAGATCGCCAAGCTGCTGCTGCCCGAGCTGCAGTAAGTCGCCATCTGAGAAAACGCAAAAGGCAGCCCATGGGCTGCCTTTTTTGCATCCGTCGCCCGCGCTCAGCCGAGCTGGAACAGCAGCGGCCAGCCCTGCTCCTGGCAGTAGCGATGCTCCTTTTCCAGATTCTGCATCAGCAATTTGTTCTCCTCGCACCAGTCGAGCGGCAGGGTCACCACCAGCTGGTCGCCTTGCGCCGCGACCTTCCACTCGGGCAGCAGGTTGTCCTGACGCCTGTGGTGGGCGGCCACCGCGAGGCGCAGGATGCGGATGCAGCGCAGCACCGTCTGCTCGTCGTGGTTGGGCAGGGCGGGCAGCTCGGCGAGCTTGAGCCCCTTGCGCTGGAAGCGCACCAGGGCCGCCAGCAGGGCCTGATCGTCCTGGTTGAAGCCGGGCAGATCGGTGTGCTGCAGGATATAGGCTGAGTGGCGGTGGATGCCGCTGTAGTTGATGGCAAGGCCAATCTCGTGCAGCCGCGCCGCCCAGCCGAGGATGGCGCGATAGGGCTCTACCGGCAGTTGCCATGGCACCTGCAGGTCATCAAACAGGGTCAGCACGCTCTGCTCCACCCGGGCGGCCTGCTTTCGGTCCAGCCGGTAGTGGGTGCCGAGAGCCTGGGCGGTGCGCTCGCGAATGTCGTGGTGCTGCAGCCGCTCCTCGAACTCATACAGCAAGCCTTCGCGCAGGGCGCCGTCGGAGTACTCCATCCGCTCGATGGGCAGGGAGGTGAAGAGCCCGATCAGGATGGCGACCGCGGCGGCAAACACCTCTTGGCGCTCTTCGGTGAGGCCGGCCAGCTTGAGATCGCCGACCCGCTTGTGGGCCAGCATCTCCCGTTTGAGCTGCTCCAGCCCGGCGAGCGTGATGCTGCCGTCGGTCCAGCCCTCACCCTGCAGCACATCGCGCACGGTGCGGATCGATCCCGAACTGCCGAGGCAGCTCTGCCAGCCCAGCTTGCGGTACTGGTTGATGATGGGGGCGAGCTGGTGTTGAGCCTCCAGCACGGCGCCGTTGAAGGCTTTTTCGCCGAGCTTGCCGTTGGCAAAGAAGCTCTGGGTAAAGCTGACGCAGCCCATCTTGCGGCTGGTGAGCGCCTTGTGTTCGAACCCTTCGCCGATGATGAGCTCGGTGCTGCCGCCGCCGATGTCCACCACCAGCACTTGTCCCTCGATGTGCTGGGTATGGGCGACCCCCTGATAGATGAGACGCGCCTCCTCCTGGCCGCTGATGATCTCGATGGGGTGGTTGAGCACCTTGGCCGCCTCGCTCACAAACTCGCGGGCATTGCTGGCGCGGCGCAACGTGTAGGTACCGGCGATGCGGATCTGATCCGGATTGATGTTGGTGAGCCGCTCGGCAAAGATCGACAGACAGGCGAGGCCGCGAGCCATCGCCTCCGGGCTCATCCGCTTGTGGGCATCCATCCCTTCGGCCAGCCGCACCCGCTCCTTGATGCGATCGACGATGCGAAAGCGCCCCTCGCTGAGATGGGCGATCACCATGTGAAAGCTGTTCGAGCCGAGATCGACGGCGGCGTACAGGCTATTGTCCATTGTTTGACTCTATGCGTTTGAGGTAGTCGTAAATCGCGACCTGGGAGCGAATTTTGCGGCGGTTGCCCCGCTTCACGTATTCGTTCTTCTGGTCGGCATCGATGACCCGCGCCTTGCAGGTGTCACTCAGTTGTAGCTCGAGAATATCCAGGATGCGCTGCTTGAGGCGCTCGTCGTAGATGGGGGTGCCCACCTCGATGCGGCCGTCGATGTTGCGGCTCATCCAGTCGGCGCTGGAGATATAGAGCTGGGGGTTGCCCCGGTTGTGGAACACCATCACCCGCGGATGTTCGAGGAAGCGGTCGATGATGCTGATGACCCGGATGTTGTCGCTAAGACCCGGCACCCCGGGGCGCAGGGCGCACATGCCGCGGATGATCATCTGGATGGGCACCCCGGCCTGGCCGGCGGCGTAGAGCCGGTTGATGAGATCCCTGTCCACCAGGTTGTTGATCTTGAGGGTGATGCCGCTGGGTTGCCCCGCCTTGGCGTTGGTGAGCTCGTTGTCGATGAGCCGATAGAGCTGGCGGCGGCTGTTGATGGGGGAGACCAGCAGGTGATTGAACTTGTAGCGCCGGTAGGGATACTCGATGTATTCGAACACGCTCTCCACCTCGGCGGTGATGTCCGGGTGGCGGGTCAGCAGGGAGAAGTCGGTGTAGATCTTGGCGGTCTTCTCGTTGAAGTTGCCGGTGCCGATATGGGCATAGCGCACCGCTTCGCCATGTTCGTGGCGGGTGATGAGGCAGAGCTTGGAGTGGATCTTGAGGCTCGGCACCCCGAACACCACCTTGACCCCCGCATTGGTCAGGATATTGGCCCAGTCGATGTTGGCCGCCTCGTCGAAGCGGGCCCGCAGCTCCACCACCACTGTCACCTTCTTGCCGTTGTTGGCGGCATCGATCAGGGAGTGAATGATGCGCGACTTCTTGGCCACCCGGTAGATGTTGATGCGAATGGCGCTCACCGCCGGATCGAACGCCGCCTGGCGCACCAGCTCGGTGAAGTGGTGGAACTTGTGGTACGGGTAGTAGAGCAGTATGTCCTGCTTGGTGATGGCGTCGAAGGCGTTGACGAAACCGTCGAAGTCGCGGCAATCGAGCGCTGGCAGCTTGGGGTTCTCCAGATAGTCCCGACCCACGTTGGGGAAGCCGATGAAATCCTTGAAGTTGTGATAGCGCCCGCCCGGCATGATGGCGTCGTAGGAGCTGATCTGCAGCTTGAGCTTGAGGAAGCTTATCATGGCCGCCGGCATCTCCCGCTCGTAGACGAAGCGCACCGGCATGGCGGTGAGACGCTGTTTCAAGCCATCACTCATCTTGTCCACCAGGCTGAGGTCGAGCTGGTCGGAGAGGTCATACTCGGCATCCCGGGTCAGCTTGACCGCGTAGGCGGCAATCTCGTCGTAGTCGAAGAAGCCCTTGAAGATCTCGTCCAGACAGAAGCGGATGACGTTGTCCAGGATGATGATCTGCTTCTTGCGGCGGGTGCCCTCCGGCGGCAGCTGGAAGAAGCGGGGCAGATCGTCGGTCGGCACCTCCACCAGGGCGTACTGGATCACCTGGCCGTTCTTCTTCATCTCAATGGCCAGGTAGGTGTACTCGTCTTTCAGGAACTTGACCGGGTTGACCTCCTTGTTGAGCAGGATCGGGATGATGTGGCGCAGCACCTTCTCCTTGAAGAAGACCCGCAGCCACTGCTGGATGGATTCGGAGAGCTGGTTCTCGTTGACCAGGAAGATGTTGTGGCGGGCCAGCGCGATCAGCAGCTCCTTGTAGGTGTTGTCGAACGCCTCGCCGAGCGCCATCACCTTCTGCTGGATGGCCCGCAGCAACACCTTGGCCTCGTCGTCGCCGCCGTGCACCTCGTTGATCAGGATGCGGCGCTTGACGTCCGACACCCGTACCTTGAAGAACTCGTCCTGGTTGGAGGAGAAGATCCCCAGAAAACGGACCCGCTCGATGAGCGGGACCGTCTTGTCCATCGCCTCTTGCAACACCCGTTCATTGAATGAGAGCCAACTCAGCTCCTTCTCTTCATACTGCTTGTCGGTGCTCATGTGATGCCTCTGTGGTCAGGTCGCGTCTGCGCGGCAGTTATGGCGTGGAAATATGACAGATTGATGACCATCCGCTCAGTCGATGAAGGCCTGGTCGATGTCGACCACCAGATCGTCGGAGAGGGACTCCAGCGCACTGATGAGATCCCCCAGTTCGAGCCGGGGCGGCAGCGCCACCAGGGCGTGGGCGTAGAAGAGCGGGGCGCCGGAATGGGGGGCGGGCTCGCAGCCGGTGGTGAGGTCGGCCACGTTGACGTTGAGCTGGCGCAAGATGCTGGCCACCTCGTGGACGATGCCGGCCCGGTCGTTGCCGGTGACGCTGACCATCACCTGCCGCTCCGGCTCCTGGCTGAGCTGGCCTTCGGCGAAGCTGACGGTGAGGCCGGGCAGCATAGCCAGTGCCTCGCACAGGCTGCGGTAGTGCTCGTCAGGCACGCTCACGTGCAGGATGCCGGCAAACTGTCCCGCCAGCTCGCTCATGGAGCTGGCCAGCCAGTTGCCCTGCTGGTGGCTGATGACGTCCGCCAGACTCTCGACGATACCGGGCTTGTCCGCTCCGATCACGGTCACGACCAATTGCTTTTGCATCCTGCTCTCCTTGGAATTGGGTTTCTCCAGCATTGTGCCTGCTGTCACAGGCCATATGAAGCCCCGCCGGCAGCAAAAATGGCGAAAAAGCGCGGCGAAGAGGGGGCTGACGCCATTTCTGCACTGCCTGCGCCCGCGGCCGCGTGGTAGAGTGATGCCCCTGTTTTGTATTGTGAAACTAGCTGGCTCTGGTGAGCGGGATGTGCGCGTATGAATAGCCTTGTCGTATCGGGATTGGTGTTGTTGGTGCTGCTTCTGCTGGCGATCTTCTGGAGCAGGGGCAAGAAGGGCAAGGCGCTGCCCTATGAACTGCAGGAGACCCTGTTCAGCCCGGCGGAGCGCTCCTTCCTCGGCGTACTGGATCTGGCGGTGGGCGACCGGGCCCGGGTCTTTGCCAAGGTGCGGGTGGCCGATGTGCTGACGCCGGAGGCGGGGATGGGCAAGAGCAAGTGGCAGCAGGCCTTCAACAAGATCAGCGCCAAGCACGTGGACTATCTGCTCTGCCACCCCTCGGATCTCTCCTTCATCTGCGCCATCGAGCTCGATGACAGTTCCCACCGTCATCAGAAGCGCAAGGCGCGGGACAGCTTCCTCAAGGCCGCCTTTGACAGCGCCGGTCTGCCGCTGCTGCAGATCCCGGCAAGCAGCCACTATCAGGTCGAGGAGCTGCGCGAACAGATCCTGCCGCTGCTGAACCGCAGCACGGATCTGCCGCAAGAGGATCTGCTGCCGGGCGAGCGCCGCGAGCCCACCTTCAGCCCTCTGCAGCTGGACAGGGTCGAGGTGGAAGAGCCCCACCATGGTGGCCGGGCCCCGGCCGTGGCCCCCATCAAGGCCATCGTATCACCTCGCAGTGCGCCGCTGCCGGCGGCCGACGCCGAGCTGGTGGACAATCTGTTTGCCGAGGTGGAAGAGGACGAAGACGAGGCTCCCCATCAGGTGCCGCACTGCCCCCGTTGCGATGCGCCGCTGGTGGAGCGGGAGGCCAAGAAGGGACCCCATGCCGGCCGCCTGTTCCTGGCCTGCAGCCGCTTCCCCGAGTGCCGTTACGCCGCGCCCCACACTCACGCCCGCCATTGACAATCCCACCTGCTTGCGGCCCGCTGCGGGCCGCAAGCAGGCGCTCCCGCACCTGTTCCTCCCCTCCTCTTGTTTGCCCGCGGCCTGCCCGCGTTACCCAAAAAAAGTGTCGACAAAATTTATCTTGTGGCGCCGTTGGGTCGATAAACTTAGGTGAAATGCGACAAATTTTGACAATGCGTCGGAATTTTGGCACTTTGTGCATCCTGCATAAAGTGCGTGGCTTGACCACATAAGCACAATAAAACAATAAGTTACGTCGAGAATAGAGGGATGGATATGATGGCAATGGGAGTGTTGATTGTTGACGCCGATGCGCAGCGGCGCCAACAGTTGGGGACAGTTCTCTCGTTCATGGGGATCCCCTGGCAGGAGGTTGCCGAGGGTGATCTGGAGGTTGCCATCGAGTCATCCGGCCCGCTGCAGGGGGTATTGACCGGTGCCCTCAATGGCCGGCCGCTGGGCGAGCTGCTGACCGGTTTTCCCCGGGTACCCTTCCTGTCGCTGGTGGAAGCCGACTTCCCCAACAGCAACTTTATCGGGGTGGCCGAGTCCCCCTTCACCTACGAATCCCTGACCCGCCATCTGCACTTTTGCCAGGCCTTCGTCTCCCTCCACCCCCGTCAGCAGACCCATGACAAGGGGCAGGCGCTGCTGCGCCTGCTGGTGGGCAAGGGCAAGGGGATCCAGGAGGTGCGCCGACTCATCAGCCAGGTGGCCGAGACCGATGCCAACGTGCTGATCCTCGGCGAATCGGGTACCGGCAAGGAGGTGGTGGCGCGCGCCATCCATGAACTCTCGGCCCGAAGCGCGGGCCCCTTCGTGCCCATCAACTGCGGTGCCATTCCGGCCGAGCTGCTCGAGAGCGAGCTGTTCGGCCACGAGAAGGGGGCCTTCACCGGCGCCATCGCCGCCCGGCGCGGTCGCTTCGAACTGGCCCAGGGGGGCACCCTGTTTCTCGACGAGATCGGCGACATGCCGCTGCCGATGCAGGTCAAGCTGCTGCGGGTGCTGCAGGAGCGGATGTTCGATCGGGTCGGCGGTGGCAAGCCCATTCAGGCGGACGTGCGCATCATCGCGGCCACCCACCGGGATCTGGAGGCGATGATCCGCACCCAGGTCTTCCGTGAAGATCTCTACTATCGCCTCAACGTCTTCCCCATCGAGACCCCGCCGCTGCGGGATCGGGCCGACGACATCCCGCTGCTGCTGCAGGAGCTGCTCAATCGCCACGCCGAGCTGCACCAGGGGATGATCCGCCTGACCCAGCGCGCCATGGAGTCCCTGATGCAGTATCCTTGGCCTGGCAACGTGCGCGAGCTCTCCAACCTGCTGGAGCGGCTGCTCATCCTCTACCCGCAGCAGATCGTCGATGTGGCCGACCTGCCGAGCCGCTATCGGCTGCTGCCGTGCGAGCCGCGGGACGAGCGGCTGACCGAGATGGACGAGCGCGATGCACTGGCCGCCTTGTTCCAGGATCCACCCGAGCTGGATCTGCCCGCCAGCCACGCCCGCGCCATGCAACTGCCGGAGGAGGGGGTCAACCTCAAGGAGATGCTGGCCGACCTGGAAGTGGAGCTGATCCGCCAGGCGCTGGAGTCCCAGGACGGGGTGGTGGCCCGCGCCGCCGACCTGCTCGGCATGCGCCGTACCACCCTGGTGGAGAAGATGAAAAAATACGGAATGAGCAAGGAAGCATAAGGGTCAAAGCCTTGACGCCAAGCTTCAAGGCTTTGATTTTATATATAATTTTTAGTGGCATGGAAATTGAATAAGCTGACTCAGTCGCCAGTTTGAGGTCAGCTTTATGACAGCCCAGCCGCAAGAAACCCCGCTCCAGTCTCACGAGGTGAGCCAGCTTTACGCCATCTTCACGGCGCTGCCCACCGGTGTCTTGCTGCTCGACGGCGAGGGCCGGATCACCCGCGCCAATCCGGCTGCCAAGGCGCTGCTGGGGGAGCCGCTGGAAGGGCAGGCCTGGCGCCAGATCATCGACCGCTGCTTTCAGCCCCGCGAGGATGACGGCCACGAGATCTCCCTGCGCGATGGGCGCCGGGTCCAGCTCTCGACCCAGCCGCTGCCGGATCAGCCGGGCCAGCTGGTGTTCATCAACGATCTGACCGAAACCCGCCAACTGCAAGACCGCATCAACCACATGAAGCGGTTGTCGGCCCTTGGCAACATGGCCGCCTCGCTGGCCCACCAGATCCGCACGCCGCTCTCCGCCGCCATGCTCTATGCCGCCAACCTGGCCAACCGCACCCTCAAACCCGAATCCCGCAGCCAGTTCCAGCAAAAGCTGATGGCACGCCTGCAGGATCTCGAGAAGCAGATCAACGACATCCTGCTGTTTGCCCGCAACGGTGACAACCAGGTGGTGACCCCCACCTCGGTACAAGGACTGCTGGCTGAAGTGCAGGCGGGGGCCGAAGCCTTCTGCGCCCAGCAGGGCTGCGAGCTGCACATGGAGGCGCCGGAGCCCGATCTCTGCCTGCTGGCCAACAACAGTGCGCTGGCGGGAGCCGTCAACAACCTTATCGCCAACGCCCAGCAGGCGGGGGCAACCTCCTTGCTGGTGAGCGCGGTGCGCAGTGGCGCCCGGGTGGAGCTGCGCATCCTCGACAACGGCAAGGGGATGCCCGCTCACCTGCTCAGCCAGATCTTCGAACCCTTTTTTACCACCCGATCCCAGGGCACAGGCCTTGGGCTGGCGGTGGTGCAATCCGTCGTCCGTGCCCATCAGGGGGAGGTCAGCGTGGCCTCGGTTCCTGGCGAGGGCACCTGTTTTACCCTGTCGTTCCCCCTGCATCAGCAGGCGGTGCAGCTCGGAGGTGTCGCATGAGCCATGTTGAGCGTCAGCGCCATCCGGCAGGGATCAATATCAATGCGGCCAGGCTGGCTGTGGTGGGAGGTGTAGCATGACTCAGGCCCGGATCCTGGTAGTGGAAGATGACAATGGCCTGCGCGAAGCGCTGATGGATACCCTGTTGCTCGGCGGCTATGAGTGCCGCGAGGTGGACAGCGGCGAGCGGGCCCTGCTGGCCCTGTCGCGCCAGAGCTTCGACATGGTGATCTCGGATATCCAGATGGGGGGGATGGACGGCCTGACCCTGCTGGCCAATATCCGCCAGCAATATCCCCAGGTGCCGGTGCTCCTGATGACCGCCTACGCCAATATCGACGGCGCGGTGCGGGCCATGCGCGAAGGGGCCATCGACTATCTGGCCAAGCCCTTCTCCCCCGAGGTATTGCTCAATCAGGTCAGTCGTTATGTGCCGGCCCAGAAGGTGGAGAAACGGGCCGTGGTCTACGGCGATCCCAAGACTGCCGAGCTGTTCCAGCTGGCGACCCGGGTGGCCAGAAGCGAGGCCACCGTGATGGTGACCGGCCCGAGTGGGACCGGCAAGGAGGTGCTGGCCCGCTACATCCACGACAACTCCAGCCGCGCCGAACAGACGTTCGTCGCCATCAACTGCGCCGCCATTCCGGAAAACATGCTGGAGGCGACCCTGTTCGGTTACGAGAAGGGGGCCTTTACCGGCGCGGTGCAGGGCTGCCCCGGCAAGTTCGAACAGGCCCAGGGGGGAACCCTGCTGCTCGACGAGATCACCGAGATGGATCTGGGGCTGCAGGCCAAGCTGCTGCGTGTGCTGCAGGAGAAAGAGGTGGAGCGGCTCGGCAGTCGCAAGCTGATCCCGCTCGATGTGAGGGTCATCGCCACCAGCAACCGGGATCTGAAAAAAGCGGTGCAGGATGGCCTGTTTCGCGAGGATCTCTACTATCGTCTCAATGTCTTCCCACTGCGCTGGACGGCGCTGTGGGAGCGTCCCGGCGACATACTGCCGCTGGCGGAACACCTGCTGGCGCTGCATGCAGGTCAGCAGGGACTGCCGACGCCGCAACTGACGGAGGCGGCCCGCGAACGGCTGCTGGCTCACCCCTGGCCCGGCAACGTGCGCGAGCTCGACAACGTGGTGCAGCGCGCCCTCATTCTGAGCCCCGACGGCCTCATCGGTTGCGAGCACCTGATCTTGGAAGAGGTGGAGGAAGAGGAGATCCGGCTGGTCGGCAACGAGCGCAGCAGCGGCAGCGAACACCTGGGCAGCGAGCTCAAGCAGCAGGAGCACCAGATCATTCTCGATACCCTGCAGGATTGCAACGGCAGCCGCAAGGCGGTGGCCGACCGGCTCGGCATCAGCCCGCGCACCCTGCGCTACAAGCTGGCCCAGATGCGCGAGGCGGGGATCGACCTGCCAGCCTGAGGCCATTCCGGGCCCGACCATGGGCCGCAGTGCGGGAGGCATCATGGTCTTGCTGGCCCGCCTCGATTATCATGGGGCCTCGGCGTTATGAGCCCGATCCCTGTCTGCATCGCAGCACAGGGGTCGGCGCCTTTATAAGGGACCCCTATGATCTCTCATCGAAAACTGGAAAGCGTACTCAACCATCTGCTCGAACCCCACGCCATCAAGGATTACTGCCCCAATGGCCTGCAGGTGGAGGGGCGTGAGCGCATTCGCAAGGTGGTGACCGGCGTGACCGCCAGCCAGGCTCTGATCGACGCGGCCGTGGCTGCCGATGCTGACGCCATCCTGGTCCATCACGGCTACTTCTGGAGCGGCGAGCCGGCCCAGATCACCGGCATGAAACAGCGCCGCATCAAGACCCTGCTGACCCACGACATCAACCTGTTTGCCTATCACCTGCCGCTGGACGTGCACCCCGAGGTGGGCAACAACGCCCAGCTGGCCCAGTTGCTGGGCATCAAGGTGCGCCGCGGCCTCGAGCCCTGGAACAGCAAGAGCGTCGCCATGGTGGGCAAGCTGGAAGAGCCCATGAGCGGGTCTGACTTTGCCAAGCTCATTGCCGAGCGGCTCGGCCGTGAGCCGCTCCATTGTGGCGACAGCGGCCCCGAGCTTATCCGCTCGGTGGCCTGGTGCACCGGCGGCGGCCAGAGCTACATCAATCTGGCGGCGGAGCAGGGCATCGATGCCTTCATCTCTGGCGAAGCCTCCGAGCAGACCATCCACACCGCCCGCGAGATGGGCATGCACTTCTACGCTGCCGGTCATCACGCCACCGAGCGTTACGGCGTCAAGGCGCTGGGGGAGTGGCTGGCGACGGTGCATGGGCTGGATGTCACCTTTATCGATATCGACAATCCGGTCTAGGTTCGATTAGCCGCGTAGCGGGGTAATCGGACCTGACAGCAGCAAGTGTGCTGGTAGATAGAAATGACAAGGGAGGCCTGAGCCTCCCTTGTTCTATTTTGCATGCTGCGGTTAACCGTTACTCGCTGGCATAACCCGCGGGACCGAGCAGGGCGCCGTCGAGCAGGGCGGCCCCCTCCAGCATCTGCAGCCTGCCTTCACAGAACCACTGCACCACCAGCGGGTAGATGCTGTGCTCCTGCACCTGCACCCGGGCCGCCACCTCCTCGGCCGTGTCCCCTTCGAAGATGGGAACGCGCGCCTGCAGGATCACCGGGCCGCCGTCGAGCTCTTCGGTGACGAAGTGGACGCTGGCGCCGTGTTCGTCATCACCGGCGTCGATGGCGCGCTGGTGGGTGTGCAGCCCCTGATACTTGGGCAGCAGGGAGGGGTGGATGTTGACCATCCGCCCGGCAAAGTGCCGCACCAGGTCGGCACTCAGGATCCGCATAAAGCCGGCCAGCACCACCAGGTCGGGCTGATAGTCGTTCATCAGCGCCAGCAGGGCGGCGTCATACTCCTCCCGACTGGCAAACTGCTGCTGGGCGAGGATGGCGGTGGCCACCCCCGCCTCTTTGGCGCGCACCAGCCCGTAGGCATCGGCCTTGTTGCTGATGACGCCGACCACCTGACCGGCAATCTTGCCGTCGGCGCAACTGTCGAGAATGGTCTGCAGGTTGCTGCCGTTGCCGGAGATAAGGACCAGGATGCGTTTCATAGGGGAGGTCATTTGATGACGACCTGCTCCTCGCCATCGGCCGCCTTGGCGATGTGGCCGATATGCCAGGCGTTCTCGCCTTCCGCCTTGAGCAGGGTCAGCGCTTTTTCAAGCTGATCCGCCGGCAGGGCGATGATCATGCCGACGCCGCAGTTGAAGGTGCGGTACATCTCGTGGCGGGTGACGTTGCCAGCTTCTTGCAGCCAGCTGAACACCGCCGGCCACTGCCAGCTCTGCTCGTCGATCACCGCCTGGGTGTTGGCAGGCAGCACGCGCGGGATATTCTCCCAGAAACCGCCGCCGGTGATGTGGGAGAGGGCGTGGATCTCGCACTCCTTGATGAGCTTGAGCACGGGTTTCACGTAGATGCGGGTCGGCTCCAGCAGGGCATTGGCCAGGGTGGTATCACCCAGTGGCTGCTGCACGTCTGCCTTGGAGACTTCCAGGATCTTGCGAATGAGGGAGAAGCCGTTGGAGTGGGGGCCGCTGGCGGCCAGGGCGATCAGGGCATCCCCTTCGCCGACCTTGCTGCCGTCGATGATCTCGCTCTTCTCCACCACACCGACGCAGAAACCGGCGATGTCGTAGTCTTCCCCTTCATACATGCCCGGCATCTCGGCGGTTTCGCCGCCCACCAGGGCGCAGCCGGACTGCTCGCAGCCGGCACCGATGCCGGTGACCACGGCCGCGGCGGTGTCGACGTCCAGTTTGCCAGTGGCATAGTAGTCGAGGAAGAAGAGGGGCTCGGCGCCCTGCACGATCAGGTCATTGACGCACATGGCCACCAGATCGATGCCCACTGTGTCGTGCTTCTTCAGGTCGATGGCGAGGCGCAGCTTGGTGCCCACCCCATCAGTGCCGGAGACCAGCACCGGCTCCTTGTAGCCCGCAGGGATTTGACACAAGGCCCCAAAGCCGCCAAGACCACCAAGGACTTCAGGACGACGAGTGCGCTTTGACACGCCCTTGATACGTTCAACCAGTGCATTGCCGGCATCGATATCCACGCCAGCATCCTTGTAGCTCAGTGAGGTTTTGTCAGTCACGCGTATTCCCCGTCATATAAAGAAGTGGAGGGTAAAATTCGGGGCATATTCTAACAGTGGCGGTGAAAAACCAGAAAGGAAATCGTTTGCGCGTTTTTGCGCGGAAATGCTCTACAAGCGGCGGCTTTTGTTGTATGATTCCGCGATTTTTTTGCGGCAGTTAGAGGAGATAATAATGAAAGTCGTTGAAGTCAAACACCCCCTGGTCAAGCACAAGATCGGTCTGATGCGTGAAGGCGATATCAGCACCAAGCGTTTCCGTGAACTGGCCAAGGAAGTGGGCAGTTTGTTGACCTACGAAGCGACCTCTGACTTCGAAACCGAGAAGGTTACCATCGATGGCTGGAACGGGCCAGTGGAAGTTGACCAGATCAAGGGCAAGAAGGTCACCGTGGTGCCCATCCTGCGTGCCGGTCTTGGCATGATGGATGGCGTGTTGGAGCACATGCCGAGCGCCCGCGTCAGCGTGGTCGGTATCTACCGCGACGAAGAGACCCTGCAGCCGGTTCCCTACTTCGAGAAGATTGTCAGCAACATCGAAGAACGTCTGGCGCTGGTCATCGACCCCATGCTGGCCACCGGCGGCTCCATGATCGCCACCATCGACCTGCTCAAGAAGAAGGGCTGCCAGTCCATCAAGGTGCTGGTGCTGGTTGCCGCGCCGGAAGGCATCAAGGCGCTGGAAGCCGCTCACCCGGACGTGGAGCTGTTCTGCGCCTCCATCGACCAGGGCCTGAACGAGAAGGGCTACATTGTCCCGGGTCTGGGCGACGCCGGCGACAAGATCTTCGGCACCAAGTAAGCCTCGCTCGCCTCATCGCGTGCCTGCAGGCGCGCAAACGGAGCCGGCATCTCGCCGGCTCCGCTGTTTCTCCCGCCCCCGGCTTGCTGCCATGCGCGCCTTGCCGCTACCATAAGCACCATCTCCCATTTCGAGACTTTTCTCATGCTCAAACGTGTTGTGACCGCCCTCTGCTGCGGCTTGTCATTCATGGTGTCAGCCGCCCAGGTGACCGATCTCTATCAGGGCAAGGCCCCCACCAGCGGCGACATGGCGGCAGCCCAGTCCCAGGCCCTGGGCGAGGTGCTGATCAAGGTGACCGGCAAGCGCGACATCCTGACCCAGCCGGCGGTGGTCAAGGCGCTGGCGGCCCCCGGCACGTTCGTGCAGCACTACGGTTATCAGGACGTGGGGCCGGTGAAGTTTCTCAAGGCCGATTTCGACGTGACCAAGGTCAATGCCCTGGTGGCCGAGAGCAAGTTCGCCCTGCTGGGGCCGGCCCGACCGCAGGTCGCCATCTGGCTGGTGATCAATGAAGGGGAGCGGCGCATTCTGCCGGATCAGTCCAGCGATGGCTGGGCCGCCGCCCTGCGTACTCAGGCCCAGGCGATGGGGCTGCCGGTCAGCATTCCGCTGATGGACCTGGATGACAACATGGCGGTCAATGCCACCGACGTCTGGGGCCGTTTCGCCGATCCCATCCTCAAGGCGAGCCAGCGTTACGGCGCCGAGATGGTGGTGTTGGGCAAGCTCACCCCGGAGGGGGACAAGTGGAGCATCGACTGGGGTCTCTACGGGCCCAAGGCCGGTGGTGAGCTGAGCGAACTGACCAGGGGAGAGGGCGCCGGCACCCAGGCCGAGGTGGCACAGACGTTCGCCGATGCCCTGGCAGGCTGGCTGGTACAAAACTACGGGGCGCGCATCTCGGGAGTGGCCTCCAGCCAGACACTGGTGGTGGAGGGGCTGTCCGGTATCGACGGCATGATCACGGTGCAGAAGATGCTGCAGGGGATGGCCAGCGTCACCAAGGTGGAGATTGGCAAACTGGAGGGGGACAAGGTGACCTTCAACCTGAGCCTGCAGGGGGACAAGGCCGAGCTCATCCGCGGGCTGCAGCTGGAGAGCCGGTTGCACCAGCTGACGGATACCCCAGAGGGGCTGAGCTACCAGTGGTCGCAGCCCTGATCCTGGCTGAGGATCCTGACCGTTCGGCCGAGAGCCATGGGCGCTCTCCTGCCAGGGCTTGGGCGCGCCGGCCAAGGAGTAGCCGTTCCCGTTAGCAATGGTCGCAGCCTGGATCCTTTATGAGGATCCACACCGCCCGGCATCGTCCGGGCGGTTCTCTATCCGCCTTCGCGATGATACACTTGCCCGCAAATATCACAGTCAAAGCCCAACGAGTGAAGCAACCGGCCCAACTGTCTTTAGCCGTACAACTACCGGATGATGAAACCTTCGTCAGTTTTTATCCCGGCAACAATGCTCATCTGATCACCGCCCTCAAGAATGCGGCCATTGGTCAGGGTTCGCCTTTCCTCTATTTCTGGGGGGCCAAGGGATCGGGCCGCTCCCATCTGCTGCACGCCACCTGTGCCGAGGTCAATGCCCGCGACGCCGCAGCCGCCTATCTCTCCCTCGATCAGTTCGAACAGCTGGATCCCAGCATGCTCGACGCCCTCGAGAGCCTGCCGCTGGTCTGCCTCGACAGCCTGGAGGCGATCGCCGGCAATGCCCTGTGGGAACGGGCTTTGTTCGACTTTTACAACCGCTGGAAGGAGAAGGGCGAGGGGACCCTGGTGGTGACCGGTTGCAGCGCGCCGCGCAAACTGGGGCTGCAGCTGCCGGATCTCGCCTCCCGCCTCGATTGGGGGGTGAGCTTCCACCTCGACGAGCTGGACGATGAGGGCAAGCTCAGTGCCCTGCAGCTGCGTGCCGAGCTGCGGGGCTTCAAACTGCCCATCGATGTGGGCCGCTTCCTGCTCAACCGCCTCTCGCGCGACATGCGCACCCTGCTCACCACCCTCAATCAGCTCGACAACGCCTCTTTTCGTGCCAAGCGCAAGCTGACTATCCCCTTTGTTAAAGAGATCCTCGAGCTCTGAGCCCTTCGGGTGTGTTTGAGCGTGAGCGACGCCTAAGCAATGAATAAAAAGAAACCCCGGCCAGTGGCCGGGGTTTTGCTATCTCAAGGACTCTCTCAAAGAGTTCTGCCTATCAGTGGAACTGATCTTCTTCGGTGGAACCCGTTAAAGCGGTCACCGAGGATTGGCCGCCCTGGATGACGGTGGTGACCTTGTCGAAGTAACCGGTGCCCACCTCTTGCTGGTGTGCCACGAAGGTGTAACCACGTTCGGCGGCGGCAAACTCGGGCTGCTGCACCATCTCGACATAGTGCTTCATCCCTTCGCCACGGGCGTACTGGTAGGCCAGCTCGTACATGTGGAACCACATGTTGTGGATGCCCGCCAGGGTGATGAACTGGTACTTGTAACCCATGTCGGACAGCTCCTGCTGGAAGCGGGCGATGGTGGCATCGTCCAGGTTCTTCTTCCAGTTAAAGCTCGGCGAGCAGTTGTAGGCCAGGATGCGATCCGGGAACTGGGCCTTGATCGCTTCGGCAAACTTGCGCGCCTCGTCCAGATCCGGCTTGGCGGTTTCGCACCACACCATGTCGGCGTAGGGGGCGTAGGCCAGACCGCGGGCGATGGCCTGATCGATGCCGGCACGCACCTTGTAGAAACCTTCGGCGGTGCGCTCGCCGGTCAGGAAGTCCGCATCGTAAGGGTCTGCATCCGTGGTCAGCAGATCCGCCGCGTTGGCGTCGGTACGGGCGATCACCAGGGTGCTGGTGCCGCACACGTCGGCCGCCAGACGAGCCGCGACGAGCTTCTGCACCGCTTCCTGGGTCGGAACCAGCACCTTGCCGCCCATATGGCCGCACTTCTTGACGGAGGCGAGCTGATCTTCGAAGTGGACGCCGGCGGCGCCCGCTTCAATCATCCCCTTCATCAGCTCGAAGGCGTTCAGCACGCCGCCGAAGCCGGCTTCCGCATCCGCGACGATGGGCAGGAAGTAGTCGATGAAGCCCTCGTCCTGCGGCCCGACCTTGTTGGCCCACTGGATCTGGTCGGCACGGGCGAAGGAGTTGTTGATGCGCTCCACCACCGACGGTACCGAGTTGGCCGGATAGAGGGACTGATCCGGATACATGGTGGAGGAGAGGTTGTTGTCTGCTGCTACCTGCCAGCCGGAGAGGTAAATCGCCTCGATCCCCGCCTTGGCCTGTTGCACCGCTTGGCCGCCGGTCAGGGCGCCGAGACAGTTGACGTAGCCCTTCTTGGCGCCGCCGTGGATCAGCTCCCACAGCTTGTCGGCGCCACGTTGGGCCAGGGTGTGCTGCGGCTGCAGGCTGCCGCGCAGGTTGACCACGTCCTCGGCGCTGTAGCCGCGCTTGATCCCTTTCCAGCGGGGGTTCTGTGCCCAGTCTTTCTCGATAGCCTGGATCTGTTGCTCACGGGTCAGTGCCATATCAGTTCCCTCTTTCATTGATTTCACGTTTCCATTGACTTGTTATTGGCGAGCCCCTTGCGGAGCCCGTGATTCAGAGCCGCTCGTAACCGGGCAGCGTCAGAAAATCGATCAGGGTATCGGCGCAGGTGATCTCTTCCATCAGGGCGCTCGCCTCGGCGAAACGACCCGACTGCCAGCGGGCTTCGCCCACCTCGCGTTTGACCACCTCCTGCTCCTCGGCCAGCATCTGGCGGAACAGATCCTTGGTCACCACCTGGCCGTTTGACAGGGACTTGCCGTGGCGGATCCATTGCCAGATGGAGGTGCGGGAGATCTCGGCGGTAGCCGCATCTTCCATCAGACCGTAGATGGGCACGCAGCCGTTGCCATTGATCCAGGCCTCCAGATACTGCAGGGCAACCCGGATGTTGGTGCGCATGCCTGCCTCGGTGCGCTCGCCCTCGCAGGGTGCCAGCAGGTCGGCGGCTGTGATGGGGGCATCCTGCTCGCGCAGCACGCCGATCTGGTTCTTGGCGCCGGCCGGGATGGTGGCGTTGAACACGGCCATGGCGGTGTCGGCCAGGCCCGGGTGGGCCACCCAGGTACCATCATGGCCGTTGTCGGCTTCACGCTGTTTGTCGGCATGTACCTTGGCGAAGACCTGCTCGTTGACGGCGGCATCCTTGGCCGGAATGAAGGCGGCCATGCCGCCCATGGCCAGCGCGCCGCGCTTGTGACAGGTCTTGATCAGCAGCCGCGAGTAGGCGGAGAGGAACGGCTTGTCCATGGTCACCACCTGACGGTCCGGCAGGACGCGATCCGGGTGGTTCTTCAGGGTCTTGATATAGCTGAAGATGTAGTCCCAGCGGCCGCAGTTGAGGGCCACGATGTGATCCTTCATCTGATAGAGCAGCTCGTCCATCTCGAACACCGCCGGCAGGGTTTCGATCAGCACGGTGGCCTTGATGGTGCCGCGGGGCAGGCCAAACTTGTCTTCGGTCCAGGCGAACACCTCGCTCCACCAGCGTCCTTCCAGGTGACTCTGCAGCTTGGGCACGTAGAAGTAGGGGCTGGATCCCTTGGCCAGCAGCGCCTTGTGGTTGTGCAGGAAATAGAGGGCGAAGTCGAACAGGCCGCCGGGAATGGGGGCACCATCAAAGGTGACGTGTTTCTCCGGCAGGTGCAGACCGCGTACCCGGCAGATGAGCACGGCCGGATCGGCATTGAGGGTATAGGATTTCCCCTCCGGGCTCTGGTAGGCAATGGTGCCATTGACCGCATCGCGCAGGTTGATTTGACCCTCGATCACCTTGTTCCAGGCGGGGGCCAGCGAATCTTCGAAGTCCGCCATGAACACCTTGACGTTGGCGTTGAGGGCGTTGATCACCATCTTGCGCTCGACCGGGCCGGTGATCTCAACACGGCGATCCTGCAGGTCGGCAGGAATGCCGCGTACTGTCCAGTCGCCGGCGCGGATGTGGGCAGTCTCAGGCAGGAAGTCCGGCAGCTCGCCGCCATCGATACGGGCCTGGCGTGCCACACGTTGTTTCAACAATTCGTCCCGTTGGGGAGCAAAGCGTTCCACCAGTTCGGATACCAGGGCCACCGCGTCCGGCGTCAGAATTTGCGCGTAATCGGGATGCATTTCGCCCTGGATGCGCAGACGGGCGCTACAGTGGGTCTGGGCCGGTGCCGACATAGTGTTCACTCCTTTGAGAATTACATTTTGAACTAATTAACTACGACTAAAGTCGATCCCTGTTTTTTCAATCTTCCCGTAACAACGGGATAACACGATTCATAAGGTGCGAAATATTGCTCTATTCGTCAACAGCTTTTTTAAAACGCCCGTTTTGGTAATGATGTTAACTATATGTTTTAAATGGATTTGTTTGATTAGCGCAAAAACTCTATGCAGATGGTTATGCTCTTGTTTTCCACCCCTTCGCGGTGGCCCCATATCGGGGGGAGAACAGTCGATGGAATGTAACTTATTACGTAATAAAATTACAAATGCAAAAACAAATCCCGACCTCACTCCAAGCTTTTAAAAAACGTGCGTATGAAATGCGTTTGAGTAACCCAGCAAGCGCTTGGTGCCTTCTGGTATTAGGTGAAGAACGGTTGTTTAAAACTTAAGTCGCTCAATGGGACCAAATGGGGTCCGGTGGCAGCCGAGTGAGAAAGTGATGGGCAATAACGTAGGTTTGTATCACCTCAGGGGATGGCGTGTGCAGGTGAGGGGAGGAACGCTGGTAGCAGATATGACTGCCGCTATTTCGTTACGCAGGATATTGTTGTTATTTGTATCAGCGGGCCATCCTGGCCCTCAAAGGAGGTATCAAGGGGAGATGATCCCGAGTGTCGCGATCCTGATCTCCCGTGACAGGAAAGGGTTAACGACAGGGCTGACGGTTCAGTAGTCATCGTCCGGCGCCGCCAGATCGACGATGTCGAGCCGTACGACGGGGCCATGCTCGGCCACATACTGGTTGGCTCCGGTTTCGGTGGCCGGCTGGGGCAGGGGAGAGTGTTCGGGTTGTGTTTCAACTGCTTGCGTCATGGGTGCTTGTCTCACTGGATTGCAAGCCGGTTGGTGACTCCATCACCCGAGTTTCCACCTCCCTGTATGAAATTGCCGGCGGAAAAGTCGCGTATCCTAGCGATACTCTAGAAAGGTTTCAAGCGGTTCTGAATAAAATCCGTACCGCAACTGACTGGTGACTCTTTGAAGGAGAGGGCGTGACACGAGAGGCTAACGGCGAGCGGCGGGTGAAGATCGGGATGACGGGCAAAAAAATAGCCCAGTCGCTGGACTGGGCTATTTTCGGGGAATGATGGTCGGCGTGAGAGGATTTGAACCTCCGACCCCTGACACCCCATGACAGTGCGCTACCTGGCTGCGCTACACGCCGACAAGGTCAGTCTGTGCTGACGGGGAGGAAGTCTAATGTTCCGCACCTTTGGACGCAACTCCTTTTTTATCATAGAGATGCTGACTGCTTCTTTATTGCTCAGCACAGATGGAACTTGGGGGCGCCAGCGGGATTTGGCATAATCGCCGCCCCGCCGCAGGCATGGATGGCGGGACCTATGCCACAGAGATCGGCGGCACGGGGCCGTGATACCGTCTTTCGCCGACAGCATGATCTGTCGTCATCAACCAGTCAGAGAGGAGCAGGGCGTGAAACCATCGGACGTTGCAGCACAGGCGAGCCAGCACGAGCAGGACGAACGCTGGATGCGCCATGCCATGGCGCTGGCCGCCAGGGCCGAGGGGATCGGCGAGATCCCGGTGGGCGCCGTGCTGGTGCTGGGGGAGGAGATCGTCGCAGAGGGTTGGAACCGCTCCATCAGCGAGCACGATGCCTGTGCCCATGCCGAGGTGATGGCGCTCCGTGCTGCCGGTGAGCGGCTGCAAAACTACCGTCTGCTCGACACCACCCTCTATGTGACCCTGGAGCCCTGCTGCATGTGTGCCGGTGCCCTGATCCACAGCCGGGTCAAGCGGGTGGTCTATGGCGCGCGGGACTTGAAGACCGGGGCGGCCGGCTCAGTGTTCGAGATCCTGCAGGACCCGCGTCACAATCACAGGGTCGAGCTGACCGGCGGCGTGCTGGCAGAGGCCTGCTCGGCCCAGCTGTCGGATTTCTTCAGGCGTCGCCGCGCCGAGAAAAAGGCCGCCAGATTGGCACTGCAACAAACCCCGGCCGCCGACGATTGAGGCGCATCAGCGCAAGCGGTGCGCTCCCGCGGCGCTTGCGCTACATTTTTAACTTTATAAAACAGTTGGTTGTCATCTTCTCCATGGCATCTTTGATGCCGCTTTCTTGCCTGCAAATAAGCCTGGTTCACGGGACCTTCATGTAACAAAACTGTCATGCAACCGCCATATAATGCCGCCAAGCCTAGCTCACATTGAGGTTTTGCATGTCATCGGAATCGTTGCACCTGGTTATGGCGGGGAGCAGAAAGCGCCGTATCAAGGATAAGTTGGCCAAGTACGGGGTGACCACGGGCGGAGCCCTGGTACTGGTCGCCCTGTTGCTTATTTTCTTCTATCTGCTCTATGTGGTGAAACCCATCTTCAATGGCGCCTCCATGGAGCCGACCGCATCGTTTACCCTGCCCATTCAGGGCAAGACCGCCTGGCTCGGGGTGGAGGAGCAGAACGAGATCGGCTATCGCTTCAGCGACCAGGGTCAGGTCAACTTCTTTGCCGTCCAGAATGATGGCAAGGTCAAGGTGGGCCAGTCGCTCGGTCAGGCACAGGTAAAGGGTGACATCACTGCCGTCGCGCCGCCGTCGCCGGGCCAGAAGCTGATGGCCTACGGTTTTGCCGACGGCAAGGCCCAGGTAGTGCAGCCCGCTTTCAAGGTCTCCTATCCCAACGACGTGCGGGTCATCGAGCCCAGTCTGCAGTACCCCTTCGGCGAAGAGCCGGTCGTGGTGGACCCTGCGGGCAAGGCGCTGTCGCTGATGGTATTTGAAGCCACCAAGGACAAGATGGCCACCGCGGCCGTGACCGCCGATGGTCGCGGCGTCATGATGGTGATGAGCGGCGAGGAGAACTTCCTCTCCGGCGAAGTCGAGTGGAGCGCCCAGAACTACACCATCCCCTCCCTGCCGCGCCACGTGGATCAGATGTTGCTGACCCCCAACCTGCGCATCCTGTTCGTGCGCGAGGGCAATCGCCTCTCGGTCTACGACATTCACAACCTGAACGATATCTCCCTGCGCAACGTGCTGGAGATCAACGCCCCCGATGCCAACGTGACCCGGGTCGAGCTGCTCTCCGGCGCCTCCTCCCTGCTGGTGGGCAACGACAATGGCGTCATCTCCCAGTGGTTCGAAGTGGCCCGGGATGGCAAGCGCCAGTTCACCCAGATCCGCGACTTCAAGGGCGATGGCGCCGTGGCGCAGCTGACCCCGGAACATTTTCGCAAGGGTTTCATCAGTGCCGACAAGAGCGGCACCATCAGCTTCTTCCACGCCACCGGCGAAACCAAGCTGCTGAGCGAGAAGGTGGAGGGCGGCGCCCTGTCGGCGCTGGCCATCTCCCCCCGTCACAACGTGCTGCTGATGCAGCAGGGGGATGCCTTCAAGCTGTTTGCGGTGGAGAACGAGCACCCCGAGGTGACTTGGTCGGCGCTCTGGCAACAGGTGTGGTATGAAGGCTACCCCGAGCCCCAGTACGTGTGGCAGTCCACCTCCGCCAGCAACGACTTCGAAGCCAAGCTGAGCCTGGTCCCGCTGGTGTTCGGCACCCTCAAGGCCTCCTTCTATGCCATGGTGTTTGCGGTGCCGCTCGGAGTCGCCGGCGCAATCTACACCGCCTACTTCATGTCGGCGGGGCTGCGCAAATACGTCAAGCCGACGGTGGAGATCATGGCGGCCCTGCCGACCGTTATCCTCGGCTTCCTGGCCGGTCTGTGGCTCGCACCCATCATCGAGGGGGCGCTGCCCGGCGTGGTGCTGCTGCTGATCCTGCTGCCGATGGGGATGCTGCTGACCGCCTTGATCTGGAATTACCTGCCGGAGCGCGGCAAGGCCTGGTTGCCGGAGGGGTGGCACGCCATCCTGCTGATCCCGGTACTGCTGCTGATTGGCTGGGGCGCCTTCGCGGTGAGCCCGCTCATCGAGAACGCCTTCATGCACGGTGACTCGCGCATCTGGCTGACCCACGACATGGGCATCAAGTTTGACCAGCGCAACTCCCTGGTGGTCGGCATCGCCATGGGCTTTGCGGTCATTCCCACCATCTTCTCCATCGCCGAAGACGCCGTCTTCTCGGTGCCCAAGCACCTCACCCAGGGCTCCCTGGCCCTCGGTGCCACCCCGTGGCAGACCTTGAGCCGGGTGGTGATCCTCACCGCCAGCCCGGGCATCTTCTCGGCGGTGATGATGGGCCTTGGCCGCGCCGTGGGCGAGACCATGATAGTGCTGATGGCCACCGGCAATACCCCCATCATGGACTTCTCCATGTTCCAGGGGCTGCGCACCCTGGCCGCCAACATCGCGGTGGAGATGCCGGAATCGGAAGTGGGCAGCTCTCACTATCGGGTACTGTTCCTCGCCGCCTTCGTGCTGTTCGTGTTCACCTTCTTGTTCAATACCCTGGCCGAGTTCATCCGTCAGCGGTTGCGTGAAAAATACAGCTCCCTGTGATGGGCTGCTCTGTAAGGATCGAGGAATCGACAATGGGTAAGTGGTTTAAATCGGGGGCCCCCTGGATCTGGATGACCGGCGGCGCCGTCAGCCTGAGTCTGGTAGCGGTACTGGGTCTGCTGCTGCTGATCGGCTGGCGTGGTCTGGTCTACTTCTGGCCCCACCCCATCTATGAGTGGCAACTGGAAGACGCCCAGGGCAACAAGAGCGTGCTGATCGGCGAAATCAACGACCGCGAGCTGGTGCCGGTCGAGCGGCTGCGGGCCGCCGGCCTGCCGCTGGCAGGGGAGGAGCGCGAGCTGCTGACCCGCTATCTGGTCAAGACCGGCAACCGCGAGTTCGTCGACCTGGACTTCCGCTGGGTGCTGGAGACCGACATCAAGTCCCAGAGCCTGCCGGCGGAGCTGGCCATGGTGGAGCGTGCCACCAACGGCAACTTCTACGGCTATATCGTCGCGGTGAAAGAGGATGGCCGCGAGCTCACCTCGGATCTGCATCCCGCCCTGCAGCGGGTGCTGGCGCGGGCCAACGGCCTCTCAAGCCAAGCCGACGATCTGCAAAAAGGGGACATCGGCAGCATCAACTATCAACTGGAGCGGCTGCGCCTGAAAGAACGCAAGGCCGAGCTGGACGACAAGCTGACCGATCAGCTTAAAGCCGAGCTGGCGAGCGAGCGTCAGGCCCTCAACGATCGTTATCAGGTGCTGGAAAAAGAGCTCTTCTCCCTGCGTGCCCAGGCAGACAGAGACAGCATCACGGTCAAGGACATGCGTGGCGAGTTGGTGACCATGCCCATGTCCAAGGTGCTGGACGTGGTATGGCCCAACGACATGAGCCTGCCGGCCAAGGTGGGTTACTGGTTCCACCAGATCGGCAAGTTTGTCTCCGACGATCCGCGCGAGGCCAACACCGAGGGCGGGGTGTTCCCGGCCATCTTCGGCACCGTCTTCATGGTGTTCCTGATGGCGATCATCGTGACTCCGCTGGGGGTTATCGCAGCGGTCTACCTGCACGAGTACGCGGGCAAGAACAGCCTGACCAAGATCATCCGCATCGCGGTGATCAACCTGGCGGGCGTGCCCTCCATCGTGTACGGCGTGTTCGGTCTGGGCTTCTTCGTCTACACCCTCGGTGGTTCGCTGGACCAGCTGTTCTATCCGGAAGCGCTGCCGAGCCCGACCTTCGGCTCCCCTGGCGTCATCTGGTCTGCGCTGACCCTGGCCATCCTGACCCTGCCGGTGGTGATCGTCTCCACCGAAGAGGGGCTGGCCCGGATCCCGAGCACCATCCGCCAGGGGTCCCTCGCGCTGGGGGCTACCCAGGCCGAGACCCTGTGGCGCATCGTGCTGCCGATGGCAAGCCCGGCCATCATGACTGGCCTCATCCTGGCCATCGCCCGCGCGGCCGGTGAAGTGGCGCCGCTGATGCTGGTGGGGGTGGTAAAACTGGCGCCGACCCTGCCGATGGACGGCAACTTCCCGTACCTGCACGTGGAGCGCAAGTTCATGCACCTGGGCTTCCACATCTATGACGTCGGCTTCCAGAGCCCCAACGTCGAGGCGGCGCGCCCCCTGGTCTACGCCACCTCCTTCCTGCTGGTGACGGTGATCGTCGGCCTCAACCTGACGGCCATCGGTATCCGCAACCACTTGCGTGAGAAGTTCCGTTCTTTGGAACATTGATGACGATGAGCCTGATGGGCATCCGCAACCATTTGCGTGAGAAATTCCGGTCGCTGGAACATTGATAGACCAGCACCACAGAGACGGGCAGGGAACGGGGTTCCCTGCCAGCCAAGCGTTCCGGCCGCGGGCAATGAGAGTGCCCGCCGCCACCGACAGATTTTGAGGTAACAGATGATCAACGTAACGACCGCAGCGACCCAGCATACCGCGACCGACCTGCTCAACCTGAGCCCGGAGCAGACCGCGCTGGAGGTGAAGGATCTCAACCTGTACTACGGCAACAAGCAGGCGCTGTTCAACGTCAACATGAAGATCCCCAAGGGCCAGGTCACCGCCTTTATCGGCCCTTCAGGCTGCGGCAAGTCCACCCTGCTGCGCTGCATCAACCGGATGAACGACCTGGTGGAGATCTGCCGCATCGAGGGCGAGATCCAGCTGCACGGCCACAACATCTACGACAAAAGCGTCGATGTCTCCGCCCTGCGCCGTCAGGTGGGCATGGTGTTCCAGCGCCCAAACCCCTTCCCCAAGTCCATCTACGAGAACGTGGTCTATGGCCTGCGCCTGCAGGGCATCAACGACAGACGTACCCTGGACGAGGCGGCCGAGCGCTCCCTGCGCGGCGCGGCCCTGTGGGACGAGGTGAAGGACCGTCTGCACGACAATGCCTTTGGCCTCTCCGGTGGTCAGCAGCAGCGGCTGGTGATTGCCCGCGCCATCGCCATCGAGCCGGAAGTGCTGTTGCTCGATGAACCCACCTCGGCGCTCGACCCCATCTCCACCCTCACCATCGAGGAGCTGATCAACGAGCTCAAGAGCCAGTTCACCGTGGTGATTGTCACCCACAACATGCAGCAGGCGGCGCGGGTCTCGGATCAGACCGCCTTCATGTACATGGGCGAGCTCATCGAGTACTCGGACACCAACACCATCTTCACCACCCCGGCCAAGAAGAAGACCGAAGACTACATCACCGGTCGTTACGGCTAAGGGATGCTGGTGATGGAGATGAGCATCAACAAACAGATTACCGGTCAGTTCAACGACTAGGGCGTGTTGGTGCAACAAGGGTTATGGGGATGAGCAAGATGAGCATCAACAAACAGATTACCCGTCAGTTCAACGACTAAGGCATACTCGGAGCATCAAGGATTATTGGTATGGACAATATGAACCTCAACAAACACATCTCCGGTCAGTTCAATGCCGAGCTCGAGAGCGTGCGCAACCAGGTGCTGGTGATGGGCGGGCTGGTGGAGCAGCAGCTGACCGACGCCATCGCGGCGATCCACGATCAGGATCTGGACGCGGCGCGCAAGATCGTGGCCAACGACCATAACGTCAACGCCATGGAAGTGGCGATCGACGAGGAGTGCACCCGCATCATCGCCAAGCGCCAGCCCACCGCTTCCGACCTGCGGCTGGTGATGGCCATCATCAAGACCATCACCGATCTGGAGCGCATTGGCGATGTGGCGGACAAGATAGCCCGGATGCTGACCGACAACGCCAACAAGCCGCAGCCGCCGCTGGTGTCGCTGGAGAACATGGGCCGCCGCACCATCAAGATGCTGCACGACGTGCTGGACGCCTTCGCCCGCATGGATCTCGATGCTGCGCTGGCGGTCTACAAGGAAGATGACAAGGTGGACCGGGAGTACGAGTCCATCATTCGCGAGCTGATGACCTACATGATGGAAGATCCGCGCACCATACCGCAGGTGCTCAACGTGCTGTGGGCGGCGCGGGCCATCGAGCGGGTGGGCGATCGTTGCCAGCACATCTGCGAATACATCGTCTACTACGTGAAAGGCAAGGACGTGCGCCACACCAAGGCGGACGACTTGGGCACCCTGCTGGGGAAAGGGTGAGTCTGAAATGAATAAAAAGGCGCTTTGAGCGCCTTAATGAAATGACGTATGATTTTGAAATTAAAGGATTTATTTCAACTTCTGTCCACTTGGCGACCACATCGAGAGACTAAAAAGAAAGCCCCAGATTTGACTGGGGCTTTCTTTTTGTTGGAATTACCTGCCCAGCAAGTCAGTTTAGATGGTTGCGATGCTGTTAAAGGTCACGATTGTTGTGGTATGAGCCCTTTACCTAGCACAACGCTTTGTATTGTGGTGCTTGATTTGCTTTTTGGCCTTGAAAATCTTGTATGGTATCTTATGTCATAAGTTATTAGCTCATATAGTGGATTCAAGATTTACTGGTGGTTATCTGAGCTCATTCACTAAGAGTGAATTGTGGTGTAGTCATAAGAGACAATCTTGAGAGGCATAAAAGCTAGATGAAAACGCATTCCAGTGTGCAGATTATCAATCAAGCAGGAAAGCCTGCTTTTGCCGTCATTCCTTATGAGCACTATCTTGAATTGATGGTTCCACACGAGAAGAGAGATGACTTTATGCCTGATGAAGTCATAGGTCTTCACGTTGAACATGGTTTATCTCTTCTTGCTGCATGGCGAGTTTATAAGAAACTATCACAGCAAGAGTTAGCTACACGTATTGGCATTTCACAGTCAGCGGTAGCTCAGATGGAAAAACCAAGCAGCAAACCACGTCATGCCACTTTGCATAAAGTGGCAAATGCGCTTGGCATTCCTATAGCTTACCTTATTAATTAATAATAACTAGACTTATGTTACGCTGTGTGGTTTTACTGACTATTTAATATGAAATATTATGGCGCGGGGATTTATGGCTCAAGATAAGAAGAATTGGTGGGAACATCGCGTATTGCGTTCTGTTGATAATTTAAAGCTTTGGGATGAGAACCCACGATTAGATGCATCTGGTAAGTTATCGACCGTCAGAGACTTCGTTGAAGAGTTGATTAGTGATGATGTTGATGCCCAAGATTTCATGGATTTAATGAACTCAATTGTCGCTCGTGGTTTTCTGTCATTTGACCCGGTGGTTGTGTGGAAGGATGAGGAAAGCCAAGACTTTATAGTGGCAGAGGGTAATAGGCGAGTAATGGCTTTAAAATTACTGCGTGCACCGGAATCCGCACCAATGTCTATTCGTAAAATGGTTACAGTCTTGTCACGAAAAATTGATCGTGATGAAATAGAAAAAATTAGAGTTTGTTTGGCCCCATGCTTTGATGATGCTCGTTGGTACATATTACAGCGACATTCGCCAGCTGCAAGTAATCAAGTTAGATGGCAAAGGTTACAGCAACAACGTTTTATCATTAGTACTTATGATGCAGTTGGTCAAGATATTGACGAAACTATAAAAATTACGGGATTTAAAAGAGCCGCCATCATGGAGGCTATTCGTTATGTCAAAATCAGGAATATCGCCACCCAACATGAAATTCTCCAGTATCTAAATACTGAAGAAAGAGAGCAAGTGTATAGTCATAAAATTAGTATGACAGTTCTCGAACGCTGGTTTGGTAATAGTCAGGTCAGAGAGGCTTGGCATATAAAATTTGATGATAATGGCGTTACGATTAATGCTGATATGAATAGTTTCTATGCGGCTTACGCTCAGTTTTTGAAATTGATGCTAAGTAAAAATAAAGAACTAGGCTTTAGGGTTAACACACGGACAATTGACTCTAAGTTTCAAAAAATATTTGATTTTTTGCCTAAAGTTACATTGGTTCAGGATAGTAAATCTGAACCAACACCTGCTCATTTATTTGTTTCTCCTGCTTTGGATGATAACTCGACAGATATTAAATCGGGGAGTAATGATTCTGAACAAGAAAATAAAAAGTCAGAGCCTGAGCCTCAGAGAAACTTGAAAGGCAATCCTAAGCGGCGTCAATTTACTGATGAATATCATGATGTTACATGCAGAAACTATAAACTGAAGGCTTTGTTTAAAGAACTGCAGAAGCTACCTATCTACAGTTACCCTAATGTTTCAGCTGCATCAATTAGAATTTTTCTTGATTTAGCGGTCGATGAGTATATTAATGCAAGTGATTTAAAAGATGAGCTGATAAAAAACAAAGGTGGACGAAAGGATTATGGTGAAATTACCCTAAGCCAGAGGTTATCTTTTTTGCAAAAAGAGTATATTGAGGATCGCAACGCGAAGAAAGTAATTGAGCAACTGCTGAACTCCAGTAATGACCATAGCTTGAATACTCTAAATGAGTATGTTCATGGTACTAAGGTTCATAAAGTTGAGGCACAGTTTTTAAATCGTTTTTGGGACATGTTATTCCCTTTGTTTGCGGTATTAATCAATATGCGGGAGGTTTAATGTTTTTTTCCCCGTTGAGATATCCTGGTGGAAAGTCGAAGCTAACGGCTTACGTCCTTGAGACGATGAAGTTAAACAATCTTGAGGGGGCTGCTTATGTAGAGCCTTTTGCTGGCGGTTGTGCGATTGCATGGTATCTGCTACTAAATGGACATTCCAAGAAGGTTTATATCAATGATCTAGACCCTGCGATCCATGCGTTCTGGTATAGTGTACTCTATAAGACAGGTGAACTGTGTGAGCTAATCAGCTCAACACCAGTAACAATTGATGAGTGGCATCATCAACGTGAAGTGTATAGGAATAAGACGAGTGATTACTTAAAACTTGGCTTTGCAACATTTTTCTTGAATAGAACGAATCGCTCAGGAATTATAAAAGCTGGTGTTATTGGTGGTTTAGACCAAAGTGGTAACTATAAACTTGACTGTCGTTTCAATAAGTCAGTTCTTATTGATCAAATAAAAGCGATCGCAGCTAGGAAGGATGACATACGTCTAACTAATTTGGACGCAACTCAGTTTATTGAGGAACATATTCCAGATATAGAAGGACCTGCATTTATAAATATTGATCCTCCTTACTATGTCAAGGGTAAAGGGTTGTATCAAAATTTCTTTGAGCATAATGACCACTATCGGTTATTTGAAAGTATCAAAAGAATAAAACATCCGTGGATTGTTACATATGATAACACCCCGGAAATATGTGGTATATATGCAGAGTATTCTCCGGAAGCATTTCATTTGACATATACAGCGCAGACTAAATGCAAGGGGTTGGAAATAATTGTTCACTCCCCCAGTCTATTGAAAACAGGATTTAAGCCTGATGTGACATTTTCAGAGGTTAAAAGGTACTATCGACAAAAGATGTTAATGGAAGTTAATAATAAATTAATCTGATTATCTATATAATCGGGTTGTGTATAATGACTTGATATAGGTATGATGCTGCACTGCACCGGTGATGCCAAGTTAATGCGGTGCCATTCCCTGGCCATTGTTCTGGTCACACCAGCAGTAAAACCCCTAGCCATGGCTGGGGGTTTTTTCATGAGAGCGGAGTACCTGATATGTGACCCTGAGCGTTTCACATGGGAATTTCTGGATCCTCCTCAAAACTGCCAGCTAAGCCTTGCTACATAAGGCTTTCTCAACTTATCTTTGTCGTCGTGCCAGATCCATTGTGTCGACTAAGATCCTTACTGAAATTAACTTTTATTTGTTTATTTTCAATGCGTTACGTTTTTGTTCTCGCCCGAACGGTGTGATCAAACCTCCCCAAAACGATCATCGAATGACGTTTTTTGAAATTCTGAATTCCCCCCAAGAACCCAGCCACGGCGCGGGTTAGACCATGGATTTGCACCATTTTATTTGTGCAAAAAACGCCACATTTTTAGCCCGAAGGTGGGGGGGGAGGAGTGCGGATTCCGTGAGCGGCGCGTTTCCTCCGTCGCACCTGGGCTGCAGGGCAGGGGGCTGGCCACAAAAAAGCGACGCTGGTGCGTCGCTGTCGTATGCGGTGTGGCAGTCAGTGGGTTACTGGCCGGCGCCCCATCCCATCTTCTGGAATGCTTTGGCGGCGATGGCCAGCAGTTCATCGTTGTTGGCCTGGGGGAGCATGGGGCGGGCCGGGGTCTCTACTGTCCAGCGGTTCTTCCTGGTCTCTCCGGTGGTGGTCCTGATCAGGATGGCAGCCCGGGTAACACTGACATGTTCCCGTATCCACTTTAGGGAGGGCTTGCGGTAGCGACGACGAGCGCCCCGGTCTGACAGCACCTTGTACCCCAGCGCACGCAGGCGCTGCGCCTGGCTACGGGTGCAAGGGTTATCCGTAGGCTTGAACGGTTCTTTCTTCCTGCCTCGTTCTGACTTCCTCGGTTGTGCTGGCTTGGGCGGCGCTGCCGTGAATGGCTGTGACATCCCCTGGTGGTTCTGGTTGGCGATCATCCCCGCAAAGCGGGAGTCAAAGTCGATGATAGCCGCGTCCTCGGTACCGCGAGAGCGCAGACGCTTGGCGAGGCCAGTGAGCCGCTTGTGCTTGCGCTTGCTCTTTGTAGGCGCCCACTTTGTACCGTCAGGGGCCTTGCCGGCTCTGATGCGCTGGCGGTTCACCTTGGCCACCTCGCGGCCTATCTGCTGGGTGATGCGCCGGCGTTTCGCCGGTGGCAGAGACGCAGCATCCAGGCGCGCCAGCAAGTGGTGCATTGCGCCTTGATTTAGGGTCAGTGAGATCATGTGTGCATCCCTATTCGATGATGGGGGAAAGCTGGCTGGCCAGCTGTTTGGCTTGTTGGCCATGTCCGGTCATGGCTTCGCTGTTACTGGGCGCCGGCCCGCTGCCGTGGGTATGGCTGGCTGTCGCAGCGGCCAGCTGCTCCACCACGTTCATCAGTTGCAGCAGCAACCGGAAGATGTTCACGCTCTCGGTCCCCATCCACGAACGGGGCGCCTCCAGGTGCTGCAGCTCGCCGGCAACGGCCCGGCGCAGCTGGCCGACCACCTCGACCAGATCCCCCGCCGTGGTTTGGCTCAGGTTGCCCAGGCTTCCCAGGGTAAGATCATCCCCGGCCAGCAGCTCGATGGCGCCCAGCGCCTCGATGAGTTTGAACCCGCCCACCTCCTCAATGCTGTGCTGAGCTACCAGCTGTTGATGCTGGCCATGTTCCCCCAGGTAGTCATCACTCTGGTGGTGCATCTGCATGGCGCGGTCGTGCAGGAGTCGGTCGGTGTGACGGGAGAGGTTGCCCACGGTGTCGGTGCGGCTGAATACCTCGGCCCGTTGCTGCTGCAACTGCTCGCCCGGGGCGATATCTGGCAGGGGCCAGCCGCTGCCGAGCACGGTGCGGATAAAGGGCCGGTCGGCCCGCCCGAAGGCGAACCCCAGTTCAACCAGCGTCCCCTCGAGGGGAAACTGCAGCAGACCCTGTTCCTGTCCGCCGAACTGCACCGGTAGCGGTACTGCCCGATACAGCGGGGCGGCCTTGTCCGGTTGGCCATCCTCGCCCAGCAGCCGCACGTCCACCGCATAGCGGGGGCGGAATGGGTCATTGAGCTGGCCGGCGCAGGCTTGGTCGCTGATGGCCTCGACCCGCCCGAATTTTGGCAGGTGCATGTTGTCAGCGAGCTCCGGGAACTCCCCCTCTATCTTGCGCCGCTCCAACGACTTGCTGACTTTGCCCGGGGTGACGGTGGTCAGGGTCATTTCATCCCCTTTGAGCCGCACCCGGGTGACCCGCTTACCGTTGACGGTCGCCCCGGGACGCATGGCCGGCACCGGGGACAAGGTGATGAGGTTACCCGCCTGGCGGGCAGTCCAGGCCGGGTCAATCTCGACCTCCCGACCATGCCAGCGACAATCGGCGTGGCTGCCGACAAAGATGGCGCCATCGGGTTGCTGGTACCAGACAAAGTCGGGTACCTCGAAGGCGCGGCCGGCGTGCTCCAGCAACTGGTAACCGGTGCCGGCGCTGGTGAAGTTGGGGATCGGCCGGTCTGCATAGTCAGCCGCGGCTGGCAGCATGAACACCAGACCGGTCTCGGTGCTGAGCCAGGCCAGCAGGTTGCGCAGGGTGGCATGCTGCATGCTGACGGGGAGGCGACCGGCCAGCACGCCCGCCAGTTCTCGGCAGAGCAGTTGCACAGAGCCCACCGCGGCCGGCTGCACATCGAACACGTAACCGGTGAACCAGCGGCGCAGCTCGCCGTTGTAACCGACATCAATGGTGATCGGCTGGCCTTTTTGCACCTCGGCCTGGGCGGTCAGGGCTGCCCGGCCGCCGGCGTTGAGGTCCAGCATGATGTCGTGCTCGACCAGGTGAGCCGGTTGGTCATTGATGGTCAGGCGGGTGGTCAGCTTCATGCCAGGACATCCCCCAGTTTGTCGTCCAGTTTCTTAAAGAAAGCCTCCCCTTTGGATAGCTTCTCATCGCCGCTTTGCCCTTGGCCGCCATTGGCTGCCGTGGCTCCGGCGGAGCCTTTGCCTAGGTTGGCGGGGCTACCAGGTAAACGGGCTTCGCGCTTCTCCGGTACCGAGTTGAACTCCTTCAAGGTGAACTGCACCTGCCAGGCCATCAGTCCCTCCTGTTCGCTGGCGGTGATGCGCCCGGCAAACTTGGCCTGGCGTACCTTCACCGACTTGGCCAGCAGCGACCCGACCCGGTAGACGTGGCGCTTACCGCCGTTGCCCTTGGCATCGGCCAGCTCAAACAGCCGGCTCAACATCTGCTCATCCTTGAACGGGATGAGGCCGGAGATGTCGAGCTCCTTGGCCTTGGCGCCCTGTTCGGCGCTGCTGGTCGAGCTGGTCTGGCCGCTCTGGTCCTTGTCCTGAAACTGCATCGATGCGGAGATCCGCATCGACTTCATGATGATGGGCTCGCCATCGAGGGTCAGCATGGCTTGGCTCATGGGGTTAACTCCTGCCAGAAGGTGAGCGGGGACGGGGAGAGCAGCAGGGCGCCGACCGTCATGCTCTGGCTATGGTCCGGTGGCGCACTCTGCCCGAGCTGGGTGGCAAGGCTGGCCACATCCCCCTGGCCTTGCCAGTGCCAGAGTGTGCCGGAGAGTGTGCCCAGCTCGGCCAAGGCCTCGGCGAGTTGTGCCAAACGAGCGGCGCGGCGCGTCGCCAGCCCCTGCAGCTTGGCGATCGGGGTCTGGCTGTCTTGGGCCAGGCTCTCCAACTGGGCGAGCTCTGCCCCCAGCGCTTGGCGGGCAGGGCGTAGCGGGGCCCAGCTCAGTGGCTCATCGGCGCGCCAGCGCGGCACCTTGGCCGCGGTGGGTTGGCTCATGGGGTCGTTGTTGGCGGTGAGCCGGCGCAGGGTCGCGCACCACTCCGGCAACGGCAGCAGGGCGCAGAGGATGGCCAGCTGGCGGGCCAGCGCGTCGGCGCTGTTACCGGTGACCAGCCAGGCGAGGGCATGCAGTTGTCCGCTGGGCAGCAGGGGATCGGCCCCGTCCTGCAGCTTGGCGGCCAGGGTGGCCACCGCATTGGGGGCGGCCAGGCTGAACTGCTGGCCCTGCTGTTGGCCGACCCCGTGCTGGTAGGGGGTGACGGTGAGGCAGCGACCGGTGACCAGCAGGCGATCGAGCTCGCTGCGCAGCCCCGCCAGCGCGGCGGCGGCCTCGCTGAGCGGGTGGGGCCGGTACTGAGCCCGCCCAGCCAGACCCTGCAGGCGCGCCATGGCGCTGTCCTGGGTGGCTGGCAGCTGACCCAGCACGCCTTGGGCGCGGGTGTGCAGGCTGCCGGCACTGGCGGGCCAGCGCAGTGGCCCTTGTGACCAGCTCATTGAGGCGCCTCCGGCCAGTTGACCTCGGTTGGCCAGCCATCGCTTTGGGGGAGGCGGTAGAGGGCGACCCGGTAGCGCTGCCAGGCGCTAAGCTGTTCGCGTTCGGCCTCGCTGATGATCCCCAGCGCCAGGGCATCTTCTAGTGGTGCCATCGCTGTGGCTGCGAGTTGTAATCTCACGTCCAACATGGCCTGCATTTCAGACGATGTCGGTAGGGGCTGGGGTATGAGGGTGATTTCACCGAACTCCCCGAACATCGCCCTGGTGTATAGCGCTCGGCCGTGCTCTTCCGCATCGTCTTTCCGGGCGCTAAATGGGACGAAATCAGGAAGATGGCTAAAGAGCACTTCCATATTAATCACATCATCTGCGTTAACCTGTGCTGTCACTGCTCTGACTGATAACACTTGAACATTCATCTTTGACCTCACGCAATGCGAATAAATAGGGTGACGTTCCAGCTTCCGTAATCACGGTCACCGGCGGCATACCCGAGCGCTTTCCACGTTCCTGCGGGAGAACCACCGTACAGAATGCCTTCTGCAGAACTGAATCTGAGGGCTGATCCCGCGATGGTTTGGCCAGGTGAAATTTTCCCTCCTGAATTGAATCGGCCTAACAGCGCGTATGTACCGATCTGCTGATAGCCACTGGCAACAATGTCGGCATTTCCCTGTGAGGCCGGGTGGGTATGACCTGAAGGCGGCATGGTCGCGGGCTTGTCGGTGACCTCACTCCAGGTGGGCCAGCGGGTGGCTGTGGCAGGCGCTCCGGTCACTTGCGACCAGGGGTGGCTGTGCGCACTGGGTGGCATGGTGCCAGGCTTGCCGGTGACCTCATTCCAGGCGGGCCAGCGAGTTGCTTGCACCGGCGCGCCAGTGATCTGGCTCCATGGGTGAGCGTGGCTTGCGGCGGCGGCTCCCAGCTCGGCCAGGGTGGGCTTATTGCCGGTGTTGTAATCCCGCGTCCAGGGCGTCCAGGCCCCGGTGCTGTATTGCGCGCGCCGCCAGACCCGGCTGGAGTTGTAAACCAGGTAGGTCTGCTGGGTGCCGGCGGCATTGCTGACGATCAATGCCCCGGCCAGGTTTTCCGGGTAGTGGCGTGCCGCCGAGGTGTTGGCGTTGGCGTGCTGGGCATATACCTTGGGCTCTTTGAGGGTGTCCAGATCCTCGGTGCCCAAGTTGATGGGGTTGAGCCAGGAGCCGGGGTGGGAATGGTTGGCTGCCGCGAGGTCCGGCTTGCTGGTCACCTCTGCCCAACTGGGCCAGCGGCTGGCGGTGGCCGGAACCTGATCAAGCTCACCCCACTTGTGGCGGTGGCTGCCGTCTTTGATCTCCACCGCGATGGTGACGCCCTGGGCGTCTTCCAGGATGCCCTTGCCGGCCACGTCCCCGGTCAGCTCGATGGTGCGCTTGCGGCGCACGTCGGTGACGCTGCCGTCCGCATTGATGATGGCCACCTTGGCCACATGGTGCTGATGGCCGTTGCTGTCCAGGTAGTCGGTGAGCTCCGGCACACTTAAGCTAAGGGTGAAGTGATTCACCCAGGCATCGAGCAAAGAGCCCGCCCGGTAGATATCGAGCCAGAGCCCCACCGGCTTGGCGCCCGGGGTCACCTTCTTGACCTCGTTCAGTTCCGCCCGCAGGCCGCCCACGTAGGCCACCCCGGGCTGCATCTTGTAGACCCCGGACTCGTTGACCAGCTTGAAGCCGTCACCGTAGAAGGTGGCCGACCCGAAGAACTGCAGCGCCTGCAGGCGCAGGTCGTCGTCTATTCCGCGCAGGCGGGCGGCATAGTCGATTTGCCAGGTGCTGGCGTCCACGTGGGTGGCGGTGGCCTCTGCCGCCTGGTCGTACTCCATCAGCATGGATTTCACCAGGCTGTTGCCGGTCTGGCCGGTGGCCTCATTGGTCTTGAGTTTGGTTTCCAGCCCCTTGTGCACAATCATCCCCACCACGCCGGTGGCCTTGTTGATGAGGTACATGGCGTTGAAGCTGAAATCGCCGACCGTGGTGTCCATCACGATGGTGTAAGCCACCGCATCGTTGTTGATGCGCCCGCGCTGATCCACCGCGTGCCGGTGCACAATCTGGCCCGCTGGCGGCAGCCCGCTGTCCGGGTTGATGGCCGCCTCGGGATCGAGCCCCGGCACGTTGGCCAGCACGAACTCATCGAGCACCACCGGCACTTGGGTTGCTAGGCACTCCTGCCAGTAGCGGGAGAAAGCGTTGGTAATGATCTGGCTCATGCGTTCCTCTTAAGTGTCGCGCCGAACACCTGCTGGTTCATGTCGATACGACTGAACCGCAGGGTGCCGGTGACCGGATACACCACTGCAAAGCGATAGCGGCGGCAGGTGCGGCCATAGTGTTGAATGAGGGTTTCCATCAGTTTCTGGTTGGCCGCGATGGCGCCGTCGGTCACCTCGATGGTGATGACGTCCCAGGGGGCGCCGGCCTGGCGTTCGTGGACGTCACACCAGCCGATGCCCAGGCGCTCGAAAATGCGCTTAAAGCCGGCCACCTCGCCGGCGTCCCGGGCGTTCACAAAGGCGAACTTGACCCGCTTGCGGAAAAGCTCGAGCGGCTCGCCGTTGAAACGGGTGATGTCCCGCTCCCAGGCGAGTAGCGCCAGCAGGGACGCCGAGCAGGTCAGCGGGTCTTGCTGGGCCAGCGGCAGCAACAACCAGCCCTTGACCCGTTGCCAGAAGGCATTGATCCCCTTGGCCAGAAACCCGGGCTCGGCGTGGGCCGGGCTGATGGTGTAGCCGTCTTCCCACCAGGGGGCGCTGGCATCGGGCAGCACCGGCGCCTGCAGGTCGTGTTCAAGCGGGGTCGGGTCAGTCATGCAGGGTCACCTCCAGCGTGCTCAGGCGCGCGATGGCCAGCCCCGACACGATGTCATCTTGCGCAAACTTGAGGCTCTGCAACTGCGGGAACTGGCTGTGCAGCTCGCGGGCCAGCTGGGAGAGCGAGAAGCGCGAGCGCGGCCAGGTGCGGGTGACGCTTGGGAAATCCGCCGACTGGCGAAACGCCGCCTTGACCAGGCTTTCGGCGCCTGCCTTGAGCGCGGCATTCTGCTCGTCGGTGAGGTTGGCTTGTGGCCATAACTCAAGGGTGAGGCTGTGCTGGGTTTCGGGGATGCTCATCACGAATAAATCATCGCCGTGGCCATGGTTGCCCTGGCGGCCCACGTAGTCGTTGAGCTGGTTGATGAGGCTGGCCGGGGTGGCGCCCACTTCCAGCAGGATGTAAGCGTTGGCGGTACCCGGGCCGCGGGGCCCCTCATGCTCAAAGAAGATGTGATCGGCCCGGATCCCCGCCACGCTGGCCAGCATGGAGCGGTAAATCGCGTCGATGTGGTAGCGCCCCACCGCTGAAAACTGGTTCTGGATGCGCAGGCCGAGCGCGTCGTTGCCCTCGGCATCGGCGCCCTGGGTGGTGATCCACTCCTTGTCATCGTTGCGGGCCGACAGGATGCCGGTGACCGGTTCACTTAGCAGGTTGTAATAGCCCGGGGCCAGATTCCAGGCCGCGCCGGCGAACTCCGCCTCGCAGACCACCTTGGCCACCGCCTCGCCGGCGGGACTGACCACCGCCTGCAGCGGCTTCACCCGGTAGATGGTGCCGTTGATGCGCTCGGTGGTGATCCAGATATCGGCCGGGATGGTGACCGCCTCGCCGGGGCTCACCTTGACGAAGTGGATCACTCCCCGGGTTTTCTGGGCAGCCTTACGGGTCAGGTCCACATCCCAGGCCTTGAGATCGAGATAGGCATCGGTGGCGGTGGCCGCAAAGGTGTTGGGCAGCACATGGCCGGCCAAGAGCGTGCGGATAAGCCAGAGCGCCGGGGTGATGACCACCCCGCGCACCAGCCGCCAGAAGGGGCTCACATCGCTGTCGTTGGTGATGAGGGAGCCAGCAGCCACCACCTCCTTTTTGAGCTCGGCCTCCATGGCCTGCTCGGTGGTCGGCACACCGGCCTCGGCCAGCAGGGCCATAAAGTCCACGTTCGGGCGCAGGTTCACAGGGTTACCTCCAAATCGCCGAATTCATAGGTGCGAGCGGTGACCAGCACCCGGTCGGGGGCCTCTTCACGGATCACGATGGTGCCGGGCACCAGCCGCTCGTCGTCTTCTACCAGCAGTTCAATCTCGGTCATCACATCGGCGCGCAGGGTAGGGCTGCGCTCGCCGATGAGCTTGCGGGCCAGCCCCGACTCCATGATGCGGTGCTTGATGTCCTG
>NZ_JBFOCO010000024.1:0-20856 GCF_040907865.1 Aeromonas sp. s5
GTCGATGACGGGCCGCCCCTCTGGTTTCAGACCGAATCGGTCACGTTAGGCCGGCTCAAGCCGGGTCGGTGACGCCCGCCGTGGCCTGGGTTTTCTGGGTCTTATGGGAGAGCCAGAGGCCGCTCGCCTTCATCAGGTAGCCAAACAGCGCACCTATCACCAGCGATGGCAGGATCAGCCGCCACTCTCCCGCTGCCCCGAAGGTGGCGCAGCAACCGGCGAAGGTGCCGGGAATGTAGGAGAGCCACTGCTGCCTGGCCTGCACGCACATCAGGGTGGCCACCACCCCGGTCATCAGATAACCCGCCACCCCGGCGCCCCACCAGGCGTCGCCATGGATCAGCAGCAGGGCCCACAGCATGCCGCTGGCATTGCACAGCAGGGTCTGCAGCAGCGCCTTGTAGCCGCCGCTGGAGGCGAAGTAGCTGGTGCAGCCGAGGAAGCCGACCCAGGAGATGAGGCCGAGGGTGACGGCGACCCAGCCCCAGACGGCGGAGAGGATCCCGGTCGTGATGGCGATGGCGATCAATGGGCTCATGGCGTGACTCTTCAGTAGTGAAATCCGGAAAAAGGGGAGCCTACCCCGCGCAGGGGGGGCGGCAAGCAGGGGCGGAATTGTGTGTGATCTGCATCACTCATTTCAACTCAGGAATACGCTTGCGCTCGCGAAAAAAATTCATGGTGAGGCGGCCGTGTCTGCACCATAGTTAGAGGCCCTGTCCTGCTCATGGAGTGAGTCTGATGGTGCCAAATGTGATCGTTCCCCTGCTGGTGTTCGTAGTGCTGTTTCTGGTCGGAACCATGGCCAAGGCACTGCCCCTCTATCAGTTCATGTAATTTTCCGTGAAATAAAACTCGGCCGGGGCGGGTCTTATGATTGTTACCCTCATCGCCCCGGGAGTTTTTCCATGTTGCTCAAGCGCCGCTCTGCCCATCACCTCACCGAACAGGATGTCACGCCGGAAGCCGTCTATCAGGATCGTCGCCTGATCCTGAAAGGGCTGGGGCTCGGCGCCGCCACCCTGGCGTTGCCGACCCAGGCCGGGGTGCTCGATCTCTTCTCTGGCGACAAGCCGGCACCGGTCGCCACCAGGGCGCTCAACATCCACGCTGCCGCCCGGCCGGAGGGGCTGATCCTCACGCCGGAGGAGAAGGCCACCACCCACAACAACTTCTACGAGCTCGGCACCGACAAGGGGGATCCGGCCCGCAACGGCCACTACCTCAAACCCGAGCCCTGGACTCTGAAGGTAGAGGGGGAGGTAGCCAAGCCGTTTACCCTGGACGTGTGGGATCTCATCAACAAGAGCACGCTGGAGGAGCGTATCTACCGGCTGCGCTGCGTGGAGGCCTGGTCCATGGTGCTGCCCTGGAGCGGCATCGCGCTGGCGGATCTGATCCGCCGGGCCGAGCCCACCAGCCGCGCCAGGTTCGTGGCGTTCGAGACCCTCTATGATCCGGAGCAGCTGCCCGGTCAGGCTTCCCGCTCCCTCGGCGGCGGCATCGATTACCCCTATGTCGAGGGGCTACGCATCGACGAGGCGATGCATCCGCTCTCCTTCCTGGCGATGGGGCTCTACGGCAAGGCGCTGCCGGCCCAGAACGGGGCGCCGATCCGGCTGGTGGTGCCCTGGAAGTACGGCTTCAAGAGCATCAAGAGCATCGTCTCCATCCGGCTGGTGGAGGAGATGCCGCCCACTACCTGGAACCTGTTGGCTCCCAACGAATACGGCTTCTACGCCAACGTCAATCCAGCGGTGGATCACCCGCGCTGGAGCCAGGCCAGCGAGCGCTTCATCGGCGAGGGGGGCATCTTCGGCGCCAAGCGCCAGCCGACCCTGATGTTCAATGGCTATGCCGACGAGGTGGCGTCCCTCTATCAGGGCATGGACCTGCGCAAGTGGTATTGAGACGAGAGGAGCTGACATCATGACTCTGCGACTGACGGCGCGTCACATCACCTTGCTGCGGGCGCTGGTACACCTCGCCTCGCTGGGGTTTCTGCTCTGGCTGCTGGTGGCCGTGCCCGGCGGTCTGCTGGGAGGGGATCCGGTACAGGGGCTGACCCACTATCTGGGCAAGGGGGCGCTCAATCTGCTGTTGCTTACCCTGCTGGTGTCGCCGCTGGCCAAACGCTGGCGGCAGGGGCAGCTCATCAAGCTGCGCCGCCCGCTCGGGCTCTGGTGCGCCGCCTGGGCCGGTCTGCACTTCATGGTCTGGCTGGGGCTGGATCTGCAGTTTGACTGGCGGCTGATTGGCGGCGAGTTGGTCAAGCGCAGCTATATCGTGGTGGGGATGGTGGCGCTGCTGTTGCTGCTGGCGCTCAGCCTCACCTCGATCCCGGCCCTGCTGCGGCGCATGGGGCCGGCCTGGCAGAAGCTGCACAACTGGATCTATGCGGTGGCCCTGCTGGTGCCGGTGCACTACTGGTGGTCGCTCAAGAGCGGCTGGCAGGAGCCGCTCATCTACCTGTTGCTGGCCTGCGCCCTGCTGGTGCCGCGCCGCGACAAGCTGCTGCGCCCCTGGCGCCGGCTTCGGCCGCAGAAACTGAGGGAAGCATGAGGCAGGCAAGCGGCATTACCCTGACAACCCGCCATAAAAAAGAGGCCTAGTCGGCCTCTTTTTTGATGTCACCCGTATGGGCGTCGACCAGGAGTCGTACCCGCTGCCCCTGGGCATCCAGGGTTTCCACCTCGAATTTGTCCCCTTCCAGCTCCACTTCCCGAATGTCGTGATACCCTTGGGCCACCAGCAGCTTGACCAGCCCGGCCATGTCGAGACGGCTCTCGGCCGCCCAGCCGAGGGTGGAGAAGAGGCAAAGGATCAGCAGGAAACTGCGTCGGATCATATTCATTCCGGATTCATGGCTGGCAGACTATAAACGGCATTATGTTAGGTTTTGGGAGATGAATCATCCATGAATAGAGCCCTGTCTCTGCTTGGGTTGCTGCTGCCGGCTCTGGCACAAGCGGCCACGCCGAACGAGGCCTTGCTGCAGCAGGCGGTCAGCGAGGGACGGGTGCGTCCCTTTCATGAGGTGATGGAGGTGGCTTCCCGCCTGCCGGTACGGGTGCTGCGGGTCGATCTGGGGGAGGAGGACGGCATCTGGCTGTACGAACTCAAGCTGATCGACAGCGAGAACAGCGTCATCAAGGTGGGCTATCGGGCCGACAACCTGGAGATGGTGTGGCTCAAGGGCCATCATCTGGAGCGGCTGTTCGAACCGCGTCCACCCCCGGAAGAGGAGTGATGGAGTGAGTCCGCGAACGCGCCGCCATCCGGTTCGTTCCCCAACCGCCGCCGGTACCGGCACAACCCTGCTTTGGATACCCAATTTATGCGAATTCTGATAGTTGAAGATGAGAAGACCCTGGCGGGCCAGCTGGCGGAACAGCTGCGCCTGTCCGGTTTCGTGACCGACCTCTGCCACGACGGCAACGAGGCCGGCTTTCTCGGCGAGACCGAACCCTACGACGCCATCATTCTGGATCTCGGTCTGCCGGGCCGCGATGGCCTGAGCGTGCTGAAGGAGTGGCGCAGCAAGGGGATCGACACCCCGGTGCTGGTACTGACCGCCCGTGGCCAGCTGCACGAGAAGATCGAGGGGCTCAACGCCGGGGCCGACGACTACCTCACCAAGCCGTTCCAGGTGGCCGAGCTGGTGGCCCGGGTCCATGCCCTGGTGCGGCGGGCGGCGGGCAACGCCAGCTCGATCCTGGAGATCGGCGGGGTGCGGCTCGACATGGCGGCGTCCCAGGTGTGGTACGAAGGCACCCCCATCAAGCTGACCGCCCACGAGTTCCGGGTGCTCGGCTATCTGATGCAGCACAGGGGCAAGGTGGTGTCGCGCAGCGAGCTGATCGACCACATCTACGCCCAGGATTTCGACCGTGACTCCAACACGGTGGAGGTGTTCATCGGCCGGATCCGCAAGAAGACCCACGCCGATCTCATCGAGACGGTGCGCGGTCTCGGCTACCGGATCAACGAATGAACCAGCTCTTGATGCCCCCTTGCGCAGGAGTGGCTGAATGAGGCTGGTGCGCACCCTGCGCGGGCGGCTGGTGGTCATCGCCATGGTCTGGTGCGGCCTGTTCCTGTTTGCCACCGGCTTCAGCCTGCAGACCATGATGCGCAACTACTGGCAGGAGGCGGAGGCCGACGGCCTGCGCCTGCAGCTCTACGATCTGCTCTCCCGCCTCGAGATCCAGCCGGATGGCCTGCCGGTGGTCACCGAACCCATGGCCGATCCCCGCTTCCGCCAGCCCTACTCCGGTTACTACTGGCAGCTGGAGCTGGGGGAGAGCGTGGTCAGCCGCTCCCGCTCCCTGTGGGATGTGCACCTCGACGTGCACGGCCTGAAGTCGGCCTTCGGCGACCCTGATCTGTTCGTCGGCAAGGGGCCCAACAAGGAGCCACTGCTGATCATGACCCGTACCGTGCTGCTGCCCGGTTCGGATCGGGTGTTCACCCTGGTGATGGCCAAGGACAGCAGCGCCCTGACCCAGACCCTGAAGAAGACCCGCATCAGCCTGTTCCTCGGCCTCGGCTTTGCCGCGACCGGGCTGGTGCTCGGCTTCATGTTCCAGATCGTCTACGGCCTGCGGCCGCTGCATCTGTTGCGGCGCGAATTGAGCCGGGTCCATCAGGGCCATCAGGAGGGGTTCCGGCTGCGCTATCCGCTGGAGATCCAGCCGCTGGTGGAGGACATCAACCGGCTGCTGCACCACTACGGCGAGCTGTTGCAGCGGGCCCGCTCCCACACCGGCAATCTGGCCCACGCCCTCAAGACGCCGCTCAGCATCATGCGCAATCAGGTGGCCCAGTTGCCGCCGGAGGATCAGGCCGCCATCGGCGAGCAGCTCGACCAGATCCAGCGCCATATCGATTACCACCTCGGCAAGGCGCGGGTGACCGGCGCCGCCAAGATCCTCGGGGTGTCGACTCCGGTGCGGGCACGGGTGGAGTACATCTGCCGCGCCTTCTCCCGCCTCTATCCGGGCCGGGAAGTGGACCTGCAGGTGCCTGCCACCCTGGCGGTCGGGGTGGAGGAGCAGGACTTCGACGAGATGGTGGGCAACCTGCTGGAGAACGCCTTCAAGTGGTCGGCCGGCCGGCTGCGCATCTCCAGCGCCGAGCTGGGGGGCTGGATCACCCTGCGCATCGAGGATGACGGTCCCGGCATGAGCGAGGATCAGATCGCCAAGGCGGTGCTGCGCGGAGTGCGGCTCGACGAGAAAGTGCCGGGTTCGGGGCTGGGTCTCAACATCGTCTCCGATCTGGCGGAAGCCTACCGCGGCAGCCTGATCATGGGGCGTGCCGAACTCGGCGGGCTGGCGGCTTCCCTCTCGCTGCCCAAGGTGGCAAGAGTGGAGAGCTAGGCATAAGATATGGCACCTGTTTTAGCCTGAGGAAGAGAACCATGACCGATGATCCATGGGCACTGTGTCACCTCGACGATTCGTTCGATGCCTCCGTGCTGGGCACCAAGGGGGCCCAGATCCAGTGGTTTGAGGATCGCGACAGCCTGATTGCCTTCCTGCTGGAAGATTTCGTCGACCTGCTGGCCGACGTGGGCGAGCTGGATGAGGATCAGACCGAGCGGGCGCGCGAACGCTTCACCCTGCTGGTGGAGCAGAGCTTTGACGATCGCGGCCTGATGGACGCCATCAACGATCTCGCCTCCGGCCTGCGTCGCATCGCCTGGCTGGGGCCGCTCTCCGAGCTGGCCGAGCTGAGCGATGACTTCGCCTCCGGCCTGCGCCGCTATTTCTGGAGCCAGTACGACGGGGATGAAGATGACCCGGATGCCTGGGTGCCGGAAGAACTCTGGCCTCAGCTGGTCGAGTGTGCGGAAGAGTACATGGTGGAAGGGGACTTCTGATTCTGAGCCCTTGTCCGCGCTCTGGCTGCAAAGCGGGTGGCGTGTGCGTAAGAGTATATGGTTGAGGGTGACTTCTGATTCCGAGTCACACCACAAACCGCGATAAGAAAACGGCGCCTTGATGGAGCCGTTTTTGTTGCTTACTCGTCTGCTCAGGCGTTGGCCGGCACCGCGTGGGCGGTGTTGACCGGGGCCGGACCCTGGTACTTCTCGATCTGCAGCTGGGCCATGTGACCGCAGTTGCCCTGCGCCAGGCTGGAGGTGCCCTCGTCAAAGGTGAGGCAGTTGACGTTGCCGTTCTTGCACAGGCTTCCCGCCTCGCCCGGTGTGGCAGGATCGAACCAGGCCCCTTCGCACACCCGCACCACCCCCGGACGGATATCGGTCGAGAGCAGGGCCCCCACCAGGATCTGGCCGCGGTCGTTGAAGGCCCGCACCAGATCGCCGTCCTGGATGCCGCGCGCCTTGGCGTCGTCCGGGTGGATCAGGATCGCCTCGCGATCGGCGATGGCGAACTTGTCCCGCAGCGGGGTGTTGTCGAGCTGGGAGTGCAGCCGCTGGGTCGGGTGGGAGGTATTGAGCGACAACGGATAGCGGGTCGCCTCCTTGCTCTTGATCCACTCCTTGGGCTCATACCACTTGGGATGACCGGCGCAGTCGGCATAGCCCATGCCGGCCACCGTGCTGGAGAAGATCTCGATCTTGCCGGACGGGGTACCGAGCGGGTTGAGCAGCGGGTTCTCGCGAAAATCGGCGTGACGGATCCACTGGCGGTTCGCCTCGGGCACCGGGAAGCGGATGTAGTTGTTGGACTCCCAGAACATGTTGAACGGCGGCAGCGCCACCCGGGCACCACGGGCCTGGGCGGCCATGCCGTCGTACATCTGCTTGAGCCACAGCATCTCGTCCTTGCCTTCGGTGTACTGCTCCTGCAGGCCCAGCTTGGCGGCGACGTCGCGGAAGATGTCGAAGTCGTTGCGCGCCTCGAACTGGGGCGGCACGCACTGGTGCATCGGGAAGACGTAGCGCTGGGAGTAGTCGCCGCCCATCTCCAGATCGTTGCGCTCGTAGCTGGTGGTGGCCGGCAGGACGATGTCGGCGTGCTTGGCGGTGGCGGTCCAGTAGGGCTCGTGCACGATCACGGTCTGCGGCTTGCGCCAGGCCTTGACCAGGTTGTTGGTGTCCTGATGGTGGTGGAAGGGGTTGCCGCCCGCCACGTAGACCAGCTTGATGTCCGGGTAGGTCACCTTGCGGCCGTTGAAGTCGATGGTCTTGCCGGGGTTGGCGAGGCAGTCGGCGATGCGGGCCACCGGGATCGGCGCCGGCCCGTTCTTCGGCGCATTGCCGGCGGAGATGCCCGCCAGGATGCCGCCCTTGGCGGTGGGGCTGCCACCGGAAGAGTAGTGGTAGCTGAAGCCGTAACCGCCGCCCGGCAGGCCGATCTGGCCCAGCATGGCGGCCAGGGTGACCAGCATCCAGTTGGGCTGCTCACCGTGCTGCTGCCGCTGCATGCCCCAGCCTGCCATGATCATGGTGCGCTTGGACGCCATGTCGAGGGCCAGCTGACGGATCACCTTGGCCTCGACGCCGCAGATGCTGCTCGCCCACTCGGCGCTCTTCGGCTGGCCGTCTTCCTTGCCGAGCAGATAGGCCAGGAACTTGTCGAAGCCGGTGGTGTAGCGGTCGAGGAAGGCCTGATCGTGCTTCTGCTCGCTGTAGAGGGTGTGGGCTACCCCCAGCATCATGGCCACGTCTGTGTAGGCGTTTGGCGCAATCCACTCGGCCCCCGCCAGCTTGGCGGTTTCGTTGTAGACAGGGTCGATGCTGATGATGCGGGTGCCTTTATCTTTCAGCGCCTTGAAGCCGGCCTGACCCTCGTGATCAGGCATGTTCCAGCTGTTCTTCAGGGTGACCTGGGCGTTGACCCCCCACAGCACCACCAGTTCGGCGTGCTCGATGACGTTGGGCCAGGCGGTCTGCTGTTCATATACCTCGATGGAGCCCATCACGTGGGACATGATCACCTGGGCGGCGCCGGCGGAGTAGTCGCCGGCATAGCCGGTGAAGCCGCCCGCCAGGTTCATCAGGCGGTGCAGCAGGGTGCGGCTGTTGTGGAACATGCCGACACTCTTCCAGCCGTAGGAACCGGCGTGGATCGCCTGCGGGCCGAAGTCGCTCTGCACCCGGCTGATTTCGCCGGCCACCAGGGCTATGGCCTTCTCCCAGCTCACCCGCACCCACTCGTCGGCGCCGCGCAACTCGGGTTTGGCCCCCGGGCCTTGCTCCAGCCAGCTCTTGCGCACCATGGGGTACTTGATGCGGTTCTTGGCGTGGACCTGGAACGGCGCCATGTCGATGAGATCGTTGGGGGCCGGATCATCGGCCACCGGCTGGACCCGCACCATGCGGCCCTCTTCGACGATGGCCTCGAAGGCCCCCCAGTGAGCGCCGGTCAGGATGCCTTTCTGGGCCGGCACCAGGGTCGGGAACTGTTCAAGGGCCGTACTGATGGCCTGGGCCAGCGCACTCTTCGGGAAGAGACCGGCCAGCAGCGGCAGGGCGGCGCAGGCGCCGAGCCCCTTGAGCAGGTTGCGGCGGGAGAGATTGGTTTGCTTATCGGTAAAAAAAGTCATGACGATTTCCTCTGTGCCAGCCTTAGTGCGCCGCGTTCATGTCACTGGCATGTTTCTGGACGTATTGGGTCAACATGCGTGCCTGTTCCGGGGTCAGGGAGGTGCGTGATTCCATCCCCTTGATGACGCCGATCCACTGGTTGGCGTTGAAGTGATCCAGTGCGGTGAGGCCGTGGCAGCCGGTACAGTTGTTGGACATCAGGGTGGAGGCGTACTGCCACAGCTTGCCCTGATCGCCGATGAGCTGGCTCTGATCCACCCAGGCGGTCAGGCTGACCTGATGCCAGGTGAGGTTGGTGGCGCTGTCGGTTTCGCTCTTGCCGGTGGTGAGCTGTGCCTTGGCCTTGTCGCCGAGCAGGGTGCTCAGGATGCGCTTGCCGGGAGCGGCGTAGAACACCTCGCTCACCCCGTCCTGCTGCCAGCCGTCGATGCGCACCTGGGCGCGGCCGTTGTCGTTGGCCAGCACTTCCACCTGGGTGGAGGGCATCAGGGTGCCTTCGTCGGTTTTGGCGCCGGCATCCAGATAGAGCGGGGTGGTGGCGATGGCGTAACGGGTGGTGACGTTGGCCGGGGTCTGGGCGGCGGCTTGCGCCAGCTCGCTGGCACCGGCGGCGGCCAGGCCGCTCATGTCGGGCATGATGTGGGCGACGCCGCGGTGGCAGTCGATGCAGGTCTGGCCCTCCTTGATGGCGACCGGGTGCTCGGCGCGGGCGTTGGGGCGCTGAGCCAGGATGTCCATCGCCGCGTAGCTGTGGCAGCTGCGGCAGGTAGCGGAGTCGTTGGCCTTCAGCTCGTCCCACACCGACTGCGCCATGCGCAGCTTGTGGGCCTCGTATTTCTCCGGCGTGTCGAGGGTGCCGATCGCCTCGTGATAGATGTCTTTCACGGCGCGGATCTTGGTCCACAGATAGGAGGTGGGATCACCCGGAATGTGGCAGTCGGCGCACTCGGCGCGGATGCCCTTCACGTTCTGGAAGTGGACGCTGCCCTGATACTCGGCCAGCGGGGTCTGCATGGAGTGGCAGGAGACGCAGAACTCGGTGGAACTGGTCTTGTGCATGACGGTCACCGTGACCCCCAGCGCTGCAACGCCCAGCAGGGCTCCAAGCAGCAGTAGCCAGAACCAGGTTTTTCTCAACAGTTTTCCAAGCATGACGGCGTTTTCCTACGTTCAAATATTACCAATATAGTAGTATCCATGGAGAGGTAGTTGATTGACCTCTATCATGATTTATATTTTGTATTGTTATTTTAAATGCAATTATTATTTTGTTATTTATCATTTAATTGAATTTAATTTAACATCCTGCGATTTTACCGTCTTTTTGCTCCTCGTTTGAGGCGTAATTGATGCCGCTGCGCCACTTTCTCTCCACTTTTTATCGTTGGGCCATGACTCCCTGCTCCCTTCTCTTGCCTGTGCAGTAGCCTGTCGTCTCGCGCCGGGCAGGGGCTTGGGCTTTGCCCTGGGCCCGGTATATACTGTTCGCATATACAGTATTTAGGTGTTTGCCATGCGACTCTTTATCGCCGAGAAGCCCAGTCTGGGGCGCGCCATTGCCGACGTGCTGCCCAAGCCCCACAAGAAAGGGGAGGGCTTCATCGAAACCGCGCAGGGGGATGTGGTGACCTGGTGCATCGGCCACCTGCTGGAACAGGCCGAGCCCGATGCCTACGATGCCGCCTACAAGCAGTGGCGCATGGAATCCCTTCCCATCATCCCGAGCCAGTGGCAACTGGTGGCCAAGCCGAAGACCAAGACCCAGCTCACCGTCATCAAGCGCCTGCTCAAGCAGGCCGACTGCGTGGTCAACGCCGGTGACCCGGACCGGGAAGGGCAGCTGCTGGTGGACGAGGTGATCGATTTTCTCGGCTATGGCAAAACCCGGCCAGTGCTGCGCTGCCTCATCAGCGATCTCAACCCGCCGGCGGTGCGCCGCGCCCTCGACAAGCTCAGAGACAACAAGGAGTTCGTGCCGCTGGCGGTGTCGGCGCTGGCCCGCAGCCGGGCCGACTGGCTCTACGGCATCAACATGACCCGCGCCTATACCCTGCTTGGTCGCAAGGGGGGTTGCAGCGAGCTGCTCTCGGTCGGCCGGGTACAGACACCGCTGCTGGGGCTGGTGGTGCGGCGGGATCTCGAGATAGAGGCCTTCGTGCCCAAACCCTTCTTCGAGGTGTTGGCCCATCTACAGACCGAGGGCAACGAACGCTTCAGCGCCAAGTGGCTGCCCTCCGAGGCCTGTCTGCCCTGGCAGGACGAGGAGGGGCGAGTGCTCAACCGGGCGCTGGCCGCCAAGGTGGTGGAGCGGATCCAGGGCCAGAGCGCACTGGTGGAAGAGGTGGAGGAGCAGGCCCGCAAGCAGGCGGCGCCGCTGCCCTACAACCTCTCCAGCCTGCAGATCGATGCCGCCAAGCGGTTCGGCATGGACGCCAAGCGGGTGCTGGATGTCTGTCAGAGCCTCTATGAACGGCACAAGCTCATCACCTACCCCAGATCCGACAGCCGCCATCTGCCGAGCGAGCACTTCAACCGGGCCGGCCAGGTGCGGGAGGCCATCGCCAGCACGGTGCCGGCGCTGGCCAGGGCGGTGAGCGAGGCGGACGGCAAGATCCGCAGCAAGGCGTGGAACGACAGCAAGGTGGATGCCCACCACGCCATCATCCCCACCGAGAAGCACGGCAATGAGGGGAGCCTGAGTGGCGATGAAGCCAGGCTGTATGGCCTGATCGCCCGCCAGTACCTGCTGCAGTTCTACCCGCCGTTCGAGTACAACGACAGCAAGGTGCTGCTGCGCATTGCTGGCGGGCAGTTTCAAGCCAAGGCGCGGCGGATCCTCAAGGCGGGCTGGAAGGCGCTGCTGGGGGTGGAGGAAGATGACGAGGAGGAGGCGGGAACCCTGCCTGCCCTGCGTCAGGGCGAGCAGCTGCTGTGCGAGCGGGGGGAGCTGCTGGAGAAGATGACCCAGCCCCCCAAATCGTTTACCGATGCCACCCTGCTGGCCGCCATGACCGGCATCGCCCGCTACGTGCAGGATCCCGAGATCCGCAAGACCCTGCGCGAAACCGACGGCCTCGGTACCGAGGCGACCCGGGCCGGCATCATCGACCTGCTGTTCAAGCGCCGTTTTTTGGTGCGCCAGGGCAAGAGCATCAAGGCGACCCCGACCGGGCGGGCATTGATCCGGGCCCTGCCGGCCACGGCCACCACCCCGGACATGACGGCGCTGTGGGAGCAGCACCTCGGCCGGATTGCCGAGCGGCAGGCGAGCTATCAGCAGTTCATGGGGCCGCTCACCGAGCAGCTGAACGGTTTGATCGACGGCGCCAGACAGGATTCGGGGGCCAGCTTCAGCGCCTTGCCCAAAGCAGCGCCCGGGGCCGACAAGCGTCGCTTCACCAAACGCAAGCGCAGCACGGCGGCTGGTGGCTCGAGCGGGACTGCCAAGCGGGGGAGCAAGCGGCCAGCCAGGGCCGCCTGATAAAAAAAGCGCCCCTGTCGGGGCGCAAAAAGGCATTGTCGTCAGGCGTCGGCCAGTCTGGCGCGACTTAAATTCAGGTAGTGCCAGGCAACACCGAGCAGCACCAGATCCTTGAAAATAAAGAACTCGGTGACCGGCACCCCGTCGACCAGCTTCCAGACGCCCGGCAGGGTCAGCAGAAAGCTGAGGGTCACGAGGAAGGTCAGGATGGCCCCCAGGCTGCTCCAGTAGCCCAGACGTGGCCGCCACAGGCCGGCAATCAGGCCGCCGGCGATCAGGATCTCGATCAGCCCGATCAGATTGGAGACTGCCTGCTCCGAGAGCACGGCATAGAGCCAGCTCATCAGCGGGTGGCTTGCCACCAGCGGCCGGATGGCCGCCGCCTCGGTCGGCGTAAACTTGAACACGCCGATCCAGAGCAGGGTCAGTACCACCCCCGCGAGGGCGATCAGAAAACCTCGGTCATGACGTTCCATTTCTGCTCCTCTGTCATGGGGTGAGCGTGACGGGCGGAAAGTCGATGTCGGTTTCTGCCAGATGATTGCCGTAGTTGGTCAGGGTATTGATGACCACCTGCCCCAGCACCTCCATCATCAGCTCATCATCCACGCCCGCCGCCCGGGCGGCGGCCAGTTGCGCATCACTGATGACACCGCGCTGGGTGACCAGGGCGACCGCCAGCTGCAACAGGGCGTGATCGAGCGGATCCGCCGCCTGGGCGAGACGGGCAGCCCGGATGGCGTCGTCATCGAAACCGGCCCGGCCAGCCAGCAGAGTGTGGGCCGACAGGCAGTACTGGCAGGCGTTGGCCTGACCGATGGCCAGTGCCAGCAGCTCCCGCTGGCGGGCGCTGAGCCGCCCCTTGCCCAGCGCGTCGGCAAAGCCGAGCAGACCGTTGAGCAGGGCCGGTGAATGGGCCAGGGTTGCGTAGAGGTTGGGGACCATGCCCAGGCTGCTTTTCAGGGCGGCGAAGGTGGGGGCGGCTGCCGGTTTGGGCTGCACGACGGCGTGAATGCGACTCATGATGTGCTCCTGTTTGGGTTGGGTACGGGAGACACTATGCCGGTTTTAATGGTACGGTTTATCACCCAGAGTCCATCATTGACTACCAGGCGTCTCAAATATGGATCCACTCTCGATATTGCTGGCCCATGCTGCTCCCCAGGCCAGTCTCTTTTTCGCCGGCAACCTGTGTCAGCACTCTCACAGCAGCGACTATCCCGCCGGCGGCCATCTGCACCTGTTGCGCCGTGGCGAACTGCTGCTGCGCGAAGAAGGGGGTGAACCCCTGTTGCTGACCGAGCCGACCCTGATCCTCTACGCCAGAGGGCAGGCTCACAGGCTCGAACCCCGCCAGCTGGCGGGCTGCGACCTGGTGTGTGCCAGCGTGTCGTTCGGGCCGGCAGGAGACTCACCACTGCAGCTGGCGTTGCCGGATACCTTGGTGCTGCCGCTGCAGACGATCCCGGCCATTGCGCCGGTACTGACCCTGCTGTTCGAGGAGGCCTTCGCCGAGCGTTACGGTCAGCCGCCGATCCTCTCCCGTCTGCTGGAAGTGCTGCTGATCCTCTTGCTGCGCCATCTGGTGGAACAGGGGCTCTGTCGGCAGGGGATGTTGGCCGGTCTCTCCGACCCGCGACTGGCACGGGCCATTGCGGTCATGCATCAGCGCGGGGACGAGCCCTGGACGGTGGCGACCCTGGCGCGGGAGGCGGGCATGTCGCGCGCCCGCTTCGCCGCTCATTTTCAGGCGCTGACCGGGCAGACGCCGCTGGACTATCTGACGCGCTGGCGGATGGTGCTGGCCAGTCAGCAACTGCTGGCGGGGGAGTCCATTACCCAGGTGGCGCTGGGGGTGGGGTACAGCGGGGGCACCGCCTTCGGGCGGGCGTTTGAACGGGAGTTTGGCATGAGTCCGGGGCGCTGGCTCAAGGCGCGGCAGCGCGAGTGACCGGGGCCGCGACGGACCCCGGTGTTATCAGCCGGTGTAGACGGTCTCTTCCGGGTACTTGATGCGGGTTTCGACCGGGCGAGCCAGCATGAAGGCCAGGGTGAGCGGGCCGAGACGGCCGCAGATCATCACCAGCACCAGGATGAGCTTGCCAGGCTCGCTCAGGGTGGCGGTGATGCCGGTGGAAAGCCCCACGGTGGCAAACGCCGAGATGGTCTCGAACATGATCTTGTCGAAGGGCTGCTGCTCGGTGAGCATCAGCAGGAACATGGCCAGCATCAGCACCATGGTGCTGACCATGATGATGGCCAGCGATCGGGTCACTATCTGGGACGAGAGGGTGCGGCCAAAGGCGGTGACGTGGGGGCGCTTGGTCAAAAACGCCTTGGTCGCCAGCAGCACCACCGCGAAGGTGGTCACCTTGATACCGCCACCGGTGGAGGTGGCACCCGCCCCGATGAACATCAGCATCATCAGAAACAGCAGGGCGGCCGGGGTCATCAGGCCGATGTCGATGGTGTTGAAACCTGCGGTACGGGCGCTGGCAGACTGGAAGAAGGCCGCTAGCCACTGGCCGCCGAAGGAGACCTTGCCGAGGGTGCCCGGGTTGTTGTGCTCCAGCAGCCAGAACATCAGGGTTCCCAGCAGCAGCAGGCCCGGGGTCATGATCAGCATCAGCTTGCTGTGCAGCTTGAGCTTGCGCCAGCGGCGGTTGCGCACCAGATCGACGATGACGGTAAAGCCGATCCCGCCGAGGATCAGCAGACCGGCGATGGTCAGGCTGATGACGGGGTCGTCCCGGTAGTCCATGAGATTGTTGGCAAACAGCGAGAAGCCGGCGTTGTTGAAGGCCGATACCGCGTGGAAGAAGCTGACGTAGAGGCCGCGCTCCCACCCCATCTCGGGTACCCAGCGAATGGCCATCAGAGCGGTGCCTATGAGCTGGGCGATGAAGGCGAACAGCACGATGCGCTTCACCAGCTGGATGATGTTGACCGAGCCCTCCTGGCCCAGCGCCTCCTTGGCCAGCACCTGCTGGCGCAGGCCGACCCGTTTGCTGAACATGGCGATGAGCAGCAGGGTCATGGTCATCTGGCCCAGGCCGCCAATCTCCATCAGCATCAGCAGGAAGATCTGTCCCTGCAGGGTGAAGGCGGTACCGGTGTCCACCACCCCGAGCCCGGTCACGCTGATGGCCGAGGTGGCGGTAAACAGGGCATTGATGAAGCTCACCTGACCGTTGTGGCTGGAGGGCTGCACCAGAAACAGGGTGCCGATCAGCAGGATGACCAGAAAACTGCCGAGGATCAGCTTGGCTTCACTCCAGCGCGACTCGTCTTCCCGCTGCAGGGCAAAGGCGTAGCTGCTGCGCCAGCGGGTCATAGGGTTTCCAGCCAGTGGTCGATGGCGTGCTTGTTGCCGGCCAGGATCAGGATGTCACCCAGTTGCAGCTCCATCTTGCCGGTCAGCACGTTGTGCAGGGTTTCGCCACGCTTGATGGCGAGCAATTGGAATTCGCTCTGCTGCAGCAGATGGAAGTCGCTGAGGGCCCGACCGTTCAACTGCAGGCCGATGACAAACTCGGTCAGCACCATGTCGTGACCCAGCTCCAGATAGTCGAACAGCCGGTTATCCAGCATGCTCTGGGCGACCCGGCGACCCATGTCCCACTCCGGGTTGATCACCTTGTCGGCGCCCACCTTCTGCAGGATCTTGGCGTGGAACTTGTCGCGCGCCTTGACCCAGACCTTCTTCACCCCCGCCTCCTTGAGGACGAGGGTGGTGAGTATGCTGGTCTCGAGGTTGTCACCGATGGCGACGAAGACGATGTCGAAGTCGGCCAGCCCCAGCTCGGCGACGGTGGCCTCGTCGGTGGCGTCGGCCACGATGACGTGGTTGCAGAGGGTGGCGATCTGGCGGGTCTTGCTCTCGTCGATGTCAATCGCCAGCACCTCGGCATCCTGGCGTTGCAGCTCTTCACACAGCGCGCTGCCAAACAGCCCCAGACCGATGACGGCAAATTGGTTGTTCATGAGTACTTCCTCAAGAGTCGGAGCGGGATACTCTACTCCAGCTATATGAGTCCGAAAAGAGGGCGGGATTTTTCGTCCGGCGGCAATATAAGGTAGACTGCCCGCTTGCCATTGTCGGAACACGCAGATGAAACTCACCCCGCACGCCCCCCTGTTGACGCTCAACACCCTCGCCCTCGATGCCCACTGCCACTGGCTGGCCGAAGTGGAGCAAACCGACGACCTGCCGCAACTGGTTGCCAACGCCGAGCTGGCCGGCTTGCCGCGGCTGGTGCTGGGCGGTGGCAGCAACGTGCTGTTTTGCGATGACTTCGCCGGGGTGGTGGTGCTCAACCGGCTCAAGGGGATAGCGCTGCAGGACGAGGGGGATCACTGGCTGCTGCACGTGGCCGCCGGCGAGAACTGGCACGAGCTGGTGTGCCACACCCTGCAGCAGGGCTGGTACGGTCTCGAAAACCTGGCGCTCATCCCCGGCACGGTCGGGGCGGCACCGGTACAGAACATCGGCGCCTACGGGGTAGAGCTGGCCAGCGTCTGTGCCTACGTCGAGGCGTTCAACTGGCAGAGCGGAGAGATAGAGCGCATCGCCGCGGCCGACTGCCGCTTCGGCTATCGCGACAGCATCTTCAAGCATGAGTATCAGGACAGCCATTTCATCACCGCGGTCGGTCTGCGACTGGCCAAGGCCTGGCAGCCAAGCCAGGGCTATGGTCCGCTGGCCGCACTGGGCGAACAGCCCTCGGCACAGGCCATCTTCGACACCGTCTGCGCCACCCGCATGGCCAAGCTGCCGGATCCGGCCGTGCTCGGCAACGCGGGCAGCTTCTTCAAGAACCCGGTGGTGCCTGCCGCGCTGGCGACGTCGCTCAAGCAGAAGTATCCCCAGATGCCGCTCTATCCGGCAGGTGAAGGGCTGGCCAAGCTGGCCGCGGGCTGGCTTATCGACCAGTGCGGCCTCAAGGGCTTTGCCATCGGCCGCGCCGCCGTCCATCAGGAGCAGGCGCTGGTGCTGGTCAATCTGGGCGGCGCCAGCGCCATGGAGATGATCGCGTTGGCGGCCCACGTGCGTGACAGCGTGGAGCAGAAATTCGGGGTGGTGCTGGAGCACGAGGTGCGCTTCATGGGCCACCGTGGTGAAACTTGGCTCGACGAGGTACTGGCATGACCCTGACTCCCATCCGGCAAACCCTGATCTCCCTGCTCAGCGACGGGCAATTCCACTCCGGCGAACAGCTTGGCGAGCAGCTCGGCATCAGTCGGGCGGCGGTGAGCAAGCACATGGCGGCGCTCAAGGAGCTGGGACTGGATCTCTTCAGCCTGACCGGCAAGGGGTACCGGCTGGCGGTGCCGATGGCGCTCTATGACGAAGAGCAGCTGCAGGCGCTGGCGCCCATGGCACCGGTGCACTGCTTCCCGGTCATCGACTCCACCAACCAGTACCTGCTGGAGCGGGTCAACCAGCTGCAGTCGGGCGAGAGCTGCCTGGCCGAGTGCCAGACCGCCGGGCGCGGCCGGCGCGGCAAGCCCTGGGTTTCTCCCTTCGGCTGCCAACTGATCTTGAGCATGTACTGGCGGCTGGAGCAGGGCATGGCGGCGGCCATGGGGCTGAGTCTGGCGGTCGGGGTGGCCGTGGTGCAGGCACTGGAGTCCCTCGGTTACCCAGGAGTTGAGCTCAAGTGGCCCAACGATCTCTATTATCAGGGCCGCAAGCTGGCGGGCATTTTGGTGGAGATGAGCGGTAGCGCCGGCGCCAGCTGCCACCTGGTGATCGGGGTCGGCCTCAACCTGGCGATGCCGAGCCGGGAGGCGGAGCGGATCGATCAGGCCTGGTCCGAATTGCGCCACATCCAGCCGGAACTGGTGGACCGCAATCTGCTGGCCGGCCGGGTGATTGAACATCTGCAGCAGGCCATGCTCACCTTCGAACAGGAGGGGCTCGCCAGCTTCGTGGCGGACTGGAACCGGCTCGACCATTTCGCCGGCCGGCCGGTACGACTGCTGATGGGCGAGCAGGAGATCCGCGGCGTGGCGCGCGGCATCGATGATCGCGGTGCCCTGCGGCTGGAGACGGAGGAGGGGATCAAGTTCTATCTGGGCGGGGAGATCTCCCTGCGCCGGGGAGACTGATGACGGTGCTGACCGTCACCCAATGAAGAGGGGGCCTGCGGGCCCCCTCTTCATTGATGGGTGATCTGCCGCCGTTACTTGCGCAGCTTGATCTGCTCGATGGCGTGCTCGTTGCCCTTGGTCAGGATCAGGTTGGCCCGCTCCCGGGTAGGCAGGATGTTCTCTTTCAAATTCAGATAGTTGATGTCTTGCCAGATGTTGCTGGCGATCTTGGTCGCCTCGCTTTCGGCCAGCTTGGCGTAGTGGTGGAAGTAGGAGTCCGGATCCGAGAAGGCGCCGCTGCGGAACTTGAGGAAACGCTCGATATACCAGGTGCGCAGCAGTTCGGCGTCGGCATCCACATAGATGGAGAAGTCGACGAAGTCCGACACGAACACGCGGTGCGGATCCTGCGGGTAGTCCATGCCGCTTTGCAGCACATTGAGCCCTTCCAGGATCAGGATGTCCGGTTGCTCCACCACCTTCTTCTCATCTGGAATGATGTCGTAGATGAGGTGGGAGTAGACGGGGGCCTCGACCTTCTCGTGGCCGGCGCGGATGTTGGCGACAAACTCCACCAGATGGCGGATGTCGTAGGACTCAGGGAACCCCTTGCGGCGCATCAGGCCGCGCTCTTCCAGCACCTTGTTGGGGTAGAGAAAGCCGTCGGTGGTGACCAGTTCCACCCGCGGGTGCTCCGGCCAGCGCTCCAGCAGCGCCTGCATGATGCGCGCCGTGGTGCTCTTGCCGCCTGCCACACTGCCGGCGATGCTGATGATGTAGGTGCCCTTGCCGCGGGACTGACCGAGGAACTGTTCCAGCACCCGGCTGCGGCGCTGCTTGGCCTTGACGTAGAGATTGAGCAGACGGGAGAGGGGCAGATAGATCTCTTCCACCTCCTGCAATGACACCTTCTCGTTGATCCCGCGCAGGGTCTGCAGATCGTGCTCGGTCAGGGTCAAAGGGACCGAGTCGCGCAATAACGCCCATTGTTCGCGGGTGAATTGCAGATAGGGGTTATGCTCTGTCGTCATGGTGTCGTCACTGTTTCTTGGGCAGGGCGACCATACACCAAGGGGGGCGGGAGCGACAAGAGAAGCGACGGTTTCGAGCGGAGAGTGAGTCCTTTTTTGCCTGGTTCTTGGCAATAATGCACATTTTGCAAGGCGCAATGGTTGCATCCCCAAAATCCTTACCATAAAATGCGCGACGCTTAGATGTCTGTCGTCTATTTGCCCAGCAAAAGCGATAAATCAACGGGTGCAAGCAGAATTACCGTTGTGACATTGACGTAACGGAGGGGTTCCCGAGCGGCCAAAGGGATCAGACTGTAAATCTGACGGCTCTGCCTTCGAAGGTTCGAATCCTTCTCCCTCCACCATATTTCTCTGCGGTTTGAGTTCTTTGGGTTAGAGAAATGCGGGCATCGTATAATGGCTATTACCTCAGCCTTCCAAGCTGATGATGCGGGTTCGATTCCCGCTGCCCGCTCCAAGATGCTGATTGGCTCAGGCGATAGCAGAGTCACACCCTAGGGTGAGTTCGGCAATCGAACCAGCCTGTCAGCACCAGCCTCTCTTCCCCACCAGATTCAAATCCATCATATAAACTGTTCTGTGGTTAGCTTGCCACCGCGTACTCAGCGTTAGTTTAGAGGGACGATCATGTCTAAAGAAAAATTTGAGCGTAATAAACCGCACGTTAACGTGGGTACCATCGGCCACGTTGACCACGGTAAAACCACCCTGACCGCCGCCATCACCAACGTGCTGGCCAAGCACTTCGGTGGTAAAGCTTTCGCCTTCGACCAGATCGACAAGGCGCCGGAAGAGCGTGAGCGTGGTATCACCATCAACACCTCCCACGTAGAATACGACACCGCTACCCGTCACTACGCCCACGTAGACTGCCCGGGTCACGCCGACTACGTTAAAAACATGATCACCGGTGCTGCCCAGATGGACGGCGCGATCCTGGTAGTAGCAGCGACTGACGGCCCGATGCCGCAGACTCGTGAGCACATCCTGCTGGGTCGTCAGGTAGGCGTTCCGTACATCATCGTGTTCATGAACAAGTGCGACATGGTAGATGACGAAGAGCTGCTGGAACTGGTCGAGATGGAAGTTCGCGAACTGCTGTCCGAGTACGACTTCCCGGGTGATGACCTGCCGGTAGTACGTGGTTCCGCACTGAAAGCGCTGGAAGGCGAAGCTCAGTGGGAAGAGAAGATCCTGGAACTGGCTGGCCACCTGGACACCTATATTCCGGAGCCGGAGCGCGCAATCGACCAGCCGTTCCTGATGCCGATCGAAGACGTATTCTCCATCGCAGGCCGTGGTACCGTAGTAACCGGTCGTGTAGAGCGCGGTATCGTTAAAGTTGGTGAAGAAGTGGAAATCGTTGGTATCAAAGATACCACCAAGACCACCTGTACCGGCGTTGAAATGTTCCGCAAACTGCTGGACGAAGGTCGTGCAGGTGAGAACGTTGGCGCACTGCTGCGTGGCGTGAAGCGTGAAGATGTAGAGCGTGGTCAGGTACTGGCCAAGCCGGGCACCATCAAGCCGCACACCAAGTTCGAATCTGAAGTGTACGTACTGTCCAAAGAAGAAGGTGGTCGTCACACCCCGTTCTTCAAAGGCTACCGTCCGCAGTTCTACTTCCGTACTACCGACGTGACCGGTACCATCGAACTGCCGGAAGGCGTAGAGATGGTAATGCCGGGCGACAACATCAAGATGGTTGTTACCCTGATTGCGCCGATCGC
>NZ_JBFOCO010000025.1:0-90335 GCF_040907865.1 Aeromonas sp. s5
GCACGCCCTGCCCCACGGTCAGTGCCACGCTGTCATCTGCATTGCTGGTGTCGCCATGCCAGACGTTGTCCAGCAGGGCCAGGGTCACTTCCCCGCTGGTCGGGTTGATGGTCAGGGTGAAGTAATCCACCCCGCCCGCACTGCCGGTGATGACGTTGCCCACCTGATTGAGCAAGATGGCCGCCCCCTGGCCGTTGGCAGCCAGCGGATCCACCGCATAGAGGCCGCTTGCCACGTTGCTGCCGCTCAGCGCCAGGCTGTAGCCAATGCTGCCCGCCCCGTCGGCCCCGAAGGCCGGGTTGAACTGGGCCTGTACGTCGGCCGCGCTCAGGCTGGCACTGGCCACCCCGTCGCCGCCCACTCCACCCAGGCTGACCAGACTCTCGTCGACGGAGACAGTCCCCAACCCTTGCGTATTGGAAGTCAGGGTGACGCTGGGAACATCATCCAGAATGACGACATCCAGACTGCCATTGGCTGTGTCACCATCCGGATCGACCAGCACAACATTGAAACTCTCCACCAGTGATGCATCGTTAGCTGGTTGAGTGTGTGTCTCGCTGTCGTTCAGCGTATAGCTGTAACTCACGCTCCCCGTTCCAGTTGCAGGGTTGTAATTGATGCCGGTAACAGTCAACTGATTGCCCAACGGGCTGGCGATGGTTTGCGGGAACGAAGTGATGGTTTGTCCATTGGTGATCAGTGCAACACCGCCCAGGGTCAAGCTCTGGACACCATCGGCCGCACTGAAGGTAAAAATACCGCTCTGGGTCAAGGCTGCTGCATTGGGATTACTGCCATCTGCCAAAGAGGCTTCATTGAGCGTCAGCTCTCCCCCTTCCACCTGCAAACCAGCCAGTTCGACCGGTTCATCAACCGGCGTGATAGTGATGGTCAAAGTGGATTGGACGGTATCTACACCATCGGTGACGGTGTAGCTGACGGCGGGAACAGGACCATCATAATTGGGAGCCGGCGTGAACTGATAGCTACCATCCGCATTGATCAGCAAAGTACCGATCCCTGCCAGGCTGACAGGTGTACCCAAGGTGGCATTGGCAACCCCACCCCAGCTAAATCCAGACACGGAAGCCGCCTGCGGACCATCATTGTCGATGGTGTTGGCAAGCAAATTGCCCGATACGGCTACATCTTCCGTCACCACCACACTCTCTCCCTCATCGGCGAGATCATTGATGGGGGTGATCGTCAACTCCAAGGTGGATTGCACCGTGTCGGTGCCATCAGTCACGGTATATATCACTGGTGGAACGGCGCCATCGTAGTTGGGGGCCGGTGTGAATGTGAAGCTGCCATCCGTATTGACGATGAGCGTGCCTACCCCATCGATGGTCACGCTGGTACCGGCAGCTATATTGGCATTGTCCCCCCAGGTGAAGATCAGTACTGATGCAGCCTGCGGCCCATCGGTATTCACCGTGTTATCCAGCAGATTACCACTCAGAGATCCGTCTTCAGCAACGGTCAGTTGCTCTCCCTGATCCGTCAGCTCATTGACCAGCAAGGGCTCCGCTATCTGCTGGGTATCCACCACCGGCTCAGCTTGGTAGGTAGTGTCAAACCCGGCGGCGGCGATAGTGGCATCGCCAATCCTGTCGATGGTTACAAAACCACCGTTACCGCTGGCTCCAGCAACCCCACCGATCCCACCGCCACCACCTGCAGCCGGAGCACCACCCGCAGCTGACGCTTCAAAGTTTTGCGTCGGGTCAACCCCTTGCAAAATCGACTTTTGCAAGGCGGCTATATCAGGAGAGGCCGCATTTCCGGCATCCGGAGCCGGTGGCTGGCCGGTAGCAGGCGCATCATGGGCTGGAGCATCCGGTGTGGCAGCCGCCGGTGAATCATCGTAGGGCGCCAATAACAATTTGGCATCATCTGCAATGTTGAGCTTTGCCCCGGGTTGCAGGATCTCTCCTTTTTGCAGAGGGCGGCTGCTTCCATCAGCCAGCACGATTTGCACATTGCCTTCAACTGCAGAAACCACAACGGTTTTGTCGATGATTTGGGTACGCATGTCCATTGCTCCAACGTGACGGATCTCGATGTCTACACCATAGATGTCCGTGCTTCTTGCATCCGTTGCAAAAATGTATGGGATTCGTGTCAAAACTGGGGAGGGGAAATGTACGAAATCGAATGTTCTTTTTTATATCGTCAAATCAATCAGTTGCGCGACACCAAATGAAGCCATCTAGTCTAATTAAACTGAGAATAAGCATGCTTATTAATTTTTCGAATAAAAAAGGGGCCCTTGTGGGCCCCTGAAATACTTGGTCATGCTCACGGCAACGGAAATGCCGGGTGTACAAAGCCCTGGTAACCATCGATATGAAGCTTTGAAAGCAACTCGACCTGGTGTTGATCTTCCACTCTGGTCGCAATGGTTGTAACGCCGGCATTGTGGGCGGCACGACATACCGCAGCCAGGAAGGAAGTATCAGCCCCAGGCTCCATAACCTGGCTGGTATAGCCGTGGTCAACCTTGACATAGGAAGGCGCAAGCTCCTCCAGATACCCCAGTGACTGGAAGTGGCGTCCATAGTGATCCACCCCCCACTGAAAGTCATGCTCTTGCAGAACATTAACCAGAGCGGTCACATGCTCCTTGTGCTTCATGATGGCGGCTTCAGGGATCTCGAACAGCAAGCGTTCTTTCAATCCGGCATTGTCGCTCAGATAGCCGGTCAGCCAAGTACGGAATTCATCTGAACACAGCGAACCAGCCGTAATATTGACCGCCAGGACCAGATCAGGTTGCTGCTGTAGTAATGGAACTGACGCATCCAGTATTGCCTGGTCAAACTCACCACCCAGCTTGAACTGCTCGATGGCAGGCAGGAACTGGCCTGCGAAATAATCGGTACCATCGCGAGAGATGGAGGCAAACAGTTCTGCATGCATACGCAGACCATTATCAAACCGGCAGGCTGGCTGCGCCTTGAAACGCCACAAATGCCGTGCAATCGCATCCTGAACCAGATCACGCCAAGCCAAGCGTCCCATCAACCCCTGATCTGTGCCCCCTTCCATCACCACGGCACCACGACGTTCATTGCGGGCCCTGCCCAGCGCATTGTCAGCCTTGGTCAGCAGTGCCGACAAATCATCGTTGCCATCTCGGCCAGCAATACCAATGACGGACAAGGCGCCCCCCTCACCCATGGGATTTACCACCAGATCGGCGATGCGACTGTTGATCACTTCAGCCAAATCCTTCAATTGGGAAAGGTCATCAGTCGGGCACAACAGGGCATATTCCGTTGCCGAGATCCGCGCCACAGCAGAGCCATCCCACCCTTTCAATTGTTCTTTCAAAGCCTGGGCTATCGATTTGACCATGTTGTCACGCGCAGCAAATCCCTCTTCGCGGTACAGCTCGTCCAGCATGTCGACGGCAACCAGCATGACCCCCCCTTGACCAGCCTCTGCAATCCAGGCGTTGACCTGACCCACGAAATAAGCCCGGTTGCCCAAGCCGGAGACGGCGTCGACGTAGACCCGCTCCCGCAGTTTTTCAGCCTCATCGGCCTGCTCTTTGAATTGCACGGCCAACTTGCTGGAGAGGGTGTTGATGGCCTGAACCACCTGTTTCAATTCATGGGTCTTGGGTTCGGGAATGGCATGACCAAAGTGATGCAGCTCTATCTCGACGGCCTGCTCACAAATCTGCTTGAGCGGCTTGAGCAGGTAGTTGAGTGCCCGCATGAGCAAGATGGTGGTGATCAGAAAACCTATCAGGAACCAGCTGGCAAGCTCACTCATTCCGCGCCACAACTCGTAATAGGCCTGGCCGGGATGACCAACGACCTTCAATTTACCCAGTTGCAGCCAGCCCGACGTCAGGATCGACTCATTGGATACCTCGGGAAACAACCCAAGATTGATGAACCATTGGGGAACACCTTGAATGTTATTGGTATTTTCCTGCTCGATGACATCCTTGGAAGCCAGCAAGTCCAGACGGACCAGACGATAATATCCCCCGTCAAATATCGCCTGAATGACGGACTCAGCCCCCACCTTGTCACCATTTTCCAAATAAGGGGTCAGTGCCAGCCCCAGAGACGTGGCTGTATTGATGACGGTGGTTTCCTGCTGTTGGGCCAGATAGGTTCGAGTCGAGTTGAATTGCACCCAATAGGTAGCTGCAAACAACAACCCGAACAGGATCAACATGGTTGCCAATAATTGTCTGTAGAGCGTCATAGGTTAATCATCCAAATTCAACACAGGTTGAGCCAATCGCCCCGACGTCATGCGATTGCGTAAATCATTCCATAATCCCAGGCGAGAGGACTGTCCAGCCAGTTCCCCTTGACCACGCGCCTTCATCAACCACAAGTGACTACCGTTAAAGCTGTATATCGGCACCAGATCCCTACGTTGACTGGCAGGCCGGATCGACCCTATCAAATTATCCAAAATGACGGGCACCGCAGACGGTGTTTCATAGTAAGCGACGACCATATGAAACTGGTTGTAATCCAATGCCTTGACATAGACCATCCGCATCTTTTCATCCGGAACACCCAGCTCCAGCAGGGTAAAGTATTTTGAAATGCTGAAGTCTTCACAATCGCCACCAGCCGCTCCCAAAAACTCCAGCGGGGTTGCCCAGTAGTCTTTTTTTCGCCACAACTTGATGTCGTCGATAAACCGCATCTGGTTGAAAAACTGGTTAACCTTCTCCAGTTTCTGACGGTCGGTCAGGCCGGCAGCGCGGTTTTGCATTACCAGTGTGCGCCAGGTGGTAACCCGTTTGCCGGCTCTGACGCCGTAGGTCTCCTGAGCCCGTTGTACCAGTTTGAGATCTTCAGGGGTAAGAGGCTGGCTGGCGGAGAGCAGTAGCGGCAGAGATATCAGCAGCAGCCAAAGTGACCAGCGTAACCAGCGAGCGCGCAGCAGCTGGGTCAAACCGGAGGTTGACGCCATGCCGATACTGCTTGCTCTATCCCATCCGGTCACATGCATCTTCGACAGATCCAATGGTACTCACTGCATTGGCCAGAGATGGCCGTCAGAGACAAGGGATGGCGGCAGCCCGGCTGCAACCATCCCTTTCACTCGCATCAAACCTGATGCGTACTCCATTACTGTTTGGCTTGCCAATCGGCCGGCTGCTTCACATTGAATGCGTTGAGCAGGCTGCCAGTGGCATTGAGGATCCGATAATCCGCAAACAGGGAGTCATACTCGGCTGTAATGTAGCTGCGGCGCGCTTCAAACAGTTCGTTTTCGGTGTTCAATACGTCCAACAAGGTACGTTGACCGAGACCAAACTGCTTCTTGTACGCCTGCACAGTGTCATAGCTTGCATCCACGTGTTCTTTCAGGAAGGTCTTCTGTTTAGCCAAAGACTCTTTTGCGTTCCAGGCCAGGCGGGTTCCTTCCTCTACCTGGCGGAAGGCATTCATGTGAATGTCCTTGGCCTGGGAATAGAGTGCGGAAGTGGCCTTGCTCTGGGCCAGATCGGAACCACCACGGAACAAGTTGTAGCGCATCCGTACCATGGCGGTCAGGTCATCGTTGCGCCCCTTGACGGCATCGATATCCTCGTTCCAGTTTTGATCCACTTCAAAGGTGACGTTGGGATAAAAACCGGATTTGGAACCCTCATGCTGGTACTTGGCGGCTTCGATATCCTGCAGGGAGGAGAGCAGCGTCGGGTGAACTTCGGTTGCCGTCTTCAGTGCAGCATCCAGGCTGCTAGGAATGAGCTGAGCATCCGGAACCGGCTGTACCAAATCTTTTGGCATCTCGTTGACCACCCGGATGAACTCACTTTCGGCATCGCGATAGTTGTTCTCGGCGGCAGCCTGGTTGGCATAGGCTCTGGCTACCCGACCATCGATCTGGGTCTGGTCAGCGGTTGAACCCAACCCCGAATCGGTCCGCTTGCTGATGTCGCTGCGGATCTGTTCGTGGGTTTCCAGGTTCTGCTTGGACAGCTCCAAGATCTCCTGCTGGCGCAGCATGTTGAGGTAGACCTCGGCCACCCGCAGTGCCGTGTTCTCCGCCTCGGAGATCATGGCCAGGCGCTGGGCATTGGCTTCGGCATCGGTACGTGCCACGTTGCTGCTGACGTTGAAGCCATCGAACAACATCTGGCGCAGGCTGATGCCGGCCTCTTTACGGGTCATCGAATCGTCACTATTGGGGTTAAGACGAGTTGATGGACTATCAGTCTTCTCATAGCCGACACCGCCACGCAGATCGATAGTGGGGTAGTAACCACCTTTGGCCCCGTCATGCTGATACAGTCGGGCCTGATAGAGATCAAAAGCTTCCTTTATTTTGGGATGGGTAGCCAATGACTGTGCCACTGACTCCTCCAGTGTTTGTGCCTGGCTTAGGCCCGGGAACAGCACGGCGCCACTTACTAACATGGCAACAATCGTCTTCTTCATGGTATCTCCAGTCATGTTGTTTTTAGATTGTTGGCTTATCGTTCTCTCAGTGCCGACTGCTTTGCCCGTAATATCGGCTTAAGCAAATAGTCTAGGACACTTTTTTTACCAGTAATAATATCTGTACTGGCTAACATACCGGGGATGATGGGAAGTGCGTTAAGCTCATCGCCCAAGTAACTCTTCTCGGTGCGTACCCGAACCAGGTAGAAGGAATTGCCATCTTCATCCTGAATTGAGTCGGCACTTATCTGCTCAACCTTGCCATGCAATCCACCATAAATGGTGAAGTCATAGGCAGTGATCTTGACCACGGCTTCCAGCCCCGGTCGCAGGAATGCGATATCTTTCGGCGACACTTTGGCTTCGACCAGCAGGGTGTCTTCCAGCGGTACTATCTCCATCAGATCCATGCCGGGCTGGACGACGCCACCCAGGGTATTGATCTTGAGCTTCTTGATAGTGCCTTTGAGCGGGGCGATGACGCTGGTGCGATCTACCCGGTCACGCAATCCCACCTGCCCCTCGGACAACTGGCTCAGTTTGCCCTGCCGCTCGTTGAGTTCGGTTTGCGAATCGGCCCGGAACTTCAGCGCAATATCGTTGCGCTTGGAGATGGTTTCCCGCAATACGGAGTCAAGCTTGGGGATCAGCAGCCTATTGCTCTCAAGCTCCCCCTGCATCTCGTTGACCTGGCGTTCCAGCTTGATCAACTCAACCTGGGGCACGATCCCCTCTTTGGCCAGGGGACGGCTGATATTGAGCTCTTGGCGAGCCAGATCCACACTGCGTGCCACCGTCCTTATCTTGGCATTGAGCTCTATGGTCTCCTGCTCTTTCTGCTCGATCTGCTGACCAAGAATATAGAGCTGGTTGCTCAGGTTGTTGAGGCGCTCATTCTGCACCGATTTTTCCCGTGTCGCATATTCGGCAAACACGTTCTCATAACCGTCCGGAAAAACGATGGGCTGCTTTTCAACCACCACCTGTTCACGCCAACCCAGATTGGGGCCGGTCTTGACCACCACGCTCTGGATCTCCGCCCGCAATCTGGCGATGTCCCCCTTGAGGGTCACCAGCTCCTGCTCGCGCTCCCGAAAGTCGGAACGGAAACGGGTATCATCGATGCGCAGCAGTGGCTGCCCTTTCTCGACGATATCCCCTTCCTTAACGAAGATCTCCTTGACGATCCCCCCCTCCAGGTTCTGGATCACCTGCAACTGACGTGACGGGATCACCTTGCCCTGGCCGACGGTCACCTCATCAAGCTCGGCCCAGGCCGCCCAGATGATGGCACTCATGAAAAACAGGAAGCAGGCCCACAGCAGGGCACGTGCCCGCGTCGGGGTACTCAGCAGGACGGCGGCCGCACCGTCATCCACAAACTCAAGGTGTTCCGGGGCCGGCAACACAGTATCGGAAGGCGCCTTCTTGAACAGGCCAAACTTAGCCATTGGAGGCCTCCTGTACGCGCACCTTGCCCTCTTTCAGCTGTTGCAACACCATTTCCTTCGGGCCATCGGCCACCACCTGGCCCTGCTCGATCACGATGACCCGTGAGGCTACGTCAAGCATGGTGGTTTTGTGGGTGATGACGATCAGGGTCGTTTCCGGCCCAAGCCTGGCCAGCTCATGCTTGACCTGCATCTCCGACTGGTTATCCATGTTGGAGGTCGGTTCGTCCATCACCAGTATGGGGGGATCATTGAGCAAGGCCCGGGCCAGCAAGATGGCCTGACGCTGGCCACCGGAGAGCTGACGGCCCCCTTCCCCTATCTGTCTATCCAGCCCATTGGGATCCCGGTTGGTGAAATTGGTCACACCGGCCCGCTTGGCAGCCCGCATGACCCGCACATCATCCACCAGCGGATTGCCCAGCATGATGTTGTCGCGTACCGAGCCAAAAAACAGGGTCACATCCTGTGGCACACAGCCTATATTGCGGCGGATCACCGAGGCCGGCAGCTGATCGAGTTCAAAACCATCGAGCCGTACCGAGCCGTCGGTGGGCCGATAGAGGCCCATCAAAATCTTCTCGAGCGTCGTCTTGCCCGCCCCGATCCGGCCAATGATGGCCACCTTCTCACCTGGCTCGATGCGCAGGTTGATATTGTGCAGGGTGCTGGTTTCCATCCCGGGATACTTGAACGACACCTTGTCAAACTCGATCCGACCGGAGATCACGGGATGGTGGATATACTGCTTGCCCTCCTCCTGCTCGCCCGGCGTGATCATGATCTTCTCCAGGATATCCAATGCAGACTTGGCCTGGTTGTAGCGGGTCGAGAGTACCGACAGCTGTACCATGGGCGCGATGGCGCGGCTCGACAGCATGACGGCGGCAATCATGCCCCCCATGGTGACCAGTCCTTCCGAGATCTGGTAAACCCCGACAATCACCAGTGCCACCGTCACCACCTGCTGGATGTAGCTGGCCAGCGATGACATGGAGTTGGTGATGCGGCGGGTCTGTACACCCCAAGTCGAAATGTGGGACACGGCCTGCTCCCAGCGGTGCTGGAACATGCTCTCGGCACCAAAGATCTTCACGGTTTCGAGGCCCGAGATGCTCTCGATCAGGTTGGCGTTCTTCTGGGAAGCCAGCCGTGAGCCCTCTTCAATGGACTGCTTGAGCGGCGCCTGGATATAGAAGCTGTAAATGATGAGGATCACCATGGCCACGATGGGCACCACCACCATGACGCCGGCAAAGATCCAGATGATGAACAGGAAGAAGATGGCAAAGGGCAGATCGATGAGGGTAGATACCGTCGCGGAAGTGAAAAACTCCCGCACCGATTCAAACTCCTGCAGATGCTTGGCAAAGGCGCCGGTCGACGCAGGACGCGATTCCATCCGCATGCCCATCACCTTGGCAAAGATCTTGGCAGACAGCAGCACATCGGACTTTTTGCCGGCGATATCGATAAAGTAGCTGCGTAGCTGGCGCATCACGAAGTCAAAAGTGAATACCACCATGGCGCCGACCGCCAGCACCCAGAGCGAATCAAACGCCAGGTTGGGCACTATCTTGTCGTAGACGTTCATGGTGAACAGAGGGCTTGCGACGGCAAACAGGTTGATGAGGATGGAGGCGACCAGCACATCCCGATAGATGCCGCGGGATTCGAGCAGGGTGCTCCAGAACCAGTGACCATCGCGGGTCTCCAGCACCTTGGGTGAACGCTCATCGAACTTGAACTGCTTTTTGACAAAAAACAGCCGCCCCAGATACTCATCACCCAGTTGAGATGCACTCAGCCACTGGGCCGCATCCCCCGCCTGAGGAAAGATCACCTTGCCCTGGGTTCTGTCTTCGTTCCACTCCAGCAGGATGCAGGCGCCGCCGTTGCGCATCTGCAGCACGCAGGGCAGCAACAGGGGGGAGATCTCGTCGAGAGACTGGATGACTTCCCGGGCGGACAAGCCACCCCGCTCGGCGGCACGGCCGAACAGATTGGGCGTCAGCAGACCGGACACCAGCGGCAGGCCGGTGGTGAGAGCGTCCTTGCTGTTGGGTACCCCATAAAAGCGGGTCAGAAAGACCAGGCACTCCAACAACTCGTCAATACGGTTAGTTTCTGCTTGCATAGCATCCTGTCACTGCATGATTGGGCCGGCTGTCTCGCCATACCGATATTCAAGCCTCACGGGCATCGTTGGCGCAGACATGCCCGTGACATAAAGAACAGCGCTCCCCAAAAAAGGAGCTACAGCCTGATACACACTAAAAGCACAGGTACCTGACACTGGATGTCATCGACAGACCTGAACGGCATTATGCCCAAAGCGGGGACGGCAGGTCAGGCTGTTGAGCGCGACACAGGGTGGCGCCATGCCCGATATATCCCGTCCAAATTGGAAATAATACAAGCTTATTGATAATGATATCTTTTTCAAGCCAAGTACTATATCAAGACAATTTTACCGAAACTATACCGCAAAGACTGAATTTCATCTAATAACCCACTGTTTTTTTAATGAAATCTGACGACCTAATCAATATTGCCCACAAGGGAAAACGGGCGCCCCAACGCCTGCCCCTGAGGACCGGTGCGGGCCAGCGCACTAGCAATATCGGCCATCGCTGTCCAGCGGTTCTCGCACCAGGCGGGGGCCAACAGGGTTGGCCGGCGCGCTGAAGCCGAGATGCGGTGATAGACCACTTCGGGGGGGGTGTGCTGGATCATGGCGACTGCCGCCTCGACATACTGCTCCAGACTCAAGACATCGAGCCTCCCCGCCTGCCAGGCCTTGCCGAGGGTGCTGCCCTCCACCACATGCAGCGGGTGAAGCTTGATCCCCTCCACGCCGGTATCCACGATACGGTGCAGGGTATCCAGGCTGTCCATCGGCACCTCGCCGGGCAAACCCACGATGAGGTGGGCACACACCTTGATGCCCCGCTGATGGGCCCGGGTCACCGCATCCACATAGGCGGCATAGCCGTGGCCCCGGTTGATGCGCTGCAGCGTCTTGTCGTTGGCGCTCTGCAGCCCCAGCTCCAGCCACACCTCGTAACCCCGGGCCTGATAACCGGCCAGCAGGTCCAGCACCGCATCCGGCACACAATCTGGGCGCGTCCCCACACACAAGCCCACCATGTCGCTCACCGACAACGCCTCTTCATACATGCGCTGCAGGTACTCCACTTCAGCATAGGTGCTGGTATAGGCCTGAAAATAGGCGAGATAGCGCTTGGCGCGGGTCACTTCGTCCCGACGAGCCAGCAGTTGCTGCACCACGGAGAGCTGCTGGGCCGATTCGTCGGCAAAGGAGGAGACATTGCAGAAGGTGCAGCCACCACGCCCCAGAGTGCCATCACGATTGGGGCAGGTGAAGGCGCCGTGAATGGAGAGCTTGTGGATCTTCTGGCCATGGCGCTGCTTGAGATCCTGGCCGAATGTATTGACGAGTTCGTGTAACTGCATGACACCTCCAGTAAAGGAGCGTCATTGTACGAGCTTGCCCGTACGGGGCGCTGCGCTGGATCAAGGGATACGAGAGTCAGAAAACATATAAATATTCACCAATAACAGGATAAATATCAGTTAACCGGACATTCTCGACGCTTTCGAGACCCATCCCCCTTCTGACCAGCCTTCAGCATGGCTGCATAATTGTTAGCTAACATTCTGTTGAATAATGAAAATTTTTCTTTAGACGGGGATTTGGCAAATGCAAGACATTCACATCAGTAATGTGATCTCAACCAGCCACTCCGGCAGTGAATTGGTAAATTTACTACAAACACCCACACCCACCGAGTCAACCAACAAAACCCGACACATCAGGATTTAATCTCGCAAAAATAAAAAATTCCAGAGCAATAGCCAATTAACACCCCATTTATCCTCGCGCATCGAGATTTTGTTATGACATTGTAATAATGAAAACAGCCGGGATGTCCAATTGACCTTGCCGAAAAATCCCATTAGTTTGGAGATTCGCCACCTCAGGCGGACGGAACCACAAGAGCCAATCGCAATTTATGCAGTCTGTTGACGACAGCGCGATGCAAGGCCGAGCAAGGGAGAAATGCAATGTCACTATATGATCCAAAGCTGGAGAGGGATAACTGTGGCTTCGGCCTGTTGGCCCACATGGAAGGTGAAGCCAGCCACAAGCTTGTCCGTCTCGCGATGTCAGCATTGGCTCGCATGCAGCACCGCGGCGGTATCTCCGCCGATGGCAAGACCGGCGACGGCTGCGGTCTGTTGCTGCAAAAACCCGACAGCTTCTTTAGAGCGGTCGCCGAAGAGAAGGGATGGCACCTGGGTCGCAACTACGCGGTCGGCATGCTGTTCCTCAACCCCGATCCCATCCTGGCCCAGGCCACGCGCGACATCATCGACGAGGAGCTGGAAAAGGAGACCCTGAGTCTGGTCGGCTGGCGCAAGGTGCCCATCGATACCAATGTACTCGGCTCCATCGCCAAGGCGTCCCTACCCAGCATTGAACAGGTCTTTGTCAACGCCCCGCCTGGCTGGGTCGACAAGGATCTCGAGCGCCGCCTCTACATCGTGCGCCGCCGCATCGAGAAGCGCATCAGCGATGACTACTTCTATGTGGTCAGCCTCTCCAATCTGGTCACCGTCTATAAAGGGCTGTGCATGCCGGTGGACCTGCCGCGCTTCTATCTGGATCTCGCCGACATCCGCATGCAGGCGGCCATCTGCGTGTTCCACCAGCGCTTCTCCACCAACACCAGCCCACGCTGGCCGCTGGCGCAACCGTTCCGCTATCTGGCCCACAATGGCGAGATCAACACCATCGCCGGCAACCGCCAATGGGCCAAGGCGCGCAGCTACAAGTTTGCCACCCCGCTCATCCCGGATCTGCAAGAGGCCGCCCCCTTCGTCAACACCACGGGGTCGGATTCCTCCAGCCTGGACAACATGCTGGATCTCTTCCTGGCTGGCGGCATGGACCTGTTCCGCGCCATGCGCCTGTTGATCCCGCCGGCGTGGCAGAAGCACCCGAACATGGATGACGACCTGCGCGCCTTCTACGACTTCAACTCCATGCACATGGAGCCCTGGGACGGCCCGGCCGGCATCGTCATGACCGACGGCCGCTACGCCACCTGCGCGCTCGACAGAAACGGCCTGCGTCCGGCCCGCTATGTCATCACCAAGGACAAGTTCATCACGCTGGCCTCCGAAGTGGGCACCTGGGACTACACCCCGGACGAGGTGCTGGAGAAGGGCCGGGTCGGCCCGGGCGAGCTGTTCGTGGTGGATACCAGCAACGGCAAGATCTGGACCAGCTTCGAGATCGACGACGACCTCAAGAGCCGCCACACCTACAAGCAGTGGATGGACAAGCACTGCAAGCGACTGGTGCCGTTCGAGCAGATGGATGACGCCAGCACCGGTGCCCGCGAGTTCTCCGACGATCAGCTGAAAACCTATCAGAAGCTGTTCGGCTACTCCTATGAGGAGCTGGATCAGATCATCCGGGTACTAGGTGAAAACGGCCAGGAAGCGGTGGGCTCCATGGGGGATGACACCCCCATGGCGGTGCTCTCCTCCAGCCAGCGCACCCTGTACGACTACTTCCGCCAGATGTTCGCCCAGGTGACCAACCCGCCCATCGATCCGCTGCGGGAGAACCACGTCATGTCGCTGGCCACCTGTATCGGCCGCGAGCAGAACGTGTTCAACGAGACCTTCGGCCACGCCCACCGGGTGCTGTTCCAGTCGCCGATCCTGCTCTACTCCGACTTCCACCAGCTGCTGGCCCTGGAAGGGGAGCACTACCGCCATCAGGTGATCAGCCTCAACTTCAGGCCCGAAGAGGGGCTGGAAGCGGCCATTCTACGCGTCTGTGAAGAGGCAAAGGCTGCCGCCAAGGCCGGCACCGTGCTGCTGGTGCTCTCGGATCGGGACGTCAGTGCCGACACCCTGCCCATCCCGGCCGCCATGGCGGTGGGGGCGGTGCAGCGCACCCTGGTGGACAACAACCTGCGCTGCGACGCCAACATCCTGGTGGAGACCGCCAGCGTGCGCGACCCGCACCACTTCTCGGTGCTGCTGGGCTTTGGCGCCACCGCCATCTACCCCTACCTCGCCTACGAGACCCTTGCCAAGCAGGTAGAAGAGGGCGTGCTCAAGATGAGCCTGCGCCAGGCCATGCTCAACTACCGCAACGGCATCAACAAGGGGCTCTACAAGGTGATGTCCAAGATGGGCATCAGCACTGTGGCCAGCTACCGTTGCTCCCAGCTGTTTGAAGCGGTGGGCCTCTCCAAAGCCGTGGTCGAGATGTGTTTTCGCGGCGTATCGAGCCGCATCCAGGGTGCCGATTTTGCCGACATCCAGCAGGATCAGTTCAATCTGGCCCGTCAGGCCTGGCTGGCCCGCAAGGCCCTCACCCAGGGCGGCCTGCTCAAATTCGTCCACGGCGGCGAGTACCACACCTACAACCCGGACGTGGTGCAGACCCTGCAAGTGGCGGTGCGCTCCGGCAACTATGCCGATTACAAGGAGTACGCCCGCCTGGTAAACGAGCGGCCGGTCGCCACCCTGCGAGATCTGCTCACCCTCAAGAAGGTCGACAACCCGGTGGCGCTGGAACAGGTGGAGCCTGCGGCCAAGCTGTTCCCCCGCTTCGACTCCGCCGCCATGTCCATCGGCGCGCTGGGCCCGGAGGCCCACGAGGCGCTGGCGGTGGCCATGAACCGCCTCGGCGGTCAGAGCAACTCGGGCGAAGGCGGTGAAGATCCCAAGCGCTTCGGTACCGAGAAGAATTCGCGCATCAAGCAGGTGGCCTCGGGGCGCTTTGGCGTCACCCCCCACTACCTGATGAACGCCGACGTGGTGCAGATCAAGGTGGCCCAGGGCGCCAAGCCCGGCGAAGGGGGCCAGCTGCCCGGTGACAAGGTGACGGCCCAGATCGCCAAGCTGCGTTACTCGGTGCCCGGCGTGACCCTGATCTCGCCGCCGCCCCACCACGACATCTACTCCATCGAGGATCTGGCCCAGCTCATCTTCGACATCAAGCAGATCAACCCGAACTGCCTGGTGTCGGTGAAACTGGTCTCCGAGCCCGGTGTTGGCACCATCGCCTGCGGCGTGGCCAAGGCCTATGCGGACTTCATCACCGTCTCCGGCTACGACGGCGGCACAGGTGCGAGCCCCCTCACCTCGGTCAAGTACGCCGGCTCCCCCTGGGAGTTGGGGCTGGCCGAAACCCAGCAGGCCCTGGTCGCCAACGGCCTGCGCCACAAGGTGCGCCTGCAGGTAGACGGCGGTCTCAAGACAGGTCTGGACATCATCAAGGCGGCCATCCTCGGCGCCGAGAGCTTCGGCTTCGGCACCGGCCCCATGGTGGCGCTCGGCTGCAAATACCTGCGCATCTGCCACCTGAACAACTGCGCCACCGGCGTCGCCACCCAGGATGAGAAGCTGCGTCGCGAGCACTTCACCGGTCTGCCGGAGATGGTGATGAACTACTTCAAGTTCATCGCCGAGGAGACTCGCGAGCTGATGGCCCAACTTGGCGTCACCCAGCTGACCGACCTCATCGGTCGCACCGACCTGCTGGCAGCCCTGCCCGGCCTCACCGCCCGTCAGGCCAAGCTGGACTTGTCCGGCGTCCTGGCCCGCCCGGTAGCGCCGGAAGGCTCCAGCCTGTTCAGCCAGCAGCACAACCCCACCTTCGACAAGGGGCCGCTGAACCTCAAGATGGTGGAAGACCTGCTGGACGCGGTGGAAAACATGAGCGGCGGCGAGTTCCGCTACGACATCCGCAACACCGACCGCTCGGTGGGGGCGCGCCTCTCCGGCGAGATCGTCAAGCGCCACGGCAACCAGGGGATGGCGGCCGATCCAGTCAAGGTGCACTTCAACGGCACTGCCGGCCAGAGCTTCGGCGTCTGGAACGCCGGCGGCCTCGAGATGATCCTCACCGGGGATGCCAACGACTACGTGGGCAAGGGGATGACCGGCGGCAAGCTGGTGATCAAGCCCCACGTCGGCGTGGCGTTCAAGTCCCACGAGGCGGCCATCATCGGCAACACCTGCCTCTACGGCGCCACTGGCGGCAAGCTCTATGCTGCGGGGACCGCCGGCGAGCGCTTCGCGGTGCGCAACTCAGGGGCCCTCGCGGTCGTCGAGGGCATTGGCGACAACGGATGTGAATACATGACAGGCGGTATCGTCACCGTGCTCGGCGAGACCGGCGTCAACTTCGCGGCAGGCATGACCGGGGGCTTTGCCTACGTGCTCGACGAGTGCGGCAGCTTCGCCAAGCGCACCAACCCCGAGCTGGTTGAACTGCTGGATGTGGCGGATCTTGCCATCCATCAGGAGCACCTGCGTGGCATCATCACGGCGCACCTCAACGAAACCGGCAGCTCGCGCGCCGAGGAGATCCTGGCCAATTTCGACTCCTATGTGCCCAAGTTCAGGCTGATCAAACCCAAGTCCAGCGACGTCAAGTCCCTGTTGGGTCACACCAGCCGTTCCAGTGCAGAACTCAGAATCCAGGCGCAATAAGGAGGGAACCCTATGAGCCAGAACGTATTCCAGTTTATCGACGTCCAGCGGGTCGACCCGCCCAAGAAGCCGCTCAAGATCCGCAAGATCCAGTTTGTGGAGATCTACGAGTCCTTCAACCAGGCCCAGGTCGGCATGCAGGCGGATCGCTGCCTCGACTGCGGCAACCCCTATTGCGAGTGGAAGTGCCCGGTGCACAACTACATCCCCAACTGGCTGAAGCTGGCCAACGAGGGGCGCATCCTGGAGGCGGTGGAACTCTCCCACCAGACCAACAGCCTGCCGGAGGTGTGCGGCCGGGTCTGCCCGCAGGATCGTCTGTGCGAGGGTGCCTGCACCCTCAACGACAGATTCGGTGCCGTGACCATAGGCAACATCGAAAAATACATCACCGACAAGGCCTTCGAGATGGGCTGGCGCCCTGATCTCTCCAAGGTGGTCAAGACCGGCAAGCGGGTAGCCGTCATCGGTGCGGGCCCCGCGGGCCTTGCCTGTGCCGACGTGCTGGCACGCAATGGCGTGACGCCTGTAGTGTTCGACAAGTATCCGGAGATAGGTGGCCTGCTCACCTTCGGCATCCCCTCCTTCAAGCTGGAAAAGGAAGTGATGCAGCGCCGGCGCGAGATCTTCGAGGGGATGGGCGTGGAATTCCGCCTCGAGACCGAAGTGGGCCGTGACGTCACCTTCGCCGACCTGCTTGGCGAGTTCGATGCGGTCTTCCTTGGGGTCGGCACCTACAAGTATATGAAGGGCGGTTTCGAGAACGAGTCTGCGCCGGGGGTTTACGACGCCCTGCCCTACCTCATCTCCAACGCCAACCGCTTGCTGGGCTTCGAGAAGGCGCAAGCCGATTACATCGACTTCGCCGGCAAGCAGGTGGTGGTACTGGGGGGCGGCGATACCGCCATGGACTGTGTGCGCACCGCCATCCGTCAGGGAGCCGATCGGGTGATCTGCGCCTACCGCCGCGACGCCGAGAACATGCCAGGCTCCAAGCGGGAGGTGAAGAACGCCCAGGAGGAGGGGGTGGAATTTATGTTCAACCTCCAGCCCATCGGCGTGGAGCTGGACGCCCATGGCCGTACCTGCGGCATCAAGGTGGTGAGCACAGAGCTTGGCGCCCCCGATGCCAACGGCCGCCGCAATCCTGTGGTGATCGAAGGTTCCGAGCAGGTGTTGGCTGCCGATGCGGTGGTGATGGCGTTCGGCTTCCAGCCCAACCCCCAGCCCTGGATGGCGGAGTACGGCATCGAGCTCGACGGCCGGGATCGCATCAAGGCGCCGGAGCAGGCCGAGTACGCCTTCCAGACCAGCAACCCCAAGGTGTTCGCCGGTGGTGACGCGGTGCGCGGCTCGGATCTGGTGGTGACCGCCATCTACGAGGGTCGCAAGGCCGCCGAAGGGATCATGGACTATCTGGCCGTATAACCCGCCATCCCTGACCTGTACCAACTAACAAACAGCCCCGCTTATGCGGGGCTGTTGTTTTATGTTTGTCGCAAACCACGATGCAATAGCGGGAACACCCTAGCCAGGTCATGTCGGGGAGGCGCTTGGAGATCATGAAAAAGGGGACATGAGGCAGGCGGCGGGATGGTCACGGCACATCATGAACGACTCCGCTGGCGGTAGCGCGCCAGCGGAGGGGATCAGGCGGGTTGCGGCTCCCGCGGTATGGTGGTGACCCAGTGACGACGCCAGTGCGGCGCCTCGTAGAGATCGGGCCAGAACTCGGTCTGGTGCCAGATGGCATTGCCGCGCACCGTGTGAAAGGTGATGGCACGGGCCTCCACCTCGCCATCGGTGATCAGCACCTCGGTCACCACTTCCCGCCCCTGCTCCAGCAGGCGGACGACGTCGAAGTTCCAGGGACCGGCCGCCGGATAGCGCCGGTTGATCTCGACGAAGTTGCAGCGCCCTTCTATTCGCTCCCCCGACTGGGGCCAGTCGCAGATGAAATCTTCGCACAGCCAGCGGGCTGCCTTGGCAAAATCATTGCTCTGCATGGCCTGCCAGTAGGCCTCCACCACCGCTCTTGGTTCCATGGTCTTGTTTTCCATGCCAGCCCTCCTACAGACGCACCACCAGCCACTCCCCCTTGCCCACCGGCACCAGCGAGGTCGCGAAGGCCGGATCCTGCTCCACCTCTGCCATCCACTCGGCCAGCTCCTCGCGATGGGAGACGGCATTGTCCACCACCAGCAGGCCGCGGGGGGCCAGCAGGCGCAGGATCTCGGGCCACCAGGCCTGGTAGTGGCGGCGATCGGAGTCGAGGAAGATGAGCTGATAAGCGGCCTTCGGCAGGGTGGGCAGCAGGGTGCCTGCGTCCCCTGCCAGCTGCTCAATCCAGGGGTCGAGCCCGGCGCGCTCAAAGTTGGCGGCCGCCATGGCCCGTTTGCCCTCGTCCAGCTCTATGGTGGTGACCCGGCCCCCCAGCCGTTTCGCCGCTTCAGCCAGCCAGAGGGTGGAGTAGCCGTTGGAGGTGCCTATCTCCAGCACCGCCTGCGCCCCTCTCGTCTGGACCAGCACCGCCAGCAGTTCGCCGGTGTCGCGGGTAATGTTGAGCATCTTGCTGCCACGGGAGTGTTGTGCGCCGTCGTGCCGCTCGCCAAACAGCTCCAGCTCCCGTTTCAGTTGTTCCAGTGCCATGTCTCCTCCTTGACGGTGTAAACGAGTCGGCCCGGTGCATGGCATGGCTGGGCCGACCCCGATGTTCATCATGTGGCTGCCTGTTCATCATCCGGGGGCGTATCCCCCAGCAGGTAGCGAGGGCCGCTGCCAAGGGCGGCGGCCTGATCATCCGGATTGTAAAGTGCGCAGTGCTCGAGGGAGAGGCAACCACAGCCGACACAGGCGCCGAGCTTCTCCTTGAGCTGCTGCAGGGCCGCGATGCGCCGATCGAGCAGCCCCCGCCACTGACCGGCAATCCCGACCCAGTCGCTGCGATCCGGGGTGCGCCCCTCGGGCAGGCCGGCCAGGGCCTCGCCTATCTCGCCAAGGCTCAGCCCCATGCCCTGCGCCACCCGGATGAAGGCGATGCGGCGCAGCACATCCTGCGGATAGAGCCGCTGTCCCCCGTCGCTGCGCACGCTGCGGATCAGCCCCTTCTGCTCGTAAAAGCGCAGGGCGCTGGCCTTGACGCCGGAGCGTTTGGCTATCTGGCCGATGGCCAGCCATTTGCGTTCCATCGCCACGCTTGACCTCAAGTTAGCTTTAACTTGCACAATCCTGTCTCCCCTCATGAAAGGAGTCAAATGATTATGCATTATCTTCATCAACTGCTCGATGCCAACCAGGCATTTGCCCTCAATGGTCGCGGCACCACCAACCACTGCCCGATGGCGCTGCACGCCCTGCATGAGATGGGCGCAAGCCCAGTACGGCTGCAGCGTTTCTTTGCCCACTGGCAGGCCAATCATGCCCTGCCGGGGGGTGAACAACAGCAGGGGGATGAAAAGGAGATGCAGTTTGTCCGGCTGCGTCAGCAGTTGGCAGCACGGCTGGCCGCTGAGGGTTGGCTACCCGCCTTTGGCGACCTGCTGGAGCAGGGGCTCTCCCCGGCAGGTGGCGCCTTTCATCCGCTGATCCGCCTGGCCTGCGCGCTGGAAAATGGTCACCTGGGAGAGCAGGCCGCAGCCCTGGCTGCCTGGCAATGCGACCCCTTGCGGGTGCCGGCCGGGCAGGGAGCACCGGTGCAGGATATCGACGGCCTGCTGAGCGTACTGGCGCAGCAGTGGGAAGGGTCGCGCTGGCAGGGCGACTGGATCACCGAGCGACTGCGGCAGGTGACGGATGCGCCGACCTGGGCGGCGAGATTGCCGGGCGGGCTCCCGTCATCCTCGGATCTGCTGGTGCAGCTGGCCGACGCAGCCCTCGCCCTCTACTGGCAGACCGGCAACTTTACCGTGCTGCACATGGTGACCGGCAGTCGCGCCGCCGCCATCGTCGCCCGCCATTTGCCCGCGCCATGGCAAGGGTGCTGGCAGACCCTGATGTGGCAGGCGGTGGCGGCCGCCTATGTCACGGTCGGCGCACCGTCACTGAAAAGGCAGGTCTGGCCCGATACCGGCAAGCTGGTGTGGCAAAACGTGCTGGCCAGCGCAGTGGAGAGCCTCGACGATCATGTGATCAAGCTGGTGCACTGCTGCTGGCGGGAGGGGCTCGCCAGGCCTTTACTGGCGGAGCGTTATCTGGCGGTGGCAGCCCGTGCAACGGGTCTGCTGGCGCCCCTTAGCAGGCCGGATGCCATCTAAGGGCTGGGCTCCACAGGATGGGGCCGCCCTTAGGAGGCGGGCAGCCGGGTGAAGTGAATGACGGGGCAGCGGGGGGCCACGCCCCGGGTCAGGGTCAGCGGCTGGGCACGGTAGCTGAGCCGGTAGCTGCCGGGCCGGGAGAGATCGTAGACCAGGGTCAGATCCGCGTCGGCCTGACTCTGCTGACCAGCCCCCAGCAGGAAGAAATCCTCGGCGCCCGGGTTGCCCCGTTTGGCCAGCGGGCCCTTGTAGGGCAGCGGCTGTTCATCGAGGGTGAGATCGATGGCATCGGCAAACCAGCCTTCGAACGGCGTGAACCAGCTCAGCACCTCGAGCGGCCCCTCCCCCCGGTTGGTCAGGGTCATCACCAGCGGCAGCGGCTCGTTGACCCGGCTTTGTGCCTTGACCGACAGCTCGCACTGCAGGGGGGCCAGCGCCAGGGTGGTGAGCAAGAGTGTCATCATGGTCGCTCCTTCCTGTGACAAACGACATGGACAAAAAGGGGCCTTGCGGCCCCCGGTCGGCAAATCAGTTTTCGCTCGGCGTGTTTTCGGCGAAGTACTCGTGGTTGTCGGCGTTGTTGAGCGCCTTGACCGGATCCGTCTTCGCCAGGTTGCGGGCATTGGCCTGACCGTAACCCAGATCGTCGGTGCCCGCCACCACATTGAAGTGGCTCAGCTCGTGGACAATGGTGCCGGCACGGGAGTCAGTCCCGCTGACCGGTGCGGTCCAGAAGCTCTTGCACAGGTAGACCTTGTAGGGCTGATCCGGATAGACGTAGGCAAAGTAGCTCTGCTTGCAACCACAGTCGAAGGTGAGCGGCTTGTTATCGATGGCATCCTTGATCTTGCTGAAGTGGGTCTCGGCCTGATCCCAGCGCGACGCATCATAGGCGCCAAACCAGCTGCGGTAACGCTGGCCATCCGGCTTGTCCACCGCCAGGTAGCTGCTGGAGTTGTTGGTGATGCCGCTGGCGGCATCCAGCGCCGCCAGGATGTCGCTCTTCTGGGTGTTGGTGCAGCGGCCGCTGAAACTGACCGAGGCGGTCACCGCCTGCGGCTCGACCAGGGGAGCGGCCTTGGCCAGCACCCGTTCGTCGCTCACCCCTTCCACCCACAGGGTCACGGCATTGGACTCGCTCGCCTGGGCCTGCTTGGCCTTGGCGGCTTTCGCCTCTTGTGGCAGCGTCGGCAGCAGGTAGCGGATGCTGTACTGGCCCTGGGCGCTCATGTCGTAGAGACCGGAGACTTCAGCCTGCACCGTCAGGCTCTGGCCGGCCTTGAGCAGCTGGAAGTCCTTGTCGGTCGGGGCAGCCCGCTTGATCAGGGCCCCCTCATAGCTGACCTGCTGGCCGTCCCGCTCCACCAGGAACAGGGGGGCATCCTCGCTGCCCGGCAGTTGCCATTTGAGCAGGCGAACCGGCTTGTCCCCGGTGTTGGTCAGGGTCAGGTTGACGCGCACGTCGTCGCTGCTGCCATCCACCAGGGTGAGCTTGGCATCGAGCCCGGCGGCGCAGAGCGGAGAGGCCAGCACGCCGGCCAGCAACAGGGCAATGGGAGTCGCTTTCATCATGTTTCCTCATTCATTGAGTGTCGCCTTGTCAGGCGGTTTGCTTCCTTCAAGGCCCTCTTTGGGGCTCAACCACCCTAGAGCAGTTTTTTTCTGCGACCATCCCACCATATGGGTGACGCCCCCCAGGATAGGGGGAACGCCAGGCATCCCTCGCTGCTGCGACAACAATCGCGGCCCCTCCCCCTTGCCTCTTGTCTGCGGCGGATTGCGCCCATAAAAAACCCCGGCACCGGGCCGGGGTCTCAGACAAATGGCACTCACTCTTTGCAGGGGCCCACCAGCAGGGCCAGCGCCGGCAGCGCATTGCCCGGCACCAGCCGGTAGGCCTTGTGGTGCTTGACCAGGGTGGTCTTCTTGTTGCCCTGGCTCAGCAGCAGGCCGTGGGTGAAGGCGCCTTGCGCCAGTCGGGCCTCGTCGCCGCGCACATAGAGGGTGAGTGGCTTGACCAGCTCACCCGCCTCGATGTGGTCCTGATATTCGCTGGCACTGATGATGAGGCTCGGCTGACCGCCCGACTGCAGGCGCAGCTTGGCGCTCACCTCGCTGTCGGTGATCACTAACCAACCCTCGGCCGCGAGCTCGGCCAGCAGGGCCGCCAGCTTGCTCCCCAGCTGCAGCGGTTCGCATGTGGCCCGCTCATACTGGCGAATGATCCGCTCAAGCAACCCCTTGAGATCGGCGCCGGCCCCCAGGGTGCGGCCCAGCTGCACCCACTCTTTCAAATCCTCCATCACCAGCCGGGAGAAGCGCTTCTCCTTGAGGGATTCCGCCATCCAGCTGCAGAGAAAGTGGCTCTCTTGCGCCGGGGTACGCTTGCCAGCCTTCTGCTCGGCGGTACGGGCCAGTTCGGCCAGGCTCTGGCTGGCCATCTCGAGCAGGGCCTGATTGTAGGTGGGAGAGGTCATAAGCAATCCTTCAGTCGACCACCACGGGTCAACACCGATAACAGAGAAGGCAAAGGCGCCAGTGGCGCCTTTGCGGTTCAATAGAGCGGCCTGCGCACCTTATTTCGGCTGACGCGGCTTCTTGGCGGCCGCCAGACGCTTGAGACGCTGACCCTGCAGCTTGGCTTCGGCCATGGCCTGGGCGGCGGCGTTGTCTTCGCGCTGGGGGCGCTTGCCGAAACGACGGCGCTCCTGCAACTGCTTGATCAGATCGTCGCGGTTGCTTACCTCGTAGCCCGGCACCATGATGCGGCGGATCTTCTGGCCGATCACCGCCTCGATCTCCAGCAGGGTGCGCTCTTCTTCACGGCTGACAAAGGAGATGGCCATGCCGCTCTTGCCGGCGCGACCGGTACGGCCGATGCGGTGCACATAGTCTTCGGCGAGGAACGGCAGATCATAGTTGACCACGTACTCGAGGTTCGGGATATCCAGCCCGCGGGCGGCCACTTCGGTGGCCACCAGCACCCGCAGCTTGCCTTCACTGAATTCGCGCAGGGCGCGGCGACGGCTGCCCTGGGCCTTGTCGCCGTGCACCACGGCAGATTTGATGCCATCCAGGTTCAGCTCCTCCACCAGCTCGTCGCAGCTCTCGCGGGTACTGGCGAACACCAGCACCTGTTGCCAGTTCTGCTTGCCGATGAGCTCGGAGAGCAGCTCGCGCTTGCGCTTCTGCTCCACCGGGTAGACGGTGTGGCTGACGGTGTCGGCAGTGGAGTTCTGCTTGTTGACGGCCACCACCTGCGGCTTGTCCAACATCAGGTTGGCCAGCTTCTTCACCGCCTCGGAGAAGGTGGCGGAGAACAGCAGGTTCTGGCGGGTCTTGTTGACCGCCTGCAGGATCTTCTGCACATCGGCACTGAAGCCCATGTCGAGGATGCGGTCCGCTTCGTCCAGCACCAGGGTCTCGACCCCGGAGAGGCTCAGGTTGCAGGCGGTGAGGTGTTCGAGCAGACGGCCCGGGGTCGCCACGATAATGTGAGCGCCCGCTTTCAACCGCTTGGCCTGCACGTCCTGCTTGCCGCCACCAACGATGGTGAGGGTGGTGATATCCAGATACTTGGCGAAGTCATTGATGTTGCTCGCCACCTGGGCCGCCAGCTCGCGGGTCGGGGTCAGGATCAGCACCCGGGCGTTGGAAGGCTGTACCGGCGCCGGATTGTCCACCAGTCGCTGCAGGATCGGCAGGGCGAAGGCGGCGGTCTTGCCGGTGCCGGTCTGGGCGCTGGCCAGCAGGTCGCGGCCACGGCGCACGGCCGGGATGGCCTGGCTCTGCACAGGGGTCATCTCCTGATAACCGCACTCTGAGATGGCGCGCAAAATCTCGGGGGCAAAATCGAACGATTCAAATCTCATAATGGGTTCCTGTGTTCCAGCGGGACTGTGGCTGGCCTGGTTGGCTCGGCATGAGCAAGAAGTCGGCTATGACCACCGACGGCTGTGCCTGACATCAAGTCAGAGAGTGGCCGGAAAATGGCGGGCGCGAAGTGTAACAGATAGGCGGCGCAAATTCTGCCTCAAAAACGTCCCTTTTCACGGCGTCCCGGATCGCCCCCCATGGGCCGGTCCGGGCTGGCTCCAGCTTAGCCTTCCCGCCCGTTTCTGACCTGGAAATCGCGCTGAAACAGGCACATGCGGATGGCGGTACGGTAGTGACCATCGATGAAGAACTCCTCTTTGAGCTCCCCTTCCGGCTCGAATCCCAGCGCCTGATAGATGTGGATGGCCCGGGCGTTGTCCCGATCGACGATGAGATAGAGCTTGTGCAGGTTGAGCACGTTGAAGGCGTACGTCATCGCCTTTAGGGTTGCGCTCCTGGCATACCCCTTCCCCTGATGGGCGGGGGCGATGATGATCTGGAATTCGGCGCGGCGATGGATGCTGCGAATGTCCACCAGCTCCACCAGCCCCACCTGGCTGCCTGCCACCTCGAGGATGAAGCGGCGCTCATGCTGGTCGTGGATGTGCTTGTCATAGAGCTGGGCCAGCTCCATGTAAGCCTCGTAAGGCTCCTCGAACCAGTAACGCATGATGCTGGCGTTGTTGTTGAGCTGATGAACGAACTTGAGATCCTCGCGCTCGAGAGGACGAAGGGTCAGGGTGTCGGGGGATGACATAAGGTACCTGCTTGCAGATTGGAAGGGCGCCGGCCAGCCAAAGGGGGCGGCGCTATGACATGAAGAGGGGAGAAACAGAGGCAAGGCCCCTGCCCCCTTAGCGGATGCGGTTGGTCGGTCGCTTGAGCAGACGGATGGCGATGGCCGCCATGGCGATGATGAAGAGGCCGAGCGAGGTTACCAGCAGACACTTGGTCAGCAGCTCGTGGTGCTGGGCGAACACCGGGGTCGCCATCACGAACTTGCCCACCAGGCTCAATACCAGGGCCCAGAGGAAGGCGCTGGCGAAGCTGGCGATCATCACCCGTGGCAGATGCAGGCGCGAGACCCCCATCAGCATGGGCGTCAACACCCGCACGAACGGCACGAAGCGGGAGGAGAACATGGCCCAGAAGCCGTAGTTGTGCAGCAGGCGCGAGGCCCGCGGCAGGCTGCCATCCGGTATCATCCGCTCCACGTGGCCCATGAAGGAGGTGCCGTGCAGCGCCTGGCCCTGCACGTAGGCGATGAGGCTGCCAAGCCCGGCGGCAAGCGGCATGTAGAGCAGCGTCACCTCGGGGCCGAGCACTCCCATGCCCACCAGGCCGCCGGCCAGCAGCACCAGGCTATCGCCGGGCAGGGGCAGGAACACGAAACTCGATTCGAGAAACAGGATCACCACCAGGCAGGTGACGAGCAGACCCACGGCCTGCATCTGGATCAATTGGTCAAAGTCCTGTTGCCATATGGCAAGCAGCATCTCCTGCATCTGGTGACTCCCATCAACTTCATGAGGTGGCCCGACGGCCTCCGGTGCGGCAGACCCTCCCCTGTCGCCAACCCCTCTCTTCCCTGAGGGTGGCCCGTTATACACCCGGCCAAGTGAACAAGAAATTAATACAGGTCACGGATAGACGAGATAATCGGCTGCGGGCCCTAAAAAAATGAGGCCCGCATCTGTCGTGCGGGCCCCGACCATCCAGGTACTCAGCTGTATTTGAGCCGCTGCAGCTTGGTGAGGGTGAGCAGGGTCTGGGCCGAGAGATCGCACACCGACAGCACGAAGGCGAGCTCGTCCGGGTGCCAGACCTCCTCCAGCCAGGCCCGCTCGGCGATGATGAAACCGAGCAGCTCATCCCCGTGCTTGAGGGGCGCCATCAGGATGGTGCCGGAGAGCCCCTCCAGCCCGAGCTGGGCCAGCATGGCGCCAAAGCGGGTCAGATCGTAGGGCTCGCGCAGGATGAGACAGGGTTCGTGCTCGGGCTTGGAGGATTCGTAGCGCCCCTGGATCAGCGCATAGGGCAGGTGAAACCCCTGCTGATGGTGGAGCTTGGGCAGGAAGAAGAGATCCTGGCAGTACATGGATTGCCTGTCCTCGGCGCTGAACCAGACGCTGGCCCGCACCGCCCCGGTGCCGGCACAGATCGCTTCGTTGATGTGGCGGGCGGCCTGGCCCGGATCCTCGCCGGTCAGCAGATCGCTCTTGGCCAGGTGAATGAGGGCGCCGTGCTGCAGCTTCTGGCGGGCTTCGCTGTCGGCCTGCTGCTGGCGCAGACTGTCGAGATGATCGAGCATCCGATTGCAGTCGACGGCCACCTGGGAGATCTCGTCACTGCCCTCCACCAGCAGGCGGCGCACCGCGCCGTCCTCGCCGATGAGCCGCAGGTTGGCACTCAACCGCTGCAGGCGGGCGGCGATATAGCCGTTGAGGATCAGCAGCACCAGGCCACCAAACAGCAGTACCCCCAGGCTCAGCAGCCAGAAGATGCGCCGCTCGACGGCCTTGCCCTCCAGCATCAGATCCCGTGGCAGGGTGAAGCGAAAGATCAGGGGATCTTCCTCTCGCAGGGTATCGATCTGGGCCAGGGTGAGCAGCCGCTCCTCCTGCGGCAGGATCAGGCTGTCATTGGCCCTGAGCCTGGCCAGGGTGGTGACCCCCAGGCTGGTAGCCAGCTGCTGCGGACTGAGAAACGAGAGCGACAGATTGGTGCGCTTTTGCAGCTGATGAACCAGTCGGGTATTGAAAGCCTTGAGCAGCAGCAGGGTGCCGCGGCTCGGCCCCTCCCCCTCGCTGGACAGGATCTGGGTGGCGGCCAGCAGGTAGTAGCGCTCCCCGTCGAACCAGATGCCGCCATTGGGCTTGAGGCTGCCGTAGCGCACCAGATAGTCGGTGAGCGGCGCGAGCTCGTCCGGCGTCTGCGCCAGCAGCTTGCCGCCGTGATAGGCAAAGGCCACCTGCGGCTGCTTGTCGGCGTCATAAAGAGCCACCAGATCCACCGCCAGGGTCTCGAAGGTGCGGGCGTTGAGGTTGGCCGCCAGATAGGCGGGATCCCGGCTCGCCATGTAGGCGTAGGTGTCATCCCACTCGGACCAGTCCTGCCCCAGGATGGTGAGCTGATCCAGTTCGGCCTGCACCACGGCCCTGACCCGCTCGCGGTTGCGCTCCACGCTCAGGCGCTCCAGCTCGCCGAACTTGTTGCCCACCACATAATGGAGGCCGACATAGCCGACCCCCAGCAACAGCAGCAGCGTCAGCACTATGGTCAGCGTAATCTTGCGGCTGATCTTCATCTTTACCCACACTCCCGAACAGGTGACCCATTGAGTTTAATGGATTTTGCCTCGCCATCCGCCTTGTGTGCGAAAAACCTCGCCAGGGTGCTCAGCCCTTCGCCGCGGGGAGAAAACGTCGCCTGGAAAGGTTCATTCGACTCGGCATATGAGCTGCCAAGCCAGCCAAAAATCGCTACAGTGTAACCGTGCCTCAGCGCAAGAGGCGTCACGGAGCCCGCCATGCTCATACCACTCGTTCACCCGCTGCGCAGCGCCCTGCTGCTCACCCCGCTGCTTGGCCTCGGCCAGCCGGCCATGGCCGAGGAGGAGTCGCGGGTGCAACAGCGCGCCAATGCGGTGGTCTCCCTGATGACCTTTACCGTGGTGCCCGACATCACCGCCAGCAACATCAACATCGGCAGCGGCACCAATCAATCCTCGGCCCTCAACATGACCCAGGTCGGCGGCGGAGCCACCATGAGCGAGAGCGTGCCGGTTTATCTGGAAGGGACCCTGGGATTCAGCCGCTACGACCCCCAGTTCGTGATCAGCAACGGCAGCGAGAGCCGCACCCTCCCCACCAAGTGGAACAGCCTGACGGCCACCGGCGGGATCGGCTGGGACATAGGGCTGCACCGGGACAGACACGGCGGCAACCTGGTGCTGCGCCCCATCGGCAACGTCACCCTTGGCACGGTGGCGAGCGATCTGCGCATCGGCAACTGGCTGCTGGGTCAGTACACCGGCAAGAACCTCGACTTTCTCGATGGCGGCCGGCTCGACGTCTATGGCCTCGGCGGCGCCATGATGCTGGACTACGAGCTCTTCTCCCCCGCTCAGGACATCGACGCCGAGCTGCGTTACTCCTATCAGCACCTGCAGAGTTTTGGCGGCACCGCCGCCAGCGTGACCGGCCAGGCCAACGCCGAAAACCTCGGCCTCTATCTGCGCCGCCGTGCCCCCATCGGCAGTCTGACGCTGCTGGGCAAACCCGTGCGCTACGTGCTGGAGGGGGCTCGCACCGAATACCTGGGCGAGCAGCGCGGCCTGCTCGGCTTCAACTCACTCAACTCCCTCGGCCTCGGGCTGGAGCTCGACAGCAGCAAGTACGATATCTTCGTCACCCGCACCCGGCTGGTGGCCCGCTATATGTTCAGCCACAACACCAGCGGCTACGGCGTCGGGCTGGCGATGAGCTTCTAGGCCAACCCTGCATTTATCTGCCTGCGCCGCTGGCTCCGCCATGGGTCCAGCCTCCACGGCGACAGCATCGGGCTGGCGATGCACCGCCAGGCCAACCCCTGCACTTATTTACCTGCGCCGCTGGCTCCGCCATGGATCCAGCCACCACGGCGACAACATCGGGCTGGCGATGCACCTCCAGGCCAGCCCCTGCATTTATTTGCCTGCGCCGCAGGCTCCGCAATGGGTCCAGCCTCCACGGCGACAACATCGGGCTGGCGATGCACCTCCAGGCCAACCCCTGCACTTATTTGCCTGCGCTGCTGACTCAGGGCGTTGTGCCGCCTTCCTCGTCAAAGGTGGCGGCCAGGGACACCAAATAGACCGTCATGCCCCGCTGGCTATCAGACACACCGCCTATCACTTTTGCCGGCCCCGGAGAGAGGAAGACCTGATTGCTGAGCTCGCGCCGCTCGCCACTCTTGCCCAGCTGCAAGATGGTGATGTGGTAGACACCCGCGTCCTGACTATCGCGTGTCACCTTCACCCGCTCCCCCTCTCTTTCGAACTGCCACACGGGGCCACCCTGGGCAGGGATCTCGATGTAACGGCTTTGCGCTGACAGTGGCTGCACGGTCAATTCCGTCGCACTCGCGGCAGAGCCAGCGAGCAGCAGGCTAAAGAGTATGGTGTTTGTCATGATGACTTCCTTCCCGGTTCATATGGTATTGCCGTGGCACAAGGTAAACGGGTTGCCAGCAGGCAACCCGCTCTTGCTTTACAAAGGGTGGCAATCCTAACCAGTTTTCATCGCATAGCACAGGGGCCTCCCTCAACGCGGCTCCCTACGCCAGGCTGTCGCTACCAACCGCTTGATCCCGCTCGCACTTTTTCATCATTGAGTGATTTAACATTGCCAGATGACCCTGTATAAAAAGAGAACGCCCTTGCCTGCTGCGGCAACCCCATAGTGCTGTACACCACCTGTCGGGGATAACAACAAGGGGAAACCAGTTCTGGGGATGCAGTGAATACCCTATATGCAAACGCACTTTACCGTCGCCATGAAAGCTGTATTTAGCGGCATTTCATAACTTTTTAATAGGTATGAATGATGAACACAGCAAAAAACAGTAACAAAATTATTATTAGACAAAATTTGCAGATTGGTGATTTAGATGCAGAAACCGATACTAGCCTACTTGATTCTTGTTTTATTGATAAAGGCTATATCGAACAACTATGTAATGTGCACAGCCCAAAATCAATAATTTTAGGAAGGACTGGTGCAGGTAAGAGTGCAATTCTATACAAAATATCTCAAACTGCAGAAAAAAGTATAAAGATAGACCCCAATGATATTTCCGTGCGATTCCTTGAATACTCAGACATAATTCAATTCATGAATACTATTGGTGTAAATTTAGATCTTTTTTATAGATTACTATGGAGACACATTCTGATTGTTGAAGTACTTAAAATAATATACGACATAAAGAATGACCTAGATAACAGAAACTTCCTTGACAATATTACAAATTTATTTAGGAAAGATGAAATAAAGAAGAAAGCCATTGAATACTTTAGAGAGTGGGGGGATAAATTTTGGTTAGACACCGACGAACATTTAAAAGTAATCACGCGAAAACTTGAAAATGATACAAAAGCGACATTGGGAGTTAAATATAATAATGTCGACCTTAATTTACAGGGAGCCAAAAAGCTTAGTGATGAGGAGAAGACCGAAGTAAAACAACGGGCCAGTCAAATTGTAAGTGGCTTGCAAATCAAAAAACTAAACGAAATGCTAGAACTATTGTCAGTCCATTCTTTCAGTGATCCTCAGAAAAGATTTTATATATTAATAGATCAGCTAGATGAGCACTGGGCCAATACTGAAACGCGATGCAGGTTCATTAGAGCACTTATTGAGGAAATAAAAACATTTAGAAATTTGCAAAATGTAAAGATTATAGCTGCGATGAGAAAAGATCTGCTTGATTTGGTTTTTGATATGACTAGAAGCCCAGGATTTCAAGAGGAGAAGTATGAATCCTATATACTTCAAATCCATTGGGACAAAGGTGAATTAAGAGAGCTTATTGAAAAAAGAATAAATGAGGTTTTTCGAAAACAATATACAAGAGAGCAGGTATCCTTTGATGATATATTTCCCTCTGCCAAAAAAGGGAAAGATCAAACATCCGCAGACTTCATTCTTGAGAGAACACTACATAGACCTCGAGACGTATTGCAATTTATAAATGAATGTTTTAAGGCCGCTTACGGAAGAGATTGTGTATCATGGCGTGCAATATATGCAGCAGAAGCTCAATACTCTGAAAAAAGACTAAAGTCATTGAAGGAGGAATGGGGTGAAATATACCCATCCTTTGATGATACCGTAGAAATATTACGTGGTCTTCCACATACATTTACTCGCTCTGTTCTTAGCGGCGCTCGCTTAGAGAATGTCATATCTGACCTATGCGTACAAAACAATAATGACCCATGTGTCACCTCATCCAAGTAGTATTTAGAAACAACTGGAGAAACAAAGCTTACAGAAGTATTGAATAAAATGCTGGTCTGTCTTTATCATGTAGGTGCAATAGGGATAAAAATGAGCTCTCTTAGTACATTCATTTGGTCTTTTCTAGACCAAACCTCTGTATCAAGGGGGGAAGTTAAGAGAGCGCAGCAATTGAAAATACATAAAATGCTATATCGTTCTCTAGATGTTGAGGTCGATGGACATACAAGATTTGATGCTATAGATGATGATAGTTTTTAACTATAAATTTCATTTTTCTCTAAGCTCTTTAGATTCAGTAACAAAGGCGGCCAATTGGCCGCCTTTGTTACTTTTAGCAATCAGCGGATCGTCGCCATCTTCTGCACGCAGCGCTGCTCGCGCTCATCCACCCGCTTGGCAAACCAGGCGGTGGTGAGGTTGCGGGTGATCTTGGGGCTTTTCAGCTGGATGCCTGGCAGGATGGCGCGCGGCAGCCGTTTGCCCGCTTTCTGGTCTGCCAGCGTGAACACGCGATGATAGAGGTCGCTCTGGCCAAATTCGGCAGTATCGCCGAGCTTGAGGCTCTGGTGGATGGCCTGCTTGCTCATGCTGAGCTGGCCGGCGATGGCATGAACCGCGAGCTCGGTCTTGCCCGGCAGATCGGAGTCGTAGCGAATGAGATCTCCGTCCAGCGCCAGGTTCTTGCCACTCAGCCGGCTCACTGCGGCCTGGAAGGCGGCATTGCGGCTCGCATACCAGCCCGCATTGAAGTCGGCAAAGCGATAGAGGGTGTCGGGGTAGTCGGCCGGGTAGCCGAAGATGTGCTTGGTACCAAACCAGATGCCACCGCGGCGGGTGAACACCTCGTGGCGAATGGAATCCTTGACCGGATAGGGGTAGCCGCGGGTGTTGGCCTCGGCAAAGGCGACGCTCACCTGCATGGGGCCGCCGGTACGCACCGGGTTCATGTTGCCAAAAAGCTGCTTGCCCATCGGCACCTCCCCGATCATGTCTTCAAAGATCTCGCTCATCTCCCGCTCGGTACGCAACTTGTCGATGCGCTCGGCGTAGGTCTTGCCGGTGGGGGATTTGATGGAGAGCGCGGTGCGCACCACAAACTCAGGGATCAGCAGCTTGCCGGCGCGGGCGTTGATCTCCTTCCAGGCTATCTTGCCAAGGCCCGGCACCACGGGGTCGGCCTGGTAGGTGGCCTCCTGCTCGGCCACCGCCAGCACGGTACAGACGTTGTGATCGCTCACCGTCAGCCCCTGGCTGGTGAGCGCCGTCACCACGTCGTTGGCCCAGCCCGGCTTGTCCACCACATTGCGCGGCAAGAAGGTGACGATGCGGCTCTTCATGTCGGCCGGCTTTTGCGGCTGCATCGCCTTGGGAATGGGACGCCCCGCCGCGGTCCCCGAGGTCGACGGCGTGGCCGGTGCAGGCGGCTCGCTGGCACAACCGGCGAGCAGCAAGGCAAGAGAGAGGGTGGCCAGCGGCAGGCGTGGCAATCGGGTCATCGGGGGCTCCCAGTCGGGCGCCGGCGAGCGGCGCGAGAAACAAACCGCGCCATTGTAGAGGAGCACCGCCGCCCCGTGCACCCCTTATTCTCCTTGCTGCGACTTGTGGTGGGCCCAGCGCATGGTGCCAATCACCACCGGGATAAGAAACGCCAGGGTGAACAGGAACCACTGCACATTGTTGACCCCGGCCACCGCCATGGCCTGGGTGTGCAGCGGCTTGGCCAGCAAGGCCACCGCGGCCTCCTGCCCCAGGGCAGCGGCGGCCTGCTGATAGTCGAGGAAGGCCTGGCTGGCGCTGTTGTAGTGCTCCCCCAGCCGGTTGACGGCTTGGCTCGTCTCCTGATGCATCAGGTGCGAGAACTGGGCGACCGCCAGCAGGGAGCCGAGGTTACGGAACAGGTAGAACCAGGCCACCCCCTCGTCGAGATAGGCCCACGGCAGGCTGCGCAGCACGTGCACCGTGAGGGTGATGTTGAGGATACCGACGGCCCCCCCCTTGAGCAGCAGCGCCGGCCAGAAGTCATCGAAGCCGCTGCCGGCGCTGCGACCGGTGAGCAGACAGCAGGCGGTGAGCATCAGCACGATGCCGATGGGGATCACCTTCTCCGGATCTCGCGCCGGGTTCGTGGTGGCGTAGAGGGCGATCAGCAAGCCCGCCAGCATGCCGACAAACCCCACCAGTTCCATGCGACCGAGCTCGACGTGGCTGTAACCCATGGCCTGGGTGACGTAGACGGTGACCAGCTGGTTGGTGCCGAGGATGACGAAGCCGGCCATCACCGCATCCAGCATGCCCGCCTTGCACAAGGGGGCGGCCAGCAGATCGGGGCGCAGGTAGGCGCCGCCCCCCCAGCGCCGGCGCAGTGCCAGCACCGTCAGTCCGCCGAGGCCGAGCAGCAGCCAGCCCAGGGTCACCAGATGGGGAGCCTGAAACCAGTCGAAGCGCTCGCTGCGCAGCAGCAGGTAGGTCAGGCCGCCGATGAAACCGCTCAGCAGCAGCGCCTGCAACAGGTTGAAGCGCAGGGGTGAGCGTTCACCGCGCGCAAACCAGGGGCCGAAGCGGGTCCAGTAGAGCAGCGCCAGGAACACCGGCACCTGCGCCGCGAAGGCCCAGTGCCACAGGCTCTCCTCGGCCAGATGGGCCAGCAGCAGCGGATAGAGCCCCATGGGGATCAGCACGACGCCAAGCAGCATGGCCCCCTCGACCAGGGCGATGGCCCGATAGCCAAGCCCCCGCAGCACCAGGCCGTGGGCCACCAGCAGCAACAAACTGGCCGACACCCCGTGTCCCCACCAGGCGAGTAGCTGTGGCGCCGGTTGCCGGCACAGGCAGGCAAGCAGGGCGGCAACAAGGCCAATCAGGGCGCCCAGCCGGGTCATGCTCCGATAACCCAGCCGGCGCGCCAGCCAGGCCGCCAGCGGCAGCGTCATCAGCTGGCCCATCATGTTGAGCGTCTTGAGCCAGCTCGCCTCATCCCCGGAGAGGCCGAGGGCCCCGGCAATCTCGGCCGCCCCCGTGCTGTAGACCTCCCCCGTGATCCCCTGGGGCAGCAAGAGCAGCAGGGTCAGCACCAGCAGTTGGGGTATGCGCAGCATGATCAGCCCCGCCCGCCGACGGCGATCGCCACCTCGGCCGAGAGGCCGGGCACCACCCGACCGCGCAGCGAGCTCGGGATGTCGAGGGCGATCTTGACCGGCACCCGCTGCACAATCTTCACGAAGTTACCGGTCGCGTTGTCCGGCGGCAGCAGGCTGAAGCGCGCGCCGGTGGCCGGCGAGGCGCCAATCACGTGGCCGCGCAGCGGGCGGTCCGGGAAGCTGTCGAGCCTCACCTCCACCGTCTGACCGGGCTGGATATGGGTGATCTGGGTCTCCTTGTAGTTAGCCTCCACCCACACATCGTCCACCGGCACTATGGCCAGCAGGTTGGTTCCCTTGGTGACATAACGCCCCTTGCGCACGCTGCGATTGCCGACCACGCCGCTGATGGGGGCCCGGATCTGGGTGTCTTCCAGACTCAGGCTGGCCAGCTCAAGGGCGGCGCGGGCCTGATCCCGCTGTGCCAGCCGCTGGGCGCGCTCGGTCTGCAGGGAGCCCAGCTGGCGCTTGGCGCTGGCCAGCCCAAGACGGGTCGCCTCCAGGCTGGCGTTGGCCTGGCGCATCCGGGTGCGCTGGGCGTCGGCACTCGACTTGGCCACCAGCTTCTTGCCGAGCAGGTTGTCATAGCGCGCCCACTCGGCGCGCTGAAGCTCGGCATCGGCGCGGGCCGCCTCGATACGCGTGGCCGCCTCACCGATGCCGATCTCCTGCATGGCGATGCGCTCGCGCACGTTGGCCAGCGCCGCCTCGGCGGCGGCCAGTGCCCCCTCCGCCTGGGTCTTGAGGGCCTGGTAGTCGCGCGCATCTACCTCCGCCAACAGATCGCCGGCAAGCACGAACTGGTTGTCGGCGACATGAACCCGGGTCACCACGCCGGCTACCTCGGCGCTGATCTGGGCTATCTCCCCCTGCACGTAGGCGTTGTCGGTGACCACCTCCCCCGCGCGGGGCATCAGGTAAACATAGAGACCGGCCACGGCCCCCAGCAGCACCAGGGCCACAGCCCCCTTCTTCATCGTCGCTTTCATCTTCACTCCGCACATGATACTGTACCGTACAGTACAAAATCATAGAGAGCGTCGTGGACGGTGACAAGCCCCCGACGATAAAAAATGTACCGAGGAGTACTGTAACTATGCGTCCATCGAGTCTGGAGAAGCGCCAACGCTACCTGGCAAGCGCCATCGAGCTGTTTCTGGAGCAGGGCTATGACAACACCAACATGGCGCAGTTGATCGAGCGCTGTGGCGGCTCAAAGCTGACCCTGTACAACTACTTCGGCGACAAGCAGGGGCTGCTGCGGGCCGTGGTGGCCGAGCTGACCGAGCCCTCCGGCGAGGCACTGGCCCTGCCGCTGCCAGACGCGCGCCCGCCGCGCCAGCAGTTGATGAGTTTCGCCGTCAACTACCTGCACTTTGTCTACGATCCGCGCCGTCTCAAGCTGTGCCGCCTGGTGATGACCCGGGTGCACAAGGACCCCGATCTTATCCGCTTCTTCCTCGAGCGCAGCGCCTACCACTCCCAGAGCGTGCTCGGCACCTTCCTCAAGGCGCTCGACAGCCAGGGCACATTGCACTTCGACGATCCCGATCTGGCCTGCGAGCAACTGCTCGGGGCGCTGCGGGGCAACCGCCACTTCGAGGCCCTCTACGCCGACACCATCCCGAGCCCCGCCGAGATGCGCCGCAGCGCCGAGTCGGCGGTGGATGCCTTCCTCGCCGGCCACAGCCGCCATCCGGTTGAACCGGGCAGACACCAATAACAACGCCACCTTGCGGTGGCGCTGCTATCGGGACAGAGGTGAGCAGGATCAGGCGCTCTGGCGCAGCGCCTCTATCTGGGCGGCGCCATTGATCACCGCCTGCAGGGAGGCGCTGACCACGTCGCGGCCGATGGCCACCCCGCAGGTGCGGGTCCCGTCGACGCTCAGCAGCACATAGGCCGCCGCGCGGGACTCGGTACCGGCGGTGAGGGCATGCTCGGAGTAATCCAGCACGTCGATATGCATCCCGGTCTGACGCTGCCAGCCGTTGACCAGGGCCGTGATGGCCCCCTCCCCCTCACCGCTCAGCTGCAGCGAGCCGGTCGGGGTCTGCAGCTCGAGGCGCAAACTCTCCTGGCTGTCGCGACCAAGCTGGAAGCGACCGATGCGATAGCCGTGGGCAGGCTCGAGGTAGTGGCGCTCGAACAGGGTGCGGATCTGCTCCGGGCTGATTTCGCTGCTGCTGGCTTCGGCCTCGGCCTGAACCCGGCGGCTGAAGTCAATTTGCAGCCAGCGTGGCAGTTGCAGACCAAGGTCGCGCTCCAGCAGGTAGGTGACCCCGCCCTTGCCGGACTGACTGTTGATGCGGATCACCGCCTCGTAACTGCGACCGAGATCGGCAGGATCGATGGGCAGGTAAGCCACGTCCCAGTAGTGATCCGGTTTTTCTGCCGCGAGAGACTTGCGGATGGCGTCCTGGTGGCTACCGGAGAACGCGGTGTAGACCAGTTCGCCAGCATAGGGGTGGCGCGGGTGCAGGGCAATCTGGGTGCAGGCCCCGACGGTGGCGACGATGGCATCCATGTCGGAGAGGTTGAGCTCGGGATCGATCCCCTGGCTGTAGAGGTTCATGGCCATGGTGACGATATCCATGTTGCCGGTGCGCTCGCCGTTGCCGAGCAGGGTGCCCTCGATGCGATCAGCACCCGCCAGCACCGCCAGCTCGGCGGCGGCCACCCCGCAACCCCGATCGTTGTGGGTGTGGATGGAGATGCTCACCTCGGGCCGCGCCTTCAAATTGCGGCAGAACCACTCCACCTGATCCGCAAACACGTTGGGGGTACTCACCTCCACCGTGGCGGGCAGGTTCAGGATCATGGGGCGGGCTGCGCTGCGCCACTCATCGATGACGGCGTCGCACACCTCGACGGCAAACTCCACCTCGGTGCTGCTGAAACTCTCCGGCGAGTACTGAAAGCTCCACTCGGTGCCCGGATTGCGGGCCGCATGCTCCCGCACCCAGCGCGCCCCCTGCACCGCGATGGCCTTGACCCCGTCGCGACCTGTGTTGAACACATAGTTGCGCTGGGTCGGGTTGACCGAGTTGTAGACATGGACGATGGCCCGCTTGGCCCCCTTGAGGGCCTCGAAGGTACGGGCAATCAGATCTTCGCGCGCCTGTACCAGCACCTGGATGGTGACGTCATCGGGGATGAGGTTGCGGTCGATAAGCTCGCGCACGAAGTCGAAATCGGGCTGGGAGGCTGCCGGAAAGCCAACCTCGATGTGCTTGAAGCCGATGTGCACCATCAGCGCCCACATCTGCAGCTTCTGGGCCACCGTCATGGGCTCGACCAGCGCCTGGTTGCCGTCGCGCAGATCCACGGCGCACCAGAGCGGCGCCCGCTCCAGCACCCGGTTGGGCCACTGGCGATCCGCCAGATTGATGACGGGGGCACGGCGGTATTTGCGATGATCGAAGCTCATATTCTGATTCCCTTGGCTGATAGACGAACGGCTGACTGGCGGCTGACAGAGGGACGAAGAGAGGGAAGCGGGGCGGCGCGGTAACGCCGGCCCTGACGAGTCGCGAGGCGGTAACCCCACGCCCGGTATCCTGTGACCCTTCCCGGTAAGAAGGGTCGGCCGCACAACCCGATAAGGCTGCGGGCCCGATCTGTTCGCCCCTGCATCGGCAGGCGCAGACGATCTGATCCGTTGACTCCTGTGACGAGAACCCAGTATAGAGAGGCGACGCAGGTGAGAGATTGCAAAGAGCGCTATGAAATACATCTATTGCACAATCATTGTGATGTTTTATCTGATTATTGAGTGACTCTCTCCCTCAGGTTCCCTGACCAGGCATTTTCCCCTCTGCCCCGCAGCCTTCGGCCAATAAAAAACCCCGCCATCGCTGGCGGGGTTTTATCGGGTCACGAAGGAGGCGTCCCTCCTTCATCACGCGCTCTTAGCGGCTCTTCAGCTGGCTCTCGACCTTCTGGTGCAGCTCCTGCACCGAGCTCACGTTGGCGGTAGCATCGACTGTGATGGCCATGCAGGTGGCGAACGCCGCGTGCAGCGTGGTGGTGTACGCCACTTTGTGCTGCAGGGCGCCACGGCGCAGCTGCTTGGAGTCCTCGATGGCGCGGCGGCCCTCGGCGGTGTTCACGATGTAGGTGTACTCGCCATTCTTGATGCGGTCCAGAATGTGCGGACGGCCCTCGTGTACCTTGTTGACCAGGCGCGGGTTGATGCTCGCCTCACCCAGGGTCACCGCAGTGCCGTGAGTAGCGTCTAGGTCATAGCCCAGCTCCAGCAGCTTGGCGGCCAGGTTGACCACCCGCTCCTTGTCGCCGTGGCGCACGGAGAGCAGGGCGCGACCTTCGCGCGGCACCTGGTGACCAGCACCCAGCTGCGCCTTGGCATACGCCTCGGCGAAGCTGCTGCCCACCCCCATCACTTCACCGGTGGAGCGCATCTCCGGGCCCAGCAGCGGGTCCACACCCGGGAACTTGGCGAACGGCAGTACCACTTCCTTCACCGAGTAGTAGGGCGGGATGATCTCGCTGGTGAAGCCCTGTTCTTTCAGGCTCTGACCGGCCATGACGCGGGCGGCGATCTTGGCCAGCGGCGCACCGGTGGCCTTGGAGACGAACGGCACGGTACGGGCGGCACGGGGGTTCACCTCGATGAGGTAGATCTCGTTGTCTTTCACCGCGAACTGTACGTTCATCAGGCCCACTACGCCAAGCTCCAGCGCCAGTTTGCGCACCTGCTCGCGCATCTCGTCCTGAATGGCCTTGGACAAGGTGTAGGGCGGCAGGGAGCAGGCGGAGTCACCGGAGTGGATGCCGGCCTGTTCGATGTGCTCCATGATGCCGCCGATGACCACATCCACGCCGTCGCAGATGGCGTCCACGTCCACCTCGGTGGCATCGTCCAGGAAGCGGTCCAGCAGTACCGGCGACTCGTTGGAGACGCTCACCGCCTCGGCGAAGTAGCGGCGCAGGTCCTGCTCGTCATAGACGATCTCCATGGCGCGGCCACCCAGCACGTAGGAGGGGCGAACCACCAGCGGGTAGGTGATGCGCTCGGCGGTCAGCACCGCCTGCTCCAGGGCGGTGACGGTGCCGTTTTCCGGCTGCTTGAGACCCAGACGCTCCACGGCAGACTGGAAGCGCTCGCGGTCTTCGGCGCGGTCGATGGCATCGGGGCTCGTGCCAATCACCGGCACGCCGTTGGCCTCCAATGCTCGCGCAAGCTTGAGCGGAGTCTGGCCGCCGTACTGGACGATGACGCCCTTGGGCTGCTCGACCCGCACGATCTCCAGCACGTCTTCCAGGGTAACCGGTTCGAAGTAGAGACGATCCGAGGTGTCGTAGTCGGTGGAGACGGTTTCCGGGTTGCAGTTGACCATGATGGTCTCGTAACCGTCTTCGCGCAGGGCCAGGGCCGCGTGTACGCAGCAGTAGTCAAACTCGATGCCCTGACCGATACGGTTCGGGCCGCCACCGATGACCATGATCTTGTCGCGGTTGGTGGGGTTGGCCTCACACTCCTCGTCATAGCTGGAGTACATGTAGGCGGTGTTGGTGGCGAACTCGGCGGCGCAGGTATCGACCCGCTTGTAGACCGGGAAGATGTTGTGACGGGCACGCAATTTACGCACTTCACCTTCGGCCACGCCGAGGATCTTGGCCAGACGGGCATCGGCAAAGCCCTTGCGCTTCAGCGCCCGCAGGAAGTCGGCATCCAGACCCGCCATGCCGCGCTCTTTCACCTGCTCTTCCAGCTTCACCAGCTCTTCAATCTGCACCAGGAACCAGGGGTCAATCTTGGTCAGGCGGAATACGCCGTCCATGGAGAGACCGGCGCGGAAGGCGTCGGCGATGTAGAAGATGCGATCGCTACCGGCATCCTGCAGCTCGTGGCGGATGCGGGTCAGGGCGTCAGGGGCGTTGAGATCCAGCATGGGGTCGAAGCCGGTCTTGCCGGTCTCGAGGCCACGCAGGGCCTTGTGCAGGGACTCCTGGAAGTTGCGGCCGATGGCCATCACTTCACCGACGGACTTCATCTGGGTAGTCAGACGGTCGTTGGCGCCGGCGAACTTCTCGAAGTTGAAGCGCGGTACCTTGGTGACCACGTAGTCGATGGCCGGCTCGAAGGAGGCCGGGGTGCGACCGCCGGTGATGTCGTTCATCAGCTCGTCCAGGGTGTAACCGATGGCGAGCTTGGCGGCAATCTTGGCGATGGGGAAGCCGGTCGCCTTGGAGGCCAGCGCAGAGGAGCGCGACACCCGCGGGTTCATCTCGATGATGACCATGCGGCCGTCTTTGGGGTTGATGCCGAACTGGACGTTGGAGCCACCGGTCTCGACGCCGATCTCGCGCAGCACCGCCATGGAGGCGTTGCGCATGATCTGGTACTCCTTGTCGGTCAGCGTCTGGGCCGGCGCGACCGTGATGGAGTCACCGGTGTGGATGCCCATGGGGTCGAAGTTCTCGATGGCGCAGACGATGATGCAGTTGTCGTTGCGATCCCGCACCACCTCCATCTCGTACTCTTTCCAGCCGATCAGCGACTCGTCGATGAGCAGCTCTTTGGTCGGTGACAGATCCAGACCGCGCTCGCAGATCTCGACGAACTCTTCGGTGTTGTAGGCGATGCCGCCACCCGAGCCACCCATGGTGAAGGAGGGACGGATGATGCAGGGGAAGCCCACTTCGGCCTGCACTTTCCAGGCTTCTTCCATGTTGTGGGCGATGCCGGCGCGCGGGCACTCCAGGCCGATGCTGCGCATCGCCTTGTCAAAGCGGGAGCGGTCTTCGGCCTTGTCGATGGCGTCGGCGGTGGCACCGATCATCTCGACGCCGAATTCGGCCAACACGCCGTGCTTCTCCAGATCCAGCGCGCAGTTCAGTGCGGTCTGGCCGCCCATGGTGGGCAGGATGGCGTCCGGGCGCTCTTTCTTGATGATCTCGCGCACCACTTCCCAGGTGATGGGCTCGATGTAGGTGGCGTCGGCCATCTCCGGGTCGGTCATGATGGTGGCCGGGTTGGAGTTCACCAGGATGACGCGGTAGCCCTCCTCGCGCAGGGCCTTGCACGCCTGGGCGCCGGAGTAGTCGAATTCGCAGGCCTGGCCGATGACGATGGGGCCGGCGCCGAGGATCAGGATGCTCTGAAGGTCGTTACGTTTTGGCATGGCTCTCTTTATCCTCTTAGGCGCGATACTGCTTAATCAATTCAATAAAGTGGTCGAACAGACCGGCACAGTCGTGCGGGCCCGGGCTCGCTTCGGGGTGCCCCTGGAAGCTGAAGGCCGGACGGTCGGTGCGATGGATGCCCTGCAGGGACCCATCGAACAGGGAGACGTGGGTGGCGCGCAGGCACTCCGGCAGGATGTTCTCGTCCACCGCGAAGCCGTGGTTCTGGGCGGTGATCATCACTGTGTTGTCGTCCAGGCTCTTCACCGGGTGGTTGGCACCGTGGTGGCCAAACTTCATCTTGACGGTCTTGGCACCGGAGGCGAGACCCAGCAGCTGGTGACCCAGGCAGATGCCAAACACCGGGGTGTTGGTATCAAGGAAGGTCTTGATGGCCTCGATGGCGTAGTCGCACGGCTCGGGGTCACCTGGGCCGTTGGAGAGGAAGATGCCATCCGGGTTCAGCGCCAGTACCTCGGCAGCCGGGGTCTTGGCCGGCACCACGGTCAGGCGGCAGCCGCGGTCCACCAGCATGCGCAGGATGTTGCGCTTGACGCCAAAGTCGTAGGCCACCACGTGGTATTTGAGCTGGTCGGCATCCGGGGTGACGTGCCCCTTGCCAAGCTGCCAGCTGCCTTCGGTCCAGTTGTACGCCTCGCCAACCGTGACCTCTTTGGCCAGGTCCATCCCCTTCAGACCGGGGAAGGCGCGCGCCTGTTCGAGGGCATAGGCTTCATCAACCTGTTTCCCGGCCAGAATGCAGCCGGCCTGGGCGCCTTTCTCGCGCAGGATGCGGGTCAGCTTGCGGGTGTCGATGTCGGCGATGCCAACGATGTTGTGGGATTTGAGGTAATCGGAGAGGGATTGCTGATTGCGGAAATTGGAGGCAAGTATCGGAAGGTCCCGGATGATCAATCCCTGAGCGTGGATTTGACTGGACTCTTCATCTTCGCTGTTGGTGCCGGTGTTGCCTATATGGGGGTAAGTGAGGGTGACTATCTGACGGGAATAAGAGGGATCGGTGAGGATTTCCTGATAGCCCGTCATCGACGTATTGAAAACCACTTCACCAACGGAACATCCCTCGGCGCCTATCGACACGCCTTTGAACACAGTTCCATCTTCCAGCACTAGCAATGCAGTGTGATTCAAGACAACCTCCAGTTATTTAGCTTTAAATTCAGCAATTTACCTGGGTGTTGCGGGCTCGGTTCCGGCCTTGGACAGGACTCGAACCCGGCAGATTTCTGGCAAATTGGGCGCATTCTACTTAAAAACGATCGCATTTCAACGTCTTTTCTCATTCGAAATGCATCTAAATTCAATAAACAAGCAACATTACCCATTATCTATGCACTTCATTGCTTTGCAACCCCCTCCCTGAAAAGAAAAGGCAAAAGTTGCTACCAATCCAGACCAAGAGACCATCATTGATACAAAAACCAATTTTTAATCCTTAAAAAACAATACAATGAAGTTTCATATAAAAAATCTCAACGTCTGCAATCAGCTTTTTTAGGGAGGATGAGTGGCCTTGAAAAATGGAAAACGTTTTTCTGCGTTTGAATTTTTAGTCTGTTTTGATGGATGTAAAAAAATGCCCTAGCAGGGGCTATTGAGGCCCATTTTCGTTACCAGCCGATGACATTCATGCAATGCAGGATCCGGTAAAACAGCAGAGAGGGGCGATTTATCTCGTTTCGTGCAAAAATCACCGTGTAAGCGGTATTTATACAAAATCACCAATAAAAAACCCCGCATGAGCGGGGTTTTGAGCAGACGACGGGCCGGGCCGCCCTTCGTGCACATCACGGGTGCCGTGATGTCAGTGGATGTGGTTACTTGAGGCCGAGCACGTCCTGCATGTCATAGAGGCCGGCGCCCTGCCCCTTGAGCCACTTGCCGGCGCGCACCGCACCGTTGGCGAAGGTGAGGCGGCTGGAGGCCTTGTGGCTGATCTCCACCCGCTCGCCGATGTCGGCAAACATGACGGTGTGCTCCCCCACCAGATCGCCGGCGCGAATGGTGGCAAAGCCGATGGTGTTGCGATCCCGCTCGCCGGTGATCCCCTCGCGGCCGTAGACGGCGCACTCTTTCAAGTCACGTCCCAGCGTCTTGGCCACCACCTCCCCCATGGAGAGGGCGGTGCCGGACGGGGCATCCACCTTGTGTCTGTGGTGCCCCTCGATGATCTCGATGTCGGTGTAATCCCCCATCACCTTGGCAGCCTGCTCCAGCAGTTTGAACACCAGGTTGACGCCCACCGAGTAGTTGGAGGCGAAGACGATGCCGATCTCGCCGGCGGCGGCCCTGAGCGCCGCCTTGCCCGCGTCGTCAAAGCCGGTGGTGCCGATCACCATCTGCTTGTGATGGGCCCGGGCGAAGGCCAGGTTGGCCAGGGTCACCTCGGGGCGGGTGAAGTCGATGATGAGATCAAACTCGTCCCGTACCTTGTCCAGGCTGTCGCTGATGATGACACCGAGCCGACCCAGCCCGTTGAGTTCGCCGGCATCCAGCCCGATCACGGCGGAGCCCGGTCGCTCCAGCGCCGCCCCGACCACCACGCCCTCGGCATGGCTGATCGCCTCCAGCAGCACCTTGCCCATACGACCATTACAGCCCATCACGGCCACACGGATCGGATTGTCCATCTCCACCCTCTCAAATCTCTATTAAGGAAAGAGACCGTTTTACCAGCCTGCGCCCGCTTTGAAAAGCCCGCCGTGGCCGTCGTTGGCAACCCGAAAAATCAACAACATATTTACTGAAATCCGAATATTTAACGGATTTAATCAATTCAACAAAATCACCAGACAAAAAGCAGCATCCATCTGGACGTCTATCTTGACCGGGCGGGCGCGACTCACTACTGTAGGCACCCCATAGCGGCAGGATGCCCGCCACGCTCACCCCACTGCGGGCTGGCTGAGACAGGGAGGTCATGTACAACCATCGAGGAACACATGATCCAGACTCAACCCAGCGCCAGAGCCCTGCTGCCTCTGCTGGTCTTTCTTGCTCTCTTTATCGGTACCGGCACCTGGCTGACCCTGCAGGGGGTCGAGTTCGCCTTCTATCAGCTGCCCGCCCCCGTCGCCGCCCTCCCCGCCGTCATGCTGGCGCTGGTGCTGGGCAAGGAGGGGTTCAACAAGAACCTCGAGACCTTCTTCAAGGGGGTTGGTGACAGCAACATCATGGCGATGTGCCTCATCTATCTGCTGGCAGGCGCCTTCGCCACCGTGGCCAAGGCCACCGGCGGGGTGGATGCCACGGTCGCCCTTGGCCTCTCCCTCATCCCCGGCTGGTTCCTGCTGCCTGGGCTGTTCCTCATCTCCGCCTTCATCGCTACCGCCATGGGCACCTCCATGGGCACCATAGGCGCCGTGGCACCAGTGGCGCTGGGCGTGGCCCAGGCCGCCGGCATCGATCCTGTGCTGATGGCGGGCACCATCCTCTCCGGCGCCATGTTTGGCGACAACCTCTCCATCATCTCCGACACCACCATTGCGGCCACCCGCAGCCAGGGCTGCGAGATGAAGGACAAGTTTCGCGAGAACTTCAAGATTGCCGCCCCGGCCGCCATCGGGGTGATCCTGCTCTATCTGACCCTGGGGTCGGTCGGGGATGCCCCCGCCACCGAGGCCCATATCGAGCTGCTCAAGGTGATGCCCTACCTGCTGATCCTGGTGCTGGCCCTCTCTGGCATGAACGTCTTCATGGTGCTGGGGCTCGGCATTGTGGCCGCTGGCGGGGTCGGTCTGCTGGGGGATTACCCCCTCGGCCAATTCAGCAAGGACATCTATCAGGGCTTCACCGGCATGCAGGAGATCTTCCTGCTCTCCATGCTGATCGGCGGCCTCGGCGCCCTGATGGAACGCCAGGGGGGACTGGCCTGGATCAGCACCCGCATCAGCGCCCTCATCGCCCGCTTCACCCGTCAGCACGACGGCGAGCAGAACGAGAAGGCGGCCGAGCTCGGCATCGCCGGGGTGGTGGGCCTCACCAACCTCTGCACCGCCAACAACACGGTGGCCATTATCGTCGCCAGCAAGGTGGCCAAGGATCTGGCGGATCACCACGGGGTTACCCCGCGCCGCGCCGCCTCCATGCTCGACATCTTCTCCTGCGTGGTGCAGGGGCTGATCCCCTGGGGCGCCCAGGCGCTGCTGCTGGGCTCCATCTTCGCCCTCTCGCCGCTGGCGGTGGTGAGCATGAGCTTCTACCCCATGGCGCTGGCGCTGGCCGCCCTGGTGGCGGTGTTCGTCAAGCACCAGATGCGCAAAGCCGCCCACGCCTGATAGTGCGGTCGCCGGGTCCCACCCGGCGGCCGAGCCGCGCTGTTCAACCCGGCGCGGCCTTGTTAAGGTGATCGCCTGCCAGTGCGATCCACGTATCGCCCCGTCGCCCGTTCATCAGAGGAGCCCCCATGCCGGATACCCAGCCTGAAAGACAATCCCTGCGCCAGCTCATCCGCCAGCGCAGAAAGAGCCTGACCCAGGCCGAGCAGCAGCAGGCGGCCCAGCAGCTGGTTGCCCAGTTCAAGCAGCATCCCGAGATCCTGGCGGCCAAACGTATCGCCCTCTATCTGGCCAACGACGGCGAGCTCAACCCCCTGCCCGCCATCCACTGGCTGTGGGCCCAGCAAAAAGAGGTCTATCTGCCGGTGTTGCACCCCTTCACCCCGGGCCACCTGCTCTTCTTGCGCTACACCGCTACCAGTCCCATGACCCGCAACCGTTACGGCATCGCCGAACCTGAGCTCGACATGCAGCAGGTGGTGCCCCACAGCACCCTCGATCTGATTTGCACGCCGCTGGTGGCGTTCGATGCGGCAGGCAACCGGCTCGGCATGGGCGGCGGCTACTACGATCGCACCCTCGCCTGCTGGCACGAGCACAGACTCGGCCCCAAACCGCTGGGGATTGCCCACGACTGCCAGCAGGTGGACGCGGTGCCGCAGGAGGAGTGGGACGTACCGCTGCCCCAGATCATCACTCCCAGCCGCTGCTGGCACTTTCCCGACTGAGGCCGGAAGCGGCCTTGCCGACTGCTCGGCTCTTGCTGACACAGCCATGTGTGCAATGACATGGCGCAATAAACAGGCAAACGATTTACATCTTGCAGGTTTTTGGCCCGGAACGTGAGCTGGGTGGTCGCTCTGGGATGGCGGCTTGGATATAATGCGGCCGCTTTTTTCCAAAGGATCGATCATGACTCAAGATGAAATGAAGAAGGCGGCCGGTTGGGCTGCGCTCAAGTATGTGGTTCCCGGCACCATCGTCGGGGTAGGCACCGGCTCTACCGTCAACCACTTCATCGATGCACTGGCGACCATGAAGGACGAGATCAAGGGGGCGGTATCCAGCTCCGTGGCCTCCACCGAACGCCTCAAGGGCTTCGGCATCCCTGTGTATGATCTCAACGAGATCGACGCCCTCTCCGTCTACGTGGACGGTGCCGACGAGATCAACGGCACCCGCGACATGATCAAGGGCGGCGGCGCGGCCCTGACCCGCGAGAAGATCGTCGCCGCCGTGGCCGACAAGTTCATCTGCATCATCGACAACACCAAGACGGTCGACGTGCTCGGCACCTTCCCGCTGCCGGTGGAAGTGATCCCCATGGCCCGCGAATACGTGGCCCGCGAGATCAAGAAGCTCGGCGGCAACCCGGTCTGGCGTGAAGGGGTGGTCACCGACAACGGCAACCACATCCTGGACGTGAAAGGCATGGCCATCACCGATGCCAAGGGGCTGGAAGTGCAGCTCAACGCTATCGTAGGCACCGTCACCAACGGCCTGTTCGCCCACCGCGGTGCAGACGTGGTGGTGATCGGCACCCCGGACGGCGTGATCATCAGCTGACCTCCGATGGACAGGATCTGGTCACCCATGATCCCTTCGCAATGAAAGACGGCGCCCCATGGCGCCGTTTTTATTTGTTGCTCAATGAGTTGCAAACCCTCGTTTACAACTATCGTTGAAAACTTCAAAGAATTTGACTTTCGTCACAAATATTCCCTCTCCCCAACGTTTTTGCTACTTTACGGTTTTCTTCACACACCATATCTGCACTCACTTTTGCAAACATAGAGGGATCGTCATGACCGCCAAGTTTTCACTGGACAAGGATAAAATCAAGGTGCTGCTGCTGGAGGGGGTTCACCCCAACACAGTGGAAACCTTTCGTGCCGCAGGTTACACCAGTGTGGAGTATCTGAAGACCTCTCTCTCCGAAGAAGAGCTGATCGAGCGTATTCGTGACGTGCATTTCGTAGGGCTGCGCTCGCGCACCCAGATCACCGAGAAGGTGCTGGATGCCGCCAACAAGCTGGTGGCCATCGGCTGTTTCTGCATCGGCACCAACCAAGTCTCCCTGGATGCCGCCCACCTGCGTGGCATCCCGGTGTTCAACGCCCCCTTCTCCAACACCCGTTCGGTGGCCGAACTGGTGCTGGGGGAGATCCTGCTGCTGCTGCGCGGCATCCCGGAGAAGAACGCCAAGTGCCATCGCGGTGTGTGGGAAAAGCTGGCCAACCGTTCGGTGGAAGCCCGTGGCAAGAAGCTCGGCATCATCGGCTACGGCCACATCGGCACCCAGCTTGGCATCATCGCCGAGAGCATCGGCATGAAGGTCTACTACTACGACATCGAGAACAAGCTCTCGCTCGGCAACGCCATCCAGGTGCCGAGCATGGTCGAGCTGCTCAACATGTCCGACGTCATCAGCCTGCACGTGCCTGAGACCGCCTCCACCAAGGATCTGATCGGTGCCGAGCAGCTGCGCATGATGAAACCGGGCGCCATCTTCATCAACGCCTCCCGTGGTACCGTGGTGGACATCGACGCCCTGGCTGACGTCATCAAGAGCGGCCACCTCGCCGGCGCTGCCATCGACGTCTTCCCGGTCGAGCCCAAGTCCAACGACGAGGAGTTCCTCACCCCGCTGCGCGGGTTGGACAACGTGATCCTGACCCCGCACATCGGCGGCTCCACCCAGGAGGCCCAGGAGAACATCGGGCTGGAAGTGGCCAACAAGCTGGTCAAATACTCCGACAACGGCTCTACCCTCTCCGCCGTCAACTTCCCCGAGGTCTCCTTGCCCGGTCACAAGGGCTCCAGCCGCCTGCTGCACATTCACCGCAACCAGCCCGGCGTGATGAACCAGATCAACCAGATCTTCGCCGACGAGGGGATCAACATCGCCGGTCAATACCTGCAGACCAGCAGCCACATCGGCTACGTGGTGATCGACGTGGAGACCGAGCACAGCGAGAAGGCGCTGGCCAAGCTCAAGGAGATCGGCGGCACCATCCGTGCCCGCATCCTGCACTGATCAGCCTGCAGCGCCGTCCAGCAAAAAGCCCGTCGCAATGACGGGCTTTTTATGCTGCGATGCTAAGCGCACATCCGCGTCGCGGCTCCTTTGCCCCCTTCTCCCCTCGCGGGAGCAGGGTTGGGAACGAGGGGGGAGATGAAACCGCCCTCATCCTGCCCTCTTGCCAAGAGAGCGGGAAAATACGCGACAGACAATGAGGCCCGGCTTACCACCACCCCAACAGGTTGCGACCCACCAGGGCGCCCCACACCAGGGCGTTGAGGGCCAGTGCGATGAAGACGGCGGCGGAGCCCAGATCCTTGGCGCGACCGGAGAGCTCGTGATGTTCGGAGCCGATGCGATCCACCACCGCCTCGACTGCGGAGTTGAGCACCTCGACGATCACCACCAGCCAGCTGATGCAGATGAGCAGCAGGATTTGATCGAGGGTATCGCCGATCCAGAACGCCAGCGGCATCAGCAGCAGGATCAGCATCAGCTCCTGCCGGAAAGCGGCCTCGTTGATCCAGGCTGACTTGAGCCCCTTCATGCTGTAACCGGTTGCATTGATGATGCGGGTGACCCCGGTTGCCCCTGGCTTTGCCACGCTATCTACCTCATTTGGAATCGTTTTGGGGCTCACATCCTATCAGAGCCCCCCGAGGTTTCCATCAGGGGTTTTTTGCTTTATTTTATCCCTTTGCCTTTTCTGGCACTCAGTCATTGCTACTGCCCACGCCACCCATTTCGAGAATCGAGTCGTATGTCCATTCACACCGATGAATTGCGCACCCGTCGCCTGGAGTCCCTGATCACTCCCAGCGAGCTGGCGCACGCCTTCCCGTTAAGCGACACCGTAGCCCAGAACCTGCTGGATGCCCGCCGCGAAGTGGAAGCGATCCTGGCCGGTGAGGATCAGCGCCTGCTGGTCATCGTCGGTCCCTGTTCCATTCACGATCCGGCCGCCGCCCACGAGTATGCCCTGCGCCTCAATGCCCTGCGCCAGCAGTATAAAGAGAGCCTGTGCATCGTGATGCGCACCTATTTCGAGAAGCCGCGCACCATCGTCGGCTGGAAAGGCCTCATCAATGATCCGCGCCTCGATGGCAGCTTCGACGTCAACGAAGGGCTGAAACTGGCCCGCAAGCTGCTGGTGGACATCAACGCCCTCGGCATACCCACCGCCACCGAGTTCCTCGACATGGTGACCGGCCAGTACATCAGCGACCTCATCACCTGGGGCGCCATCGGCGCGCGCACCACCGAATCCCAGGTGCACCGCGAGATGGCCTCCGCCCTCTCCTGCCCGGTCGGCTTCAAGAACGGCACCGACGGCAACACCCGCATCGCCATCGATGCGGTGCGCGCCGCCCGTCACAGCCACATCTTCTACTCCCCGGACAAGGACGGCAAGATGACCATCTACCGCACCGCCGGCAACCCCTATGGCCACGTGATCCTGCGCGGCGGCCACAGACCCAACTACGACACCGCCAGTATCGACGAGGCCTGCGAAGCGTTGGCCGACGTCGGCCTGCCCGAGCGGCTGGTGGTGGATTTCAGCCACGGCAACAGCATGAAGGATCACCGTCGCCAGCTGCTGGTGGCGCAAGACATCTGCGATCAGTTGCGCCGCGGTCGCACCGGCATCGCCGGCATCATGGCCGAGAGCTTCCTGGTGGAAGGACGGCAGGATGTGGAGAACGGCTGCGCCGCCACCTTCGGCCAAAGCATCACGGATGCCTGCCTCTCCTGGAGCGACACCGAAACCCTGCTGGCCATGCTGGCCGAGGCCGCCCAGGTGCGCCTGCACAAGCTGGGCTGAACAGCCAATAAGCAAAGGGGCCAGTATGTTCGATACTGGCCCCTTTTTCTTGGGCGGCCGACTAGGCCGCGCCCCGCTTCTACAAACTGGGCATAAACCAGACCCGGCCACCCGCCTCGATGCGCTCGGTCTTGATCTGGAATACCTGTGCCAGCAGCGCCTCGTCCACCAGCTCGACGCCCCCCTCCCGTACCACCCGCCCCTGTTGCAGACAGAGCAGGCGATCGGCCCAGTCGATGGCCAGGTTGATGTCGTGAATGGCGAGCACCACCAGCAGCCCCTGCCCGGCCAGCTGCTTGAGCAGCCGCAGCAGCGCCAGTTGATGGTGCAGATCGAGCCCGGCCAGCGGCTCGTCCAGCAGCAGTATCCGTTCGCCCGGGTTTAGGCTCGGCCACACCTGCAGCAGGGTGCGGGCGATCAGCACCCGCTGCTGCTCCCCACCAGACAGCCGGCTGAAGTCCCGCGCCAGCAAGGCTTCCAGCTCCAGCGCCTGGCACAGCGCCTGAATAGCCTCGTTCTGTCTGGCCGCAGGTTGAGCCTCATCGAGCCCCAGACTCAGCACCTGAAACACCGGGATATGGAACAGCTGGGGCTGGCGCTGAGGCAGCATGGCGCGCCGCTGCGCCAGCGCCGGCCAGCTCAAGTCCGCCAGCGACTCGCCGCCGATGCGCACCTCCCCTTGCCCCGACAAGAGGCCGGCCAGGGCGCCTAGCAGGGTCGACTTGCCGCTGCCGTTGGGGCCGAGCAGGGCCACCAGCTGGCCCCCCTGCCAGGCAAGGTCGAGGGGGGCGAGCCGGTTGGCGACGGCGAGGGCGCGGGCAGCCAGCAAGGGTGGCTGGCCCCCGAGGTGATCAGGTGCTGGCATGGGCATCTTGCCTCAACAACAGATAAATGAAGAGCGGGGCACCGACCGAGGCGGTGATGACCCCGATGGGCAGCTCCCCTGCTCGCAGGGCGGAGCGGGCGATGAGATCGGCCGCCAGCAGCAGGGCGCCGCCCCCCAGCGCCGAGGCGGGCAGCAGGAAGCGCTGATCGCTGCCGCCACACAGGCGCAGCAGATGGGGCACCACCAGCCCGACGAAGCCGATGACGCCGCACAGTGCCACCGCCATCCCGGTGAGCAGGCAGACCGCCAGCACCAGCCGTACCCGCATCTTGTCCACATCGAGCCCCATCAGGCGGGCCTGGGTCTCTCCCAGCAGCAGTTGCTGCAGCGCCTTGCCCTGCCAGCCGAGCCAGCCGAGGGTCAGGGGGAACAGCAGCCACCACCAGGCCAGTTGCTGGCTGCCATAGGCGAGGCTCCCCATCATCCAGAACATGAATTCACGCAAGGAGCCGTCATCGGCAAAGTACATCAGCCAGGTCATGGCGGCGTTGGTGAGGATGCCGATGGCAACCCCGAACAGCAACAGCCTGGCATGGCCGAGCCGGGCCCGGCGCGCCAGCCGTATCAACAGCATGGTCACCAGCAGGGCGCCGCCAAAGGCCGCCAGCGAAAGCCCCCAACCCGGCAGATAGACGCCGAGGGCCTTGGCCACCGCCATCGCCACCATGGCGGCCAATCCCGCCCCGCTCGAGACGCCAAGCAGGCCGGGTTCGGCCACCGGGTTGTGCAGCATCACCTGCAGCACGGCGCCACCGCAGGCGAGCGCAGCCCCCGCCAGCAGGGCCAGCAGGGCGCGCGGCAGGCGCAGCTCCAGCAGAATGCGCTGCTCGAGCTCCCCCAAGGGGTGCCAGGGCAACAGCAGGAATTCGCCCCAGATCAGGGAGAAGAGAAACAGCGCCAGGGTCAGCAGCAGCAGGCCGAGCAACCAGCGCCGCTGCCAGCGCTGCTGGCGGGCGAGCAAAGAGAGATACACAGAGGCTCCCCGAAGGTGAGAGTGACCCGTGCCCGGGCGGCGTCAGCCACCGGGCATCAGCATGAAAAGGTCATGATAACAGTGTGTTACCACCCAAGGTCAAGGTTGGTAAGGCTTGGCGAGGGTGGCGATGTCACCGCTTGCCACCAGCTCCTGCAGGGCCAGCGCCAGCGGTTGCTGCAGCGCCTGATGGGGAGAGCGCTTGCTCATGCCCAGATAGAGCACCACGGGCTGGGATGGCTGGTAGGCCGCCTTGCGCAGCCCCGCCTCCTTGCCCCGACTCAAGGCATAGTCCACCTGGCAGTCGGTGCCGATCATCAACGGCAGATGGCCGCGCTGCACCATGCGCAGCAGTTGCTCCTCGGTGGGCACCCCGTGCTTGTCGAGCCGGCTGTCGGAATCGAACGGTTCGAAATAGGCCGAATTGAGCACGTAACCCACCCTGTGCCCCTGCAGATCGGCATAGCTGCGCAGAGTCGAGACCTCAGTTCCCTTGCCATAAAAGGCGGGTCGGCACTGGTAATAGGCCGGCTGCAGATAGTCGATGAAGATCGCCCGCTCCGCCGTCATGGCCAGCCCGATCATCAGATCCACCTGACCGGTCTGCATCTGTTTGAGCGCCCGCCCCCAGGGGACCTGCTTCACTTCGAAGCGGATGCCGCTGCGTCGCTGCAACTGCTGCAAGATATCCATGTCCAGTCCGCCCAGCCGACCGTCCGGCATTTCAATTCGAAACGGTGGCCAGACATCGGTGGCTACCGTCAGGGTCGGCGCACCGTGCACCTGGCAGGCAAACAGCAGACCAAGCACACCCCAGCTTGTCTTGCCCATCTCGTACAACCCTCTGTCTCTTCATCCTTGATGGATTAAAAATACCCTGCCGCCCCACTTATGAGAACCCATGGTTCGGCGATAAAATGCGATTGATTTTAAAGGAGAACCTAATGAACCCTATCTTTACCAGCATCGGCCTGCTGCTGTGCAGCAACGTTTTTATGACCTTCGCCTGGTACGCCCACCTCAAGAGTATGAATCACAAACCCTGGATCATCGCCGCCCTGGTGAGCTGGGGAATAGCGCTGTTCGAATACCTGCTGCAGGTACCCGCCAACCGCATCGGCCATACCGTGCTCTCCGTCGGCCAGCTCAAGATCCTGCAGGAGGTGATCACCCTCACCGTGTTCGTCCCCTTCTCCATCTTCTATCTGAAAGAGGATCTGAAATGGGATTACCTGTGGGCTGGCCTCTGCATCCTGGGCGCGGTCTTTTTTGTCTTTCGCGAGAAACTCACCGGCGCCTGACGCTGTACACTCAATAACATCCCCAGCAAGGCATCTCCTTGATAGACGAGGCAAAAACCATGGAATTGCGAGACATGCTACAGATCCTGGCCAAGCAGGATGGCTCAGACCTCTATCTGTCGACCGGCGCGCCCCCCTGTGCCAAGTTCAACGGCGGCCTGCGCCCCTTGAGCGAGACGCCACTCGAGCCCGGCGAGGTGGCCAGCATAGCCGACGCCATCATGGACGGCGAGCAGAAGCAGCAGTTTGAGAAGGAGCTGGAGATGAACCTCGCCATCTCCCTGCCCCAGATCGGGCGCTTTCGGATCAACATCTTCAAGCAGCGCAACGAAGTCTCCCTGGTGGCGCGCAACATCAAGACCGAGATCCCCCGCTTCGAGGACTTGAAACTGCCCACAGTGCTGCTCGACACCATCATGGAGAAACGGGGGCTGGTGCTGTTCGTCGGCGGCACCGGTTCGGGCAAGTCCACTTCGCTCGCAGCCCTTATCGACCATCGCAACCGCAACAGCGGCGGCCACATCATCACCATCGAAGATCCGGTGGAGTTCGTGCACCGCCACCGCAAGAGCATCATCAACCAGCGGGAGGTGGGGGTGGATACCCGCAGCTTCCACGCCGCCCTGAAAAACACCCTGCGCCAGGCGCCGGACGTGATCCTTATCGGCGAAATTCGCGATCGCGAAACCATGGAGCATGCGCTGGCCTTCTCGGAGACCGGCCACCTGGCCATCTCCACCCTGCACGCCAACAACGCCAACCAGGCGCTGGACCGCATCATCAACTTCTTCCCGGAAGAGCGCCGGCCTCAGCTGCTCAACGACCTTGGCAACAACCTCAAGGCGTTTGTCTCCCAGCGGCTGGTGAAAACCACTGATGGCGGCCGCCGGGCGGCGGTAGAGATCATGCTGGGCACCCACACCATCCGCGACATGGTCAAGCGCGGCGAGTTTGGCGGCCTCAAGGAGGTGATGGAGAAGTCCAAGGCCCTCGGCATGGTCACCTTCGACAGCGCCCTGTTCGATCTGGTGGTGGAAGGGGTGATCGACGAGGAGGAGGCAGTGAAGAACGCCGACTCGGCCAACAACCTGCGCCTCAAGATCAAGCTGTGGAAGGAGAAGGGCCAGATCGCCAGCAGCAGCGATGCCACCGGCTGGAGCCTGGAGCCCACCAAGGACGAGAAGGACGATCTGTTCTGACCTCGCCCGCCCCTGACGGCACCTGCAAACACCCGCTTCGGCGGGTGTTTACACAAGAAACGCCCGCATCTGACCACCCTTCAACACCACCGCCCTCCCCGCCTGCCCAGCGCCGCCGTGACATCTGGTGAACTATCGCGCCATCTGCGACAGATTTTGTCATCAAAAATGACAAAACCATCACTTGACCGAAAAACCATGCGAGAAGTGTGAGTGAAAGCTCTTTCATACCGGCTTCAAAGGAGGCACCATCAAAGAGTTCTATCAATAAAGGGGTATTAAATGTCGTTACAACCTGCCAATACAGCACAGTCAAGACAGTTGCTGAACGAGACCATGGCCTTGGTTCTCGCTGGAGGGCGGGGCAGTCGCCTCAAACAGTTGACGGACAACAGGGCGAAACCGGCAGTACACTTCGGCGGCAAGTTCCGCATCATCGACTTCGTACTCTCCAACTGCATCAACTCCGGCATTCGCCGGGTCGGAGTGGTGACCCAGTACAAATCCCACAGCCTGCTGCGCCACCTGCAGTCCGGCTGGTCCTTTTTGCGCTACCAGATGAACGAGTTCATCGACCTGCTGCCCGCCCAGCAACGGGTGGACGAGGTCACCTGGTATCGCGGCACCGCCGATGCGGTCTACCAGAATCTGGACATCATTCGCGATCACGGCCCCAGGTATGTGGTGGTGCTGGCGGGGGATCACATCTACAAGATGGATTACGCCGCCATGCTGCTCGATCACGTCAACATGGGGGCCAGGGTCACGGTGGCCTGTATCGAGGTGCCGCGGGATGAGGCGAGCGCCTTCGGGGTGATGGCGGTGGATGGGGATCGCAAGATCAACGCCTTCGTCGAAAAACCCGCCAACCCACCCGCCATGCCGGGCAAGCCCGATACCGCGCTAGCCTCCATGGGGATCTACATCTTCGAGGCGGACTACCTCTACCAGCTGCTGGAAGAGGATCTCGCCAACCCGGCCTCCCACCACGATTTCGGCATGGACGTGATCCCGCGGGTGGTGCAAGAGGGCACCGCCTACGCCCACCCGTTCGGCATGTCCTGCGTCGGCTGCTGCCCGCAAAAGCGCCCCTACTGGCGCGACGTGGGCACGGTGGATTCGTTCTGGGAGGCCAACATGGATCTCGCCTCCGTCACCCCCGAGCTCGACATCTACGATCAGGACTGGCCCATCTGGACCAGCCAGAACATGACCCCGCCCGCCAAGTTCGTGCAGGACAGAAACGGCCAGCACGGTATGACCATCAACTCCATGTTTGCCGGCGGCACCATCGTCAGCGGCTCCTTCATCGTGAGCTCGGTGCTGTTTACCAACGTGCGGGTCGACTCCTTCTGCACTCTGGATCAGGCGGTGATCTTCCCCGGTGTCGAGATAGGCCCGGGCTGCCGGCTGCGCCGGGTGGTGATCGACAAGGGCTGCAAGCTGCCGGAAGGGCTGGTGGTGGGGGAAAACGCCAGCGAGGATGCCCGCCGCTTCTACCGCTCCGAACAAGGGATAGTGCTGGTCACCCAGGAGATGCTGGCCAGGCTGTGATGCCGCCGCGCCGGCAAGCGGGAGCCCTGTCGGCTCCCTTTTTACATTTGCTTACCGCTCGCGCCTTGTCCGGCCGCCCCCGGTGCGTGCTACTCTGCCCTCGGCTCTTGCCTTCGTCTCACCATGGAATCGCATATGAAAAAACTGGATGTTGCCCGCCTTGCCAGCCTCGCCGACGAGGCCGCCCACTCCCCGCGCCTGCGCATGAACCACAACCTGCATCAGGAGCTGGCCGACCCCATCCAGCGCCTGGCCATCGCCATGGAGCCGGGTACCTACATCCGCCCCCATCGCCACCTGCAGACCTGGGAGCTGCTGACTTCGCTGCAAGGGCGCTTCGTGGTGCTCAATTTCGATGATGAAGGGACCGTCATTGCTCGCGCCGTGCTGGGGGAAGAGACCTCAGTGCTGGAGACCCCGGTCGCCAGCTGGCATGCGGTGCTCTCTCTGGATCCCGGCGCCGTCATCTTCGAGGTCAAGCACGGCCCCTACGCCCCCTTTCGGGAAGAGGACTTCGCCCCCTGGTCACCGGCAGCGGATGACATTCAGGGCCAGCAGGCGCTGATGGCCTGGTATCGCCACGCCGAGGTGGGCCAGCGCTGGCCGGGGCGCTGATCTGCCCCCCCTTCTACGCCAATCCAGCGAACAGGGCGAACACGCGCCAATAAAAAGACCCGCCAGCGGCGGGTCTTTTTTTATATTCGAATGCAGGCTATCGGGCGTGAGCTCAGCCCTTTTGCACCAGACCAATCTGACCCGGCTCGCACCACTCGAACATCACCTCCTGGCTCTTGCCACAGCAGGAGCCGCCGCACACCTGAGTCTCCCGCTTGGCGACCCGCCCCTTGCGCATCCAGACGCCGAGCATGGCCTCCACCGCATCTTCCGAGGTGTGGAAGTGGCGGGCCAGCTCGCGCCGGCTCGCCTTCTGCTGCGCGGCGAGGTACTCCCCCAGCTCGCGCAGGATCATAGGGCCACCACCTTGCGCGCCACTATGTCGCCGTGGCGACGGCCCAGCCACCAGAGCAGCAGCAGGGAGAGGCCGTAGCTCGCCACCCAGAACAGGCTCTGTTCGGGGTGGGCGGCAAAGGTGGCCAGCTGATAGAAGACGGTGGCGCACATGAAGGCCATGTAGTTGCACCAGGCGGCGGTCAGCAGGGCCCACTGGCGGCCGGTTTCCCGTACCAGGGCGCCCATGGCGGCGGCGCAGGGCATGTAGAGCAGCACGAACAACAGATAGGAGAAGGCACCAGCCGCCCCGTCAAAGTGGCTCTGCATGTTGCCGTAGGTGGAGACGTCCACCTCCTGCGCCTCGGCGGCAGCCTGCTGGTCATCCAGATTGCCCACCGCCAGCCCCATGGGGTCGGTTGGGTCGATGTCGGCCAGATTGGTGGCCACTGCGGCGATCGCTTCCTGGAAGCTGTTCACCAGGGAGAACTCGCTCGCCTCCTCTTCCCCGTCGCCGCTGCCGGCGTAGAGGCTGTTGAGAGTACCGACCACCGCCTCTTTGGCGAAGATGCCGGTGACGATGCCGACCGTGGCCTGCCAGTTGTCATCGCGCACGCCGATGGGGTGCAGCACCGGGGTCACCGCCTGGCTAATTTTGCTCAGCACCGAGCTCTCCTGATCCTGGTGGCCGAAGCTGCCATCGGTGCCGAGCGAGTTGAGCACGCTCAGCACGGCGACCACCAGTACGATGGTTTTACCGGCGCCAAACACGAAGGATTTGAGCTTCTGCCAGGTCTTGATGCCGACGTTGACCGGGCGCGGCCACTCGTAGTCCGGCATCTCCATCAGCATGGAGTCGCTCTTGCCCGGCAGCAGGGTGCTGCGCAGCAACAGGCCGGTGAGCACCGCCACCAGGATACCGATGAGGTAGAGACCGAACACCAGGTTCTGGCCCGACTCGGGGAAGAAAGCCACCGCGAACAGGGCGTAGACCGGCAGACGGGCACCGCACGACATGAAGGGGGCCATGGCCGAGGTCATCAGCCGCTCACGCTCGGAGTTGAGGGTGCGGGTCGCCATCACCGAGGGCACGGTGCAGCCAAAGCCCATCAGCATGGGCACGAACGCCTTGCCCGGCAGGCCGAGGCGGCGCATCAGGGCATCCACCACGAAGGCGGCGCGGGCCAGGTAGCCGGAGCTCTCCAGCACCGCCAGGAACAGGTAGAGGCAGCCGATCACAGGGATGAAGGTGGCAACGGTCTGCAAGCCCACCCCGAAGCCGTCCGCCAGGATGGCACCCAGCCAGTCCGGCGCTTGGATGAGCCCCAGCAGGTGGTGGACGCCATCGACAAACAGGGCGCCGCCCATGATGTCGAAGAAGTCGATGAAGGCGCTGCCCACCTTGATGGCGAACATGAACATCAGGTACATCACCAGCAGGAAGAAGGGAATGCCGAACCAGCGGTTGAGCAGCACCCGATCGAGCCGCTCGCTCTGGGCCGCGGTGAGCTTGCCCTTCTGCTGGCACGCCTGGGCGGCCCACTGGTGGATGTGGCCGTAGCGGATATCCGCCAGTTGCAGATCCACGTCCTGCCCGTGGTGAGCGCGGGCCACCACGTTGGCGGCGGCGGCCTGCTGGCCGGGCAGCAGGGTCTCCTGCATCACCGCATCCTCTTCCAGCAGGCGCAGGGCGCGGCCGCGGGCGGTAAGGTGGTGCGGGGCAAGCAGGGTCTCAAGCTCCGCCAGATCTTTTTCCAACTCGCTACCGTAGTCCAGCAACAGCGCCGGCTGCGGCTGGCCAATAAACTGCTGGATCTGGTTCTTGAAGGTGGCGACCTGCTGGCGATTGTGGGCCGAGAGGGCCACCACCGGGCAGCCGAGGGTCTTGGCGAGCTTGCTCTCGTCGATGGTGATGCGCCGCTTTTGCAGGATGTCCATCTTGTTGAGCACCACCACCATGGGCAGCCCCAGCTCGCGCAGTTGCAGCGTGAGGTAGAGGGAGCGCTCCAGGTTGGCGGCGTCGATGACGTTGAGCAGCAGATCCGGCTGCTGGCCCTCCACGAAACGGCTGGCGATCTGCTCGTCCAGGCTCCCCTCCTGGTTGGCCAGGCTGTAGATGCCGGGCAGGTCCATCAGTTTGTAGTCGTGGCCCTGGGCACTGAATTCGCCCATCTTCTTGTCGACGGTGACGCCGCTCCAGTTGCCCACCTGCTGGCGGGCCCCGGTCAGGGCGTTGAACAGGGAGGTCTTGCCGCTATTGGGATTGCCGACGGTTACCAGGGAGTAGTTCATACCGGCTCGACCTCGATTTGCTGGGCAAGGCTTTTTTGCATGGAGAGGCAGATCCCCTGACACTGGATCTGCAGCGGATCCCCGAGCGGGGCCGCGCGCAAATAGATGACTTCAGTCTGGGGCAACAAGCCCATCACCATCAGCTTGCGCCGCAGGGGACGGGTCAATTGATTCATGTTCTTGATGCGAGCACTCTGTCCCGGTGACAACTGCGCGAGTACCATGACTGACTCCTGAAGTTAAACAATAATAATTCTCTTTTACTTGGGGCATTATAATCCGTGTTTTCAACGCTTATTTGAGTAAAATCAAACTCCGCTTAGCTAACTCACAAATAACTGCCATGAGTCACGACAACAACAGCCGCCTGGTTTACAGCACGGACGGCGGCATCATCAAAGAACAGAGCCAGCCGCAATCCGCCTCCCCCTTCCCCACCGACGGGGTGGTGCGCATCCGCCGCGAAACCAAGGGGCGCAAGGGTGCCGGGGTCATCACCATCCACGGCGTCCCGGCCGAACAGCAAAAGAGCATCGCCACCCTGCTCAAGAAAAAGTGCGGCACCGGCGGCGGCCTCAAAGAGGGAGTGATCGAGATCCAGGGGGACAAACGGGATCTGATCAAGGCCGAGCTCGAGAAGGCCGGTTTCAGCGTCAAGCTGGTGGGTGGCTGATCCCGACGCCGCCCGGCTTGCGTCACTTTCGCTTTTTCCCTAGAATGCCCGCTCCCATCGAGGGGGAGTAGTCTCGCCAGCCGGCCCCAAACCGGTTCGCGACCCTGATCAACATACTTGGTGCCAACTCACCATGGTCAGGGTGATCCACGCCAGCCGCGGATTTGACAAGACCTTTGACGGGCCAGTGCCAATACCGGGGACGGATGGCGCAGGCTTGTCTCAGGTATAACAATTCCGTCCCCCGGTCATTTTTATGGAAGCCTTGTTAACCTCAACCCTCAGCGTGGCCATCGCCGAAATCGGCGACAAGACCCAGCTGCTGGCGCTGTTGCTCATCTGTCGTTTTCGCAAGCCCTGGCCCATCATCGCCGGCATGCTGGCAGCCACCCTGCTCAACCACGCTGGCGCCGCCTGGCTTGGCGAGTTCATCAGCCGCTGGCTCGACCCCAAGGTGATGACCTACCTGGTGGCCGGCGCCTTCATCGCCATGGCCGCCTGGATCCTGGTGCCGGACAAGATGGACGACGAGGAGAGCCCGCTCGACAAATACGGCCCCTTCATGGCCACCTTCGTGCTCTTCTTCATCGCCGAAATCGGCGACAAGACCCAGATCGCCACCGTGCTGCTGGCGGCGAAGTACGACTCCCTGACCCAGGTCATCACCGGCACCACCCTCGGCATGATGCTGGCCAACGTGCCGGTGGTGCTGCTCGGCAAGCTGGGGGCCGATCGCCTGCCCCTCAAGGGGATCCGCATCGCCTGCGCCATCCTGTTCGTGGGCCTCGGGGTGAGCACCCTGCTGTTCGCCTGACCCGGCCGGATTAGAAGGTGGCGAGGCAAGGGTGAGCACTTGCCGACGCCACTCCCGCGCCCATGTCGTCTCTTTGCAAGCAAGCCCCGTCCTCTGGCGGGGCTTTTTGCTGCCCGCATATCGGGCCGGCAGCGCCCGCAGACGGGGGCTGCCAACCGGCGCCATGGCCGTGGCATAATGCGGCAAACCTGATGGAGCATCCCATGCACTTCACCTCAAGACAGACGCTGCTCGACTGGGTCAGGCGCGGGCGTCTCGACCGGGCCCAGTTGCCCGCCGCCCTCGACCTGTGCGAGCTGCCCCCCGGCCTTGCCCGCTGGCAGTGGCTGTTCGATCGGCTGCTGCTCTGGCTCGGCAGCCTGTGCCTCGGCGCCGGTCTGGTGTTCTTCGTCGCCTTCAACTGGCAGGAGCTCGGCCGCCTCTCGCGCCTCGCGCTGCTGGAGCTGCCACTGCTCGCCATGCTGCTGTTGCTGTGGCGCAAGCCCCTCGCCGACAGCCAGCGCCAGGCGCTGCTGCTCGCCATCGCCCTCAACATCGGTGCTCTGCTGGCGCTGGTGGGGCAGACCTACCAGACCGGCGCCGATCCCTGGCAGCTGTTCGCCACCTGGGCGCTGATGCTGCTGCCACTGGCGGCGCTCGGCCAGAGCCCGCTGCTGTGGACCCTGAGCTGGCTGCTCGGTCAGCTGGCGCTGGTGCTCTACTGGCGGCTCGGCCTGTTCAACTTCTTCTTCGCCTTCAACGAGGAGGCCCTCGGCTGGAGCCTGACCCTGTTCAACGCCGCCCTCTGGGGCATACTGCTGCTGGTGCCCGCTCACTACCGGCTGATGCCCTCCTGGCTGGCGGGGCTGGCCGCCGGGCTCGGCGTCACCCTGCTGACCCTGCTGGCGCTGTTCGATGCCGCCTCCCCCTGGGTCTGGCCGGCCTGGCTCGGCTGGCTGGCGGCCGCCTACCTGCGCTGGCACCACAGGTTCATCGCCGGGCTCGCCATGGGCTGCCTGAGCCTCATCGTGGTGCTGCTGACCGCGCTCGGCAAATGGATGGAGCCGGACGTCGACGGCTTCCTGCTGCTCTGCCTCATCGCCATCGGCCTGTCGGTGGCCGCCAGCCGCTGGCTGCAACAACGGAGGTCCCATGAGTGACCTGACCCCCTGGCAGCGACTGCAACAGGCCCGGTTGGTGGAAGGGGATGCCCCCCGCGACGACCAGCCCCACTGGTCGAGCCGCTTTCTGCTCGGCATGGTGGGCTGGATTGCCGCCCTGTTCCTGCTGTTCTTCCTGTTCATGTCGTTCTCCCAGCTCACCCGGGATGCCGACAGCGCCCTGCTGATGGGCGTCGTGCTGATGGCCATCGCCTTTTGCCTCAACCGCTTCGCTACCCGCAGCGATCTGTGGGATCAGTTCGTGCTGGCGCTGGCGCTGGCCGGCGACGCCTGGCTGCTCTACGGCCTGCTCGATCGGCTGGATCTGCACTCGGCCCCGCTCTGGCTCGGCCTCGCCCTGCTGTCGCTGGCCATCGCCGCCCTGTTCGAGCACTGGCTGATCCGGCTGTTCCACAGCTTCGCCGCCGCCATTCTGCTCACCCTTGGCCTCGCCTGCCTCGGCCTGCAACTGCTGGCCCTGCCGCTGGTGATGACAGCGGTTGCCCTCTGCTGGCTGCAGGCCGAGCGCGATCCAGCTCGCCATCAGCTCTATGAGTCCCTCACCCTGGGGCTGGCGCTCTCCCTGCTGGTGCTGGGACGCCTGCACTACCCGCTGTGGGAGGGCGGCGCCAGCATGCTCGACGAGCTGGGCCACTCCCGCCTGCCGCTCTGGCTCAACCCGCTGCTCTGCGCCGCCCTGCTGCTGGGGCTCATGATCAGGCTGAAACTGCCGCTGCTGTACGGACTGCCGCTGGTGCTGCTCAGCGCCCTCATCCCCGGCATGGGGGCCGGCGCCCTGGTGCTGGTGCTCGGCTTCTATGCCGGCAGCGTCGGTCTGATGACCCTGGCCGGCCTGCTGCTGGTCGGCTTTGGCTCCCTCTATTACTACGATCTGGGGCTGACCCTGATGACCAAATCCTGGCTGCTGCTGGGCTCGGGCGCCCTGCTGCTCGGCGCCCGCCAGCTGCTCAAACGGCTGAGCCCGCGGAGCCCCTCATGAGACGACTCGCCCTGCTGCTGACCGGCCTCGCCATCCTGGCGGCCATCAATGTCACCGTCTGGCGCTACGAGCACGCCATGAGCAGTGGCGAGGTGGTGCTGCTGCGCCTCGCCCCGGTCGACCCGCGCTCCCTGATGCAGGGGGATTACATGCGCCTCAACTACGAACTCGCCCGCCAGCTCGGCAACCGGCGCCACGACGAGGCCCCCGCCGATACCCTGGTGATCCGCCTCGACGAGCAGCAGGTCGCCAGCTGGGTGGAAGGGGACAAGCCGGATCAGCTGGCCCGGGATGAACGGCGGCTGCAGGTGCGCCAAAGCGATGGTCAGTGGCGCATCGGCCCCGATGCCTACTTCTTCGAGGAGGGCACTGGCGAGCAGTACGAGGCGGCGCGCTACGGCGAATTTCGCCTGCAAGAGAGCGGCAAGGCCCTGCTGGTGGGGCTGCGCGATGAGCAGCTAAAACCGCTGGGCAACCCCAGAGCGCGCTGGTAACTGCTGGCAATATCAGGCTTTTTTGCCCACACTTGGGCAAGATGATCGCCCGCGCTACGCCAAGGATTGCCCATGAGGAGAGGTTTTTTCGGTTGTCTGCTGCTGTTGTCATGCCTTGGCACGGCGCAGGCCGAGCTCGGCAAGCTGGAGTACCTGACCGAGGAGTATCCCCCCTACAACTTCACCGATGCCGCCGGCCAGCCCGCTGGCCTCGCGGTGGAGCTGCTGCAGCGCATCTGGCAAAACACCCAGACGCCCCCCCAGCCCATCCGTATCCTGCCCTGGGCGCGGGGTTACTACCTGCTCACCCAGAAACCCAACGTGGTGCTCTTCTCCACCGCCCGCACCGACACCCGCGACCCCCTGTTCAAGTGGGCCTGCCCCATCGGCCACGCCGAGTACGTGCTGCTGGCCTACAAGCGCCGCCCCATTACCTTGAGTGCCGTCGAGCAGATCAACGACTACCGCATCAGCGCTGTGCGCTCCGATGCCTCCGAGCAGTTGCTGCTCAACCGCGGCATGGACGAGAACCGTATCATCCCCGCCAACCGGCTGAGCCAGGGGCTGAAGCTGCTGGTGTCGGGCCGCGCCGATCTGCTGGCGACCGGCAAGCTGGCGGGCTACGACGCCATCAAGGAGCTGCAGCTCGATACCAAAGCGTTCACGGTGGCCTTCGTACTGGATGCCGAAGAGCTCTGCTACGCATTCAGCCGCCAGGTGGATGACGGGGTGATCAAGCAGTTTCAGCGCGCCCTCAACCAGGCGCTCGCCTCGCCGGACTATCAGGCGCTGCGGCGCCAATACATGCCGTGAGCCGTGCCACGGCTGGCGATTTGGCCGGCTTTGATAACACTTGAGAGTGACGCAACACCCCACCAGGATGGCCAAAATGAAAAAATGGACCGGATTCGCCGCACTCGTGTTTGCCACCCTGGCCCAGGCCAGTCCCGAGCTTGGCAAGCTGCACTACCTCAGCGAAGAGTACAAACCCTACAACTTCTCCAACGAGGCGGGCGCCCCCACCGGGCTCGCCGTCGAACTGCTGCAGCAGGTGTGGAAGAAGACCAACACTCCGCCGCAGACCGTCACCATCATGCCCTGGGCGCGGGGTTACTACCTGCTGACCCAGAAACCCAACGTGGTGCTCTTCTCCACCGCCCGCACCGAGGCGCGGGATCCCCTGTTCAAGTGGGCCTGCCCCATCGGCTACGCCGAGATCGTGCTGATGGGGCTGGCCAAGAACCCGGTCAAGATAGCCAGGCTGGAAGATGCCCAGCAGTACAACATAGGGGCGGTGCGGGCCGACGTGGGGGAGCAGCTGCTGCTCAACAACGGCTTTGACGAGCAGAAGATCCTGCCGGCCAACCGCCTGCCCCAGGCGCTCAAGATGCTCACCTCGGGCCGGGTCGATCTCATCTCCACCAACAAGACCACCATGCTGGATCTGATCGCCTCCCAGCAGCTGGATCCCGCCCAGTTCAAGGTGTTCTGGATGTTGAGCTCGGAGCAGTTCTGCTTCGCCTTCAGCCACCCGGTGAGCGACGAGCTGGTCAAGGAGTTCCAGAGCGGCCTGACCCAGGTGCTGGCCAGCAGCGAATTCCAGCAGATCCAGAGCAAGTACTTCCCCGCCCGCTGAGGGGCGGCATGAAGAAGGGGCCCAGCGGGGCCCCTTTTGTTTACCTGTCTCACCTGCCCGTCAGCTCGGCCGGCGGCGCTGGCGCTTGACCTCGTACATGCAGGCATCGGCCAGCCTCAGCGCCTCGTCCACCGTGCTGAGGGCCGGATCGGTGGCCACCACCCCCACGCTGGCGCCGGCATAATGGAGCACTCCGGCGGGCAGCTCGAGCGACACCAGGCTCGCCTCGAACAGCCGGCGCTGGAAGCCCTGCACCGCCGCCTCCCGCGTCTCTTCGTCGCACGGCGGCCCCATCCCCACCGCCACGAACTCGTCGCCCCCCACCCGCGCCAGCAGATCGCCGCCGCGCAGCACGCAGGAGAGCGCCGCCGCCACCCGTTGCAGCAGCAGGTCGCCCGCATCGTGACCGTGGGTGTCGTTGATGGCCTTGAAGCCGTCGAGATCGATAAAGCCTATCAACAGCGGATGTTCGACCCGCTCTGCCAGCGAAAAGAGGCGGTTGAGCTCGTGCATCAGTGCCCGCCGGTTGGGTAGCCCGGTCAGCGGGTCGCTCAGCGCCTGGCGCGACAGCTCGTTGTTGGCCTGCTGCAGCTGCTGCAGCAGCTGTTCGCGCTCCACCTGCTCGGCGATGAGCCGGGCGAAAAAGGCGATCAGGTGATCCGAGCCCGCCGTCAGCGGCTTGTGCTCGGCGCTGGCGGCGCACAGGGTGCCATAGAGGGAGCCGGAGGGGGTGCGCACCGGGCAACTCAGATAGGTGCGAATGCCAAGGGCCTGCGCCGCCTGGGAATCTCCCCAGCAGAGCGCCACATCGTCGGTGTAGAAACGCCCCTCGTCGAGGGCCCGCCGGCAGAGGGTATCGCCCCAGGCCACCGAAGCCCCCTCGGGGATCTGCAGGTCGGCGCTGTTGCGGGCATAGCGGATATGTTGGGTGTCGTGACCAAGGTCGATTTCGGTCAGATAGGTGGATTCGAGCCCGGTGACCGTTTCGAGCATCTCCAGCAGCGGGCGGGTCAGGCTCTCCAGATCCCGCGCCCCGGTCACTTGCAGCGACAACGCCTGCAATATTCTGTCCATGCACACCTCCCTGCTTGCATGTCTATTCCTGAAACCATAGCCCCTTCACCCGCCGCCCGCCCCCATCGCGGCGCTATCTCTGCGCTTTTGCCGCCCTTTGTCGCCGAACGACCCTCAATTGTCCAGCAACGTGCTCCGTTTGCAGCCAACGCGAGATGACCCGCTCTAAGGGGTAATCAGCGCCCACTGCCGAAGCAAGCGGCGCCTGTCGTGCGAAGCTTTTGGCTGCGGCGACTTGCCGATGGCGCTCAAGCGAGCTCGGTATCGTTGATGGCCCCTGTCGCTGACCACCTTTATTCGTGGCGCTCCCCTGCCATTCCCCTCACTCGTCTCGCCACTCGGTTCAGCTCTCGGCTTGCAACACATCCCCGTATCTACGCTCGGCTATCAGCTGGGCTCGGGGCTCGGGGCTCGGGGCTTGGGGCTTGGGGCTTGGGGCTTGGGGCTCACCTTCCATCACACACCGAACCTGGGTCAACCGCCGGTTGCTACTCTGCAGCAAAGGAGAAAAACCATTTAATTCTGATGGTTGCATCACTAATTTCATGGATTTGGATGGCCCCGCCGAGGCGGGTTCCGTAAGATGATCATGGGCCTCTGTTGGCCCCGAGTATTCATGGATGGTCAAGGGCGCAAGGTGGCGGCGACAGTCAGGGGCGGCAGCGTCTTTGGCGGAGCCCAGCCGGTCTCCCACCCCTGCGGCAAGGTACGAGGGTTTCACCCTCGACGGGTGCCCCGTCAGCCTCCGGGGCTTTGCCCATGCCCCCATGCGGATACGACGCTTTAGGCAATGTGTAAGGTCGAATCGGGTCGAGTAGGGTCGAGTAGGGTCGATTAGCGAAGCGTAATCGTCCGCGGTAACCATCCTCTCCCCCCTGCGGGAGAACGGTAGGGTGCAATAAGCGAAGCGCATTGCACCACGGTAGCCATCCCCTCTCCCCCTGCGGGAGAGGGTTAGGGTGAGGGTGAGGGGTCGGGTAACGTCATTGATTTGCGATGTGTCGTCCCACGTGTAAATAGCATGGCTTCGCCATGCAGGATGCGAGGACGCCGTCCTCGACGGGGTTTCGCCCGCCCTTCGGGCTGGGGCGAGTGACTTTTCTTTGCGTGGCCAAAGAAAAGTCACCAAAAGAAAGGCCACCCCCGCTTATTCGCCCTCCTGCGTCGGGTTCCCTCGGTTCAGGCAAAAGGTCTGGTGGAACGACGCAGACGGTACATCCCTGTACCGCCTGCGTCTGCGCCGTCGTCCATGACGGCGCTCCTGACCTTGTGCCCACACCTCGGCGAACAACAGGGGGCAAAAACCCGAATCCTCAACTCCGAGGCCAGTTAACCGAACCCAATGTATTCGGGACAATGATCGGGAGGGTTGTTATCTCTGATCCAGCCCCTCGCCCATCCCATGGCAAGGCCAAATTGTCGCACCTATGCAACAAGCACAATCGACATGGCAAAAATTAATATGAGTACAGCAGCAAGCGGTACACCTTCCAATCGAGGAACGACCTTATATTAAAGGCCCGATAGTGAATTCTTCATAGTGATAACTACCTTATTTCTCGAACGTCCGATTACGCTTCACCAATCGGACCTAAATCCATAATAAATATTGAAATTATTGACATAGGATGGACCAATGAACAACACATTGGCTGACAAAACTGAACTTGGCTTTGAATACCAAGACCTTGTTTTTCTTAATTACTTACTAAATATGAAACCATCTGAGAAAGTTGGTCTTGAAGTAATTGATGATATACACATTGATTCAGTATCAAACACACTCGACTTAATTCAAGTCAAACACTCAATTAATAGCAAAAATCTTTCTGAAAAAGACATTGATCTCTGGAAAACATTGTATAACTGGGATGAATTAATTCGTAACAACCATCAGTATAAAGATAAAAATATAAAATTCATTATCTTTACAAGTAAAGGCATAAGTAATCAACCATTAATGCTAGAACTGAAAAAAGAAACTAAGGATATAGAGCTTATTCTTAAGGGAATAAATAGAATATGTCATGAAGTTGAACTATCCGAACAAAAAAAAGACTCTAAACAAAGCCCAAATCCGATTTATAAATATACAAAGCCATTATTCTCATTATCTCAAGAAAATTTACGATTCATCATAGGCCGACTTTATATTGAAGAAGATAATGACACCATTTTAAATGACATTGATATTTCACTATCTTATTATGCGGTCCCCAAACAAAAATTAAACTTTATACGAGACCATCTTCTTGGCTCAATAAAAACATACAAATTTGAAAAAGTTCTGTCAGGACAAAAAGTAGAAATAAGCTACGAAGAGTTTCGGAAAGGGTATATCAACTTTAATCTTCTTCTTCAAGAAATAAGAACTCCAGATATTAATATAAAAAGATTTTATAGCTATGAAGTACCAGAGAATATTTCATTTGTTAAAGGGATTTATGTATCGCAATTAAAAGATATCGATATCACTAAAGAAGACATTAACAATTACGGAATGTCATACATCCGCTCTTACTGCTTTCTTAGAGAACTGATAGATAATGGTGAAATGCTAGAGTTTGAAAACAATAACTTAGATAGCGAATTGAAAGCAAAATGGAGAAAAATTTTTAGGAAAAATCAATACAACAATCTATCTGAATTAGAACGCTCACGCTGTATTTTATTCGAGTCCATGGATATAGATTCAAATATAAGGTCAACAATCATACCCTCCGATATATCCAATGGAAAACTAATTGAATTATCTGATAAACCAGAAATAGGGTGGCAGGAGAACTGGGAGTCAAAATATGGCCATTGATAACATCCTTAAAAATGAATTGCTTGGAAGCCTTTTTTTAACTGAGCTTCTTAAAGCTACGGAAAACAAAAAACTATCTATATCAAAAGCGACTCTATCACTTGCACTCACCTATAATAATAAAACGAGAGCGTCACTAAAAAGAAAGAGAAAAATAAAAAGCCTACAAGACTTCATTCTTTCTAATCCGACCATCTTTTATGATTTCACACTTATATACAGAGATGAAATAACAAGAGCAGTTAATACAATTATCATGTCTCATGAATTAGAGTGCATTAACATTAAATCTGGTTATATCTATCTAGATAAATCTTTAAAGATTAAAAAAACAAACAATGGTCATCTATTTAAAGAGTATATGACCAGTGCGGTTAACATTTCTCAATTTATTGATCAAGATGAAAGTGAGTTATATCAACTTTTAGGTGTTATTTAATATGAGCAGCATTCAACTCGAAAATATAATTCTCTGGCAACGTGACGGTTCAATACGAAACTTAGAATTTAAGAAGAATAAAGTAAACGTCATAACAGGTGATCCTGGAAAAGGGAAGTCATCAATTCTTTTTATTGTTGACTATTGTTTACTGTCATCCTCTTCAAAAGGAATATCCAAAACAAATATTGACTCCAATGTATATTGGTATGGCATTCGGATAAATATCCTTGGCACTACAGTAACTATTGCCAGAGGGGCCATTGGAACCTCTGGTGAAAACAGTATATATTACAATGCTCATGGTGAAATCCCGTCACAACCGATTGAGAATATAACAATGGCCAACCTAAAGGGGCTACTCAATCGGTTATTTGGCATTGATCCAAATCTAATAATTCCATATGGCGGGAGAAATATCAAGGCAGGCCAAAGAGTCTCATTTAGAAATTTTTTATCATTCTGTTATCAGGATCAAAATACAGTCACATCGCCTAGCTATTTATTCATAAAGCCAGAAGATGAGCGTTTTCAAGAAACCATTCAAAGAGTTTATCGAATGGGGTTAGGTGTTGAAGATGCAAAAACATCTGTGGCCAAAAGCACTTTGGCTCAGCTGATAAAAAAAGAAAATGAAATCGAACAAAAAAAGGCATCTTATGAGAAGAATCAATTTATATTCTCTGATGAAATAAAAGCCCTTGCTTATGAGGCTGAGCACCTAGGATTACTAAGCACACAGGATAAAGACGTCCCATCCCTCTTTCGTGAACTATCAGAAATAACCGAAAAAGCAGATCTAAATGGTAATGATGAAACCTCCTTTATCGATTTAAAGTCTCAGCTATATCGTTTAAAATCAAAGCAAAAGAAATACATTTCATTTTTAGGAAAAACGAACCTAAATAATAGAGCGAAAATCGAGGATGCATTACTTCCAACAGCCAATATCATTAAACATAATATCTTTGACTCAGATATTGCTACAGCTGTGGTTGAGGAATTACACTCACAGCTTTTAAAAATAAGAAATGAAATTGATAAAAATAATGTTGCCCCCTTTATCATTGAACTTCAATCGGAAATAGAACAAAACAACAAACTCATAGAGGAAGTTGAAGATAAAATATTAGCTATTTCCCCCATAAAAATTAAAAATGCAAAAGACTTCTATCTCTTTATGGGTCGCTTAGAAGAACGGTTGAAACGTCTAGGAAAACAAGAACACAATGATTTCGAAAGCCAACTGAAAGCGATTAAAAAGAAGATAAAAGATGTCCAATCTTCGATAAAGACAGATGTTAAGTATCAGGTTTCAGAGAAGAAACTAAACGAGTTAATAAATCAACACTTATCAAGAATGAAACTAAAGGGGTATGAAGGATTTACAGCATTCTATAATGAAAAAGAACGAGTTATCAATTTATTTAACGAACTAGAAAACAAGTTTGAATTTATGCCTGATATAGGGAGTGCGTCAAACTACATGTATATTCACCTTGCGTTTTTCATGGCATTCCATCATGTTGCAAGACTGAATAATACAAAATGGCTACCATCTTTTCTTATCATAGATCAACCTAGTTCACCATACCTTTCGAGTAATGACAAACATGCTGTTGATACAATTAGTTTAAATGCAGCATTACAAGAACTTAATGACTTCGTAAGCGAAATGAATCATTTAGGCGGTTTTCAAATCATCCTTCTTGAACACATTAAAGAAGAGGATTGGAAATCTTTACAGCTTGAAAACTTTACTTTGGTAGATAAAGAGTTTAGGGGAAACCATGGATTAATAATCTGAGTCAACGACCTAATTTAAATAAAAACCGCAGCCTAGGACTGCGGTTTTTATTTATATGTACAGATCTAGTTATCACCTGACACCGGCCTCAAACCGGTGTCTTGTTTACGCTACTTTAGTGCGCACTTCCTTCGGTATCAATTTCAGACCCTTCTTGAACATGCTGTAGGGCGTTTGTCCTTCCATCATCCTGCCCTGATGTGGCCGCTGGGTGTTGTAGTGCTCCAGGTAACTGTCCAGATCTGTCTGCATCTGCTCCACCGACTCATACCAGGTCGTTCTCCCCTTGATACGGAAGTGTTCATCCAACAGGGTACGATGCAGCCGTTCGATAAAGCCGTTGCTCTGCGGCCTGCGCACCTTGGTTGTCCGATGTTCAATCCCCTCCAGTTGCAGGAACAGCTCGTAGGGATGATGGTCAGGGCGCCCACAGAACTCACGTCCGTTATCCGACAGGATGGTGTAGACCCGCGCCTCGTGAGCCTCGAAGAACGGCAACACAGTTTCATTGAGCACATGGACCGAGGTCACCGGCAGCTTGCTGGTGTAGAGCCGCCCCCAGGCGTGGCGGCTGTAGCAGTCCAGCACGGTTTGCAGATACACCTTGCCAACCCCCTTGAGTACACCGACGAAGAAGGTATCGACCGCCACCAGTTCCCCGGTGTAGTGGACCTCAATCTGGCGTTCGCGAAACTCGGGACTGAAGCGCTCTAACAGGCGAATTTGCTCGTCATTGAGCTCAATCGTCTGCTCCCGGTGAGTTTTCTCGAGGCGCAACAAACGGTCGTGTTTAGAGAGCAAATCGTGACGTTGCCACACGCCACGCACGCCACCCGCACTGACGTTGATGCCTTGCAGAGCGAGTTCTTGCGCGACCCGCAACGGGCCATGGGTAGGTTGGGTCAGTGAGTAATCGAGGATGGCCTGCTCAATCTCGGGAGCGACCCGGTTGGGATGAGCCCCTTTACAGCCGGGCAGTTTGTCGAGCAAGCCCTCGGCGCCATAGGTCTGGTAGTTGCGCCGGATTTCGTAAAACTGCTGGCGGCTGTATCCGATGAGCTTGCAGGCTTTGCTGACGTTATTGAGCTCTTTGGCGAGCTCTAGCAGGCTGAGTTTGCGACGTGCTACTTTCTCGTTGGTGGTCATGCGGTGACTCCAGATAACACGGTAGGGGTACCGTTTTGTTATCCGGTTTGAAGCCGTATGACCACTCCCTTTTGTGGGCAACTGTCAGGTGAATACCATCTCCATACAATTTATATTCCCCAAACATGCTTCTACCCCAAATAAAGCACTATTTAGCCAACCCCTTGCACAGATCTCCTCCTACGGCGTAATAAACAGTCGACCAGAAAGATAAAGCCACGGGCGGGCACGGTATTGGTTCCCCCTGCAAACCGCCGAGTCGAGTTCAATGGTCAGGATCGCCACCATAGATGATGTTGCAGCCGACACAGGGGCCAAATCGGATCAGGGCGAGCACTGCTCGACCCCGATTTGGCGCGAGAACAAGGATGTTCGAAGCGGGCTTTGGCCGAAGCCAGGGATGGCGTAGGCCAAAGTGCCGTCTGCGGCGCTCCGCGCCGACCCGTTGAACGAGACGAGGGAACCCGCGAAGCGGGCGGTTTGCCGGGGGAGAAGACTTTTGGTGTTATTTGCCAAAGAGAGCGGTCTTTCCAAAGTCACTCGCCCCAGCCCGAAGGGCGGGCGCAATCCTGTCGAGGGCAGCGCCCTCGCCTCTTTTAGGCTGAGAGCCAAACCCTCGGCTTGCTCGCCAGACAGGCGAGCCAAGGAGGTTAGCCCCCTCACCCTAACCCTCTCCCGCAAGGGGAGAGGGGATCAGAGCGCAGGCCACCGAGGCTTAAACAGAGCACAGAGGCTTAAGAGGTATCGAGGGAAGAGACACAAACAAAAACCGCAGCCCAATGGCTGCGGTTTTTTTATTGGCTCAACCTGTTGCCAGCAACAGGACAACCGGTCTTAGGCACGGCGCCAGCTGGTCTTGCCGGCGCTGTCTTCCAGCACTATGCCCATCTCGGTGAGACGGTTGCGGGCGGCATCCGCTGCAGCCCAGTTCTTGTCGGCGCGGGCCTGGTTACGCTCGGAGATCAGGCGCTCAATCTCGGCGACCTCCTCATCCGCTTCATCACCCTTCAAGAAGGCATCCGGATCCTGTTGCAGGATGCCAAGCACGGCGCCCAGCTCGCGCAGACGGGCGCCCAACGCGGCGGCAACGGCCATGTCTTCACCCTTCTGGCGGTTGATCTCGCGTACCAGGTCGAACAGGGCGGAGTAGGCTTCCGGAGTGTTGAAGTCGTCGTCCATGGCTTCCTTGAAGCGGGCCACCTGCTCGTCGCCACCGGCAGCAGCGGCCGCCGGCAGGTCGCGCAGAGCGGTGTACATGCGCTCCAGCGCGGCGCGGGCCTGCTTGAGGTTGTCTTCCGAGTAGTTGAGCTGGCTGCGGTAGTGGCCAGACATCAGGAAGTAGCGGACAGTTTCGGCGTCGTAGTGGGCCAAGACGTCGCGGATGGTGAAGAAGTTGCCAAGGGATTTGGACATCTTCTCTTTGTCCACCATCACCATGCCGCTGTGCATCCAGGTGTTGACGTAGTCGCCACCGTGGGCGCAGCAGGACTGGGCGATCTCGTTCTCGTGGTGCGGGAACTGCAGATCGGAGCCGCCGCCGTGGATGTCGAAGTGGTTGCCAAGGTGCTTGGAGTTCATGGCGGAGCACTCGATGTGCCAGCCAGGACGGCCCGGGCCCCAGGGGCTGTCCCAGGTCGGCTCGCCGGGCTTGGACATCTTCCACAGCACGAAGTCGAGCGGGTTGCGCTTGGCATCCACCACGTCGACGCGGGCACCGGCCTGCAGCTGCTCCAGATCCTGGCCGGAGAGCTTGCCGTAGTCGGCGTAGGAGTCGACGATGAACATCACATCGCCGTTGTCGGCCACGTAGGCGTGCTCTTTATCCAGCAGGGATTGCACCAGCTCGATGATCTCGCCGATGTGCTGGGTGGCGCGCGGCTCGACGTCCGGGCGCACCATGCCGAGGGCGTCGAAGTCGGCGTGCATGTCGCCGATCAGGCGCTCGGTCAGGTCGTCACAGGTGACGCCGGTTTCGGCAGCGCGCTTGATGATCTTGTCGTCCACGTCGGTGACGTTGCGCACGTAGTTGAGCTGATAGCCGCTGTAGCGCAGGTAACGAGCCACCACGTCGAAGGCAACGAAGGTGCGGCCGTGGCCGATATGACAGTGATCGTAGATAGTGACGCCACACACATACATGCCCACCTTGCCCGGGTGGATAGGTTTGAATTCTTCTTTTTGACGAGTGAGTGTGTTGTATATCTTCAGCATCTTATGACCACTGCCTGTGAGTAAAATGGCCTGCCATTCTACCCGCATCGCGCGTAGAAAACGAGGCAGAAAACGTGCCGGATCAGGCGCACCATCTATGCCGCAGGGCCCTGATGGGCTAGAATTGCCACCACTTTATGCCATACACCTGCGGGCACCTGGTCGCCCGCATCAAATGAAAGGACATATCATGGTCACTCTGCACACCAATCACGGCGACATCACCCTCACCCTGAACGCTGAAAAAGCCCCGGAAACCGTGGCCAACTTCCTGCAATACTGCCGTGACGGTCACTACGACAACACCATCTTCCACCGCGTCATCGACGGCTTCATGATCCAGGGCGGCGGCTATGCCCCTGGCTTCGAAGAGAAAGACACCCGCGCCCCCATCAAGAACGAAGCGGCCAACGGCCTGTCCAACAAGGTCGGCACCATCGCCATGGCCCGCACCATGGAGCCGCACTCTGCCAGCGCCCAGTTCTTCATCAACGTGAACAACAACGATTTCCTCGACTTCAAATCCGCCACCACCCAGGGCTTCGGCTACTGCGTGTTTGGTGAAGTGACCGCCGGCATGGACGTGGTCAACAAGATCAAGGGCGTCAAGACCGGTAACTACGGCCGCATCCACCAGGACGTGCCGACCGAAGACGTCGTGATCACCAAGGTGACCCTTGCCGAGTGATCTCTGCCTTCTGCGAGATGAATTGACTGCGGCCCCGGCCGCAGTTTTTCCATCTGCGAAGGCCGGCCCCGTCGACTGGCGCCGTCTCGATTACCTGGCCCACGGCAACCCACATCAGCGCTCGGCCCATGCCCTGCTCACAGCCGGTGTGTGGGATGCGCTGGCAGCGCAGTGCAGCGATCTGGCGCTGGTGAGCACGGTCGCCATCGGGCTCGACAGGCCCGGCAGCGATCTCGACATCGTCTGCCGCCACCCGGACCCGGCCACGTTTGCCACGACGCTAGCCGCTCAAGGCTGGCGGGTTGCGCAAAAGGGTGCTGACATCTGGCTAGCCGAGCAGACCGTTACCGGCGCCGATGGCCACCCTTGGCCCCTTGAGCTCTACCTCACCCCGGATCCCCTCGAGCGCCTCAACGGCTGGCGCCACCTCAGCCTGATGGCTGCACTGCTTGAGCAGTTCGGCGCGGTGTTTTATCACCAAGTGCTGCGCCTGCGCCTCGAGGAAGGGCTCAAAGGGGAAGCGGCCATGTGCCACTTGCTGGGCCTTGCCGGCGACCCGTATGCCGCGCTGCTCACCCTGGAGGGCGGCGAGCTTGCCCCACTGGCGTGGCAGCCGAGGACGACAGGTCCCCACTTCACTGCTAGCTCCAATACCAGTTCCAATTCCACTTCCAGCCACCTCAACAGGGCCCAGCGCACTTTCTCATGAGCACCCTCTTTATCAGCGACATTCACCTGTGTGCCCAGCGGCCCGACATGACCGCCGCCCTGGTGCGCTTTCTGGCGCACGACGCCCCCGGTGCCGATGCCCTCTACGTGTTGGGCGATCTGTTTGAATTCTGGATTGGCGACGACGATCCCAATCCCCTCCACAGCGAGGTGGCTGACGCCTTTGCGGCCCTGAGCCAGCAGGGGGTGCCCCTCTACTTCATTCACGGCAACCGCGACTTCTTGCTGGGCCAGGCCTTTGCCAAGCGCGCCGGCATGACATTGCTGGGGGACCCGTGCGTCATCGAGCTCTACGGCGAGCGGGTGGTGCTGAGCCACGGCGATCTGCTCTGCACCCTGGATGAGGGCTACCAGAAGTTTCGCCGCATCACCCAGCTCAAGTGGCTGCGCTGGCTGTTCCTGCGCCTGCCGCTCGCGCGCCGCCAGGCCATCGCCCACAAGATGCGCGGCCAGAGCCAGATGGAAAACGCCCACAAGAGCCAGACAATCATGGACGTGACGCCGGCGGCGGTGGACGAGATGCTGCGCCAACACGACTGCCGGATGATGATCCACGGCCACACCCACAGACCGGCCATCCACGACTTCCAACTCGACGGCGCGCCTGCCCGGCGCATCGTGCTGGGGGACTGGTTCGAGCAGGGCTCGGTGCTGGTCTGTCGCCCCGGCGAGCAGCGCCTCGAGCAGCGCGCGCTGATCTGATCCAGCCGGCTGGCGGCAAACAAAAGGCGGGAAGATCCCGCCTTTTGTTTGCCTGCAATTTGCCTGCTTAACGGCTACATCACCGTCATCTGCCCCGCGTAGAGGATGAAGTAGCGCAGCAGCAATATCCCCACCAGGCTCAGGCTGCAGATAAGCGCCAACCGGGCCGGTTGATGGGCCTTGGCCGGACTGCCCACCAGCCCCAGCGACTGGGGCAGCAGGATCCCCAGCCCGATGACCCCGAACCAGAACACCTGGGACCAGAAGCCGCCACCGATGGCCGCCCACATGGCCGCTTCCCGCTGGCCGCCACCAAAGTAGAGGCCGGTGAAGAAGCAGAGCAGCAGGAACAGCTCGATGGCGACAATGGGCCGCTCGAAGCGGTGCACGAAGCTCACCCCCTGGCTGTGACCATCCTCCCGAAACAGGGTGACCGCCAGCAAGATGGTGGAAGCCACCCCCGAGCTGATGCCGGAGACCAGAAACAGCGCCGGCAGGATCGGGTTGTTGAGCATGGGGTAGGTCTTGAGCGCGGAGAGCAAAAAGCCGGTGTAGGCACCCAGCAGCACGGCCAGCAGCAACAGCAGTGGCGCCAGCAGCCGCTCGAGGCGGGCGAGCCAGCCGATCAACCCATTCACAAAGGCGAGCCTGTCGCTCAGCAGACGTCGGCGCAGGGCCTCGATCTCGGCCCGGAACACCACCGCCAGCCAGGCGAACAGCACCGCCATGTAGACCTGAAACAGCATGACCCCCATCGACATCACGGAGTCGAACTGGTAGTGGAGCATCAGCTTCCAGAAAGTCCAGGGACGGGCCAGGTGGAAGATGAGGATAAGCAGCCCCAGCACGACGCTCACCGGCGCCAGGATGGCGGTCGCCTTGATGATGCCACTCTCGCTGCCGGCCCCCTGGCGGCGCAGCAGCACCGAGAGGGTGGCCGAGCCGGCCGAGATGCCGAGCAGGAACAGGTAGATGGCGATGGGGCCATCCCACACCAGGGAGTCGAAGTGAAACGCATCATGCCACATGGTGCTTCCCTCCCCTCAACCGGTTCGTGTCATACAGATGAGACGGGATCATGACTTCACCTCCCCTTTCGGCACCCGGTACATCTTGGGCGAGGTACCGAGGAACTGCTTGTAGCGATAGGTGGTCTCCTGCACCAGCCGTCTGGCGATGGGACTGTTGGGATCATCCAGATTGCCGAACACCAGCGCCTTGGTCGGGCAGGCCTCCACACAGGCGGGTTGCTTGCCCGCCGCCAGATTGGTCTTGCGGCAGAAGTCGCACTTGTCGGCAACCCGGGTGACCGGGTTGATGAAGCGCACCTGATAGGGACAGGCGGCCAAGCAGTAGCGACAGCCGACGCAGAGGTCGGGGTTGATGTCGACGATGCCATCCTCCGCCCGGATGTGGGAGGCGCCGGTCGGGCAGACGTGTACGCAGGGGGCGTTGTCGCAGTGCTGGCAGGATTTGCGAAAGAAGCGGTACTCCTGCGCCGGATACTCCCCCACCGGGCCGCTGCGCAGGATCTGCAGGCGGGCCACCCCTGCCGGCACCTGATTCACCTCGCGACAGGCGTCCATGCAAGCGGTGCAGCCGATGCAGGCCGTCTCGTCGTGGATCATGCCGTAGCGCACGCCCTTGATGGTCATGCTGTTGGCCAGGGCGCGCGGGGCCCCCGTCAGCAGGATCAGGGCGCCGGCGCTCATGCCCACCATGAAGTCGCGGCGGGTCGTGTTCATGAGCCCTCCTTGACGGCGGCGCCGAGGCTGGCCTCGTGCTGCTTGCGGTGACAGTCGACGCACAGCTTGATGCGCGACTTCTCGGGGATCCCCACCATGGGCTCCTTGACCGGGTGCAGCTGGTGACAGCTGGTGCAGCTGATCCGGGTGGCGTGCACGTCGTGGGCCCAGAGGGCCTTGCGCAAATCGTCCGGCTCATGGCAACTCATGCAGACGCCGTTTTGCTGGCTCAGCGGGAAGGCGTCGTCGCCAAAGCGCATCACATCGACGATGCCGCCGCGCTGTTTACGGTGATCGGCCGACGCATTGCCGTGGCAGTTGGTACAGGTAACCGCCTCCCCCGTGTTGGGGTTGGTGACCTGGCCATGCTTGCCGTGCATCCCCTCTGCCCCGTCATGGCACTTCTCGCACTTGGCAAAACGGGCCGCGGCCTTTTTGGCAGCTGCCTTCTTCTTTTCCGCCTTGGCCTGCTTTTCGGCCAGGGTGGGTTGCTCTGCCTGCTCGGCCTGGGCTGCGGGGGCAGCCTCGCTTGCTGTCGTCGCGGCCAGGGCAAGCTGGCTCATCCCCAGGCTCAGGGAGGCAAGCAGCAGCCACTTGATGATCTTTTTCATAGGAAACTCCGAAACGGTGGCACCCGAAGGGTGCCGTCTGCCCGCCGTGCAACAAAAAGGAGCCGATGAGAGCTCCTTTGACGGTCGTGAACACGAGACCGCACCCCGCCAGAAGCGGGGTGGCTGCGTCAACGGGAGGGGGAGCGACGTTACTGCTGGCTTGCGTAGTACTCGGCCAGCGCCTTGAGGTCGGCATCGCTCATGGCGATGATGGCCTTGTTCATCTTCTCGTCGTTGCTGCGCTTGCCGGCCTTGAACTCCTGCAAGGAGGTCAGCAGATAGCCCTTGGGCTGGCCGGCGAGGATGGAGGCCTCGTCTTCGGCCACCGAGCCGCCTTCGGAGTGGCACTTCTTGCAGCCGGAGTCGTCGTGCAGTTTCTGCCCCGCCTTGGCCAGCGCCGCATCGAACGGCTGCTTCATCGGCTGGTAGGGCAGCTCGGCATAATGTGCCGCCAACTCGTCGATCTGCTCGTCGCTAAGGCCCTTAACAATGTCGGTCATGTTCCCCTTCTTGCTGGTATCACCGGTGACATGATTAACGGTCTTGGCCGGCCGGCCGTCGAGGTAGGTGCGCATCTGCTCGGCAAGATTTGATTCTGCCAATCCTGCAATGGTCGGAATATCGTTCTGGGTGCTGATCCCCTGATTTCCATGACATGAGTTACATGTATCCACCAATGAGTCCAGGCTGGCATGTGCGGTGCCAATAGAGCCCAAAAGCAGCGACAGACCCACTATTTCCAGCTTCATACTGCGTTTCATTTCTCATCCCTCTTCCAGAAAAGGTCTATAAACCCCAGTTAAAAAAGACATTTTTATAATCCAGGTTGATTTTCGATCCGTTTTTGAGACTTAGATCAACGCTCTCTAATATATAAACCTTACAATTAAGATGGAAATGATTTATACCGTATTCAGTCCTCTTTTGACCCTTAAGTAGTATCTTTTTGGGAATTTTTTGAGCTGGCTCATATATGGAACAATAAGTCCGATAAAAAAGGATAAAAGAATGAAATACTGGAAAGTATTGGTGGCTGCAGCAATGGTGTTCACCCTCTCCTCCTGCGGGGGCGGCGGTGATGGCAACGACAAGACGGACCCACCGCCCCCTCCGCCAGGAACCCCGGATTCGCTGGTGATCTCGGCCTCCACTCCGCAACTTGGCGAGAGCGGTCAGCTATCGGTGCAGTTCAAGGTCACCGACAAGCAAGGCAAGGGCTATGACCTGGGTAGCACCCTCCCCTCCTTCACCCTGGCCAAGGTGATCCCCGGCCGTGACGCCACGCGGGAAGACCCCGTGATCTGGAAGAGCTTCATCTACAGCACCCGCAACAACCGCCCCACCGGCGAGAACGGCGGCAAGCTCGAAGCCCTCGGCAATGGCCAGTACCGCTACACCTTCTCCTTCAATGCCACCACGGTGCGCGACCCTTATCCGAGCGATTCGCAGGACAACAACGGTTTGATCCGCTGGGATGAGGCAGCGACTCACCGCCTCGGCATCTACTTTGGCGGCAGCAACGGCATTCCGGTCACCGACTATGTGCTGGACTGGGTACCAGCCGGCACACCGCCGCTGCTGACCCGCGACATCCTGGAGCAGCAGAGCTGCGACAGCTGCCACATGAAGCAGCCTATTCACCACAGCAACCGGGCCGATCCCAAGCTCTGTGTCACCTGCCACAACGAGAGCGTGCCCGGCAGCGGACGGGGCGATCTGACCACCCTGGTGCACAAGCTGCACGGCAATCTGGATGCCACCGCCACCAAGCTGGTGAGCCACTTCCCGCAGGATCCGCGCAACTGCGACACCTGCCACAAGGGCGTCACCCCGACCACCCCGGATGCGAACAACTGGCAGCACGCCCAGGAGAAACCCTGCGGCGCCTGCCACGCGGACTCCACCACGGCGACCGGCTACGTCAGCCACATCAACGGCAAGATCAACAGCGGCACCCTCTGTACCCAGTGCCACGCCGAGACGCCCGGCAACACCAAGTCCCCCAGCAGCGTGCACATGGGCTACCTCGCCAACGAGGCTGCCGGTCGCGACAAGCTGGTGTTCAAGTTTGACGACGTGCGCTACGCCGCGCCCAACATCGAGGTCGAGCTGACCGTGACCGCCAACGGCACGCCGGTCGAGACCATGGACGGGGTGCTCAAGTACATCAAGTACGGCGATCTGGCCAAGGCTCCCTACGTGCTGGTCAACTGGGATCAGGGCAGCGGCTTCGAGCTGGGCTACACCAACCCGCAGACCTTCGTCGCCGGCAACAAGATTGACTTCACCAAGTGCGAAAGCCAGGGCGGCGGCAGCTTCCTGTGCCGCAAAGAGGTGGGTAACGAGGTGACCGGCACCCTGGCGGCCACGGTCGCCGAACTGCAGGTGTGCGTGGCCCGCAAGGCGGATCGCAACGGTGCCTTCGCGGCCGGGGATCTGCTCCCCTGCAGCAGCACCGCCAGCGCCCTCTCCTACGTGCCTATCAATCCGGTCAAGGCCTACTTCCGGGCCGAAGGCGGGGTCGACGGCAGCTATGTGCTCAAAGCAGGGGCGGATCTGGCCTCCTGCAACGGCTGTCACAAGGACCTGGCCGTCCACACCGAGGGCAATGCGGGCTCGGCCCACGCCTCCAAGGACTTTGCCCAGTGCACCAGCTGTCACAACGCCACCCGCACCTCCTTCTATGCGGGTGTGCCGGGGGATCTGAAGTACCACGTGCACTCCTTCCACGCCTTCGGCTCCCATCGCAGCGGTGATGCCACCTTCCCGGGCAAGCTGAACAACTGCGAGTCCTGCCACACCAAGGGTCAGTACAACCTGCCCAACCAGCAGAACGAACGACCCTCGCTGGTGGCGACCACGGCGGACAACAAGCAGCCCAAGTTCTTCAGTCCGACCCTGGTGGTCTGCGCCAGCTGCCACCTCAAGTCGCCGCTGGGACTGGTCAAGCCGGACAGCCCGGTCGCCGGGGATGAGTGGGCCACCCACATGAAGAACAACGGCGCCATCTTTGGTGCAGAGACGATAGAGGCCGCCACCGGAGTTGAACAGTGTGCGTCCTGCCATGCCGTCGGGCAGGAGCAGGGCGTCGACAAGGTTCACAAGGTGTATGACTTCCGTTGAGACCACCAGGCCGGGGGGATGCCTCCCCCCGGCCCTTTGCCGTTGAAGGACACGATATGAAAAGAATCACCCCGCAGTGGCTCCTGGCGGGTTTGCTGGCACTCGGTTGCCTGCCGGTCTGGGCCAAGAGCGATGCCCAGCCGGCGGCCGATGCCGATCCGCGCCTGCAGGTCGAGGCCACCCTCGACCAGAAATTCGATCAGGGCAAATACTCCCCCAAGGGGGCCGATACCTGCCTCAAGTGCCACGATGCCGACTCGCGCAAGCCCGCCACCGGCATCTTCCACAATGTGCACGGCAATCTCGGCAACCAGAACGGGCCGATGGCCGACAAGCAGTGTGAAGCCTGCCACGGCCCCGCCGGCAACCACCCGCGCAATCCCCGCAAGGGGCAGCAGCGGGAACCCATGATCACCTTCGGCCCCGACTCGCCGGTGCCGGTGGAGAAGCAGAACAGCGTCTGCCTCTCCTGCCACACCGATACCCAGCGGATGGGCTGGCATGCCAGCGCTCACGCGGTGGAGGATCTCTCCTGCACCAGCTGCCACAGCCTGCACCAGGCCAAGGATCCGGTGATGGACAGCAAGCTGCAGGTGGAGACCTGTACCAGCTGCCACGCCCAGCAAAAGGCCGATCTGCACAAACGCACCAGCCACCCCATTCTCAATGGCGAACTGCCCTGCTCCAGTTGCCACAATCCGCACCAGTCGCAGAACGAGGCCAGCCTCAAGCAGCCCAGCCTCAACGAGAGCTGCTACGAGTGCCACGCCGAGAAACGGGGCCCCTTCCTGTGGGAACACGAGCCGGTGACCGAGGATTGCTCCCTCTGCCACAGCCCGCACGGCTCCATCAACCAGGCGCTGCTCAACAAGCGGGTGCCCCAGCTGTGCCAGGAGTGTCACAGCGTGCCCCATGCCAACGCCTCCATCCCCGAGGGGGATCTCAAGGTGCGTGGCGGCAGTTGCCTGAACTGTCATAACCAGATCCACGGGACCAACCATCCCAACGGTCAATCACTGCGGCGCTGAGGAGAGAAGTCATGAAATACTCAACACTTTGGCTCTCCCTGTTGGCGGTCTGCTCGGCCCAGGCGGCCGAGGAGCCGCTGGCAGTCGGGGATTACGCCCTGCAGCAGAGCAAACCGGCCAAGACCGAACGCTGGAGCTGCAAGTCTTGCGAGCACGATGAGGGCTGGTTTGGCGAGGTGGGGCTGGGTGCCGGCTATGCCAACGACGATGGCGCCACCCGCTTTCGCAACTGGGTGCCCAGCCAGCAGGACAGCGGCATGCTCGGCATCTTCAACGCCGACCTGCAATATCGGGGAGAAGGCTCCCGCTACGGCAGCCTGGAGGTGAAGAACCTCGGCATGGAGCGCTTTCGCCTGGCCACCGAACAGGGCCACTACGACGGCATGCGCGCCCGGCTGGGCTACTCGGAGTCACCCTTCTACTGGAACAGCCACGGCCGCAGCGTCTATCAGCCGGGCGAGAGCCCGCTGACCCAGGGGTCGCTGGCCGAGTTTGACAAGGAGGTGGTGCGCAAGAAGCTGACCGCCGGGCTCGCCTATACCCCGAAGAGCCCGTGGCGCCCCTACGCCGATTTTTCTCATGAGAAAAAAGAGGCCACCCTCGCCTACTACCAGTCGAGCGTGCCCGGCATCGGCAGCGGGCCAGGCCTCTTGCCCAAGCCCGTCGACGGCAGCTCGACCACCCTGGTCAAGAGCGGCGTCAGCTACCTGGGAGAAGGCTGGCTGGTCGATCTCGCCTACCACGGCTCCCTCTACCGTACCGATGACACGGCGCTCTACTATGGCAGCATCGCCGACCCTTACGCCAACGAGCGCGCCTACGAGCCGGACAACAACTTCCACCAGCTGAGCCTATCCGGCCAGTACAACTGGGACCGGCAGAGCCTGACCGGCCGCGTGCTCACCAGCCAGGCCACCTCCAACGGCAGCCTGACCGCGTTTCGCAACGCCCCCATCAGCCAGGATGACTTCCACGGCGAGGTAAGCACCCTGCAGGCCGACGCCAAGTGGGTAGGCCGCTTTGGCCGGGATCTCACCCTGCGCGCCGGCGGCGAGTATCGGGACCGCAAGGACAAGTCCGATGAATACGCGGTGGTCGGCAAGCAGCGCGGCAAGAGCGATCGCACTCGCAGCAAGGCGGATCTGGCGGCCGACTACCGGCTCAGCCGCTCGGTCAAGCTCACCACCGGCTATCAGTACAAGGCGGATCAGCGCGAGCAGGCCGACCGGCAGGACACCGACGAGCACACCCTGTTCCTCAAGGGGCGCTACCGCCCGGCCGGGGCGCTGCAACTGGGCGGCAAGCTCGCCTGGAGTACCCGCGACGGCTCGGACTGGCGCCACGACAGCGCCGGTGGCAACGGCAGCCCGACCCTGCGCCAGTTCTATCTGGCGGACAGGGACAGGGTCGAACTAAGGGGAGATCTTGGCTATCAGTTCAGCGAGGGAATGGATGCCCGCCTCGAAGGGTGGTGGGCCAGGGATGACTACAAGGAGCCGGACATAGGGCGCAGCGAGGGCAAGGATTATGGCATCGACCTGACCCTCAACCAGCAGTTCGATGACAACCTGAGCGGCCACCTGTTCAGCAACCTGCAGTGGATCACCTCCAGCCAGAACCACGCCTACACAGGCACACCGGACTGGGATCCCTACAGCACGGCGGTGCGCGACGAGATCACCACCCTCGGGCTCGGGCTCACCCAGAAGAAAGCGTTTGACCGGGATCTCGAGCTCGGGCTCGATTACAGCTTCGCCTATGGCCGCGGCAAGACCGACGCCAGCAAGGGCTATGACTACCCGGATCTCACCAGCAAGCAGCACCGGCTGGAAGGCTACGCCCTCTATCAGCTGACCAAGCAGCATTCGCTGCGCTGGGATGTGCGCTACGAATACTTCCAGGACGTGGACTACCTCTACACCGGCGAAGAGCGCAACCTCGGCAACCTGAACCAGGACTACAACGGCTACTTCACCGCCGTCTCCTGGCTCTACAAGTTCTAAAGGAGTCACCGCTCGAACTGAACGCCGCCAGCCCGACGCGGTAGCGGTCACATCAACAACAAGGGGAGCACTGGCTCCCCTCTTTTATATCAGGCCAACCTGCACGACATGAGTGCCAACCTCATTGTCTGTACACAGAGCGGTTCAAGCACGTAACGAGAACCCGCTACCCGTCTCACTCAAGGGCCAGCAGTGCCGACAGTGTGCGCCATTCATCTGCATATACCCTTCTTAAATAACGCCCTCTGAGATGAAACAGAAACCTCATGACCAAGCCGGCATTTTTCTGTTTGGCGAGGAGCACCTGAATATCGTGCCACAGGAGTTCACTCTGAAAACCGGACCAGACGGGAGGGACAGGTGAACACCCATTCGTGCAACAGATTGGGGCAACCCATTCAAACAACACCCACTCCACATGTACCAGCGGAAAATGTCTCGCGATGGAGGCGATGTGCGCATAGTCCACTTCGTTGTCAATGAAGATGTCTGACAAGGCCTCGCACAAATCCTGATCTGTCACTTGATCTGCCAACGTGCCGCCCCCTCCCTCTGCAGATAGACAGATTCGGCTCCACCCCACCGAAACCGTTCAGGAACAGAGGAACACGCCGACAGGCTTCAAGCAACAGAGAGATGACAGCCAGGGAGAACATGGCCAGCATCGGTTGCAGGTGGCCCAGTACAACATCAAGGAGCTGGCGGGCTCAAGCTCCGGGACCGTCGAGCTGCTGGCAGGCCAGCAATCCCCCATCATCGAGTAAAACGCTCTAAGGCTTCAACTTGTGTTGGCATGGTAAGATGGTGTCGTTATATTTTGAGGAACAGATCCGTGGCTCTGAAAACGACGCTTAAAAAAATCACAATGAAATTGTTCAATCAGGTGCGCATATCTTCTGGTAATCGGATACAGCTATCTCCGAATACTCGCCTGAGAAAGTGTGTAATCTCAATCGGTGATAGTGAAAACCACATTCAAGTAGAGGACGCCCAAGTACGGAGGTGCAGCATCACTATTGAGGGACGAGGTAATCGTCTGATAATCCACAAAGGCTGTAACTTGCGTGGCTTGACCATTGAAGTGCTGGGGAATGATTGCACCTTAGAGATCGGTAAGAATGTGAAGAATACCGGCCCTGGAAAACTATCATGTCGTGAAAGAGGCACTCGCCTTGTAATTGGAGATAACTCCCTTTTGGCCACAGGGATCACGATGCTGACCAGTGATGGTCACGATATCTATGACTCTGCAGAAACACGCATCAACCCAGCCAAAGATATCATCATCGGCTCGCAAGTTTGGATAGGCCAAGAAGCTATGATATTGAAAGGGGCTCACATAGAAGATGGCTGTGTGATCGGCGCCCGCTCTATAGTCACAGGTAAAATTAAAGCCGCAAGCATTGCAGTGGGTAATCCCGCGAAACCTATCCGCTCGAACATTACTTGGAATGAGCGTCTAACCTATTGACGACTCCACATTCAGATGAAGAGGCCCCACATCGTGGGGCCTTCTTCTATCTGCCTGACAGCGCCTGAGCATGGCCAGGGGGAAGCTCAACAAGCTGCCGGAATAAATCTGTGTGGACAAAATGTGGACATTGATGAAAAACAAAAAGGCCGCTATTGCTAGCGGCCTTTCGTAAGTCTTTGATTGCTTTATTCAATAACTGGTGCCCGAGGCCGGAATCGAACCGGCACGACGCGAACGTCGAGGGATTTTAAATCTGATTCGGCCCTATGGCAAAACAAGCACTTACATAAAAATCAGAGAGTTAGTGAACCAATGACAGCTAAAAATGACCACGCATTTAAAATTTTGTCGCCACTCTGTCGCCACTCTGGCGCCAGCTCCTTGCACACCACTCGTTCTTACTTAGTATTGGCAGTATCACATTTTACCACCCTATATCTAAATTGGTTCATAGGAAATACCTCTACAACACCCTTATTCCAAATAGCTAATGCATTAGGAGATGACATGACATATATCCCTGATGACTCTAACTTACCATCAATAGATAAAACCTGATATATCTCACTATCAGAATCACAAACGAATTTATTGTTTTTTCCTATTTCTTTTTCAGCTAATTCCTGCCCATATGAAAATGTGCTCGCAGGAATTATTATACTAAAAAACAAAAACACTAAAACCGCAAAAACCTTTACAAAAAGTAATGAAACCCAGATTGCAAACTTATCTTTCTCTTCTTTTATATCGCGAGTTTTTTTTGATTTTAGATGAGACACCCATCCACTTACTTCATTGATCTTTTTACGTTTAGAATCCACTGGAGCTAGTAGAAATGCATACCAACACACAAAAGAAATTATTAAATACGACATCCCAAGATATAAGAACTTAATAAGTAAATACCAATTGGTGTCCCCATTGTTCCTCACGTCACTGAAGAAATAGGCAACAACTAAAATCGTGTTTGATAGAATTTGATAAATACTACGTTCAAATAAATCAACAGGCAGGCCAAATTTACTATAATATCCCATATCGAAATATTGGCCGACAAGAAATAGAGGTATAGCCAACACAGTAATTATAGCGACTAGAGACTCAATTTTAAGATCTTGTCGAAGCATAATACGCATCCGTTACTCCATAAAAACCCCAAACGAAACCCATTGTATCACCATACATGGTCTGTCACGATACTCAGATATGTACTCAACCAAGTTGGTGAACAGTCAGTGGGTTAAACCTCACCGCATCTTCCAAGTGATCAGGGGCAAAGTGTGCATACCGCATGGTCATCGCGATGGTGGAGTGGCCGAGTATTTTCTGCAGCACCAGGATGTTACCGCCGTTCATCATAAAGTGGCTGGCGAAGGTATGGCGCAGAACGTGGGTATTTTGTCCGGGTGGTAGCTCCAGCCCGGCACGTTCGACCACCATCTCGAAGGCGCGATAACAGTCACCGAACAGGCGGCCGCGCTTTCTGGGCAACTGGGCATAGAGCTCGGGGCTGATGGGCACGCTGCGGCTTTTCTTGCTCTTGGTGCGAGTGAAGGTGATGCGGTTGGGGGATACCTGGGACTGGGTTAACTCTTCCACCTCCGACCAACGGGCACCGGTGGCCAGGCAGAGTTTAACCACCAACAGCAGGTCGGGATTTTGGCTATCGGCGCAGGCGGCCAACAGGTGCTTGAGTTCATCAGGGTAGAGAAAAGCCAGTTCGGCCTCGGCCACCTTGTAAGCACGCAGACCATCGAGGGGGTTTTCCCCCTGCCACTCCCCTAGCCTTTTCAGTTCGTTGAAGACCGCACGCAGATAGGCATGTTCGCGGTTAACGGTATTGGGAGTGACGCCCTGCTTCTCCTGGTTGATGGCGCGTCGGTCCGTGATATCACCTGATAAACGAGCTTCACGGTAGGCGGCAAAGTCGCGAGCGGTAAAGTTCACCGCCAGCGGATCTCCCAGGGAATGGCAAACGATCAGCAGCTTGGATTTACGAGCTTCACCATCACGCAGGCTCTGGCCATGGCGACCAAACCAGAGTTCGACCAGATCGGAGAGGTGCCGGCCATCGGTCGGCTCCCCTTGCCCTTCCAGCCAAGGCCTGCCCTTTTCCGGATCCAGCACAAAGCGCTCAAACGCCAGCGCCTCGCCCTTGGTAGCAAACTGCTTGCGGATCCGTGGCACATTGGGGTTTTCCTTGCTCGGTCTCCCCTCTGGATAGACCTCTGCCAACCACTTGCCGGATATCTGTTTTCTTACTGTCATACTCCCTCCACAAGGCACTGTAATTATATACAGCATTAGGTGGCGATAGGGAGTGTTTAGTAACGCCTTTCTTATACATGGAGAGCTTGCGATCATACTGGCCATCAACGACTTATATTGTATGGAGATGGTATTCACCTGACAGTTGCCCACAAAAGGGAGTGGTCATACGGCTTCAAACCGGATAACAAAACGGTACCCCTACCGTGTTATCCGGAGTCACCGTATGACCACCAACGAGAAAGTAGCACGTCGTAAACTCAGCCTGCTAGAGCTCGCCAAAGAACTCAATAACGTCAGCAAAGCCTGCAAGCTCATTGGCTACAGCCGCCAGCAGTTCTACGAAATCCGGCGCAACTACCAGACCTATGGCGCTGAGGGTTTGCTCGACAAATTGCCTGGCTGTAAAGGGGCTCATCCCAACCGGGTCGCGCCCGAAATTGAGCAGGCCATCCTCGATTACTCCCTCACCAGGCCTACCCATGGCCCGCTGCGGGTCGCGCAAGAACTCGCTCTGCAAGGCATCAACGTCAGTGCGGGCGGTGTGCGTGGCGTGTGGCAACGTCACGATTT